>CAZVFX010000019.1:0-45926 GCA_964626565.1 uncultured Myxococcales bacterium
CTAGGGAGAAAAGATGAGCGACGAAAAGAAGAAATGGGAGATTGAAAAGCTGGGTGAACTTACGCTGGACGAGCTGAAATCGATTTTCGGCTACGAGGCGAGCGAACTGGCTCCGTTTTCCGGGAAGCCGCTGGCCAGAGTGCACACCTGCCAAAACAGGGTGCAGGGAGATTTCCTGGTGGGAATCCTCGACCAGGAAGGCATTCCGGCACTGCATCAGTCAACCAAGGACACAGCCTATGACGGGCTGTTCCAACCCCAGTGGGGATTCGGGTTCGTGATCACTCGGCAGGAAGATGCCTATCGGGCCCAGACAATTATCGAGTCGGTGCTGGCAACTATTGAGAAGGAAGCTGAGCTGGCGGCGGAACAGGAGGAAACGGATGAATAGCATTCACAAGACTGCTTTTATTGCCGGCGCGTTGTTTACGGCCGCTGTGGTGGTTGCGTTCCTCGCACTCCACTGGGCTGCACCGGCAGCCGCGGATGATGCCGAGCACAGCCGGCAGCTCACCACCCTGTCCTACGATTGGGATTCATCAAATACCACGGTCACGCTCTTCAGCGTCCCCGAAGGGCAGCGGCTGGTAGTGACCGATGTGTGCTCGTTCTGGTGGGGCAACGGGGCGGCGCAACGGCTGTACGTGTACCAGGACGCAGAGCTCAAGGCGTCCTTCCTGGCCAGCGGCCGGGGGCACGACGGCTCCAACAATTTTAACGCGTTCAACTCGTGCTTTTCGAGCAGTCAATCCGGGTTGTTGTTTGAGGCAGGTACGCAGGTGAGGGTAGTGCCGAGCACCACCTTTCTGTCGGTTACTATGACCGGATACCTGGAACGCTAGTCTTCCTGAGTACAGCCAGGCCGAGCAGCATGAGCGCCAGCATAATGACGCTCATGGGATTGCCCCGAGTCGATACGCTGCAGTCATCCCCACCACCGCCGCCACCACCGCCACCGCCGCCGCCGATATCTTCTTCGGCAGCCGCGTCTCCGGCGATAATGTCTCCAGTCGGGTCTTCTTCGACAACCACTACGTCTTCAACGCACATGAATACGTCGGAGCACGAGAGCCCTTCGCCACACTCGCCGCAGGAACCACCGCAGCCATCGTCGCCGCACTCTTTCCCCTCGCACAGGGGAACGCACCCGCACATCCCGCCGGCACACTCGGCGCCTTCATCACATTCTCCGCACACGCCGCCGCAACCGTCGTCGCCGCACTCCTTGCCCGCACAGTTGGCCTCCGCATCGCAAACCACGCACAGGCCTTCCAGGCACACTACTCCCTTGCCCGAGCACTGGCCACAGGAGTAGCCGCCGCCGTTGTCGCCGCACTCCTTACCCGCGCACCCGGGCGGGAAGTCGTAGGAGTAGCAATCCCTCGGGAACGCGCCCGACGGGTCCTCACCGTTGGCGCCGCAGTCATACCAGTTCTGCTCGCTGAACCAGCCGCAATCGTCGCCGCCGCAGTCGCTCAGGACCAAGCTGCCGCCGTCGCAGTAGACCATCGTCGAGCCGTCACAACACCCTTCATACTGGATGCCGTCGCAAGCATCGGAAGTGCAAACACCGTAGGAGCAGGTGGCACCGCCTGTGCAGCCGCAATCAGCAGCGCACAACTCGCAGTTCTCACCCTTGTCGCACGTGCCGTTGCCGCAGTTGCTGGAGGAACACGACTGAGAAGCGAAGGAGCAGATTGTTCCCTCTTCACAGCCACAATCCGCGCCGCAGGAGTAGCAGTTCTCGCCCGCATCGCAGGTGCCGTCGCCACAGGTGGCCGGGATCGCACAGCCGGCAGCCTCACAGTAGTTGCACAGGCACTCCCAGGCCGGTCCCCAGCAACCGGGAACGTCTTCGCTGGGCGGCAGGCAGACACCGGAATAGGCACCCTCTTCACCCACGCACGCGCCGTTCACGCACTCGCCGTCCGCAACCCACTTCTCAAGGGGCAGGGCAGGTACGGTTCTCGTCACACAGTGTACCGCGCCCGAAAGCAGCGAAATCGAATCACTGATAATGCCCACATGATCCCAGTCGGGAAGCCCTTCCTCCCACACCGCCAAAGCCTCGGCCTCAAGATCCTTGTCCACGGTGTAGATGGGCCACAGGTTGGCCTTCTTCGTACCATCGGCGCTGACGAACAGGGTCGAGTTGATAAAGGTACGGGGAACATTCTGCTTTGGGTTGGGCATGGGGATACGATAGACGGTTATGCCGCCGGAGCCGTCGTCATATTCCAGGCTCTCCAGCAGTTCCGCATTGTCATCCATACGCTTATCGTTGGTGGAGTCCTTGACCACAGTGTAGTCGCCGACGAACGCCACGTGCTTGCCGCCCAACTTGAAGAACATGTCAATGTGGCCGGTGCCGTCGTTGGTGATCTCTTTTAGAACCACGGATTCCTTGCATCCGAAATAGTTCTCATTCACCCAGTGCACGTCGTCGAAGCTCATGCCGGTGTAGTAGTAGGTACGTTCACCAAAATAGCAGTATTGATCGCCGTCCGCCTGGAAGTTGCCGCCCTCAAAATCGAAGGGCGAACGATAGGTGTTCACCCCTATGGCGTTGCCCAACCGGGTGGGGATTGCATCATCCAGAACTCGAGGATGATAGTATCGCCAGTCGGCGAAGGCGACGGTCCCGGCATCTTCATCAACCAGGGGGAACGGGCCGTAGTCGATCATCCAGATGGCGTCATTCACAATGTCGAAGTACTTCACGCGATCGGCCATTACCGCATCGGAAACCCCCGCCAGCTTCATCTTGTTCTCGAAATCACTCTTTGCACCCGGAGCTTCGACGATCACCCACATTTCACCGATCTCCACGGACGCGGCCGCGGTATCCACCAGGGTCTGCGAAACCTGGGCATCAGCCGGGAGATAGTTCGAGTAGGCGATCAGGTTGGCCACCATCGGCTCCCACTCCCTCATCGGACGGACATTTCCGGTGGGGGGCTTGGTGATATTGTACCACTGCGGGTGCAGCGCCCTGAAATCGGTGGCACTGTCGGCCTTGCCCGGAATACGGTGCTCCCAGGGCAGCTTATGGGCCGGTAGGAACGCCGGGTTCTTCACCGCCGACGTCTTCGGCGAAGCCTTCTCCACCCCGGCGGGCATCTTGGCCGCGAAATCTACTGAATTCTCGCAGGCGAACAACGCCAACGCACACACCGCCAATATCAGTCTCTTGAACATACTTCCCTCCCAATCACGCACACGCGGGTTATCAACCAACACACGATACAGACCCGACAGGAGGTAAACAAGCTTTTTTGTTGAGAAGCAGCTCGCCGCCAGCTCCAAATCCGCACGTGATTGCGGCCTGCCGGAGGATGTGCTATCTTCGAAGTGGAGATATGTTGGATTTTCGGTGAACTACTCGGGACCGCACATGATTCGGTTCCGATGTCGGGAGGTGGGCCTTGGCTCTCAAAGACCTGTCAGCAGCGATTGGCGACTACCTGACGTTCAGAGGTCGGCTACGCGCCGGCGAGCGCTTGACCAGTGTTGAGCAAGAGGAATACGAGAACCTGGTGGAGTTGCTGGACCTGTTTATCAGCCGGAAAGCTGGTGAACCTCCTCTGGTGAGCGTCACCCGCCGCAAGGGGCGTCGTTCTTCCATTCGCGTCCCGGTGGAGGTGAGGGCGGTACTGAAATCGGCTTCGGACTTGCGCGAATGCATGGCGCTGAACTTATCGGAAGGCGGAGTCTTCCTTGCCACCGACGACATCCTGCCCTTGGGCACCGAAACTGACCTGGTGCTGGAGCTGGCGGAAGAGAAGACCGAAGTGTCCGTGAGCGGCATCGTGCAATGGCAATGCTCCGGGAACGACGATCCACTCCCTGAAGGTATCGGAATCCTCTTCACGGACCTGGACGACAAACAGAGTGCTGCCCTGCGGCGGTTCATCGACGGTGAAACTGAAGCCCTGGTTGAATTGATGTAAGTCTTGGACTAGTCATCCCCCTGCAACACCTCTCCGTATCGACAAAGGGTCTCTTGCGCCAATGCGTAAACCGAATCTTCGGGCCCATATCTGCCCTTGGGGCCGGCCTGTCCCGCGGAACGACCGGTGAGTATCTCCACAGCCTCTTCCACTCTGGAAACAGTGTGCACGGCAAAACGACCATCTGCAACCGCTGCGACCACTTCATCCTTCAGCATCAGGTTGCGGACGTTGGCCGCGGGAATGACCACCCCCTGTTCCCCGGTCAGCCCTTCTTCGAGGCAAAGCTGAAACCACGCCTCGATCTTCTCGTTGATTCCGCCCACAGGCTGAACATCGCCCTGTTGGTTCACTGAGCCGGTGACTGCGAACCCCTGCTTTAACGGCACTCCGGAGAGGCTCGACAAGATTGCGGACAACTCCGCAATAGAGGCGCTATCGCCATCGATGTGGCCGTACGACTGCTCGAAGCACACGCTCACCGTGACCGATAACGGCTCGGTCTGCCCGAACGTCGCTCCCAAATACCCCGAGATGATAAGTATCCCCTTGGAGTGAATGCGTCCCGACAGCTTCGATTCGCGCTCCACGTTGACGATTCCTGCTTTGCCTGCATAGACGGCCGCGGTGATCCGGGCCGGCTTTCCGAACAGCGCGTTCCCAACCTCATACACGGCCAGGCCGTTGACAGCCCCTACCCGGTCGCCCGAGACCGCAATGAAGATGCTGTGCTCGAGGATCTCTTCGCGCAACTTCTCCTCCAGCAAGGAGAGGCGATATTCCCGTTGGGCGAGGGCCTCGGCCAGATGGCCCCTGGTAATGAGGTCAACCGAATCCTCTCCGGCCAGCGAATCCGCCTCGATGAGCATGTTGCAAATCTCGTTGAATTGCAGAGTCACGCGCTCCTTGGAGTCCACAAGCCTCGAACCGAATTCCACAATGGCGGCAACGCCGTCGGCAGTTACCTGCCGCAACCCCTCGTTACGGCAGGTGGTAGCAACAAAACGAGCGTACTGATCGACCGAATCGGCCGTCCGCTTCATCTCGAAATCAAATTCCGATTTCACTTGAAACAGCTTCCGGAAATCCTCGTCGTGGCGATAGAGCAGGTCGTACACGTGGGCCGGACCGATCAGCACGATTTTCATGCTCACCGGGATCGGCTCCGGGCGGATGCCGGAGGTGGGAAGGACCCCCAGGTGCTCGCCCATGTCCTCGATGGTGGACTCCCGATAACGCAGGATAGTCTTGAGATTCTCCCACACGAGGGGATAGGCGAACAGATCATTGGTGTTGATGAGAAGATAGCCGCCGTTGGCTCTAAGCACCGAACCCGCCTTCACCATGGTGAAGTCGGTGAAATAGACCCCGTTCTCCACCTTCTTTTCGACCTTGCCGAACAGATTGTAGT
This sequence comes from uncultured Myxococcales bacterium, assembly GCA_964626565.1. Taxonomy (GTDB): domain Bacteria; phylum Myxococcota_A; class UBA9042; order CAIXZC01; family CAIXZC01; genus CAZVFX01. Next base: position 5,362 of record CAZVFX010000019.1, read on the forward strand.
ACGAGGGTCTCGGCTCCACAATCAGAGGCGCCCCTTCCAGCTCTCCGTTGTCCACCACGACGTTGACTTTGTATTCGACAAAGCTCCGCAGCGCAGCTTCGACAACCGGGTTGCCCCCTTCCTCCGGTTCGGCCACGAATCTGGCCAGATTGGCCAGGATATGGTCCCTCACCCCGGAAAGGTAGTCGCCGACCCGCTTCACCTTCGAATAGCGTCGTTTCAGACGCCGGATCGGCCGGCTGCAAACCTGGCGAGCCAGGCTCTCCTGCTTGCGCTTGATACCCGCTTGAGTGCCCGCCTCTATATCCCTGGTCTTGGACACGAAGTCGTGGATATGCGGGTCCAACTGCCGCCGCCGCTCTTCGATCTCTTTCTTCTCTTCGGGAGTCAGGGCCTCATATTCCTTGTTGGTCAGCGCCTTTTCCTCTTTTAGCGGCACGGTGACCAGACCCGTCTTGGTGGACTTCACAGAAAAGCCTACGCTGGCTGCCTGTTCCGACAGTTCGACGAAGTTCTCATGCTCCATGACCAGACTTCCGCTTACGATCTGCTGCACCTCTTCCTGGTGGTCCCGCTCGCGAAATGCCCGGGGCAGTTCCTCCTTCAGGTGATCGACCAGCCAGTCCATGTCGGCTGCGAACTTACGTCCCTTGCCCGGGGGAAACTCCAGCGCACAGGGCCGCTCCCGGTCCCTGAAATTGTAGACCAGCGCCCAATCGGACGGGGTGGGCCGGCGGCCAGCCGCATCCTTGATTATGGTGCGCACGATGGTGGTACGGCCGGTTCCCGATGCGCCCGCCACAAAAACGTTGTAGTTGCGCTTGTCGATGTTGAGGCCGGTCTTCAGCGACCGCACCGCGCGTTCCTGCTCGATAACCCCTTCGAGGACGTCCAGTTCCGCCGTCGTTTTGAACTTAAACTGCGAAGCATCGCAACGCTTCTGCAACTGTTTGGAAGTCAGCTTGGTGCCCTTCACTTTGTTCACTCCTACTCGCGAAGACGGCGCGCCGCTTCTTCGGGCGACACCGGATTGACGAAACTGCCGGTTCCCCACTCGAACCCTGCGGGGATACTGAATCGAGGCAACAACTCGAAATGCCAGTGCCAGTGTGAGTCCACACTCTCACCGCCCGGTGCATTGTGCAGCACGAGGTTGTACGGCGGTTCCTTGAGCGCCTTGTCCATTCGCCGGAGCACCTCGCCCAGGTGGTGCGCCAGTTGCAGCAGCGCGTCGTCATCCTGCAGCGCGAAATCGTGGTGATGATTCAACGGCTGCAGCCGCATCTCGCAGGGAAATCGGGAGGCGTATGGACAGTACGTGAGGAACCGTTCATCCTTAAGGACTACCCGGGCCGCAGCCTCGACTTCTGCTTCGGCGAGGTCGCAGAAGAGACAACAACTCCGGGTGCGATAATACTCGGCCGCAGATGCCAACTCGGTGGCTACCGTGCGGGGAATCATGGGCGTAGCCATTATCTGCGAGTGGGAATGGCTCAACGTCGCACCAGATTCCCGACCGCGGTTCTTCAAGGCCAGGATGTACTTCAACCTCAAGTCCTGCCTCAAGTCCAGAATTCTGTCCCGGTAAGCCCGCAAGACGAGTGCGAAGTGTTGCGGCGGCAACTCCGAAAGGCTCTGGAGATGCTCCGGCGTTTCTATGATCACTTCATGAGCGCCCACGCCGCGCATGCTGCGGAACAGGTCCCCGCCACCCGGTTCGAGATCTCCCTCAATCCGCAAAGCTGGAAACTTGTTGGCCACTACCCGCACCAGCCAGCGGCTCGCCCCGTCCTGACGTCCAACGTCGCTATAGGTCGCGATCTGCGGCGGTGTCTCCTGTTCCCGCCCCGCGCAGAAGGGGCAACTCTCCGCCGACCCCTCGGTTCGCCCGGCGCGCTGAAAATCCTGAGGCCGCTTCCTGCGGCCCGCAGCGACAACCACCCACCGGTTCTGCACCGGATCGTGGCGCCACTCAGGCCCTTCTGAGCGACGGCCGGCTACACCGGTATGGGCGACCGGGCGGTCCAAATCGCGGGGCGGCGTTTGCCCCAGTTTGCGATATATGGCTTGTAAGTGGTCGCGGAACAACCGGTCGAACACTCCGTCATGGTGGGAAGTGTGCCCTTCTCCGAACCACCAGAACCAGTCCGACGCCTCAGCCCGCATTACCAGGTCGGTCAACTCGGCGAGGTCAGCCGGCTCCGTCTTCTCGTCGCGAAGGTGGGTTTCTACCGCGGCGCGAGCCCGCCCCAGATGCTCCCAGGCCCGGTTCTTCACCGGATCCCCGAGCCAGGTTGTGAAGTCTCCACCGATCCACGAACCTGCAGCCACACGCTCTAGCTCGGGTAGTTCCGTGGCAGACTCCAGAACGTCCACGGGCGAGACCACCTCAAACCGGTCATCGCCGGCCAGGGAGGAATAAAGCAGATCGACGAATCTCATGCCGCCGTGGACGTAGTATTCCCAGGCGTTTTCTCCGTCCATGGCGATGGTAACCACCGGTGACGACAGTCCGCTGGCAGTTGCCGACTTGTGAATCTCGCCCAGGAAATGGCTCACCGCAGCCTGCGGTTCCCAGCGCGAGTACTCAAACCCGGGCAGGTCGGAGAGCACCTGGTCGCGAAAGAAGATCGCGGTGTCACCACATCGCCAGGGCGTGTAAAGCAACTCCTGCCTGTTCCCGCTCCCTTCCGGCAGGCTGGAGAAGAGTATTTTCTCATCGGTAGCAATCCACTCAACGCCGTTGGCGTTCATCAGTTTCAGCACCGGCGTGCTCACCGACCCCTCGGAGGGCCACATGCCCCTCACCCGCGACTGCAGGAGGCCGGACATAAGCGCCAGCCCATCCTCAACCTGCTTCTGAGCGTCAACGGGGTAGGCAAAACTACTCTCGGGCAAGGCGATGTCGGGTACCGCTTCCTTTGCCGAGCCGGTGTCAACCAACAACGGCAGAATCGGGTGGTACAGCGGGGAACAACTCACATCGATGGAACCCGCGTCCAGCAAGGTCTTGTGAAGAGGCACAATTCCCTTCAGCAATTCGACGATGGCAGCCATCAACTCCTGCTTGTCATCCGCGGTAAAATCCCGGCCCCTGGCGAACAACCGGCTCACCCTCAGGTCCTCCCGCAGTCGCTGCCCGGTCCAGGTGAGGAAGAACCACACCTGAAGGTCCCTCAACTCCGCGTCGGCAAACGCGGAGGCAGCGCCGGCCGGATCGGCGAATGCGAGCTTCTTGCCAAGCAACTCCGCATATCTGGGATATGGTTTGACCATGGTCTCTGGGTGTACAGAGAAGAAGTTGTCCAGCAGGAAGTGGCGCTCCTCTTGGGACAACTCACCCGGCTCTTTCATCGCGACCTGCAGGAATGCGTCGACAGCTTCCCCACTGGCGTAGTCCATTAGCTGCTTGACCATCCCGGGAACCAGGTTGAACACCGGGCGGACCCCCTCGTGGCCGGCTGCCAGGGCAGGCATGTCGTAATAGTCCCGCATCGCATGCAGCAACACCCACGGGAGCTCGTAGCGTCCCGTCAGAGGGGAACGATAGGTAGGCTGGTGCATGTGCCAGAGAAGTACGATTCTGCAACGCGACGGGCCGGTCACGGGCGCCCCCATAGGAAGTGCTGATTGAGTTCGAACGGGCCTACGTTTTAGAGCGACTCTTCTTCCTCGGCCAAGAGCTGAGCCTGGTATTTGACTTCAACCACCGCGTTGGGCTCGAGAACCTCGTTGAACGTAATCGCTTTCAACGTACCGGTGCAATCGTTGGTCTTTTCGTCCGGGAAGCAGCAATCCTGCGTGGGGAATTCGAACTTGTAATCGCCTTCCGGGAGCTCCCCCTCGGCGAGCCGAATGCGCTCCTCGGTGCCATCATCAGCGACGAGAGTCTTGGTGACCACGATAGTCTCCCCGGTCTTCAACGGCAGGGGAAGGCAGATCTTCGTCACGCGCTTGATGATAAGTTCGGCGATAGTCTGCAACGCCGGGGCAATCCCGTCCTCGGAGCAGATGTTCGAAACTACACCGTTGGGGCCGAACATCTGTGCGAGAGAGACGTACCGGCCGCCGAAGTCGGCCTTGCCGAAGTTACTCTCACATATGTAGGTGTTACGGGCGACGGTGGAGTTCTTGCTGTCTCCCTTGGACGCCACGTAGCATTCCCGGACGCAATCAAGCTTGGCGGCAAGGAAACTCGAGCACTCCGGATCGCTGAGATTCGAGTTGCAGTCTACGTCGTCCTTCTCGAGGACAGCGGCGTACTCCACGCATTTCGCCAGCTTCTCATCGGCGAGACAGTCTTCCGAAATGAGCGACTTCTTGTCGCTCTTCTGGGGCTCGCCGTCTCCCGTAATTGCAGCCACGAGCACTTTTGCCGGGTCAGACTTGAGGGAACGGAACTTGGAGTAGTACTCAGCCACTGGAGTAAGTGAGAAAATCGGTGTTCCGGGAGGCGCCTGATAGGTCGCGATGTTGGTGAGGCTGAAGATGTCGGGGCGGCACTTCTTGCCCTGCTTGCAGTACCAGCCATAGTCGCAGTCCGCGTCGGAGGTGCAGTCCTTGCAGCTCAGGTCATATACGCAATCATGGTGCGCCTTGCCCTTGTATTCGCCCAACAACGAGCAGATGTTGTAGTAGTCCTTCTTGACGCTGCCGCAGCAGAGCCGCGTCTCCTTGCCCTGGAGCTGGGAGAACCGTTTGTCCAGCTTGCAGTCAGTGGTGGGGGGACAGTCGTCGTCCGTTTCGCAATCCCAGTTGGGCGAGCAGAAGTCGTCGTCGATGCTGCAATCATCTTCGTCGGTGACGAACACGATGACCAGGTAGGCGTTGTCCCGCAGGAAGCCGGATGACTGCTTCTTCTGCGGGCCGTCGGGGTCGAGGGCCATCCAGGCGCCCTTCAAACCTTGCTCCATATTGGCCGCATAGGATTGCTGCGGCTGCACCGAAGCGATGCAATTGAACAGGTCTGCGTTGGCCAGGGACAATACCGTCGGCACGTTGGCAGGGCATTCGGTGGTGGCCGGAGGACGAACACAGCCGTTGCCGCTGTCGCCCTGGCCGGGAGTACGGCAATCGAAAGTGCAATCTGCGTTGGGCGCATCTTTGCACTTGTCCACGAGGCAAGACTCGTTGGCCGCACACTCATCGGTGAAGCAGAATTCCTCGCAACATTCGGCGTCGCTGCCGCACTTGAAGATACAGGTGGAGTTCACAGACCCGTTCTTGTTGTACATCTGGTTGGCGGCGTAGGCTTTGCACTCCCAGCCTGCGCCAAACTTCTTCTTGCAGTCCTCATTGCCCAGACACGGCCACACCTTGTCCTCGACACAAGCGGGCGGATAGGTCTCCGCCGGCTGGTTCTGAAACGCACCCATATGGTCAGGCACATCAGTGGTCGTTACGGCCAGCCGGATGTCGACATTGAGATAGGTGTTGAGCTGCTCGGTAAAGACGTCGAAACTCTGGGACAGTGCGTACTGCTCCTGGCACATGGACGCCGAGTTATCAACAACCCAGAGGAAGTCCAACTCAATGGCTCCCTCATTCTCTCCCAGCTGACTTACCTCCACCGCGAATGACTTGGACACGTCGTGTACAGGTACATCGTCGCATGAGGCCAACAGGGCAATGGCGATAATGCTGCCAACTAACACGGTTTTCGTCATCAACCACCCTCGCTATTTCCTAAACCTCAGATTGCCATTGCGCACAATCTGGGCCATAGTATATCGGAGGTTCAATAGAGGAGCAACTGTAATTATAAGACTATGCAATTGAAACAAGCCGTCATACTGGATGGATATGTGGACGAGCCCACCGCACTGGGCGTTCCTCCCTATCTTTCGCCCTATCCCCGCCTCGTGGCGGGGGTGTTGGCGTGTCATGACGTTCCGTTTGACTACTTCACGGTAGACCAGTGGCGGGCGAGCCGGGAGATCAAGGAGCGCATCGCTTCGCTGCCCCGCGAAACCCTGCTGGTGGTAGTGGCCGGACTCACGGTGCCGGGACACTATCGGGGAGGCACCCCCATAACCCTGACCGAGTTGTCGAATCTGGTGAGCCGCTCGTCGGGTCAGGTGCTCATTGGCGGGCCGATCCGGCACGGCTACACGCTCACCGGCGGAACTGCCGCGGTGGGACTGTCGCTGCCTGCAGACGCCCGGGTTGCACAAGGGGACCTGGAGGTCGCGCTGGAAGAGTTGCTGGAAGGACGCGAACCGGGACACGGGTACCGGTCATTCGCCGACCTCGCCCGGTGGGCGGTAAAAGGAGCCGCAGTCGCGGCCGCGCATCCCCGCTTCCCACACATAATCGCCGAAATCGAATCGGCAAGAGGCTGTGAGCGCGCGGTCCACTGCTCTTTCTGCACAGAAGGCCTGTATCATCAAGCCGAGTATCGCAGCCTCGACGACATCGTTGCGGAAGTCGAGGCACTTCACACGGCCGGGGTCAGGCACTTCAGACTCGGCAAACAGCCCAACTTCTTTTCCTGGCCCGGCACCAGGGCCAAGACCGGGGAGGTAGTGCCCGATCCTGCAGCCATCGAACGGCTCTACCGGGACTTGCGGTCTGCAGCTCCGGAGCTGAAAACCCTGCACATCGACAACGTCAACCCCGGCTTCGTCGCCGCCTACCCCGGCCAGTGCGAAGAGATCGCATCGATTATCGCAGCTCACAACACCCCGGGAGATGTGGCGGCAATGGGATTGGAAAGTGCGGATCCGGCGGTGCAGTCGGCAAACAATCTCAAATCGTCCACCGCGGACGCGTTGAAGGCTATCGAAATAATCAATCGGGCAGGAGCCCACCGGGTCGGCAACAGCCTGCCTGCGCTCTTGCCCGGAGTGAACCTGCTGTTCGGACTGCCGGGAGAAACCACCGCCACCTACGACCACAACTACCGGTTCCTCATGCAACTGCTCGACCGCGGACTGCTGGTCAGGCGAATCAACGTGCGCCAGGTGATGGTGTTTCCGGGCACCCCACTGCACGAAGCTACCGGCGGGCGCTCCCCGAAGCTGAAAAAGGGCCGCTACAAGAGCTGGCGCCGCAAGGTGTCGGAGGAGATCGAACGGCCCATGCTGGAGAAGGTAGCTCCAGTGGGCACCATGTTGAAGGAACTTATTACCGAGTTCCACGATGGGGACGTGACCTTTGGCCGCCAACTGGCGTCGTACCCGCTTCTAACAGGATTGCCTATGCCCGTGCCGGCCGGCGAAGTGCTCGACGCCATCGTCGTGGGCCATGGCTTCCGTTCGGTTACCGCCCTGCCCCACCCCATCGACGTCAATTCTCTGCCGGAAAAGGCGCTGGCCGCCATCCCCGGCGTAGGCCGCAAGCGGGCGCGCCGCATAGTCGCAGCCCGGCCCTTTGCCCAGCGCGGGCAACTGCTGGCCTGCCTGGACGAACCCGCGGTGCTGGAACCGTTCCTCGATGACATTGATTTGCCTAGCGGGACTTGAAGATCACTTTCACGTTCAATTTGCTTGGGTTGACGTATCCGATGTCCGGCCCACTTGCTGGACCGCCGCCTGATGGCCCCGAAGCTGCGCTGACGTCGGCGCAACCGCAGGAAGCGGACAGGTCCAGTCCGCCGCCCGACACGCCTTTGCCCGCCTCCATGCCCAGGTATTCTGCGAGGGAGTAAGCCCGCAATTCGTCATCATCGGTGGGCTCAACCGGACCAACGGCCTTCACGATCCGGACGATTTCCGGATCAACAACAGCCGGGGCGTGGGCGCTGCACGCAGCGCCTAGAAAAGTAACGGCCACAACCATGGAGATCAACAGCTTCATCGCACCGCCTCGCTCGACCAGTTGAGGGTCAAGCCGCCCTCGAATTTATTATACGAAAGCAGGTCCACCGACGACACTCTCCCCGACGTTCCGCCGTAGATACCTGCGGAAATCCCGCCCCAAAGGCTGCGAGACACCTCAGCCTTGCCCAGGTAGAGCCAGTCCGCCCGACTCACTGCCGGGTCAAAATAGCCGTCGGAGTCGAAATAGTTCTCATACTGCCCGGTCAACCCCATGACAAAGGTCCAGGATTGATTCGGCGAATAGGTAGCGGTAGTGCCCAGCCCCGCAATCCAACGGCGGTAAGCCGCGGTGGAATCCATGAACCCCACCGTCTGCCCGAAGTTGAAGCGCAGCCCCGTCGCTACGGAAAGGTCCTGGCCGGTGGCCAGGGAGTGCAACATTCCGTTGCGGACCAACTCTGCAAACCGCTGATGGGAGAAGGTGTACTGGAGTGCGAGGGAGTTGCCCGCCTTGGACCACCAGGTGGGCCCCAGTGAAGCGGAGTGTGTTTCCATGAATGCGAAAAACTCATCCTCCACCGTGGGCGACTCCTGGCCGTCGCCCGCCGCACCGTCAAGGAAAGTGAGGCGATACTTGTAACGCGCCTGCCACGCACTTCTCGAGTCTTCGCTGACGCTGTACCTGCCCAGCGAAAGGGCGCCCGAAAGGTCGGTAGCATCCAGCGCGTCGGCTGGCGGCTTGGTGTTGAAACTGCGATATGCGTCCGCCGAGATGTTGGCCTGGTAGCGGCCGAAGTTGCGGGGGACATAACCCAGCGATGTCCACAGCGCGCTGCGCCAGGACGCAGTGTCGGTGCCCTCGGGCAGGCCCACCGCGGCCGGGTCGTCGGGGGCCATCAGCGCGTTGGTGTCGTAGTAGAAGCCGGTCCCGAGGGACGCCCTGGGGCCGGGGCTCACTCCGATTATGCTGCCGTAGGCCAACCGGTCGAAACGGGCTTTGGACAACGCAAATTCGGGGCTCACCAGGTTGCCCGCGGTACCAAGCCGGACTGCGGCCCGCTTGCTGTCTCCGCTGCGAAATGCGGCGACACCACCATAGTAGTCGAACAGGGGCAGAAGTCCCGGCGGAGAATCAGCAGGCGGCGCGCACAGATCAACCGCGTCTTCCCACTGCCCGGTCTTCACCAGCGCCATGCAAAGCAGCAGCGCGGCCTTGGCGCGCTCAGAAGCGGGAAACTCGCCTTCCTCGAACAACGCGACGGCTGCCCCCAACTCCTTCACCGCCCAGAAGTAGTTCCCTTCGAGGAGGTAGGCCTCTCCCGCGGCCAGACGGCCGTAGGGAGAAGCCGGGTCATCGGCTGTCTCGGCCCCCGGCAATTCAGCCGCGGCCACAGAAGGGGCCCAAAGGGCCCAAACAACTGCCAGCACAACAACAAGACCTGCCCGAGGAATAGCCATCACCACGCCACCCAACTCTCAGTTCAACAGAGAATCCACAGCTTCTGTTAACTCGGCGGGGTGCTCCGAGGCCTCGGAGAAGTCCACCGCCGAAACCTTCAGAACCAGCACCCCAGCTTGGTCCACCACCGTCACCGCATTGTACTCACTCCCCAGGCCGTTCCACATGGAACCGTCGGTGTCGTCCTGCACAACCGTAATGGAACTGGTGTTGCCGCACACTTCTACTCCCGATTCCGCCCCACCCTGATTGATCATTACCGCCTTGACCTGCCCTTCCCACTCGGCGTGCTGGGCCAGGAACTCTTCGAGTGCAGCCAACTGCTGCAGGCAGAAGCCTCACGTGCACGAGCCGTAGTAGGCCAGCCAGACAACCCCCTTCAGCGTCTGGTCCGAGACCGCATTTCCAAACCCCGGGGAGTTGGGGTTCATGTCCTGGCACAAGAAGTGGGGCACCTGCTGGCCGGGCTGGAGAGCTTCCCCGGCAACGATCTGGCACAGCTCCTGGAGCTGGAATATCTCGGTGTCCGGCTCGACGGAAATCTCCTCATCGATAATGTCCACGGAAGTCTCGTCGGCAACCTGAACATCGTCCGGCTCTTCCACGTAATCGGGCAAGTCCGGCAAGCCGGTGTCCTCCGTTACGTCGGGCTGCTCCACCAGGTCGGCCACCGGCTCTAGCGCCACCTCCACAGCCTCCACCACGTCTTCCTGCTCCACCTGATAGGTCGAACACTCGGCATGAAGGGCCTCCTCCCAGGCTTGCTTCAACGGCAGGGAGCCCGGGCCTTCCAAGTCAGGCTCCGACACCGGGCCGAAGTGGGCCGCAATGCACCCTGAGGCGTTTATAATGACGATATGATAATACATGGTGTCGAACTCAGGCCACAGCGAGTTGTACTTTCCCCAAATGTCGATTTCCGTAGTGTCCTGCAACACCGGCACACTGCTGCCATCCATCTTCGACTCAACGAAGTCTCCGGACGCATCGAATGAATCCAGTTGAATGAACAACAACAGCGGGTCTTCGCCTTTAGCTTCCAGCTCCTTCTGCATCGCTTCGAGTAGGGCAAACCTTGCCCTGCAATGGCCTCACCCAACCGATCCGAAGAACAGTACCGCTCCGTTCTCCAGATCCTCCGGAAGGCAGAAAGGCTTGCCGTTGATGGCGTAGGAGTACGCGGAAAGCGGGTTTCGGTCCTCCGCGCAAAACGGCGGGGGCAATTCACACTCGCAGCCGGCAGGCGATGAAACGCATTTACTGAAGTAGCAAGTCTCCTCGCCCGTGCAGTGCTCATCGCCAAGGCATTCAACACACAGGAAGTCTTTGCAGTGGCCCCCTTCGCCACAGTCCCCGTCGGCGGTGCACTGTTTTTCCAGGCACCTGCCGGAGGAGGCATGGCAATAGTTGCCCGCGCCGCAGGAGGGGTCGCCCGTACATTTGGCAACGCATTCGCCGCCTACGGAGCAGTACTGGGTGTCCTTGCAATCCCGGTCTCCATAGCAGCGGGACCTGACGCAGCCGGTCCCGAGCAGCGACAACAGCAACACAGCCGCGACCGGCAAAGCCGACCACCCGAGGAATTGTCTACTAACACGGATAAACACGTCGACGACCTCCAGTCCGGCGCAGCTTTGCCGGCCGCCGCCCCACGGCACAACCAGGGGCGCCAGAATAGAATACCAGCCTCGGCCCCGCCGGGCAAACGGTTCGAAGAGACTGTACAGAGGTTGTGCTCGATGGTACCGTCGGCCTCGTCGTGAATTTGTTTTTTTGGGGAGTAGGAAGATGAAGAACGGCAAGCGTTTGCTGATTATCGACAACAGCATTGATCAGACAATCTACAACCCGGTGGAGCACTGGCGACAGCACGCGGACTGCCCCGTAGACGCGGTGCGACCACCTGTTGGTGAGTTTCCGGAACAACTGGACCGCTGGAGCCACGTCATAATCACCGGCAGCGAAGCATCGATTCTGGAAGACTACGATTGGATCATCGAGGAGTGTCGAATAGTGCGGCAGCTTGCCGACCGACAACTGCCGGTCCTCGCCAGTTGCTTCGGCCACCAACTCGTGGTGCGGGCGATCTCCGGAAAACCGAACGTAGGGCGATGCCCGGCGCCGGAATTCGGATGGGTAGAGGTCTCCGGTTGCGGACCCCACAGAAGCAGTGACCCGATCATCGGCGGCCTGCCCGAGCCCTTCTACGTCTTCTCCGCCCATTTCGACGAAGTACAGCCGCTGCCCGAGGATTGGGAGAGGCTGGGCGCGTCCCGCATGTGTGAAAACGCAGTAGTGCGCTGGCAAGAAGGACCGATCTGGGGCGTACAGCATCATCCGGAGATAGGTATCGAGCAGGGGGCAGCACTCATGAAAACCCTGCTGGAAAAGATGCCCGACCGCAAAGAGCAGGTGATGGCAGGCTTTGCACCTCTACGAAGGGATTCGCTCGTTACGGGAACTATGGTGAGATGTCTCTTGGAAATCTAGTCAGGAAGGGGTGAAGCTAGAATGCGACGCAGTAACCCCAACTGTCGCAGTAGGCTCCCCACGGGCAATCGTTATCATCGATGCAAATGTAGACGTCGGCGCAGGTGCCGTTGAGGCAAACCTGGTTGGCGCCGCAGTCGTAGTCGTCCATGCACCCTGTGATGTACGGCCAGCAGTAGCCGTCGTAGCCGCAGTAGTAGTCATTGGGGCAATCCATGTCGGAGTAGCACCCGAGCGAGTAGCAGTTGCCATCAGACGCACAGTAGAAATCGTTGGGGCAGTCATGGTCTGAGTAGCAATCGTCGAACTCGGCCACCACCGCGTAGCAGGAGCCATCGGTGGCGCACATATAGCCGGGGTCACAGCCAAACTCGAAGCAAGTGGCCTCCTTACAGAAACTGTCAGGCGTACAATACTGGCCGTACGGGCACTCGTAGTCATCCTGGCAATCACCGCCGAAGTGGCACATGGCGTCCGCACCACAGAAGTAGGCGTTGGAGTTGGAGCAGAAGCCGTTGGGCATACAAACCGAAGTGGCGCCCGGGCAATCGAAGTCGTCCATGCACGAGCTCCAGCAATCCGAATCGTACCAACAATCGGCAACCTGGGTTTCGAGGCAGAAGCCGGAAGCGTCGCAGTAGAATCCGTAGGGGCAATCGTAGTCGGTGTAACATCCTTCGGTCTGAGTACATGCGCCCTGGTGGCAGACATATCCGTAACCAATGCTCTCCTGGCATTCCCAATCGTAGCTACATTCATTGTACTGGACGCAGGAGCCGTCCATGGCGCAGAAGTAACCGGGCAGGCAGTCTCCGTCGGAGTAGCAGCCGCCCACATAGCGACAGTAGTCGCCGGTGGTGCAGTACATGTCGTACGGACAATCAAAGTCGTCCCAGCACTCCACGTACACGGGTTCATAAGGACTTTCGACGACCACGCAGGAAGGGGCAGCAAAGAACCCCGCTGCGATGACCAAACTCAAAAGGGCCAAATATTTAATGGTTTTCATTTTCTTCCTCCGGAACCAAATCTTATCAGAGATGCGAATCTCTGCAAGCAGGTTATCAAACATGCCCCCAAAGACGGCCCCCTTCCGGATTCCTTCAATCTTTCCCGCAACTGCTCATGCCTTGCCCACTGCATCGGCCCAGAGCGCCAGCATACCGTCGATGCGAGAGCGATCGGCGGAGGGGGAGAACTCACGGTCAAGCTGCCAAACTCGGGCCAGGTCGCGGGTGTCGGTCCAATACCCCACCCCCAGGCCGGCGAGGAACGCCGCGCCCAAACCGGTGGTCTCCAACTGCCGTGGCCGGCGGATGGTGGTACCCAGCACGTCCGCCTGGGTCTGCATCAACAGATCGTTGGCAGCCGCGCCTCCGTCCACGCGCACGGTGGAAAGGCTGCCGCCCAGGTCTTCGGCCATCGCACGCATGATGTCGCCGTTCTGCAAAGCGATCCCGTCCAGCACTGCTCGGGCCAGATGGGCCCGGGTCGTGCCCCGGGTGACGCCCAGCAGAGCGCCCCTGGCGGAAGGGCGCCAATGGGGTGCACCCAAGCCGGTAAGCGCAGGGACAAACACCACCCCTCCCGAGTCAGGGACCGACGCGGCGAGAGCCTCGACCTCCGGAGCGCTCGAAATGAGGCCCAGGCCATCCCGCAGCCACTGCACCGCGGCCCCGGCGATAAATGCGCTTCCCTCGAATGCGTAAGCCGCCTCGTCGCCGATGCGCCAGCCGACGGTAGTCAACAATCCGTGTTCTGAAGCGGCGGGTTTGGCCCCGATGTTCACTAACATGAATGCGCCGGTCCCAAAGGTGATCTTGCCTTCCCCAACACCAAAACAGACCTGTCCAAAAAGCGCGGCCTGTTGGTCCCCCGCCATTCCCGCAATGGGGATTCCGTCCGGCAGACCGGGCACCCCCCGAGTCCTGCCCACTGTTCCGGAGTTGTCCACGATTCGGGGCAAGACACTCGCCGGGACTCCAAGGATCTCCATCAACTCCTCGTCCCAATCCATCGTCTCAAGATCCATGAGGAGGGTACGCGAGGCGTTGGACACATCTGTAACGTGCTCGTCCCCACTGGTAAGCCGGGCAACGAGATAACTGTCTACCGTACCGAAAGCCAGCCGCCCCTGGTCCGCCAGCGCGCTCGCTTCCGGGTTATTGGCGAATATCCACGCCAGCTTGGTGCCGGAGAAGTATGGGTCCAGCACCAGCCCCGCTTTGCGCCGGAAAACCGGCTCCAGGCCCCGCTCTTTCAGCCCGGCGCATATGTCGGCGGTGCGACGGCACTGCCAGACAATGGCATTTTGCACCGGACGCAACGTTGTGCGCTCCCAGACAACGGTTGTCTCACGCTGGTTGGTTATTCCGATCGCGGCTATGGCCGCGGCATCAACTCCGGTGGACTCGAGGGCCTCGCCGATGGCCACCGTCGTGCTCTCCCAGATGTCGTTGGGGTCGTGCTCCACCCAGCCAGCCTGAGGAAATATCTGGCGAAACTCGCGGTAGCCTTTGCCTATCACCTTGCTGTCCCGGTCGACGAGCAGCACGGTGGTTCCGGTTGTCCCTTGGTCTATGGCCATCACGTATTCTGACATGAGCCCTTCCCCTCCTTTTTTTTCAGTTCGGCCCATACATGCTACATTATAATCGAGATAGTGCAACCGCTTCGCGGAGGGCCTAGGAATGGACGACGGAAAGAAGAAACCGGGAAAAACCGGTAGGATGAACCTGCAACTCCATATCGACGATGAGATCGCTCAGGGAGTTTACGCCAATTTTGCGGTGGTGAACCACACCCCAACTGAGTTCATGATGGACTTTGTCTTCATGCAGCCCCAGCAGCCCAGAGGCAAGGTGCTGTCCAGGGTGGTCACCTCTCCGGTCCACGCCAAGCGATTCATGCTGGCCTTGACGGAGAACATGAAGAAGTACGAGCAACGGTTCGGCGAAGTGAAACTGCCCAAGGCAAAGCCATCGGAGCCTGTCATACACTGAGGTCACCTTTGAATCGTGACGCAAATCGGCCTTCGTCTGCAGTTCGAGCCGCCCGGCTTAGCGCCGCAGTGTGTGTTTTGCTCGCCCTGTTTCCAATCCGGGCCGCGGGCTGGGAAGGGGCTAAGGAAGTGATCCACGGTAGTTCCCGCGTGCTGGAGAAAGGCGAGACCATGGTGGGCGTCATTTCGCCCTTGGCCTACGGCCTCCACGAGCGGGTTACCGCGTTCACCCACCCGGCGCTGCACCTGCTGCTCACGCCCAACGTATGGGGAAGGCTGGCCGTGCTCGAAGGAAGGGCAGGCGCGGCTCTCGAGACGGGCTACCAGCAGAGCTTCCTTTCGCTGTCGTCGGTATCGGACGCAAGCAAAGACCACTATCCCGGGTTCTTTCAACTGGGTGCGGTGTACTCCCAACTGATTAACGACGACCTGCAAGTCAATACCGCAGCAGGCTACCTCGTGGACATCGATCCCGGGGAAGATACCGCAAGTGCGTACCAGACCGGATTCTACTACCGGGTAGGGACCAACCTGGTGGTCAAACGTCGCAACCTGCTGCTGGCCGAGTTGCGCGGCAAAGTGATGGCGGGATCGGATCCGTCGATTCCCACAGGCACGCTGACGTTCGCGCGCCAGCTTGGGCGCATGCGGGTGGGCATCGGCGTGTCGGTGGGAGAGTTCATCATCCGCACCGGCTACGAGGATGTTGCCGTAGAGGGCGACGAAGAGACGGCAGATGAGACAACCGGAGGGTCGACAGAGGAATCCGCCAGAAAGACAACCGAGGAAACCATCAACATCTATCCATACTTCGACTTGTGGTGGCGATTCTAGAAGCTCTTAGGGGCAAGGACAAGGAAGAGATGATCGAGGTAGTCCTCGTACAACCCGAAATTCCTCAGAACACCGGATCGATCGCACGCATGTGCGCGGCCACGGGCGTAAAACTCCATCTGGTTGGTCCCCTGGGCTTCTCCTTGGATGACAGGTATTTGAAACGGGCGGGCCTCGACTATTGGCCCGACGTCTGCCTCGGTGTGCACCGAGATTTCGAATCCCTCCTCAACGTTCTGGGAGATCGCCCTCTCTATCTGTTGACCAAAAAGGCCAGCACTGTGTACACGGCCTTGGATTGCACCGAGGACGACATCTACGTGTTCGGCTCCGAGAGCGTGGGCCTTCCCGACGAGATGCTCGAACGCTTTCAGGAGCAAACCCTCCGCATTCCGATCCGCCCGGGGGTCAGAAGCCTCAACATGGCATCGGCCGTTCACATCATCACCTACCACGCGCTCGCCTCCCTGGAATTTCCTGGAATTCCCAGCCCCCAGATCGCTGGATAACCACACCAACACCATCTCATTGCCTATATTTCGGCCTGTTCTGGAGCCATAAGCCGGGAAAACCTACAGGTGTATAGGTTTCCGCATTTTTTTATCTTGACAGGGCATCGGTCCTCCCCATAGTTTGACACTGTTCTCACGGGTGATTTACGAACGTCGCAATCAATCTGACAAGGGAAACTGGAGGATGCAAAATGACTAAAGCGGAACTGATCGAGAAACTACACGTCGTCGCACCGGCAGACCTGAACAAGAAGCAGACGGGAGAACTGGTCAACGCCATGTTCGACGTCCTTGGCACTGCCATCAAAAAGGACGGCCGGTTCTCGTACCCCGGGTTCGGCACTTTCACCGTAAAAAAGCGCAAGTCCCGGAAGGGCCGCAACCCTCGCACGGGCACAGCGATAACCATCAAGGCTTCCAAGACGGTCACCTTCAAGCCTGCCCCTTCCTTCAAGGATGAACTCTAGGCAATTCGCTTACTGACGATCTCTCTCAGTTCTGACGGTAGTCGAACCTCCGCCCATGCGGGGGCCCGGGCTTTTCTCCGTATCGGGTCCGGTGCTCTGCAAAGGCGGTGCCTCGCCATAGGCGATGACCCGGTTGCGCCCTGCGGTCTTGGCCATGAGCAGGCCGTGGTCGGCCATATCCAGCAATTCCTTAGCGGAGCGGGGGTCATCTTCGGTGGAGGCCACTCCGACACTTATGGTGACTGACAGCCCGACAACTCCTTCCTTGACTCCCTTGGGAATGGTGGCCACGCTGACTCGCAGTTTTTCCGCTACTGCGACCGCCTCTTTGCGGGTGGTGCGAGGCAACAGCACCGCGAACTCCTCGCCGCCGTACCTGGCCAAGGTGTCCACCTTACGTACCTGGCTCTGGATGACCTGCCCGACGTGCGCCAGCACTTCGTCGCCGATAAGGTGGCCATAGTCGTCGTTGAATTGCTTGAAGTGGTCCACATCTATCATCATGCAAGCCAGGGTAATGCCGAAACGCCCGGCCCGGTCCCACTCGTTGTTGAGCCGGGTTTCGAGAACCCGCCGGTTATAGAGGCCGGTGAGCTCGTCATGACGGGCCAGGTCCTGGGTCTTCTGGTACAGCAGGGAGTTGGCCACCGCCCCGGCCACCTGGTTGGCGATGACGTGAAAAAGCCCAATATCGTCAAAAGTGAATCCATCCACCGTGGCTCTGTTCAGCAGCATCACACCCACGCACCTGTCAGCCGCGAGCAGCGGCATGATGAGGGCTGAACCGGTCAGTCTCAACTTCCCCCGAAAGTGCATAAATCGGTCATCTTTTTCGAGATTCCTCAGGTACAGCATGGTCTTCTTCTCAAAGACTGTGCCCGACACACCCTCGCCACGCTGGAACGTCATCCCCTGGATCTGCTGATCCAGGCTGCCGAAACCGTGGGTAGTGACCACATTCAAGGCGTCCTTTCGTTCATCAAAGACCAGCATGGCTGCGCGGTCGAGGGCCAACGACTTGCCCGACGCCTTGAAGAAGGAGCTGAACAGCGGCGCCAGTTCCAGGGTGGAGCCTAACGCCCGGCTGGAGGAGAACAACACGTTTAACTCTCTCAGGCGGCCCTCGAGTTGGCTGTTGGCCGAAGTCAGCAACTTGCTCTGCTCGGCCAGCTCAGCTTTGAGCTTCAACTCTTTCTGGGTCCACTGGAGCTCACGGTCGGTGTCAATAACGTTGACGTTGAGGTCGGTGAGTTTCTGGAGCAGTACGTTGATGCCGCTGCCCAGGCTTCCGACTTCGTCATCTCCCGTTTCGCACCTCACGACGTAGTTGCCTTCCGATACCCGCCTGAGGGTGGTCCTCATGTCCGCGACGCGACTGGAAAACTGAAAATGGACAAAGAAGGCCACGGCCGCGACGGTCAACGCACCGAGCCCGACGATTATGAGTGTTTCCAGAACGGGCGCCGACGCCTCGTAAAGGTAGGCGACGATGGCCGCCATGACGAAACCGGTGCCCACACAAGACAGCACTGTGGCGAGCAATCGTTTCTTTGGTTCCATTATCGAACCACACCGTTCCCTGCGGGGCTTTCCCAACATAATCATAGTGGGCATGGCCCGGGTTTGCAACGATGGGCTGCGAGGCCGGAGAGCCTTTGGCTCAGACCTTCTTCAGCGCGGCTTGGGCTGCAGCCAGTCTCGCCACCGGTACACGCGGCGGTGAGCAGGACACGTAGTCGAGGCCCACCGAATGGAAGAAATGGACGGAGGACGGGTCACCGCCGTGCTCGCCGCATATGCCCAGCTTGATACCGGGGCGAGTCTGGCGCCCTTTCTCCACCGCGATGCGCACGAGTTCACCAACACCTTCGGCGTCCAGCGACTCGAACGGGTCGGCTGCGATGAGCTTGTGTTCCGCATAGTAGGTCAAGAAACTGGCCGCGTCATCCCGGGAGATGCCCAACGCAGTCTGCGTCAAGTCGTTGGTACCGAAAGAGAAGAACTGCGCTTCCCCGGCAATCTTGTCCGCGGTCACTGCAGCCCGGGGCAGCTCTATCATGGTGCCCACCAGAAAATCGACCTGCGCTCCCCGCTCGGAGAACACCAGTTCAGCGACCTCGAGCACCGCCTCCTTCTGAAGGCGCAACTCGTTGACGTTGCCCACCAGCGGGATCATTATCTCAGGGTGCACGGTCGCACCTTCCGCCTGGGCTTCAACAGCCGCCTCGAGAACGGCTCGTGCCTGCATGCGGGTGATCTCGGGGTAAACGATGCCGAGCCGGCAGCCCCGATGCCCCAGCATGGGGTTTGATTCGGTAAGCGCCTTTACCTTGTGGCGCACCACATCGGCGCCAACCCCCATTTCCTCGGCCATTTCCACGATCTGGTCGTCTTCGTGAGGGAGGAACTCGTGGAGCGGCGGATCGAGGGTCCGAACCGTCACCGGGTATCCGCTCATGGCAGTGAAGATCCCCTTGAAGTCGGCCCGCTGCATGGGCAGCAGTTTAGCCAGGGCAGCCTCCCGATCCTCGGTATCGTCGGCCAGAATCATCTCCCTGACCGCCTTGATCCGCTCTCCGCTGAAGAACATGTGCTCGGTGCGGCACAGGCCTATACCGATCGCACCATTCAGACGGGCAAATTCGGCCGCGTCAGGTTCGTCAGCGTTGGTCCTTACTCCCAGCCGCTTGAACTCGTCGCACCATTCCATGAGCTTGGAGTAGTGATAATAGATATCCGTGTTGTCCCGGGGCTCCCGTTGTGACAGAGTGGCGTTGAGGGCTTCCGACTCCATGGTGCGCAGCCGCCCCTCGATAATCTGCCCTTCGAAGCCGTCCAGCGAGAGCCAGTCTCCCTCGGAGTAGGTCTTGCCTGCCACGCCGAGGGTCCCTGCAGCGTAGTCGATATCCAGGTCGGCGCAACCGACCACGCAAACCTTACCCATCTGCCTTCCCACCAGGGCCGCGTGTGAGGTCATGCCCCCGCGGGCAGTGAGCACGCCCTGTGCCAGGCGCATCCCCTTGATGTCTTCAGGGGAGGTCTCGTGGCGAACGAGAAGCAGAGGATCGGCCCACTCTCTGGCCGCTCTATCAGCGGCTGCCGCGGAGAAAACGATCCGCCCGGACGTGGCGCCGGGGCCTGCGGGCAGTCCACGTGCGAGAAGCCGGCCCGCGGCCAGTGCGCTCTTCTTCTCTTCGTCGTGAAAAATCGGCTTGAGAACCTGGTCGAGCTGGTCGGGGGAAACTCGCACCACCGCCTCGGCCGCGTCGATGAGCCCTTCGTCAACCATGTCCACAGCAATACGGACCGCGGCATAGCCGGTACGCTTGCCCACCCGGGTCTGTAGCATGTAGAGCCGGCCCTTCTGGATGGTGAACTCCACGTCCTGCATGTCCCGGTAGTGCTTTTCGAGACGTTCGTATATCTGCATGAGCTGGTTGTACGCGTCCGCGTTGAATTCCTCGAGGGAAGGGTAGTCCACCTGGCGCTTATCTTCGGAGAGGCCCATCTCGCCGGCCCGCTTGCGGGAGTCGGCCAGAGTAAGCTCCAACGGCGTCCGGATGCCGGCGACTACGTCTTCGCCCTGGGCGTTGATGAGGAACTCCCCGTTGGGACGTTTTTCGCCGGTGCCCGAATCTCTCGTGAAGCCCACGCCGGTGGCGCACTCAACGCCCATGTTGCCGAACACCATGGCCTGCACGTTCACCGCGGTGCCCCAATCGTGGTCGAAATCGTTCATGTCGCGGTAGACGACTGCGCGCTCGTTCATCCACGAGCCGAACACGGCGCCTACGGATCCCCAGAGCTGCTCCATCGGATCGTCCGGAAAGTCCTTACCGGCCTGCTCCTTGACGATGGCTTTAAACGTCCCCACCAGAGCCCGCAGGTCCTCCCACGGCAAGTCGACGTCGGAGCTGACGCCTCGCTCGTCCTTCAGACGCTGCAGTTCCAACTCGAACGGGTCGTGGTCGGTTTCCGAGGCTGCCTTCACGCCCATGACCACGTCCCCATACATCTGCACGAAACGGCGGTACGCGTCGTAGGCGAAGCGGGGGTCCCCGGAGCTCTCGATGAGCCCCTGCACCGTGGTATCGTTAAGACCCAGGTTCAACACCGTATCCATCATGCCGGGCATGGAAACCCGGGCGCCGGAACGCACCGACAGCAGAAGCGGATTGACGGCAGAGCCGAATTCGGCGTCCATTTCCACTTCCACGAACTTCAACGCATCCTCGACCTGAGCCCTCAGCCCTTCCGGGTACTGGTTGCCGTTGGCATAAAAGTGGGTGCAGACGGTGGTGGGGATGGTGAACCCGGCCGGCACCGGGATACCCAGGCCACACATCTCGGCCAGGTTGGCCCCTTTGCCGCCCAGCAGGTTCTTCAATCCGGCGTTGCCCTCTGCCTTATCAGTCGCGAATCTGTAAACGAGTTGTTCTGTCATCGGCTCTCTCCATACATTTAAAAAGGCCGCGCAACTATAGACAATAAGAAACGGTTTTCAAGGAAAAACTTGGGGGCTCGACAAGGACGGTGGCTCAGTTGACCGACCCACGTTTCTATGTTATGACTTCTTGCGGCCGACAACGGCTTCCCTTGAACAGCATTAGGAGGACAATATGAGGAAGATAAGCCTGGCGCTGGCGCTGGTGCTGGCGGTACCGTCCGTGGCTCTTGCCACCGACGCTCGCATCCAGTCCCTGGGCGGAGCCGAGAAGGCCTGGACTGTGGTTGATGAGACCAACGCGTTATCCCTGCCCTCTACGCTGCTGTTGTTTCCCAATACGGTTTGGGCAGATGCAGGAATGGCGCCCAGCCATGCGGTTGCCGGCACGACCGCGAACAATCTCGACACCAATGCAGGTTTCGGACTGCACCTGAGCCTCGGACCCAACACCGTGCTTGCGTTCTACGGTTCTAGCCTCAGTCGCACCGTTTCGGACAGCGTGCTTCAACAATCGCTGGGGTGGACTCAGAGCGACATCAGTTCCACCGACCTGGCGGGCGACACCAATGCCATTCACAATGCCGATCACCAGGGCACCATCGCCCTGGGGCAGCGGGCAGGCTCGACCCGGTTGGGCTTTATGGTTTCGGTGTGGGGCGACAGCTACAAAATCACCAACCCTGAGATCCTTAAAGAAGAACGTGGCGGCACCATTATTGAGGGAAAATTCGGTTTGGGCTTCGACCTCGCCCGCCAGAACAGCTTCGACCTCGCGCTGGGATTCCAGGTCGGGATGTTCACCGACGACCGCTACCAGGACGGGGGGATGGTCACCCGGCTCAAGGGAGACACTGAATGGGGGGTCGACCTGCTGGCCCGGGGCATTTTCGGCATCCCCGGTGGAGAGAAACTCATTCCCTACGCCGCATTCGGGACCGGAGGCGGTGGGGTCAAATGGAACCAGCCGATTCAGAACGCGCCCGAAGCCAAGTTCAGCGGGCTGGGCGGCGTGGTTGGTGCGGACCTCAGCATCCAACCGCTGGAAGACGTTTTTGTGCTGCCGGGACTGGGCTTGAGGTTCCACTCCTTTGATCTGGAAGATACTGGAGAAACCGCGCTCAAGAACGCCCAGATCACCCCCTTCTTCGGGGCCGCGGTGGACGCGAGAGTGGCGTCCTGGTTGTCGCTGCGATTCGGCTCCCGCCAGTCGGTGGTACTGGACACGACCGAGACAGAGGCCCAGACCACCAGCACCAGCGACGTGGTCTCCGAATTCACCCTGGGTGCGGGCATGTTGTTCGGCAACGTAGTCATCGACCTGATGCTGAACCCGGAGTTCCTCACCGAAGGCCCGAACATGCTGTCGGGCAACAAGCTCTCCGACGGCTTCGCCACCGAGGCATCGGTCAAATTTACCTGGTAGTCTTCTCCCGCTCTACAGCACGATAATCAAGCGCACATCCATGACGTTGGTTCCGGTTGGACCGGTCATCACGAGGTCCTCCATGGGAGCAAAGAAGTTGTAGGAGTCGTGGCGGGAGAGGAAGTCTGCCGCGTCGAGATCCAAGGCTGCCGCCCGGGCGGTTGTATCGCCAAAAGCGATGGCTCCCGCCGCGTCGGTAGGCCCATCGGTGCCGTCGGTGCCGGCGCTGAACAGCGCCATCTTGTCTTCGCCCTCGATGGCCAATGCGGCAGCCAGCGCAAATTCCTGGTTCCGCCCACCCTTGCCAGGCGTGGAGGCGTGGAGGCGTGGAGGTGTGGAGGAGAGCAACGTCACCGTGGTTTCGCCACCGGAGATGATGCACGCCGGCGGGGCGGCGGGCTTGCCGGTTGCCCGGACCTTACAAGCGATGGCCGCATGACTGCGGGCCACGTCGGCGGTCTCCCCTTCGATGGTGGAGCTGAGTATAACCGTCGACAGGCCCAGTTCCCTGGCCTTCCTCTCGCACGCGTCGAGGCAGGTGGCGTTGGTGCCGATGAGCAGGTTGTGGCTGCGGGCCAGTCCGGGGTCGCCGGGCTTGGGCGTTTCTTCCCGATTTCCTGCCGTTCCTTGTTGCAGTCTCTCGACCACAGACGAAGAGGTCTGTCCCCTCAATCCGTACTTGTCGATTACTGCGAGGGCATCTGCGAAGGTGGTGGGGTCGGCCACCGTGGGGCCCGACGCGATGGTGGCGAGATTGTCGCCCACTACATCGGACAGTATGAGACTAACCACGGCTGCGGGCCAGGCAGCCCTGGCGAGGCGTCCGCCCTTGATTGCCGACAGGTGTTTGCGCACCGCGTTCATCTCTTCAATGGTGGCACCCGCGGCCAGGAGCAGGCTGGTGATTTGCATCTTGTCGGGGAGGGACAGACCTTCCGCGGGCAGCGGCAAGAGAGCCGACCCACCGCCGGAGATGAGGGACAGCAGCACTGTACGCTCGGTGAGGGGGGTTACGAGGTCGAGGACACGCTGAGCGCCGCGCCGACCCGGCTCGTCGGGCACCGGATGCCCGGCTTCCAGCACTTCCACCGGGCCGCTGGTGCGCCCCCCCAGATGATCATACTTCGTGACGACGACCCCGCCGGCAACCAGGTCGCCCAGAGCGGCTTCAGCCGCCCCGCACATATTTGCTCCCGCTTTGCCCGCACCGACGATGACGACGTGGTCGAAGTCGGCGCGACGAAAGGTCACGGCAGTGCCATCGGGCGCCCGGAACGTCAGCGATTGCTCGTCCACCGCAATTGCCCGCTCCACAGCTTGCGCCGGGTCTACTGCATCCAGCCCCGCCTCGAATATCTCCAGGGCCATTTCCTTCAGCCGCTGATTTTGCTCATTGCCCATGGCTCGCCGCTCACGCCTCGCCTTCGAGCAGTTCCAGAAGCCGGGCGCGCCGCTGATGGAAATCCAGCGCCAGCGACCGCGCCACGCCGTCCACCCGGTCCTCGTAGAACTGCTGTGCGTCCGCGGCCGGCACCCCCAGGGCACGCTGCGCCGCCCTTACCTGTCCGAACGTGGTGAGTCCAAGGTCGGCCAGGCGGTCCTTGACGAACTCGAAGAAGGCGGCAGTGTAGAGATAGTTGAGGCAACGCTTGGGCGTGTCGATGTCGTCGTGCCGAAGGGCGAAAGCAACCCCTGCCTGCAGAATGTCGATCCACGCGGCCCCATCGATGCCGGCGGAAACCAGGGGGTCCGAGTCACCTTTGGGCGCTGAGCCAAGCCGGTCGAGGAGAGTTGCCACGCGTTGGTGCTCAGTCTCGCCCAGGACCTGGCAAAGATCGTGTTCGTACTCCGGAAATTTGGAGAGCAGACTGTGGATTTTGCCATCCACATCAAACGCGTCGGTAGTGCCCGGATCAATGAAGTCGATCCCCGTTTGCTGAGGACCCAACTCGACCACGTGACCCAGCTTCGACTCCGGACGGAGGGCCCGCGAGACCGCTCCTTCCGCCCGCTCCCAGTGGAGCAGGCGCTCGAGTGCGGCGCCGATGACCTCGCCCGGCATTACGGTCAACTTGGCTTCATCGGTGATGTCGTGAAGCTTGGCCCCAAGATAGACTTCGTATATGACGGTGTCACCCTCGGCGATGTTGTCCATGGTGGTGCTGATGTCGGTGCCGTACTTGCGCCGGGCCGTGGTCCACGCCGCGGCCCGTTCTTTGGCCACGGCGCCGGCCGACAACACGATGTCGCCCGATATGCCGCCTGGAACGTAGGCGCCGAGGAGAGTGGTGAGCGGGCCGACGATGAAGCGGGTAAGGGATGCGTCCACAAAATGGCGCGCATACCTGGCGGTGATGAACATGGGCCGACCGGGATGGTCTGCCCCGTGTTGTGTCTCCACTTTGGAAAAAACCTGCTGCCACCGGCCCATATCGTTACGCAGGTCGCCGTCCAGCAACACCAGCATCCGGGCGTCGCAGTACCCCATCTCGTCAAAGACGAGCTTGAGTGCGCTCCCCTTGCCGGGAGTCGGTTCCCCGCCATACATGTCGTACGGCGTGACGGTCACGTGGAGCCGATTGCGCACATCGGGAGACAGCTTCCCCAGCGCCTCACCCGCGGCTTTCAAGCACGCATCGAGAGTCGTTCGATCCGGCCCGGCCTCGGTGAAGGTCCCATCGGTTATGACGAATGCCACTTGCTGGTTGGGAAAATTCAGAGGCGCAGCTTCGATCCCGTCGGCCAGCAAGCGGGCTGCGGTGACATCGTTGTGAAAGGTGGGATGGCCGATAATGACCATTGCCCCGTGCACCTGCCACGCTTTGCCCAGTTCACCCGGCTCAAGGCCGGTGCTTCCCTGCCAGAGATTAGGCAGGACAACGTTCATTGCCACGAGAGAACCTCACTTGGCGACGACGAGGCCGCCCATGTACCAGGAAACTGCGATGATGATGATGGTGGCTGCAATGAGGATTGCGTACCGGGTCAATTCCACTGCGGAGGAATCTTCCGCGGCTGCGGCCTTGGCCGCCGCGTCCGCGGGCGGGGCCGGTGCGACCTTGCCGAGCCGGGGAAGGCTGAGCCCGACGGCCACGAATAAGGCTGCCACCAGCCCGAAGACGTTCCACCAGAGCCAGGAAACCGAGGGAACGTACAGCCACAAGTAGATATTGAGGCCGACCCCCGCACCCAATCCGATAATAGCGGGGATACCGGCCACGAAACGGGTCAAAAAGGCGAGGAGGAACACTGCCAGCACCGGCCCGTAGAAGATGGAGCCGATCTTGTTCACCGACTCCACCACCGTGTCGGAGATGTCGCCGACGACAAAGGCGAACGCGCAGCAGAGCATCCCCCATGCGAAAGTGACCCCCCGCGCGGTGATCATGTACTTCTTCTGGGATGCACCTTTGAGCAGGTTGAACCGCTGGACATAGTCGGTCATGGTGGAGGCCGACAATGAGTTGAAAGTGGAGTCGAGGCTCGACATTGAAGCCGCGAGCATGCCCGCGATCATTATGCCGATTATGCCGGTGGGCAGGTAACTGACGATAAACACCGGGACCAGTTCGTCGAACTTCCGCGTGCCGTCTTCATTGAGTGAGAGCTTTCCGATGATTTCGGGATGATTCGCGACGATAGCTGCCAGAGCAACCCCGAACAGCACGTAGCAAATGACCAGCGGAAAACGCATGAGCCCGTTGATGAAGAGCGACTTGCGGGCCGCAGAAACCGATGGTGCAGCAAGGACTCGCTGCACCTGGGTCTGGTCGGTGCCGTAGTAGGACATGTAGAGGAAAATACCGCCGATTACCAGGGGCCAGAATCCGTACTCCGAATTATCGCCCAGGCCGTGGTGTGCAAAGTCCAGCGCGGAGGCCCGTGATTCGGACAACACCGCCAGCTCCGAGAAGCCACCCAGATGCCACACCACAAATCCGATGGACAGCAGCACGCAGCCCCACAGCACCACCAGTTGGATGGAGTCGGTGTAGACGTCGGCCACCAGGCCGCCCAGCGTGGAGTAGACGAGGCACACGATACCGATGATGAAGATCAGCACCCAGATGGGCGCACCGGTGGCCACCTCCAGGATGACCGCAGTGGCGTAAATCGTGACTCCGGTTGCCAGGGAACGGCTCAGCAGGAACACTGCGCTCATCACGAGGCGGGCGCTGAGCCCAAGTCGCTCTTCCAGAAACTCGTAGATGGTCACGACACCGCTGCGCCATAGCATGGGCACAAACACCAGCATGATCAGCAACATGGCGATGGGCAAGGCGATTTCCCACTGGAGCATTCTCAGCCCGCCGCCTTCCTTTACCGCAACAAAGGCCGGAACGCCCACCAGGCTGTTGGTGCTGGTCTGGGTGGCCATAATCGACATTGCCGCAATCAGCGGCGGAATGCTGCGCCCGCCCAGGAAGTAATCTTCACCGGACGAAGTCTTGCGCGCCAGCCAGAGCCCCAACGCCACCATACCGACCAGATAGCCGGCGATGATTCCCCAATCGAGAACTGAGATCGTCATGTGCACTCCCGGTTTGTGCGTGCCGGACGCAGGCCCCGCCTTTGCAGTTGGGGTTCTGTGTTGATCCTCGTTATCAAGGACTAGCAGATTTGGTCAGCCGCTTCAAGCCGGACCTTGCAAACGCAGCCGGATCTGGCAGAATCGTCGTGACGGCGATTAGCTCGCTGCATTATCACTCGCTCCCAAAGGGGCCCTCGCATGGTTGTTCGCATTCTCAGTTTTGTCGTCGACAGGCCCAAAACCGTCATCGTGACGGCTCTGCTATTTGTGGCCATCATGGCCACCGGCCTCGCCCAATTGGGCATGGACCCCTCGGTCAAGTCGATGCTGCCCCGGGACACACCGACCTGGATAAATCTGGAACGGCTGGAGGACCTGTTCGGATCGTCTGAAATAGTCCTTGTGACCGCAGAGGTCGAAGATCTGCTCGGAGCCGGGACCATTGCCGCGATGGCGACCATGGAAGAGGAATTGGCGGAATTGCCCGATGTGGATCGGGTGGTTTCGCCGCTGTCGCTGAAATACCTGGAGGCGGACGAGGGCACTTTCACGCCGGTGGACCTCATCGACGCGGACAATCCCCCTCGAACTGACGGCGAGAGGGATGAGGCGAGGCGTCGCATTCTATCCGACGACTTGTACGTGGGCAGCATCGTCTCCCCCGACCTCAAGCACGTTGCGTTCGTGGTGATGCTGACAGACGATTTCGACGATACGTCCGTGGCCTACAGTGTGCGCAACGTGGTGGACCGGAATGAGCTGAAGATCACCCTCACCGGCCTGCCCATAACCCGCATCGCAGTGACCGACGGCATGAAGGGTGATCTCAAAATGTTCCTGCCCGCCGGGATCGTAGTGATGATCCTGCTGCTGGTGCTCTCCTTCAAGACCTGGCTGGGCGCGATTCTTCCCCTGCTGGTGGTCCTCATGTCCGTGGCATCCACATTCGGTCTGATGGGACTGGTGGGCGAGAAGATCCGACTGGTCACGGTGATCATCCCGGTGATGCTGGTCGCGGTGGCCAACGACTACGGGATCCATCTGGTGGCTCACTATCTGGGCTCGGTGAGTTCCAACCCCGATCTTCGCAAGCGGCTGCACGTGCTGAGCGTGACCCGGTCCCTCGGGGTGCCCGTGCTCACCGCGGGGATCACGACTGTGGCCGGCTTCCTGACCCTGACTTCCCACGTTATCGGTGCGGTGAAGGTGGCCGGCGTCATGGCCGCGTTCGGCATCGTAGTTGCCTTTACTTTGAGCCTCACCTTCATTCCCGCCATGCTCATGATCCTGCCGACCCCGCCCGTGGCGGTGAAGAAGTTCGCAGGCGGGCTGGCGGCCCGCGGGATCGGCGTCTTCTGCTCCTTCCTGAAGCGATACGGCAAGCCTGCGGTGTTGATTGCCGCAGTGTTCACCGTGACTGCGGGCAGCGGGATCCGCCACCTCAACGTGGACACCGATCCGGTGCGCTATTTCCACGCCGAAGCCCAGGTCCGCAAGGACAACGAGTACGTCAACCGGGTATTCGGCGGTTCTGCGCAGTTGAACGTTGTGGCGCGGGGTGACATCAAGTCTCCCGACATGCTCGGCAAGATGGAGAAGCTCCAGGAGTTTTTGAAGCGAAACAAGCACGTTTCCAAAACCCAGTCGCTGGCCGACGCGATCAAACGGATGAACCGGGCGTTCCACAACGATGACCCGGCCCATGAGCGGATTCCGGATTCCAGGGATGTGGTCGCGCAATACCTGCTGTTGTATGAGAACTCCGGGGGTACCGACCTGGATCGCTTTGTGGACTTCCCCTACGAACACGCTCAAGTGACCGCGAGGGTCAACACCACCAGCGCCAATGCACTGCGCGACCTGATGCACGACGCCCAGGGATACGTCGCCGACGAACTGAACAGCGATGAGTTTCCCATGGTTACCGGCTTCGTGTCGGTGCTGGGCGTGCTGGTGCAGATGGTGGTCAGGGGACAACTTATCAGTCTGGGGCTATCGCTGCTGCTGATCTTCCTCATCTCTGCGGTGGTATTCCGTTCCCTTGTGGCGGGCGGGTTCGTGGTGTTTCCCCTGGCCTTTGCCATGGTGACGGTGTTCGGCCTGATGGGGTACTTCGATATCGAGTTGAACATTGCAACCGCGATGCTGGCGAGCGTCGTCGTCGGTGTGGGTGTCGACTACACCATACACTTCCTCTGGCACTTCAAGGAGGAGTACTCCAGCCACGGTGACGCGTGGAAGGCTGTGGAGGACACTCTCGCGACATCAGGGCGGGGGATCATTGTCAACGCGTTGTCGGTGATCGTGGGTTTCAGCGTCATGATGTTCTCCAACTTCCTGCCCATCTTCTTCTTCGGGTTTCTGCTGACCATTTCCATTACCTCCTGCCTCGTTGGCGCCCTGGCGATCCTGCCGGTGTTGGTGACGACCTTCCAGCCGTCATTCCTCGGGCGGCCCGCCGGGGACGGCACAGCTTCGGTCGCGGAGCCGATTTGGGCAGAGGAGACGGCGCCGTCCCGGGCGCTCACTTTCGCCACCCGGCTGGGCGCGGCGCTTTGTATCGCCGGGCTGGGGTATCTGCTCTATCTTGTGTACGGATTCATCGCGGACTGGTACACGGCGATCCCGGCCGCGACCGGATTCTGGGCTGCACTCTGGGAGGTCATCAAAGAGAACCCGAGCATTGCCGCGGCGCTCTATGTGCTCGGTTGTTTGAATTCGGCTGGTGTCGCTGAGTTCAAGTTCGGGAAGAACTTTGTTCTGGCCTTTCTTCTGGCCCTACCCCTCACTCCCTTCATCATGATCGGCGTCTGGGCCCGGCGGAAGTGATTCTTCGCCCACGACTCCCAGGAACGCTTCGACAACCGCCGGATCGAACTGAGCGCCCGAGTGCTGGGCGATTTCGTCCAGGGCGGCCTGCCGCTCCAGCGCAGTTCTGTAGGGGCGGTCAGAGGTCATGGCATCCCAGGCGTCAGCCACCGCAATAATACGGGCGACCAGGGGAATCTCCGGGCCCAGAAGCCCGGCCGGGTAACCTTGCCCATCGAAACGCTCATGGTGATGGAGGATCGCTTTGCTCGCCTGGTTGAGGAACTTGAGCTGGCCCAGGATGTTGTTGCCGAACAGCGGATGGTGCTCGATCTCCTCCCGCTCGGTTGAAGACAGGGAGGACGGCTTGTTGAGGACGCCGTCGGGAATGCCGATCTTGCCGATATCGTGCAACAGCCCCGACTCACGAATGATCGCCATGTCCCGCCGGCCCAGCCCCATGCTGGCGCCGATTCGCATCGCCAGGGCGGTGACCCGTTCCGAGTGGCCCCGGGTGTAGCTGTCCCGAGCCTCCAGCGCGTTGGCAAGGCTGGAAATGGTCTGATAGTAGGTGCTCTGGGTTCGCTCCAGCATCTGGGCATTTCGGATGGCCACCGCGGCCTGGGACGCAAAGGTGGAAAAGAGCACGAACTTCTGCTCGTCAAAACAGCCCGGCCTCTCCCCCTCGGCATCCAGCACGCCCAGCACCTTGCCCCGGGCAACGAGGGGACAAGCCATCTCGCAGCGCCCCCCGATGATCCCGGGGATATAGGTCGAATCGAGGGTCACGTCTTCAACCAGGCGGGGTATGCCGGAGCGATACACTTCGCCCGTAACGCCCTCACCTCGCTTGATGGTCAATGAACTGATCGCTTCTTCGGGATAGCCCACGGCCGCCTTGACGGTCATGGTGGAAGGGTCCCCGGGTTCGGCGAGAAGTACTGCACACGCCTTGAAACTGAACACCTCATCAGCCAACCGAAGGATCTCCGACAGCAACTGTTTCAGAGGCAGAATCCGGCCCAGCAACTTGCCCACGTGGTTGAGCACCTGCAACTCTCTGACCCGGGCCTCCAGTTGCTCGGACTTGTGGTGGACGCTGCGTATCAGGGACGCGTTATGAAGCGCATTGGCGCACTGGGACGCAAACACCGTGAGCAATTCCATATCGAAATCCTCACGGCTCACCTTCTCTTTAGTTTCGATGTCCAGAACCCCCACCACGGTATCGTTCCGCTTGAGCGGCACCGCAATTTCCGACACGGCCCCGTCAACCCCCGGAACGTAGCGGGCATCCGCGGACACGTCTTCGACAAATGCGGGCAATCCGGAACTGGCCACCCAACCGGAGATCCCTTCGCCGATACGGAGGGAGAAATCCCGGCTCACCTCGTCGGAATAGCCTACCGCCTTGAGCATATTCAGGGTTCCAGTGCGCTCCTCGCACAGCAGCACCGCGCATCGCTCCACATCGAACAGGGTTCTGACCCGGTCCAGAATAAGCTCCAGCAGACCGGGCAGGTCCAACTCCTCCTTCATGAGCGCATTTGCGGTTTCGGTGACCACGGCAAGTTTGGAATCAAGTGAAAGTTTCTTCATAGCTCCTCGCCAACAGACCGTCAGATTCACAGCCGGGGTATTATACATTGGGCAGTACATATTGCTAACGCTTTGTTACAAGGCTAGAATCACTCGCAACGTGGGTTTTATGAGGGGCTGCAGCATGGGCCGGATTCCAGCGATGACCGGGACTTTCTTGATGCTTGTGTGCTGGGCTGTGCCCGGATTGGCGCAGCAGCCGGGGCAGCGCATACTGCCCCGTACTTCAGCGCCTGCTTCGGGACCTAGGGAGAGAGTGGTGTGCGCTCCGGAATTGGATGAGGCAACGGGGCTGTTTTCTCACGCGTGCAAGGAATTCCACGACAATACTCCGTCCCCCGACTGGCTGGCCCGGCGCCTGTTCCTGATTGCTGCGGCTGCCCGGGGCCCTTTCGATTCGGACCTCCCGGAAGCAGGCCGGGCAGAATACGATCAGCTATCCCGGCCCCGGAAACCGCTGCCTCTGAAGGTCGGAAAGGAAGCATTCCTCAGCAGCCGTGCGCGGTGGCGCTGGTACCGAGACGCCGTGGCATCGGCCGCGGCCCGGGACCCGGCGATGCTCCAAGCCGCACCCCTCGAACCGGTAGACAAGCGGGAGTACTTCCCGGACGAACAGGCTCCCGTCGTCTGGAGCAGTTCCGAAGCTCCCTGGTCCATGGCTCCCCCATGGACATACTCCTTCACCGCCAAGGCGGGAGAGGTGGTGGGCGTTGCTATCGACATTGTGAAACCTGCGCCGGGCTACTGGTGGCCCGATCCGGTGGTGTGGCTGGTGAGGGTGGAGGAACCGGGCGACCCGGAACGGGGCCTCGCGGTGGCGCGTTCCGACGACGAGGAAAACGGCCTGCCCGCCCTGTCGCACACGGTGGAGAAAGAGGGTGTTTTCCGCGTGATCGTCGCGCCCTATTCGCCTGCCAATGCCGGGTTCGCTTCGGTCACCATCTCAAGGAACGACGAGCAACTGGTGCGACGGCGGGGCGCATTTTTCGGAGGCGTACCCCTTTATCCGGGAAAGCTGGCTCCGGGCGACCTGGTCTTGGCCGGCGCCGATGGGCCGGGCGGCGCGTACGATCACGATGCCACCTTGACCCTGCTCCCCGCCCCGTGGGCCACCTTGCCCGCCCCCTACGCAGCATCCAACAACGAACTCGATCTGCTGCCCCTTCTGCTTGTGAACCGGGAGATGACGGAACCGGTTCTGCTGGCAGGCGCGTACCGCGCGGGGGGCCGGCCCGCGGTGCGGGTGGTGACCTCCCGCATCGCACCATCCCGAACCGGCGACGGTGAGGCCGACCGGGACGGGGACCTGCTCTCCGCCGATGTGGAGGCGGTTCTCGGGACCAAAGAGAAGAGAGACAGCGACAATGACGGCCTCACCGATTTCGAAGAGGTTTTCGGAGCCAGAAGATGTTACGCCGACGCGCCGGTTCCACCCTATTTTCGATTACCGGAATGCACCCGCGACCACACCGGCCGATGCGAGTTTTTCTGCTCCGAAGGCACCGCCCTGGAGGCCAGGATTCCCTTGAGCGCGGTGGAAGCGCCGGACCCCACGAGATTCGATATCTTTGTGGAGTTCGACTACTGGCAGGGAGAAGGAGAGCACCCCGGCCGCCACTCACTGCCTGACGACCAGTTGGCAATCGTCAAGCGGGCTTTTGAAAGAGACTATCGACATGAGGAGGGTGGTGGAAAAACCGAGTTCACCCCTTCTGTTCCGGCCACGCATCTTCACTTCCTTCAGGATGACCCGATTCCACTCCTCGACCCCACTCGCATGGCGTACATTCCTGCCAACGCAAACCGGTACCTGTTTTTCGACCTTTTCTTTACGCCCGACCGTAAATACACCAGCACCTTCCACTATGTGGTCGGAACTCACCGGGGGGCTGGGCAAAGCGACGTCCTCGGGCGCACCGCCACCATCGGAGTCTCCGGCCGCAACTCAACCGCGGGCAAGCTGGTTCATGAAATGGGGCACTTGGTGGGGCTGCTGCACAATCGGAAGACGGCCCGGCCCAGCAACTCTCCTTTCTACCTCTCCAGCCTCAGCTACGGCTACTCACACTCTCTTCCTGGCCCCATCGACTGGGACGGTGCATTTCTGCCGTGCCGGAAGCAGTCCCAATGCCCGAAGTACTTCAAATGCACCCATTTCGGCACCCCGGGCAAGTTGTGCGCCCCCGACTGCGGCGTCATGGAGCACGGAGACGATTCCGGTACCAGCTTCCCCCGTTTCTCCGCAGGAGAGTTGCAGCTACCGCCCGATACATCCGAGGCAGGCACCATTCCGGAGCAGAACTTCCCCGCCTGGTTCCTCCCCTACCTGTACTGCTATCGAGACGCGGGGCGGAAGCTGACCCTCAACGACCGCCTGAAGCGGTTTGTCGACCCGGCTTGTGCATCGGGAAGATGTGTGCAATGCGATCAGGGGATGTGCTCAATCGACTGGGATCACGACGGGACTTTTCAGGGGGTCAGCGAATTCGATCTGGATCGTGACGGCCGCATCTCCAGCGAAAGACTGCTGGACGGGAACGATCGGGAGATTATCGCGGCCACCTCCAAGCGCGGGCTGAGGCCCTTGTTCAAGAAGACCATTGCCGCTTTCTACTCCGGATTCACCGGCCTCACGGCCCGGAATGTGCTCCCGTTTCCTTCGCAAGTAGTGGAGTCCCACGGCGGCTACATGACCGACGTCACCAATCGTTGTGATGAAGTGGCCCGCTGGTCCCCATGCCGCAACCGGCCCCGGGGGGAGACCGCGGTGTTCAGAGGCCCTGCTTCGGGAGACGGGCCGGTCGATGTGCTTTTTCCTGCCGGCTACTGCCTTCCGCTGGAAAGCGGCGCGGCTTTCGGCGTCAGGGTGAAGCCGCTCCAGATCCCTTCCCCGGCCGAACCCGCGGTGATCCTCGACTCGCCCGGAATCAAACTGCTGCTGTCGGGGGAACCGGACATGGCAATCTGGGAGGCCCGCCTCAAGGGAGTCGACGGCAAAGAGCTGTCGCTGCAGATCGAGGACCCCGGCGCACTCGGCAACTGGACCAGGCTGTCGGTATCGGTGAGCAACGGCAAATCTCTGGCCGTGCTCAGCGCCAAACGGGGGACTGTGAAGTTGCGGGCTGAAAGCGAAGATTTCAAGATCGGTGGAGAGGTGTGTTCCTTTGCCGTGGGCTCGGAGGCGGGCGGCCTCACCAGGCTCATCGGCTTCATCGACGATCCCATGTTCATGACCGGCCCGGTGAGAGAGTAGCCGCCTGCTGGCCCGGGACTTGCAACGCTACCCTATTTGTTGATCACCTGTGATCGCCCGGGGGTATTTTTGAGAGGCACATTCTTGAATTGCCTTTGAAAAGAAGATGCAGGTGCATAGAATAACTGCGGAGGTTTGAAGCCGTGCTCGATAAACTGAAGTTTTTACCGGCCCTGGCCGTGATTGCTTTTCTGGGCCTGATGGCCGGCTGCGGTATGGAGCCGGTGGTGGACCCGGCTGTTCCGAATGTGGGCACAACCGTTACAGGCACCAAGCTTGGCGGGAAAGATATCCACACTGAAGATAGCGCCTCGGATCCGGTCTCCGATCCCCTTGAGGACATCGGCGTTGAGTTTGTAGATCCCTCGTTCGGGACTCCGGCCGGCGGGGACATCGTCTTCATCGAAGGATGGGGTTTCACGAAGAAAGTGAAGGTGTATTTCGGCGACGTCGAAGCCGCAGAGGTCTTCTACGTGAACAGCAAGAAGCTGCGGGTCACCACCCCGGCCCACACTCTGGGCGTGGTGGACCTGAGCGTCTGGTGGCCGGGAGGGGAAGTGGAGACGCTGCCTTCCGGATTCTCGTTCGAGACGGACTTGGTGGTTGACTCGGTGGAACCTGCGGCCGGTCCCATCGCGGGCGGCACCCCCATCGCAGTGACCGGCTCCGGATTCACTCCCGACAGCAAGCTGGTGTTGGGCCATCGGCTGGCGATCAACATCGAGGTTGTCGATGAAACCCGCATTTATGCGGTGACTCCGCCCGGCAGTGAGGGTGGCCCCGCGGATGTCTTTGTATCCAACGTAACCGGCACCACCACGTCGAAGGACGCGTTTACTTACTCGGTGGTACCGCAAATTGATCATATGGAGCCGGCTGCCGGGCCGATCCAGGGCGGAGAGGAAGCGACGCTCAGAGGTAAATGGCTCAGCCCGGTTACTGCGGTCCTCATCGGGGACCATGAGGCTGAGATCATCGAGGTGCTCCACGACCGGATCAGGCTGCTGGTACCTGCTGGCGAAGCGGGTTACGCGGATGTTGTGGCTGTGGGCACATGGGGATGGGACGCGCTGGAGAACGGCTATTTCTATTTCGACCCCGCTTCTTCTCCCTCGGGCTTGGTCGCGGTGATTCCCGACCGCGGTCCAGAGAAAGGCGGCAACTCGGTGACCGTGTTCGGCTGCGACCTGGTGGCTGACGAAGTTGACGAAGTGGAATTTGGCGGTTCCTCCGCGGGAGTGGACTCTGTTTTCGAGTCGGAGTGCAGCCTGTTGCTGACTGCGCCTCCGGGCACTGGCACCGTTTCGGTGACTGCGGCCGGCAAAGATGCAGACTACACATTGCCGGCAGCGTACACCTACGTCGGAAAGATGAAGGTGACCGGGGTGACTCCCAATGAGGGCCCGTTCTCCGGCGGCACCAAGGTGGAGATCAAGGGAGAAGGGTTTACTCCGGACGTCCAGGTGCTGGTGGGACCCATGGTCGCGGGCAGCGTCGCCTTTGTCGACGAGTTCACCCTGGAGGCCGTGACACCTCCCGGCTCGCCGGGCCTCTCCGATTTGAGAGTTGTAGGGTCGGGCGCCACCGCGACCCTTCACGGCGGCTTCCTCTACACGGTGGAAGCCCCGGCAGTGTACGCGATTACTCCCAAGTACGGTTCCCGAGCGGGTGGCACCTATTTTGAAGTGATCGGCAGCGGCTTTGAACCCGACGCCATGGTTTATATAGGCGAGAAGCCTGCGGCCAAGGTGAAGCCCAAGAGCTACGGCCTGTTGACCGGCTACAGCCCGCGCAACGACATGGGCACCTATGACGTGATCGTGACCATGAACGCAGGCCAGGATCTGCTTCCCGGGGCGTTCAGCTACTTCGACCCCATTTCCCACTACGGCGGCACCTGGGGCGAGCCTGTGGACGGGGCAGTCAACGTGACGGTCATTGATGCAGCCACGTGGGACCCCCTCGAAGACGCGTTCGCAGTCTTGGGTTCCGACCCCGAGACACCGTATCGAGGCTTTACCAACGATGAGGGACAGGTTACTCTTTCGGGCCCGGGTCTGACCGGCCCTGTGGACGTGCACATAACCAAGAAGGATCACGACGCCGCGAGCGTGGTTCACTTCGATGCGGAAAACGTCACCGTCTACCTGATTCCGTACCACCCGTCGTCTCCCGGCGATCCTGGCGATCCCCCGCCCGCACTGCTGCCGGGTTCGCTGGACGGCCGAGTTCTAGGTCTTGGCAAATACGTGGTGATCCCTCCCGGCAACTGCCTGAACAAAAGCCCCGGGGAGAACAACCTCTGCGCGTCGTGCCTGTATGACGAAGAATGCCCCGCCGGCCGTTGCCTCGAGTTGGGTAAAAGCGGCAAGTTCTGCACCTTCTCCTGTGGTGACGACGGCACTGAGTGCCCGGATGGATACATGTGCGCCCCGGTCTCCAACAAGGGTTCGCATTGCGTCCCGGCTGCGGGCAGGAAGACTGCTCAGTGCCAGCTTACCCGGACCTCCATCTATGAGCAGCTTTACGATGTGGCCGAAATCGTCAACGTGGATTCCGACTCGATGTTTGCCATCGAAGAGGCCAGGCTGGGGGAGATCGCCATCGTCTGCCTGGGTGGCTGGGAGGACCTGGACACCGGGGAATTTCACCCGGTGACCATGGGTGTGAAACGCCACATCAACGTCGCGCCTGAGCAGCACCTGGCGGACCAGAACGTACTGCTGAACATCCCGCTGTCCCGTGCGTTGCGCCTCCGAATGGACGACCCGCCCGAATTCGAGAATTACGGAGGAGTTTACAAGATCTCGGCCTATCTTGACTTCGGATCCGACGGCATTTTCAAGCTGCCTCAGCGGTTCGAGGGCTACAGCCCGGAAGACATTGTGCTCTCCGAGCTTCCGGAGGAGCTTTCCGGGGATATTTACGACGCCAAGTACATCTTCTACGCCGGCGCCTACACCAACTCAAAGGACAACACTCCGTACTCGGTGGTGTACTACCGTGACGTGGGCGAATTGGACGAGGCCGCGGTTGCCGAATTCGACGGCAGCGCGTTTGCACCACAGACCGCCGGGCCCCAAGATACTCTCAACGCGACCTGGACCACCTCCAAGGGCACCTACATGGTCGGCGACGACGGTCTGGTGTTTCTTTTCAACGGTCAGTCTTACTATCAGCTTCCCAGCGTCATCGACGAGAACCTGTACGATATCGTCGGCTTCGGAGATCTGTTGTTCGCAGTGGGAGAGGGTGGTGCAGTGGTCCACTATGACGGACTGGCATGGCACCTGGTGGGCCGGGTTACCGACATGCCGCTGAGAAGCGTCTGGGGCAGCGATCCCGACGATCTCCATACGGTTGGGCTGCACCGCATCGTCTCCTACAATGAAGGCGCATGGCACGAGACCAAGGTCAGCTTCGATCTGTGGGGAGTTTCGGGGACCAGCCCTGATGAGGTCTGGGCGGTGGGCCGCGACGGCGTGGTGCTGTATAACGACGGAAACGACTGGGAGCTTTTTGAGTCTCCGACCAGTTCCGATCTGTTTGCCGTGCGAGCTTTTGCCGACGGCCGCGTACTGGCGGCCGGGCGCGGCGTCGCGTTCCTTTACGACGGTGCGGAATGGGTGGATCTGGGCCTGGACGTGGCTTTCAGGGCCACATCGATTTCCGGCGAGGGAGCAGACAGCTTCTACCTCGCCGGTTCGGCCGGATTGGTGGCCTCATACGACCAGGCAGAGGGGTGGACCTATCTGGCGGCTCCGGGCAATTTGCAGGTGAATGCGATTTCGAAGACCGAGGACGGCGGGCTATATGCTATAGGGTCGCCGGCCCTGTTGCTGACGCCGTTCATTCCATTCCCAATCTTCACCTCCCCTGAAGACATGGGAACTTTGCTGCAACCCGCGCTGGTGTGGCACTACGAGGGCAACACCTCGCCTATTTCGGTTCACACCATCGCCATGACGGAGAAGTACGGCAAGTCGCTGTGGCGGTTCGTGATCGACGGAGCGGTGAGCGAAGTGTTGCTACCCGACTTCCTTTCCATGGTGGGAGTGACGCCCCTTACCTCGGCGGAGAAGCGGGTACGGATCTACAGCGCCCACTCTCCCGGATTCAAGATCGGCAACTTTGACTATTCCGATCTCGGCACGCTTTCCTGGCGTAGCTGGGCCTACGACATGATCACATTTGACCCCGAACCAGAGGATCTGACGCCATAACACCAGGATTCAAACTGCTGGGACGGCTGTTGGCGGTGGTCCTTTCCGCATCTCTTTCGGCCTGCGCCGATGACGGTGGGGGCGGCGGACCGGGGTGGCAGGAGATCGGTTTCTGGACCGAGGACACGGTGGCAAGGCCGTCTGTAGACAGCGTCCAGGACACCCAGACTCCCCCACCGCCGGCGCTGGCCTGCCTCCAGGGGGAAGACCCGCCTGCAGCCTCGGTGTTCTTCTCGAAGGGTTGCGCGCCCGCGGGCGCTTGTACGTGCGCTGAAGTTGATCTGGGCGCAGTGGTTGCCCACTTTGTGAAGTCGGGTGAGGCCGATGTGGATCTGTCGGTGATGGAGTTGCAGGACTTCAAGATCTCCAATGCGGCTATTGCCGCACACGAATCGGGCCGGTTGGTCAGGCTGGTGGTGGATGACGGCTATGCGGACCCCACCGACGAATTGGCGATTGGCGATCTGGTGGCTGCGGGGGTGCAGCCCAAGTCCGACGCTCCTCACAGCGACAAGATCATGCACCACAAGTTTGCCGTACTGGACGGCGAAACCGTGTTGATCTCATCGGGCAACTTCTCCACCTTTGACGCACTTTCCAACGCCAACAACCTCCTGGTCTTTCGGTCCCCGGACCTGGCGCAGATTCTAGTTCAGCGTTTTGACAACATGTGGTTCAACGGGGTGTTCCACACCGACGCCAACGCCGGCCCTCACCTGGCGCAGGTGAACGGGTACAAAGTCGAGATTCTCTTTGGCCCTTCGTGGAAGATGATCGACCGGTTGGTGGATGCGATAGAGAACGCTGAGCAGGCGATCCACTTCAGCATATTTGCGTTCACCCTTGACCAGGTGAAAGATGCGTTGCTGGCCCGTTGCGGTGAGGTGGAGATTCTGGGGGTTTACGACAAGGACCAGGGCAACGACGCCAATTCGGTTGCCCCATGGGGATGGTGTGCGGGCGCCCAGATCAGATCGTCCCTGGTGCCGGGCAACGGATTCGGATTCAACAAACTGCACCACAAGCTCCTCATCGTCGATCCGGCCCTTCCTGCGTCCGGGGTGGTGTT
Organism: uncultured Myxococcales bacterium; assembly: GCA_964626565.1. Taxonomy (GTDB): domain Bacteria; phylum Myxococcota_A; class UBA9042; order CAIXZC01; family CAIXZC01; genus CAZVFX01. The sequence continues at coordinate 45,238 of CAZVFX010000019.1, forward strand.
GACGGGCTCGGCCAACTGGTCGTACAGTGCTGCGACAAAAAACGACGAGACCATGGTAGTTCTCCACGACCCGAGTCTGATAGTTGAGTACGAATCGGAATTCCAGGCCCGTTTTGCCGAGGCCGAATAGCTGTCCGGCTAGTCGAGTGGCAGGGGTATTTTTGCGAAACTGTTTTGGTCTTGACACGGTTTTGGCGCTGCAATATACTCGGCGCTGAATATACGGTTTTATTGAAAAACCTAGAAGGAGGAGACAGCCATGAGAGGGAAATTGTTTGTCATTCTGGTTCTTGCAATGTTTGTCGTGGGCGTGAGCTCGTGCGGCAAGAAGGGCGAGGAGAAGAAGGAAGAAGGCAAGAAGACGGAGCAGGTCAAGAAGAAGGGCGAGGAAGAAGCCGCGCCTGCGGACGAGAAGACTGAGAAGAAGGCGGAAGAGGAAAAGGCTGAAGAGAAGCCTGCCGAGGAAGCCGCTCCTGCCGAAGAAAAGGCAGAGGAGAAGCCGGCTGAGGAGGCCGCTCCCGCTGAAGAAAAGGCAGAAGAGAAACCGGCTGAGGAAGCCGCTCCTGCCGAAGAAAAGGCAGAAGAGAAGCCGGCTGAAGAAGCCGCTCCTGCCGAAGAAAAGGCAGAGGAGAAACCGGCTGAGGAAGCCGCTCCCGCCGAAGCAGCAGCTGAGGAGAAGCCGGCTGAAG
>CAZVFX010000019.1:46026-76759 GCA_964626565.1 uncultured Myxococcales bacterium
CCGGCTGAGGAAGCCGCTCCCGCCGAAGCAGCAGCTGAGGAGAAGCCGGCTGAAGAAGCCGCTCCCGCCGAAGCAGCAGCCGAGTAGAAACCGGCTGAGGCCGCCGCCGCTGGCGCCTCCGCGTGCGACAAGTATGCGAAGTGCTGCAACGACTACGCAGACGCACTCGGGAAAGTGCAGGGCGTTCCCGCCCAGGCCGTTGAGGCCACTAAGCAGGGTTGCGCGCAGGTCGAGCAGTTGAAGACCATGGGTGCGGCAGCCGATCAGGCTTGCCAGCAGGCCCTGGATGCAATGGGCCAGGCCGCGGCCGCCTACAAGGCGATGCCGGGCTTTGCAATGCCGGAGAGCTGCAACTAGAGTCGCACGTCGATTCGTACCCGACGACCCAGATTGAGTGCAGGTCCCGTGGTGCGTAACAGTTGTTGCTCGTGCACAACCTGAACGTATCCGACGGCCTGTATGCCCCGATGGCTGCTCCTTTGGTGGTTTTCGGGAGATTAAAGTTGTAGAATTACATTCGGGGAGCCCCTCAACCGGGGTTCCCCGAATGTCGTATTGAGTATTCAGGGCCGGAAGCAGATTGCGTTTCGGCCCTCTCTATTTGAATTGTCCTGCTGCGCCTGTGGAGGTTTCTCATGCGCTTCCCCTTTCTTTCCGGTTCAGGCATCGCAACGGTAGCGGTCCTTGCCGCCTTGTGCCTGCCTCTGTCGGTCGCCGGATGCAAGAAGGAGAAGCCCGCCTCCAAAACCGCGGGCAAGAAACAAGAAGCTCCTGCGGAAAAACCCGTACCCGCGCCCACGCCCGACGAGCCTGAGACCACAACCGAGCCCGTAGCTGCGGCTAGCGTGGACGCGGTCGCCGAGCCGGCGAACCCGGATGTGAAAGCGGAAGTTGCTGGCCCGGAAAAGGCTGAACCGCCTGCCGCAGGCACACCGTCCGCCGACGCGGTCCCGCCCCCGGCGATCGACCTCGACCGGCTACGCAAGGTGTTTGTGGCGCTATGGTGTGCGGAACAGAGGGGAGCCAGCCCTGAAGAAGTGTTGAAGATCTACCATCAGTTCGATTACCCGCCCTTGGAAAACTGGTACGACATCTGGAGCCGGGCGGTGATCTCTCCCGGCTGGGCGCAGTCGATTCTCCAGGAGGCGCGTGCAACCTGCCCGCCACCTGACGATGGACCGGAAGTGGACCCCACGAAGGTGTTGGACAATCTGCCCGTTCCTTCCGGGGCGGCAGAGCCGACAGCCCCCGAGAAGTAGTCCTTGCAAACAACCGAAGTGATCGTTACTGCGGGGGACCCCGCCGGGGTGGGCCCTGAGATCCTGGTCTCGGTGCTGGGCGCAGCAGACCGGCCACCGCCCGGGATCACCCTCGTCTGCGATGGCGACCTCCTGGCTGCCACCGCGCAGCGCCTCGCCTCTCTGTCCCCTGAATTCGAGGAAACGGTCCGGCGCTTCCGCAACCGGCTGAATGGGGAGATCGAGGTGCTGGAGCCGACTGCGAAAGCTGCCCCATTCAACCCCGGAGTGTGGGCCCCCGACAACGTGCCCTTTATCCGGGAGTCTCTTGCCGAGGGGCTTGCCATCGCCCGGCAAAGAGGGGCCGCGCTGGTGACCGGCCCTTCGGATAAACGGTTTTTCGTCGCGGAGGGACTCGCACATTCCGGTCACACTGAATACCTGGCCCAGCTAGCCGGTGAGCAAGCCCCGGTGATGCTGTTCGACGGCGGCTCGCACCGCACAGCCGTGCTGACAAGGCACATCCCCCTTCGGCAGGTGGCGTCCAGGGTAACCCCGGATAGGCTGCGCCGGGGTGCGCAACTGGCCGCGCAATACGTCCGGGCGGTGGAAGGCGACCACCCCCGCCCCGTCGCAATCGCGGGGCTTGACCCCCATTGCGGCGAATGGGGGGCTTCCTCCGGCACAGACCTGGAGGTCGCGGGGTGGGTGCGGACCCTGACGGACGAGGGCGTACCGATTGAAGGGCCGTTCCCGGCCGACACTCTGTTTGTTGCCGGGCGCTGGGAACGATACGGCGTGGTGCTCTGCTGGTATCATGACCAGGGGATGATACCGGTGAAGCTCAACTCGTTTTCACAAGCGGTGAACGTGACTCTGGGGTTACCCGTGGCGCGGTGCGCACCTGCGCACGGAGTTGCCTATGACATCGCCGGTACGGGCCGCGCAGATACCGGGTCCTTTCGCCGGGCCATCCATCTGGCCGGCTCTCCGGGCATCACAAACCTCACAACATCAACGAATCCCTTGCCCGCGTGATACATAGACGTTAAGCTAGAATTGTAAGACAGTACTGGCAGAGGAATATGAAAAATTTGCATAGGAGGAAACTCTTTATTCGCTAATTTTCGCAAAAAGCCCCGCTTCTGCCCGCTGAAACCGTGGTTTTTGAGGCTTTACCGCCGGTCGAGGGATGGCATGGAACTTGCTTCATATTGCCGAGGATGTGTGCCTGGGTGGCAGAGGTATCATTGAGATGAAAGCCTTGAGAAAAATTAGCAGCGAGAGACCCTTTGAGCGGGGTTTCTCTCTCCTTGAGGCCGCCATCGTCCTCGTCATAATCGCCGTCATGGCGATTGTGTCCGTACCTGCAATCGTAAACACCCTGACCTACCAAAAGCTCTTGAGCGCCTCAGACGCTTTTGTCAACCAGGCCGAATTCGCCAGGGTACAGGCGGCAGCTCGGAATCGTGCGTACGAGTTCCATGTCGACCTTTCAGACGGAATTAACAGCGGGGCCATCATCCTGAATGAGGGGATCGGCGCCGCCTGTACCCAGGCCAGCTTCAATCCGGACTACGGAGCGCTCCAGGATATTCGCAATCGCGATTATGCCGGGAGCCATCCTACCGTGCGTATAGAATCTGTCCTGCCTCAGAACCTGACGTCCACCAGCCTCTGTTTCAAGCCTGACGGCAGAGTCTATCGGGTAGACACCCGGGAGCCGGTGGAGTCGGTAGCTGCGGGTTATGCTGCGGGTGAAGCGATCTTCACCCTCCGTCTGTATACGGCGGAAGGGTTGGCCACCGACCACTCGCGTACGATAATCATCCCCTACAACGGGATACCGAAGGTGCGATGAAGCAGAGGGTAAAGACGAGGTCTGGAGGTTATTCGCTGGTGGAGGTCCTTATTGTGATCGTCATCACCACCGTCGGATTCCTCTCCCTCATCAACCTGCAGATCGGCACTTTGCACGCGGTGGGTGCGACCAAGAACATGATGCAGGCTGTCAATATGGCCGAACACTTCATCGAAACGCTAAAAGCCGAAGCGGTGGAGTGGAACCAGGATGCCACCATGATGATGGCGGCTCCCCTGAGCTTCCCCAATCTGAGATTCGTGGGCAACCCGGTCGCAGGGGGCAGCAGCGGGTGGGTCAGAGGTTACCTCTCCCTCAACACGGACAAGCGGGTGGGTCCCCTGGGGAACAACCCGGTAGTTGACGGAGGGATCGCCAACGAGATTCGGCCCAACCGGGAGCGCAAGTTCTGCCTCCACTACCGGCTTACCTGGGTGGTTCCCAACTATTTGATCCGCGCAGATGTGCGAGCCATGTGGCTCAGAGACAACGCGAACATCGTTTTGTACCAGGATTGCCCCATCGGTATGGAGACCGACCTCGCCAACGTGTCGGCGGTGACGATGCCGGGGACGATTATGCGAAACGTATTTGCACCATAGGTGAAGATGCTGAACGGACGCGCAAATAAAGGTTTCACGCTGGTCGAGTTGATGGTGACCCTTGTACTCGCCATCGTGATAGTAGGCGCGCTGTACATGATCTATACCCAGAGCGTGTCCGCCTACCGCATGGAGAACCAGTACCTGGACATGCAGGAGCGTGTGCGGTTCGGCCTGGAGCACCTGAAGCGTGACCTTCGCCGGGCCGGTTTCCTCGCCACGCCCAACAGCGCCATCGACCAGGACGTGTGCCCCAAGCCGGCATTCGACCTGCGGGCGGTGACCCTGACCACCGGTCCGGGGGCGGGTTCAGTATTCGAGCCGTCCCCGGGCGCCAATCCCAACGTGGAGCCCACCGCCATCGTGCTGTTCGGTGACTTCTTCTCCGGCCGTGTGTTCCAAACCGCGGGGATCCAGGGAAACAGGATCTTCCTGGTGGAGAACGTCAACCTGCCCGGCTGTGAGGTTGACCCTGCCACCAGCAACGTGGTCTGCATCAACGAAGTCGAGTACAATCGGGTGTTCAACAGCAACCGGTATTTGCGAATCATGACCCAGGACCAGTTCGAGGTTCTGATCCCGATCCAGTCAGCAAACTTCGCTGACAGAAGCGTCACAGTGACCCAAGCGGTGCCCATGGTATCCTCCGGTTCGCTGTGCGGAATCGTGGGCTTCGGCCAGGGGCTCGAAGTCAACGTGGCCGGCTTTGTGCGTTACCGCCTCGCCTTTGACACCAGGCCTAATGCCACCGTGGGCAAGACCGACCTGATTCGAGAGGAGTTGCAGGTGGATGGCGCCACGATCGTGCAAGGCAGCCAGCTCGTAATCGCTGACTATGTTGTGGACCTGCAGTTCTACGACTTCGGCTTCGAGCAGGGAACCCCGGCCACGGGGCCCAACATTGTACGGTTCCCCCTGGTGACCGACCTGAACAACCGACTTGGCGCCACCACGGCCGCGACGCCTCACGATTTGCGGTTCCTTACTGCGAAACTCACTGTCCGCACTGAGAATGAAGACCCGGGGTACTTTTTCGATCCCCGGCAGAGCCTTTTCGAGCCTCTCGAGGGGTTTGAAACCACCGATATGGAGGGAGCCTGCAGGACGTTGTCACTGGCCTCACGTGTGCAGCTTACTTCGTTGACGGTCAGAAACTTGAAACCTCAGGGCGGAGGAGGGCCATAGTGGCTACGAGCAAAAGAGCTGGACGCACCGGCCCTGTTGTCCGCAAGGGAGAAGAGGGGTCGATTCTCCTGGTTTCCCTTCTGGTACTGCTGGTGCTCACCGGGGTCGCCCTGATTGTGGTGCAGAACGTGAGTATGGAGTTGACCAACGTTGGTACCTTCCGGGTCGCGAAGCAGGGCTACTACCTCACGGAAGCGGGATTGGCCGGGCCGTTGATGCTGGCCTCCCAGGACCAGAACCTGTTCCTGGGCGGTCTGGAGAAGAACGACTTCAAGGTGTACATGACCGATATCGACAACAACTTCTTCGACTTCGACACCTGGGGCAGCTTCGGTCCCCAGTTTGCCGACCCCGACGCTGCGGCCTTCGTCACCTACTTCCACGACCCTGTGGACACCAAGCGGGTGCCGGGATTCTCGACGGTGGGGTTCTGTTATCGTAAGTACACGGTGACTTCAGACGGTTACCTTGGCAAGTCGGCGGTGCAGAATACCAACACCGCTGCAAATATTGAACACACGGCCCTGGCGAGATTCGTCTCGCACGTATACATGGGGCCGTTTCAGTGTGGGTTCTAGATGGGTGGGGTGGAATTATGAAACAAAGACGGCCGCCAGTCTTTATTGTGCCGGTGCTGATTGCGCTGCTTTTTGCAGCGTGGCCACCCGGCAGCGCCTGGGCGAAGAAGGTTACGCCCAAACCCGTTGTCTTGCTCCTGCTTGACAGCTCGGGAAGTATGGAATCTTCCGTGAGCGAGCTTGATCAAGAAGGAGTTGTACCCATTTGTCACGATACCAAAGATACCAGCTTTGACTATGACAAGTCCCGTTGGGTGGTGGCGGCCGAAGTTCTGACGGGTTCTTTCATCGATTACTGGTGCACCCACGACATGCGTGACGACGACGCCACGCGAGAAGACTACCTGTACTCCTTCAACCCTCAAACAGGCGAGGTAGAAGTGCCTCACGTCCTGCCCCAGGCCACTGAAGTTGATGGTTCGACCCAGCGGCATGACGGATTGTTGGACCTTTACCGGGACAATATCAAGTTCGGACTCATGACATTCGACGTTCGAGTTGCTCCCGGCGTCGACCAGGCCGGAGGCTTCAGCTACGGAGAGAACAAGGCTTTCAACGGCACGCCGGTAAACTGGGGAGCTCGCAACGAGGACGCGGTGTGGGGTGCGCTGGTGTCACCGCCCAAGGAAGACGGCCTCGAAGCAATTCGCAACGTCAACGCGGAGATCCAGCAGCAGGTCCTTATGGCCAAGCCGTACGGTGGTACCCCCATCGCTCCGCAACTGGAAGACGCTTTGGAGTTTTTCGAAAATGACGAAAGGGTCAAGGCCTACGACGACGTGTCGGGCGAAGGTGACCCGTACTTTGACTGCCGTTCCAAGAACATCATCCTCGTCACCGACGGGGCTCCCAACCTCGGTGAGGGAGGATTTGGTTACCTCCATTCACACCAGGTTGCCAAGGAGTTGTTTGCCCGGGGGATAACGGTGCACGTTGTCGGCTTCCAGATGCCGCCAGGCACTTTCACCCTGCTCGACAAGATAGCCAGGGCTGGTTCGGGAGACGATTATGGGGCTCGCATTGTGGTAAGTCAGGCGGACCTTCTCCAGCAACTTGGCGAGATCCTGGTTGAGATTCAGGGCAACTCGCCTGCCCGCACCGGTACCACCATCAGCAACCGGACCATGACAAACGACGACAAGCAGTACCAGTTCAATGCGTCGTTCAGCGGCACAAGTGTCAGCCCTCTGGACCAGGTAGGCCATCTCGACCAACTCATTTACCGTTGCGATGCCTCGTGCGTACCGGAAGGTATGGATGATGACGGCGCCTCCCTGTGCGAAGTGTTCTCCATTTCCGAAGCACTCAACGAAAGGACTACCGACCGTACGATCTATACACAACTCACCGGGTCGTTGGAGTCGTTTACCAACAACGACAGCATCACTGCGGATGTGCTGGACATTCCGACTGAAGGCGACCTTCCTCAACTGGATCCGTTCATCGAGGCGGGCGGCCTGATGGTGTTTTCCGGGGTTCCCCTCGGCGACGCGGGCGTGGAGACGGTCCGAGACCAGTATGCGGAGCAGTTGGTAAGACTGGTGGCCGGAGAAGAAGGCAGCCGGCGGGCGACCATCCGCATGGGCGCGATCTATCACTCAGATCCGGTAATGCAGCCCAACCTCTACACCGTCACCTCGCCTATTCCCTCCTTTGAGGCCTATCGAGCCCAGTGGGATGTGCTCACCCGGCCGACGGTGCTCTTTGTGGGTACTCACGACGGCCAGATGCACGCGTTCCGGGTGGACCGGAAAAGCGACCTCATGGAAGATGAATACGGCATGGAGCTGTGGTCGTTTATTCCCAAACATCTGTTGCAGAAACTGGACAACCTGTCCATGGGCATGGACTACCTTATGGACGCTCCGCCGGTGGTGCAGGAAGTTCGCATGCTCAGAAGCAATGCGGTGGTCACCATTGAGGATGAGATCGACCAGTGGAAGTCGGTGCTTATGTCCGGCTATCGCGGCGGCGGCCGTGGCTACTTCGCTATGGACGTCACCGACCCGGTGACGCCGTCTCTCATGTGGGAGCTTTCGGATACCGAGCGTTGCTTCAACCCTGAAGAGGGCGTGCCCACCTGCCTCGACACCGACGACTTCGCTCGCATGGGCTTTTCGTACAGCACGCCGGCAGTCGGGGCGATCTTCTTCAACGACACCGGCGTCTACCAGGAGCGCGCAGTCGCTATCTTCGGCGGCGGTCAGTCGGACCCGACTGACCTGAGGGGTACCGATTGCGGCTGTCCCGGCAACAAGATTGCAGTTCTCCACGTTCCCCCGGGCAATCCGGAGAACGCGCACAAGCTGTGCATCCCGGAACCAGCTCTTAACGCCCACCTGAACATGGGGTATATCATCTGCCAGGGCGGCATTGCCGACGCGGGCTCAGGCAGGGCGGTCTTCGTGGTCGATCTTGCCACCGGCGAGTTGCTAAAAGAATTCTGCAACGACTGTGGCAATGTTGAGGACTCCAACGGCGCGGCCGCAAACAACGGCGATGGCATGGATTGCCCCATGACCGGTGCGGTGGCAGCCCACGACTCGTATATCGGCGGCATCATCACCAGGGCGTTCATCGGCGACGATTGCGGCCAACTCTGGCGGCTGGATATTTCCGACACCGACCCCAACAACTGGTCGTTGAAGTTCTTCCACGACGCTTACGAGGGTGTTGCCATTGATGATTCGTCCCGGCGGGCGATCTCCATCAAGCCTTCCATGGCCGTGGGCCAGACTCGTGGCCAGGTAATGCTGGTCTACGGAACCGGCGATTCCGACGACCCGTTGGGCGTTGGAGAAGCGGACCGTGTGTACTCGGTGAGCGAGTACTGGGATGATGGTTTCACTGCCGAAGTGAACTGGGAACTGTTCCTGGAAGCGGAAGAGACGTTCTCGGCCGCTGCAGTGGTCTTCGACGAGGTTGCATACTTCACGACGCAGACCGCTGGTGGAGGCTTGTGCGACCTGGGGGTCGGCCGGCTGTGGGGGCTTGACTACGACGGCAACGTTGCAGTACCCAACGCGACAGATGACATTATCGGAGCGCTGGACGAGGATGGGGAAGCACACACCCTCGACTTTGTCGAGTACCTGGAGTTTGAGAATTCGGAACTGCTGGGCGTACAGGTTGTGCAACGCCCCGGCTGCTTCTCTTCTCCCAGTGACTATGAGCCGTGGAACGACGGCGTCAGATCAGGCTCATCGCCTCCGAAGTCGGGAGGCCTCTTCCCCGGCTTCGGTCCGGGCGGCGGCTTGATGTTCGGTGGCGCCAGCAGCGGCAACCTGGAAGTTGTGGTGCAGACCGGTGAAACCGGCGTTTCGAGTCCGGGCATGACTCCGCCGGAAGGCGGCGGCCAGATCAAAACCGGTAACAAGGCCGCGCAAAAACTCACTCGCCCCGCGCAGTCGGTGTTCTCCACTTCCTGGGGCTTGGTGTTCGACTAGAGGCTTAGGCTCTTGAAACAACTTGTCAGCGCGACTCTCCTTCTTCTTATCACCGTGTCAGGGGCGTGCAAGTCCGAGGAGGAAGCCAAGCCGGAGGCCAGCAGACCCGCGACATTGGACATTGCACTCCCTGAGCTTGCTATTCCCACTGCACCGGCCGATCTCCCCCCGGTTCTTGTCCCCTCATCAGTCCCCGGGTTCGATTTGCTATCCGTTCCAACCAAGGCCCGCTTTGAGAAGGCGGACGGGGAGGATCGATGGTACACCATCGAAGTGGGTCTGGAGGAGTTGATCCGATTCTACCGGGAACAGGGATTCGAGGTGGTTCGCAATCCCCCCGGAGCCACGGTCAGGACGGGTGAAAAGACCCGGGTGCTGCGAATCGTCCCCGACAAGGGGCGTCGCTTCCGGCTGATGTTCCTGTCGTTGAAGCCGCCGGTTGCAGCCCCTGGCGGAAAAACTCCGGTGCCCGCGGACATACCCCCCGACATGGCAGAGAAGATCCGCAAGGGAGTGGAGTCAGGTGACCCCGACGTGGACAAATTGTTTCCTAAGGAGTATCAGCGCTGAACATCCGCACCGCCATCTCCCGCCAGACCAGAGCTGCCGTCTGAGGGCCTGAATTGTCCGGAACCGGAGAATAGTCGTCGCTGCCCACCCAGACCACCAGCACATATTCGTTTGCCATGCCGACAAACCAGGCATCTCTCCCCCCCGGCGAGGTGCCGGTCTTGCCGGCCGCGTCCACGCCTTCGATCCGGGCCTTCTTGCCAGTGCCGGAATCAACCACGGAGCGCAGGAAACCTCTAATCCTGGCTGCGCCCGCACCGGGCGCCGGACCGGTGCAAAGCAGCGGCGGGAGGGGCAAAGCCCCCCGGCCCGAACGGCTGACACTCGTGAGCACCGTCGCGTCGGGAACACAGCCCGCCCCGGCAAACAAGGCGTACGCACGGGCCAACTCCAAGGGGGTCAGCGATACGCTACCCAGCGCCACCGATAGGTCCTCGGAGTGGATCTCCGGCAGCCCCCACAAAGCCCACTGCGCCATGAACGCGTCCAACCCCATCTGCTGCACCGCTCTCACCGCGGTGGTGTTTACCGACCACTGCAGCGCCTCCTCAACGGTCAGCCGGTCCTCGTGCGCGTGGCTGTCCCGGACCTTCCACCTGCGCCCCCCGGCACCGGGCAGATTCAAAGGCGTGGCATCCAGGAGTGTGTCCTCGTCCCAGCCAAGCAGTTCCATGGCGGCCAGGTAGACAAAGGGCTTGATGGTAGAGCCCACCTGCCGGCTGGCGCTCAACGCCCGGTTGTAGGGATGATGACGGTGGTCTACTCCGCCATACAGCGCCCTGACTTCACCGGAAGGGGCGTGGAGCAGCACAGCCGCCACCTGGGGAGTTATCACCGGAACGGTAACCGTTTCCTCTGTAAGCCAGGGGCTGGCCAGGGGAAGCTCCACCGTGGGCATGACTCTCACATATCTTCCGGGCTTCAGCGTCGGAATTTTCGCTCCGGACGCGGCCAGCCCCTTCAGGGTTTCCCGGGGTACCATCCCAAGGCGGCCCAACAGGCTCACCAGGTATCCCGAGCCGTCTTCGGTTTGCCTCAGCACCTTTGCCCACACCGGACACCCGGGCCGGATGGTGATCTCCCCTCCGATGCAATCGCACAGCGGAGACGGCTCGTCACGACGCACTGAGAGAGTAAGCCCCAAGGAAGGCAGGGCAGCCGCAATACCGTCGTTCATGGCTTGTTGCAACCGGCTGTCGATGGTTGTGTCCAATCGGTAGCCGGCCCGGTCGAAGCCCTCCTTTGGAGCAATACGAAACAGCTCAACTAGAGCTGCGTCCACACCGTAGGGGGACAACCCGCTCGCCACCGGTCTTTGTGCATACAGGGAAGGGAAAGGCACCGACTCGACTCCGGCGGGCAGCGTGCCCGCGTCGGCCATTTCGTCGATAACGTATTGCATTCGGACACGGGCTCGGTCGGGGGCCTTCACCGGGGAGAAGGCCTCCGGGGCGCTGATTATCCCGGCGAGCAAAGCCGACTCCGCCAGTTCAAGCTCGCCGACCCCTTTTCCAAAATAGTAGCGAACGGCTTCTTCGATTCCGTAGTTGCCGTGACCCCAGTAAATGAGGTTCAAATACTGATACAGGATGCCGTCCTTGTCCAGGGACACTTCCAACTTGCGCGCATGAAGCGCCTCCTTCATCTTCCGCCACAGCGTCCTTTCACGAGAGAGATACAGATTCCTGGCGAGTTGCTGAGTAATGGTGGACGCGCCCTGAGCGAACCTGCCGCGAAAGATCCCTACGGTTGCAGCCCTGGTAACCGCCAGCCAGTCAACTCCGGAGTGATTCCTGAAATTCTTGTCTTCCGCTGCGATGACCGCGTTGAACAGATGTTCGGGCATATCCGTCAAGGGGACCACGGTACGGCGCTCGCGGAAGTACTCGGCGAGCAGAACCCCGTCGGCCGAGTAGACCCTGGTGGTCTGCCAGATCTTGTCGACAAAACGGTCTGCGTCCACCACTTCGGGAAGCGAAGAACGGGCCACCCTCGAGGTAACCTCGAAACCTGCAAACAGCAGCAGCACTCCGCACAAGCCCAGCAGCACAACACAGGCCAGGACCTTTAGCACCTTCCTCATTGTGGGAGTGTATTACATTAAAGGATGAAACAACAATTCCCAATGTTCAATGCTCAATGTTCAATTACGGACAGCGTCCAGCCTGCAGATGCCCCGCCTTGAATTGATAATTGGAAACTGCTAATTGAAAATTGCCGTCTTCTAGAATCCCATGTCGGGCATGCACATTCCGGAGAAGTCGTCGCATACTTCTCCGTCAGGGCAATCGGTATCGTCTTCGCAGCCGCCCATGCCTGCAGGCAAGCAGTAGCCAAAGGGCAGGCCGCCGGTGAGGCTCGTATCACAGGTGTACTCGCCCGGGCAGTTGTCGTTGGTCTTGCAAAGACCCAGCAGGCAGATGTCGGCCTTGGCAGTCAGGATCTTGGCGTTTCCGTCGTTGTTGCAAAGCGCACCGGTGGTGCCGGTGGGGCAGGTGTAGCCCTCTCCGCAGGCAGGCATGGGATAACATTTGTTGGTGGTGCCGCTCTCGTCACCCACGCACACCTCGACCTCGGCGCAGCCGTCAGTCATGTTGGGCTGCCACTCGCAAGTTGCCGGTGACTCCACCTTGGCCACGCACAGGCCCGACTTGCACTCCTGGCCGGTTGCGCAGTCCGCCGCGCTGGTGCATCCCGGGTCCTTGGGCACGCACTTGCCTTCGTCGAAGAAGTCATCTTCCTGGCAGTACTGGTCAGCAGCGCAATCGCCATTGCTCAGGCAACCGTTCAAACAGGCGCCGTTCCAGCAATACTGTCCGTCAGCGCAAAGGCCGCCGCACATGTCCGAGCCGCCACCACCACCGCCGCCGCCACCACCGCCACCGCCGCCACCGCCATCGCCGCCGTCTCCATCGTCTCCACCACAGTTGGCAAACGCCATCGCCAATACGGCCAGGAATAGAATCGCATACCTTTTCATCGTTTCACTCCTCCTGAAATCAGCATTCAAAAACAAGCTTGCGCAACAATCATCATCGAATTGGAACGCATTATACGGATGCCATACGCCGGAATTCAACCTAAAAACAGTAGGAGGCAAAAAAAGATGGCGCGGTGCGCCAAACGGGGGGGGTATCAGCAGCCGATGAAGTAGGTTTCAGCCCCGCGCAATTCGACCGACACGGCTCGACGAGAAATCAACTGCTCGACGGCCTCCTTGACCGCGGTTGGCGGGGCTGACAGCGAAGCTGCCAGGTCGTCCGCTGTGCAAGGCCTGCGCCGCAGGGTCTCCAAGATCATCTCTTGCAATTCGGTGGAGTCCAGGCCGCGATTTCGGCCCGGTAGAGAATCGAACCTGGCAATGGGAAAAGCAGGGCACGGGAGACGGCTGGCCACGGCAGCCAGAAACTCAGCGGATACCCCCTGTGCATCCCTTCCGGGAGTTGGGCGCACCACGGTGTTGAGATCGACCCGGTCGGGAGCGATTTTCTCCACCGCCGCAATGATGGCGTCCAGCGATGCGGGGGAGTCGTTGACGCCGCTGACGAAGAACAGTTCCAGCGCCAGGGTCCCTTCGAAGGTTGCGGAGAAGCGAGCCAATCCTTCGATCACGACTTCCACGGTCAAGCCATCCACCGGCCCGTTGACACGGCGGAAAGTCTCCTCGTCCGCTGCATCCAGAGAGGGGGCGACGGTGTCAAAGCGGGCAGCGTCCGCGGCCACGTCGGGGCGGTGCAACAACGAGCCGTTGGTGATCAACAGCAGCGGCAGGTCGGTGATCTGCCTTATCCGGTCGACGACCTCGCCTAAGTGTAAATAGAGGGTCGGCTCACCCGAGCCGGCAAAAGTGATCACCCGGGGTTGCGGGCCGGCCTTCAAGGCCGCCGCCACATCCGCTACCACTTCTTCCACGGGAAAGAAGGGTGTCCTCGTCTCGCTCCTTAGCGTGGTCGGCCCCACCTGGCAGTAGACGCAGTCGAAGGGGCACACCTTGTGGGGCACCAGGTCGACGCCCAGCGACAAACCCCATCTCCTGGAGGGAACCGGACCGTATACTCTCTTGTTCACCGAACCACACCTCCGTCAGTGCCGGGCTCATGATAGAGATGATGGCCGTTGTTTTCAAGGACCGGGGAAGGTATAATCCTGGCCTGACAGGGAGGGGGCTTGCGACTGCTCATAACCACCGGCGGAACCCGGGAACCGATTGACGATGTACGATTCGTGGGCAATTCGGCCACTGGAAGAACAGGGGCCCTTATCGCCGAGGAGGCGGTAAGGCGGTTTCACACCGTCCATCTGGCATCGGGAACAGGGTCCCTGGTCCCTGCGGACTGGGTTGCCGACAGCGGGCTCCTGGTGAGCCGGACTTTCGGCTCTGCAGCCGACCTGTCCGACCTGGTGGAGGATTGGCTGAAAGAGTACGAATTCGACGCCGTGGTAGCCGCTGCCGCAGTGGCGGACTTCGCACCCCTGGCCACGCCGGGCAAGCTGTCTTCGGCAGCAGGGGAGATGGTCTTGACAATGAAGCCGGTCCCCAAGGTGTTGGACCGAATGCGTGAACTTGCTCCCGATACAATCTTGATCGCTTTCAAGCTGGAGTCGGGGGTCAGTCAGGAGGAACTGTTCACGCGGGCGCGGAGAACCATGTCCCGGTGTTCCGCGGACCTCGTTGTTGCCAACGACGCGGCGGGCATGGGTTCCGGCGGCCACGCAGCCTGGATCCTGGGGCCGGGGGAAGATGTCGAATCGGCGGAAAATCGCAACCTGCTTGCCGCCAGACTGCTGGACCTCATCGAAGAGAGGGCCAAGGGATGAAGGATAAGAGAGTATTAATAGGTATTACGGGCGGCATCGCAGCCTACAAGACTCTGGACCTCATCCGCCTCTTTGTGAAAGCCGGGGCAGAAGTTCGCACCGTCCTGACTGAAAACGCGACCCGGTTCGTCACTCCACTGACCGTGGAGACCCTCTCGGGAAACCGAGCTTGCGTCGGACAGTTCGGGCCCCGCGACGCGGCCGCCATCGAGCACATTGAGCTGTCCCTCTGGCCGGACATCGCGGTGGTTGCCCCTTGCACCGCCAACTTCCTGGGCAAGACCGCCAACGGCATTGCCGACGACCTGCTTACCACCACCATTTCAGCGCTACGGACCGATATCCCGTTGGTGCTGGCCCCAGCCATGAACACCCGTATGTGGAACAACCCTGCCACCGCGCGCAACCTCGCCACCCTTACCGCCGACTACAACCAGAGGTTGGTCGTGGTGGGCCCGGTGGAGAAACTTCTTGCTTGCGGGGAGGAAGGGATGGGCGCAATGGCCGCAATCGAGGACATTTTCGAGGCTGTCGCAGCCCTCTGCTGACCGGGCACAAGCATCGCCAACCAGGCACTCACTCTCAGGGTGCTGAAATGTCTGTTTGTTTTTTGACGGCTGGCGGACCCACGTATAACATTGATCTCGTTATGGGTAGGTCGACGAGAACAATGCATACTGGTTTTTGGAGGAAGCTGACGCTGAAGTTGTCTCCTCTGGCCAATCGATTTTCACTCAATTCCTTCCTCTCCTACGGCCCTTTGCTGGTTATCCTGCTGAGCTTCTACACCATCCAACTCGCGCTGGGTGCGCTGTTGCCGCCGGTGGCGTATCTGGGTCTCGGGCTGGTCCTTATCGCCAGCGGTGTATTCGGCATGCGCTCCAACTCCCTGGTGATCCTGGGAGCTATTGTCGCCGGGGAATTGTCAGCCTGGTTGGTGAATGTGATCCCCCTCATCGAGGCGATGGCTAATACCGCGGTCCTCATCGCTGCGGCAGCCGCGATTCCGGTAATCGCCCGAGCCCGGGTTGTGACCATTGCCGCCGCGCGTGACAAGCTCACCCGCCAGCAGCTACAGGCAAGGCTACACCTGGGCAAACGACTGGCCCGGGGAGCCACTCCAAACCCGCAGGAAGGGTCGGCGCTGCCCGTCTCCAACACCGAAAACCTGGTACGCAGCGTACTGCTGCTGGCCAAGAAATCGCTTAAGTGCCGCACCGCACAGTTCTACTGGTACGACCGTGACTCAGACGCGCTCGTGCCCATGGAGACCATCTCCGACTGTCCGGAAATCCTGTCCAACAAGTCGATCTCTCTGGGCGAAGGACGCTTGACGGTTCTGAAGAACTCGCGAGAGCAGGTGTCGTTCAGGTACGACCCCCATTCTCCCCAACGGGTGCCCATCTATCGGGCCCAGGTAAATATCAGCAGTGTGATGGCTGTGCCGGTACACTTCCAGGGCGGTTTGGCCGGGGCCTTCCTGTTCGACCGCCAGGGACCGGATCCGTTCTTCCTGCCCGACACAATGATCGCGGGGAAGCTGTCCCAGACGATTCAGGATTCGCTGGCCACCGAACGCCGGCTCAAATCTGCAGTAATGCTCTCCGAGCACCTGCGGCAGATGAACGACGCAGCCAAGCAGTTCAGCACCGCGCGTACCTTCGAGCAGGTCTACGACACCGCGGTGCGATACGCGGTGGGCTTCTCTCCCTTCAATACCGCGATTCTCGCTCACCGCGTCGCGCCGGGTGGAGAGGGTTTCGAAATTGTGGGTGTGAACCGCAAACAGATGACCACGCTCCTGGGCAAACGATTCGAGTTGAAAGACTCCCTTTGCGGCCTGGCCGCCCGCGCCCGGACCTACCTGCCCCCGGGATTCGCGTATGAGAGGCGAATGCCCCAGCCATTCGGGGATGCGGTGGGCGTCGAACTGGATGACGGCGAGCCGTGCCTGTTGCTCCCGTTGATGGCCCGTGATGAGGCCGTGGGCTTCATCCTCCTGGCCGAGACCGACAAGAAAGTAACCAAGGACGACCTGGATCCGTTGCTGCTGTTTGCTGAGTACTGTGCGGTCTCCCTGGTCAATGCCGAGGCCAACAAGGAGTTGGAGCGCATGGCGGTGAGCGACCCGCTCACGGGGATCCCCAACCACCGGGCCTTCCGCACGCGTATCGTCGAAGCGACCCAGCGCGCGGAGCGGTCTTCCAAACCGATGTCCATGCTCTTCCTTGACATCGATCATTTCAAGGCGATCAACGACACCTACGGTCACACCGTGGGCGATGTGGTGCTAAAAGCAGTGGCCGGCTGCGTCGCAGGCTCGGTGCGTAAAGTGGACTTCGCAGCCCGCTACGGCGGCGAGGAGTTCGTGGCAGTGCTGGAAGAAACCGATAGCAAGGGTGCGCTCATCATGGCCGAGCGGCTGCGCCAACGCATCTCCGCGCTGGAGTTCGAGGAACTGAAGAACGGCAACGGCATTACGGTGTCGGTAGGCATCGCCACCTTCCCCACCGACTCCACTTCCATCGAGGAGCTCATCGCCATGGCCGACACCGCTCTTTACCGAGCCAAAAACGACGGCCGCAACCAGTGTGCCGTGGCGTAGCAGACTTTCGGTAACCTTTTTCTCTCCTTCGGTTCTAATCTCGTGTAGCGGTTGACAAATGGCTGTCGATGATGACAATGGCCGCTCGGGAGGTTTGCCATGAACTGGTTGGGAAAAGTATTCGGACAAAAAGAGAAGCATCAGCCTGTTTCCCTCAATGACGGAAATTTCGGCAGGGAAGTGCTGCAATACGAGGGTGCGTGCCTGGTGGACGTGTGGGGTCCGAGCTGCCAGCCGTGCGAGAAGCTGGCGCCCATTATCGTTGAGCTGGCCAGTGAGTATCACGGCCGCGTAAAAGTGTGCGAAATGAACGCCGCAGACGCGCTGAAAAGCGCTTCCCGCATCGGCGTTCGGGGCACACCAACCATTCTAGCCTACAAGAACGGCGCCGAAATCGGGCGGTTCGTAGGCTGGAAGCCCAAGAGCTTCCTCAAGCAGATGATCGAGACCGAGTTCGGGGATGTCATGGATGCTGCACCCTCAGCGGCAGGCATGACCGCAGAAGCGGCGCCCGCAGCAGCAAAGCCCGACGGCGGCAAGAAGCTCAGCGGCAAGGCCGCCAAGAAGGCAGCCCGCCGGCAGAAGCTCAGAAGGCTTCAGCAAAATCAATAGCCGCCCCTACTCCCGGGGCGGGTGGATTCGCAGCCTCTCCTGAGGGAGCTTCCCGAAAATCGCGCCTATCTGACGAGCCACATCCCCCCTGGTTTCGCCGGCAGCGTCGCGCCAGGCGAGTACCACGCCGGGCATCACATACACCTCAAAGCCGCCAAAGTAGCCGGGGATGTCACCGCAGGTGAGGTCCATCACCCCTTTTCCCAGCACCCAGGCTGCGTAATCGGGCTCAAGTTGTTTCGGCTCCCCTTCCGCCACCGGCCGGGGCGGGCCGTAGTCCGGCGGGCAGGACACCAGGGCGAAGATGCGTCCTTCCAGACGCTGCTGCGAATCGGCTAGATCGCTTAGTTGTCCCACCTGCTCGGGTCTCACCCGGGGTCGGTCGGTACACCCATTGAGGCGATGAAGGTACTCCATGAGCAACGCCCGGGAGTGCTCGGGCACGCGCTCTGCAACGAGCTCGAACTGCTGCAACTCATCTGCGGAATAGAACGCAAGATGGGTGAAAAACTCGCCATAGCGAAAAAAGAGCAGATCCTCCGAGACCGGCTGTGATCCTTTAAGGATCTTAGCCACAGTCCGGTAATCGGGACCCAACGCGGGCTTGACCGGGCTCTGGTAGTACCGACTCAAGAGCCAGCCGTTGGTCGCGCACAAGATCAGCAGAGGGATTGCGAACACCACTGCGGCCACCCGGGGGCGAGAGGGAAGCAATCGAGGCGCACCTTCCAGGGAAAATGCCAGGCACGCGTACGCGGGCCCGAAAAAGAACGCTACGAAGGTCATGTCAAACGCGTTGGGCCCCACCACCCAGACCAGGATACCCAGCGCGGCCAGGGGCAGGCCCAGAGCGATGGAAACAAGAACACCGGCCCGTTGTTCCTGAAGGAAGAGACGCCACAGCCCCCAAGCTACAAGCCCCAGAAACAGGGCCCAGAACGGCGTCCAGGCTCCCATGAGCGAGGCGGGCACGCTTTCGATGAGCGCTGAGAAACTGTAGGGCCTTCCCACCAGGAACACTTTCGGGTGGTAGGCGAGCTTCACCCTGAATGAAATGGTCACCACAGCCTGCAACGCCAGCGCGGGTAACACCGGCAGAAACACTGCCAGGCAGCGCCTGGCTAGGGCTGCGGGGCTTCTGCGCTCCATCCACCCATCCATGTACACGATGAGGAGGAACTGCACTGCCAGAAAGAGCACGGCCATGGCGTGACTGAGCACAGCCACCGAAGCGGCCAGCCAGATCAGCACCAGGCCGGTCACTCGGGGATTCTCCCGGCGAAGGTACCGATAGAGCAGGATCACTGCCGCATTCCCGCACACTGCCGCGGCGACATACCAGCGGGCGGTTTGCGAAAGGTCCACGAGGTAGACGGCAAAGGAAGCCACGAACGCGGCCGCGAGCCCGGCCCGGCGGCCGGCCACCTCTTTGCCCCACAGATAGGCCACCGGAATCGCGAGCACTCCCCACACTACAGAGGGCAACCGCGAATACCATTCCAAAGGCTCCAGGCCGAAGCGCCACACCAGGTTGTGCCAGCAGAACCCGGCGATGTCCGAGCCCGAATCGCGCAAGTTGTCCAGAAAGCCTGCGCAGCGAGCGTTGAAGATTTCCTGGATCTCAGCCGACCACAGGGGTTTGTCGCCCAGGCGGAACAGGCGCAGGCTGAGAGCCAACGCCCCGACGAGGGACAGCAAGAGAGCCGGGGAAGAGAAGAAAACCCGTATTCTCCCTCGATTCCGACGCTCTTCCATGATCCTGTCCTCCGGCCTCCCGGCTTTCGCCTTCTACAACCGGTTGGCCGCGATCTCCGCCAGTTCGGAGCGCTCACCCTTGGCCAGGGTTACCGTCCCGGCCACCCCTTCGTCCCGGAACCGGGCCAGGGTGTAAGTCAGGCCGTTGCTCAAAGAATCCAAATAGGGATGGTCGATCTGGTACGGATCCCCGGTCAGCACGATCTTGGTACCTTCTCCGGCGCGGGTGAGAATCGTCTTCACCTCGTGGGGCGTCAGGTTCTGAGCCTCATCAACGATCATAAACTGCCGGGGAATGCTACGGCCGCGGATGTAAGTGAGCGGCTCAATCTGCATGATGTTCATCTCCTGGAGTCCGCCGTACGGCTGATTATCTTTGCGGTCCTTTCGGGCCGCGGACAGGAGAAAATCCACCGAATCGTGAATCGGCTGCATCCATGGATTCAGCTTCTCCTCCACCGTGCCGGGGAGAAATCCGATGTCCTTGCCCAGGGGGAAGATCGGCCTGGAAACCAGCAGCCGCTCGTACTGCTGATCGTCTGTTACCTTGGCCAGCCCGCACGCCACAGCCAGCAGCGTCTTGCCCGTGCCCGCCTTGCCCACCAGAGTCACCAGGCTGATGCGATCATCGAGGAGAAGGTCCATGGCAAAGATCTGCTCTCGATTGCGGGGGCGAATGCCCCAGATCGGAGCAGACGGAGCCTTAATGGGCACCACCGTGTCTCCCGCCGAACTCACTTTTCCAAGGGCGCTATGGTTGGGATTGGCTTCGTCCTTCAAGGTCAGAAACTGGTTGGCGACCAGTTGCTCCCCTTCAACCTCCGGCACCTCGCCGCCCGCCCCTTTATAGAATCCGTCGATATAATCCCCCGGGACCGCTACCTCGGCATGGCCCGTATAGACCTCCTGCACACTTACGTGTCCCCGCTGGTAGTCCTGGGCCTCCATGTGCAGTGCATCCGCGCGAATTCTGAGGTTGGTGTCCATAGTCACAAAGATGGTAGGGATCTCCTTCTCCGACTTCATGACGTGAACTGCGACTGCGAGAATGAGGTCGTCTTTCTGGTGGTTGCTGCGTAACGACTTCGGGATATTGGAAGGAGCAAACAGCACTCGCAAGCTCCCGCCCCCGGGCAGTTCCACCCCTTCGCTCAAGGAGCCTTCCTCCCGGTATTTATCGATTTCACGGGACACGGCCCGGGCGTTGCGGCCCAATTCGTCCTGCTGCTTCTTGAACGTATCGATCTCTTCGATGACGTATACCGGGACAACTACATTATTGTCCTGAAAAGCAAAAATTGCAGTGGGGTCGTGCAAGAGCACGTTGGTGTCAAGAACGTAGTTCTTTCTCATCGTCACTCCTTGATTGAGCTTCGTATGGTTCGACGCTCTCGCCGGGTTCGATCCCCCACAAGGCGTCTTCGATGCGCTCCACCAGGGGCCTTAACGACTCCCGGTTCAATGCCGACACGGCGACTCCGGAGAACCTCTGCGCCTGATTTCTGGCCAGATCTCCGTTTTGCAGCAGGTCCATTTTGTTGAACACCGTAATGCGATATGTACCGGCCAGGTCAAGTTCGGCGAGCAGTTTTTCCACCGCTTCGAGTTGCTCCTCCGCCCGTGGCGAACTAGCGTCCACCACGTGCAAAAGCAGATCCGCAGTTTCCAACTCCTCGAGCGTCGCCTTGAAGGCAGTTTTCAAGTCTGCAGGAAGGTCCCTGATGAAACCCACCGTATCGGTAAGAATAATCTCCCGGTCCCGGGGAAAGCGCAGGCGCTTGCTGAAGGGGTCCAGAGTAGCGAAAAGCTTGTTTTCCGCCACCGCCCGGGCTCGAGTCAGCGTGTTGAGCAGGGTCGATTTCCCCGCGTTGGTATAACCGACGATGGAAACCACGGGCACCTGGTTCTTTTCCCGCCGTTTTCGGCGCTCCTTTCGGCGCGCGGCGAGTTGCTTCAATTGCTTCTCCAAAGACGAAATCCGCTGGTGAACCCGCCGCCGATCCGATTCGAGTTTGGTCTCCCCGGGCCCCCGGCCGCCGATGCCGCCCTGAAGCCGGCTCATGGCGATACCCGCGCCGATGAGGCGGGGCAGCAGAAAGCGAAGCTGGGCCAATTCCACCTGGAGCTTGCCGTCCCCGCTGCGGGCGCGCTGGGCAAATATGTCCAGGATGAGTTGGGTGCGATCGATCACCCGGATGTCACCCAGGTCGGCAATATTCTTCACTTGGGCAGCGCTGAGGTCGGGGCAGAACACCAGCAGGTCTACCTCCTTCTGCATGGTTCTGACTATGATATCGCGCAACCGACCCCGGCCGATGAAGTAACGCCGGTCGGGCCGCCGACGCTGCACAACCACGTCGGAAATCTGGAGACCCGCGGACAGGGCAAGCTCCGTGAGTTCCTCGATCTCCCATTCGGGGTCATCGGAACGGCCGTCGTCCAGATAGACCAGCACGGCCCGTTCAATGCCCTTTTCCGGAGAGAGAGACTCCGCCTTCTTGGAGAATTCGTTCTCCAACTCACGGATGAACTCCGGAAAATCCAAGTCGAACTCATGGACCGGCGTGGGTCCCAGGACCTCCCACAGCTTGTGGTCAGGATTCATGGGCAACAGATGGGCTGCGGTCATATACAACGGATTGCGTTCGGGCCTGGCGTCCAGGGCGACGATCAAGTCAAAGGAAAGCAGGGAGAGGTCGGTGAAGTCATCTGTGGAAAGCGGTTCGCCGTGAAGGTGTGTGTGAATGAGCCGGATTCCGCGGAACCGCCCCCTTCCGGCGCGAATTCGCCCCAATTCCGGAATAAACAACCCGCTGCTGTCGCCGACTATCACATAATGGACCGTTCCTTTGCGGTCCACGATGATTCCTACCTGGCGCTTGACGTTGCGGGACAACTCCACCATGGTTTGCGCTACTTCGCCGGAGAGCACGCGCTCTTTGGGGAGGTAACGCCGGTAGAGCCTCTCCAATCCATTAACCTGGCTGGATTTCAGCCCGGAAGTGTTGCCGTATAGCTTTCTGGTAATCGTTACCTCCCCTGGCGACTGATCCGGAGCAACATGGAAGCCACCTCGCTGCGAAGCCGGGAAGGGAGGCGGGCTGCGGTAGCCCGTTCAAAATAACTGACTCCGTCCAGAAAACGACCGGCCATGAGATTGTACTTGCCTAAGAGGGCGTTGAGCAGGCCCAGGTCGCCAAATGACTCACCAGCGAGCTTGAGCAAGGCGACAGCCTCCTGGTACTGGTCCGTGGACGAATAAAGGCAGACAAGGAAAACCAGAGTGTCCTGATAGTTAGGCTGGAGCGTCCAGACTTTCTCGAACAGTTCCAACGCCTCGTCTTGATGCTGTAGCTTCAGTTCGGTGCGTGCGGCGAGATAGGTGATCTCCAGGTTCTTGCCCGACTGCCGCGAGGACTTCAACACCTGCTGCGCCAATTCAGGGTCGTTGCTGGCGAGGTACGCCTTGGCCAGCAGGGGCACCAGTTGCTTGTCACGGGGGCTTCGCTTCACCGCGGGAGCCAGCACCTGCACCGCCTGGGAAGGGGGCAGATTAATCAGGGAAAGCAACAGACCCCTGCGTTTCTTCTTAGCCTCCAAAGCCAACTTCAGCACAGAGACGACTGCTGCGATTGCCGGCTGATCCGAATAGAGGTCGAGGGATGCGGACCAGAGCTCCACCGCGGGCTCGTATTCCGCTTCGCCCAGGTGGATCTCCGCCTTCAGGTTCAGCGCCGCTGGAAACTCCGGGTGAAGGCTGAGCGCCCGTTCCAGGTCGTCCACCGCGGCTGAGAAGTCTCCCCTCTTCACCCGCAACATGGCGAGGAAGTAATAACATGTAGCCTCGAAGTACGCGGGTCCCATGAGCAACCGGGGCAGATTGCCGTGCTCCACCATCTCCGCGGCCAGGGATATGTATTCCTCCGCGCTGGAGATGTCCCCTTCCCGCAAGTATTCCAACCCCAGGTAGAGCTTCTTCTCCACCAGGCTGTGCTCCTCGCCCCAGGTACGCGGGTCCGCAGAGCGATAGTCGGGCGACGATCCTTCAGGCACCACTGCGCGGTGGGAAAGCACCCGCACTCCGCTGGTCGGCGTGCGCACTTTGAGGGAGATGCGGGCCACTCCGCGGGTGAAGAGTCCGTCCCTCTGGATGTCTTCCTGCACTTTCAGGAAGGAGATTGTCTGGACGCCGTCCTCCCCCTCGGTGATCTGCATGTCGGTAAGTTCCACTTTGGTCCGACGGACGTGGTCGAACCACGCGGAGCCGACCAGCGGGCCGAAGACCCGGCCGGAAGGGTCATACTTGTGCAGCAGCAGCGGGTTGCCTTCAACAAAAGCCTGCCGGTAGTCGTCCAGGAAGCCGCGCAGCCGGTCCGGCGCCTGCTCCGTGTCCGCCCGCGCCGTTCCGTCCCCAGCAGTCACAAGAGCGATGAAAAAAGCCAGGAGAATGTAAGCCATTCGAGTCATATTCCAACTCCCTTGGCGTATGATACACTAAAGAACCCACTTTCGACAACCTCCGCGCCTTGACACGCTCTCGACGAACAGGGATAATTATTTGGCCCGGGAGTAGCGCACTTTTTTGCACGAGGATTGCAGATGCGGAGAGAACCGATCATCGCCAGCATCCCCACCATGAGTTCCTGCTGACGTGCGCGCCCTGCCTGTCATAACCGCCCTCATAGTGGCGATGGGGTGCGGGGAATTCAACACCCGCTGCTTGTACGAACAGTGCGGCGACGTGATGGATGTACGACTCGAACTGCCCGGCCCCGACACGAAAGAACTGGTGGATCCCTGCCCGGAACTTGTGGCGGTGGAGATGCTCACCGCTGAACTGGCCGACGCCCAACTCAACGCGCCCTACGTTTTCGCCCTCTACTCCGCACCTTCCCGCTTCGTTGATTGGCGGGTATTTTCAGGCAACCTGCCTCCGGGAGTCGCACTCGACTCCACTCTGGGCATCCTTGTAGGGGTACCCGAAGCGGAAGGGGAATTCACCTTTACCGTGCAGGCGACGCCTCAGGATCCGGCCCTACCCTGCCACGAGCCCGCGGAGCGCGAATACACCCTCACCGTAACGGCCGGCTGCGTGGAAGATGAGAACTGTATGGTGGGCTGGCCCGAACAAGGCCCTTTCACCGGGTGCCAGGACGGAGTCTGCGTGCTGTCGGGGTTGTGGTGTCCGGAGACGGTAATGGGAACCGACGTCGCCTGGAAGGCGCCGGAGGAGCCGGTGGGAAACGAGGAATCAGGCTGGCTCATCGTCGAGCACAAGAAGATCCCTTCCTCCGAACAATTGTCACCAAAGGACCCTTCAAACCACGTGCTGACCATGGAAAAAGAGGGCGAGCTGATCTCCTTTCGCTATTCCCTTCCCGAATCGTGGCCCCTTCCCTACCGCGTCGGACGGACTGCAGGCTTTAAGATCGGCGACAATCAAACCAAGGTGCCCGCAGATTCCATCCTGTTTTGGGTGGACGAGTGGGAGTTGCCGAGCCTGTTGTTCAACGGGGTCATGGCCGCGGGCCTTCTCGAACAGATGGTAGTGCCCGGCGTCCCCGACCTGGAGTTTGACCGCTGGCCCCTGGACTGCCCGCCGGAACCGGACCAGGTGTGCGGCAATGTCAGGCCGGATGCTCTGTCCGTTACCAGCGGGGGTGACCCCGCGTTTGCGGTGGCCGGAGATCCCCAGGGAGCCAAGGTTGACGGGCACAATCTCCTGCTCCGGGTGGGCTCGGCGTACAGTCACTCAGCCTACGCACCGGAGGGTTGCGCCGGAGCGATGCCCGATTGGGCGTCTTTTTTCGTTTACCCGCTGGAAGCCGGACCGCTCGCGGCCATCAGCAACAACTTGAGCCCCGGGGGCTCCGGCGGACCGCAACAGCAAGGGTGTTCCCAAGGACAGGGGTCGGCCGGGGACCATGTGGTGTGCCACCTCGGAGACGCGTTCATCAATGAACTTCCCCAGGCGATCTTCTCGGCTAACGACAGTTTGACCCCGTCAGGAATCGCGGTGGAAGGGTGGACCTGGCGCCTCGAACAACCCTTCCATGGGTTCGTGAAGTTGGAGGACCAGAGCGACAACGGATTGTACCAGTCGCTGCAGCCCTCGGTGTGCGGCAACTACCAGGTGTTGCTCCATGTAGAAGACGAGCACGGAGTGTCCAGTTGCGTGGAAGACATGATGGAGGTGATAGTCAAGCCGCTCCCCGACCTCGATCTCAGGCTGGAGTTGATGTGGCGCTCCGGCGAAAGATGGGAAGATTCAAACGACACTGCGTCCTTTCTGCTCATTCACCCGCTGGCTGCGAATAAGCCGTTGGACAGCCCCGGCTGGGTCTGCATGTACGACCTCGACGAGCAGCTCTCCAAGAACTGGACCATGGCCAACCAGCAGGGTCCGCCAGGAGACTGCCATCTCCGGCGGGGAGAGATGGCCAAGGGCCGCGCGGAGGTGATTACGGTAGAAGAGCTCATGCCAACCGCGGGCGGCAAGAGCTTCCCGCCCTACAAGGTGGCGGTGCGGGCCCCCGAGACCAACTCCCTGGCCGTGAGCATCTCACTGCGGGTCTTCTTCCCGGGTGAATCGGCGGAGCCGGAGTACGAGATCATCGACAAGGTGATGCCGCCCGGCACCGTCTGGTCCCCCGGTGTGATCATTGTACATGAGAACGACAAGGTGTTTATCAAGAAGATGGATTGGCTGTAGAGGAAAAGCAATGTTCAGTGCTCATTGAGAATTGAGAATTGAAGATTGCCTCCACCTACTTCTTTGCTACCGGTGGTTCGTCGGGGATAATCTCGGCGAGGTCTTCGAGTACGCCTTCGATGAGGCCTTTGGCCTGGTCGAACCGGCCGGCCTCCAACATGACGGTGGCCGCGGCTATCTTGGACGTAATGCCGTCAAGCCACTGGGTGCGATCCGCGGCGCCGGACTGACCTACCAACATCGCCTGGATCTGTCCCACTTTGAGCACTGCTTTGTCTATGGCGCCGGTGAGGTAAGTTTGCTTTTCTTCCACAGGCAGAGCCCGCCACGCTTTGGTGGCTTCCGACTCGGCAGCCCGCTTTTCACGAGCTTCCTTGAGTGCGCGGGCCTTTTCAGCCTTGCGAATCCGCTCTGCCTCATCCTTCTCGAGTTGCCTCTTCAGCGCGGGGTCGATGGAACGCTTGGCGGTCGCGGGCTTCTCGGCTTCGGCCACGTTATACTGGTCCAACTGCTGGAAATAGACGCCCAGGCCCACAGCCAGAACGATCACGGTAAGTGGGATGGCGTACAGGTGCCACACCTTCTTTTTGTCGTCGACCCTGATAACATAGCTGCCGCAACTGGGGCAGACTACGGTCCCCATCTGAACAGGTTTTTCGCAATGCGGACAGCGCTCAGCCATGACTCCCTCCCAACGCGCGACTTTGAACCTATCTTACTACCAGAACCGCACAAGTGGCAAATTTCGCGACATGACGGGTAACAGACCCCAATTCCGGAGGCAAAGAACGCCACCCGTTGGCCCCGAGGACCAACAGGTCAACATCATCCCGCTCCACCAGACCCAGGATGCGGCTGTAGGGAAGCCCGGCGTCCTGGTGACCTTCCACCCGCCGGGCGCCCCGCTCTCGGGCCTCCTGGCAGAACTCCTCCACCTGCCCCGCCAACTCGCGTCTCATCTTTTCAGTATCCTCTACCTGGCCCCCCGGGCCGCTTTCCAACTCGCTGACGGACAGGATCGAGAGCCGGGCCTTCAGTGCAACGGCCAACTCCAGCGCCCGTTGAAATGCTCGCTCCGAAGACGGCGAACCGTCGGTGGCCAACAAAATATGTCTTGTTTCCGTCATCGCCTCTCCTCCGCTCGGCCACCCAGTGTAACCGTTTAGCGTTCGCTTGCAAAGCCACTTTCAACAGTGCTTGGCAAGATGAACTGTTGCCGTTTTCAACAAAGACCTCTACAATGGAGCGATCAGTTGAGTGAGTGGAAATATGGCCTTACTCGGAAAACTATTGGTAGAACGCGGCATTCTCGACGAGAAACAGCTCGACGAGGCGCTCCAGGCCCAGGAACGGCTCACCGCTCAGGGCATGGAGAAACTTCTCGGAGATCTGCTCATCGCCAAAGGCTACGCCAGCCCCACCGAAATCAGGGAGGTGCTGGAAGAGCAGCAGAAAAGGGTGATTGTGTGCGGGGCGTGCCGGGTGCAGTTCAATGTACACACATCGGACGTCGGCACCGTGGTCGCCTGCCCTCGTTGCGGCCGGGATCTGCAGATGCCCGCATCGCTGAAAGACATCAACATTGCACAGCCTCTCCAGCCGACCTACATCGATCCAGGCTCCGCCCCCGTCGCTTATGTAGTAGTCAAGAGCTTCGTGGGCGAAGACGAGATCTTTCCTCTCAAAGAGGGGGATGAGCTCCTGGCCGGCAGCGGCGAACTCTGCCCGGTCCGCATCATGGGCTCCGGTGTGGAAGGGGCCCACTGCAAGTTCACCGCGGCGGGAGACAACATCCTTATCGAAGACGTCTCCGAGCGAGAAGGTGTTTACGTAAACGGCACCAAGGTGGACCGGTGCAGCCTGAAGTTCGGAGACCTTGTGCTGCTGGGGCGATCTCCCCTCATGCTAAGCCCGGGGCTGCCGTCGGGAAGAACCGACGCTGAACACTCCGAGAGACCCCGGGACCACCTGCTGGAAACAGAACCGGCAAGCCTGGTGGGAAGAACGGTAGGAAAGTACCGGTTCGTTCGACTGCTGGGCACCGGCGGTATGGCGGTGGTGCTTCTCGCCGAGCAGGTGATGCTGAATCGACCGGTCGCGGTGAAGGTGCTGCGTAAAGAGATGGTCCCCAACCGTAAGGCGGTGGATCGTTTTGTCAGAGAAGCCCTGGCCGGTGCGCAGCTCAACCACTCCAACATCGTGCAGATCTATGATGCAGGCACGCTGGGCGGGTTGCTGTTCATTGCCATGGAGTACGTTGAAGGAGAAGACGTCGGGCAGTGGATCAAGCGGTTCGGCAAGCTGCCGCTCAATCTGGCCGTCAGTATCACCATTCAGGTCGCAGTAGGGCTGGACTTCGCGCACCAAAAGGGAGTCATTCACCGGGACGTAAAGCCGTCGAACGTCATGTTCAGCAAGGACGGACGGGTGAAGATCCTCGACCTCGGTATTGCCAAGGTGCTCCACGCAGCCGCGCCGGAGAAGGCTCGCACGGGCGTTGGCACCCTGGTCTACATGCCGCCCGAGCAGACCCGGGACGCGGCCAGCGTCGACCACACCGCGGACATCTACTCGCTGGGAGCGACGCTGTACAAGATGCTTACCGGCCAGCCCCCCTTCAAAAAACGCACGGTGGAGAGTATGGTTCGGGCGATCCGGAAAGATCGCCTCCCGGATCCCAGGATCCACGCCCCGGACCTTCCCGAAGGACTCGTGGAAATCGTCAAAGTCGCCATGGCCAAGAAACCCGAGAACCGGTTCAAAACCATTCGCGAGATGCAAAGCGAACTCGTTCGAGTCTGGAATTCACTGAGTTGACCCATGGGGAACGCACGCGCCAACGCCTGCCTGTTCCTCTTCCTAATCCCGAGCCTGCTGATTGCACCATCCGGATGCCACGCACCGGTCACGGTTGCCGAGACCGTTGAGCCCTACGCAGGCATGGAGGCCAGGCCGCGGGCGGAGGCGAAAGCGGAGGTGAAGCAGCTCAACGCCCACCTGAAGGCCATGGGCGCGACTTGGACGGCGGCGGTAACCCCCATCTCCCTGCTTACCAACAAGTCATTCCTCACTTTGCTCGGGGCGCAACGCACTCCCCCCCAACTCCTGCGACGCCAGGCCAAGGCCAGCGAGGCGCTCTTCAAGCAGCTTACCAAGCGCGACGACCCGCCGCCCGCGGCGTGGGACTGGCGCGCGGTCAACGGAAAGAACTGGCTGACGCCGGTGCGCAACCAGAAACAGTGTGGGAGTTGCTGGGCTTTTGCCACCGTGGGTGCGGTGGAGGCGTGCATCAAGATTGGCGGGGGCGACCCCGCATGGAATCCCAACCTCTCGGAGCAGATGCTGGTTTCCTGCTCCGGGTCGGGAGACTGCGCCGGAGGCTATTCGGACGACGTGTTCATCCGTGACAACGGACTGCCTCCGGAATCTTCCTTTCCTTACAAAGCCTCGAACCTGGTTTGCGCAGACCGCCCGGAAGGCTGGGCTTCCGAGACGTTCAAGGTGGATCGGTGGGTCCACCTCGAGTACCCGACCCTCGAGGAGACCAAGCAGGCGGTGATGCAAAGCCCGGTATATACCCGGTACGATGTTTATTCCGACTTCTACGCCTATGGCGGCGGCGTCTACCAGCATGTCAGCGGGAACCTTCTGGGAGGGCACGCAGTTGTGATCGTTGGCTGGGACGACGTTGACCAGGCCTGGATCGCTAAGAACAGTTGGGGCGGGTGGGGCGAAGCGGGCTTCTTCAGAATCGCGTACGAGAGTAATTGCGGCTTTGCAGAGGAGATCCACCTCCCGGTCTACACCCCCTTCTACCCGCAGGCGGTGGAAGTGATCTCCGAAGACAACGCCCACACTGTCACAGTGGAATTCAATGTTGCGCTGGACCCGGTAACAGCCTCCGACCCCGCCAACTATACGGTTGACGGCGTGGGGGCGGCTGTCTCGGTCACGCTGTCGGAAGATGCGACCACGGTGGAGCTGACTTTCGACGTTGCACCGCCGGAGGAAGATTTTGTCGCTACCCTCCACTTCGCCGCGGTGCTAAGCGCGGACAGCGATTCCCTGAGCGACACCAAGAACCACTGGACCGGACTTTACGGCAAGCGCCTGCTCCACTGGCAGTTTGACGCGGGAGACTCCCTGGGACCGCCTGACAATCCGATCTACTACGACGGCAACCTGATGGTGAATCACGGAGAGGTGACGTTCCACCCGGGCACATCCTTCCACACTGCTGATTCTCCCGACCCCACCATCTACCTGACCAACTCGGCAACGCTGAATGCCCAGGGGACTTCCGAGCTGCCCATCAGGTTCAGCAACCTGGGCCAACCCCCGGCGGTGCGCTTCTGGACCGTGACCTGGGGAACCAACAACAGCGCCAGCCTCAACTTGAGCCACACCACCATCGGCCCGGCGGAGGTAGGGGTCTACATCAACGGCCCCACCGATGATGAGAAGTATGAAACCGACGGCCAGATATCGGTGGTGGCCCACAACAACGACTTCACCGGGACCACACAGAGTATCTGCTGGTTCTATGAGAAGGGCCACACTATCCTGGAAGCACTTTTCAACCACTTCGAAGGTGGTGACGAGCCGGTCCTCCTGGTTCATCAGGAAGACGGCCACGACGGAACCGCCGACATCGTGCTCATGGGCAACAACGTGGTGGGACAACCCGCTTTCAAGTTCGAGGTAGATGACCCCGATGCGCTTACGCTCCGGCTGGACCACAACTATCTAGA
>CAZVFX010000020.1:0-75410 GCA_964626565.1 uncultured Myxococcales bacterium
GATTGAATGTGGGTCGGACGGCTGCGGCGGTGAGTGTGGAGCGTGCCCTGGCGCCGCCCCCGTTTGCGAAGACGGGTTGTGCGTGCCGGATTGCACTGAGGACTGTGACGGAAAGGATTGCGGAGACGACGGCTGTGGCGGGAGTTGCGGACTATGTGACGACGGCAACTCGTGCACCGACGATTCGTGTATCGAAGGAATGTGCATCGCCTCGGTTCAGTCGGTTTACTGCCTCATTGACGACGAGTGCATGCCGTCGGGCACGGAGAACCCGTACAACGGATGTGAAGAATGCTCTCCCGCCGAATCCCAGACCGATTGGACAGCCGCTGAGGACAAAACTCCCTGCGGCGGTCAGAAGGTGTGTTTCGAAGGGAACTGCTGCGACCCTGAGCCCGCATGTACGGGCAAGGAATGCGGTGATGACGGGTGCGGCGGCCAGTGCGGAGAGTGCCCCGGCCGGCTACCCATTTGCGAAGATGGTGAGTGCGTCTCCGATTGTGTCCCCCAGTGCGAGTTCAAGGAGTGCGGGCCCGACGGCTGCGGCGAGAGCTGCGGCAAATGCGGCCTGCAGTACGACTGCGTCGAGGATGGAGGCATAGCGAAATGTCAGCCGGACTGCATCGCCATTTGCAGCGGGTTGGAGTGTGGGCCGGCGGGAGAAGAAGGGGAATGCGATTGTGGCACTTGTGACGACGGCGATCTTTGCACGTCCGACGCCTGCGCCGACGCCACCTGCTTCTTCGACCCCAACGGCGCTGATTGCGACGATGGCAACCCCTGTACCGGGCCGGACAAGTGCATTGAAACAGGCTGCCACGGTAAGCTGCTGCCCCTCGAAGAGTTGGTTGTCGGCGAGTGCTTGTGCCTAACAGACGAGGACTGCGCCGCGCTCGAGGATGGCGACGTTTGCAACGGCACTCTGGCCTGCGACTCGGGCGGGGAGGTCTCTGTCTGCCAGGTAGACCCGGACTCGCTGCCCGAATGCGATGACGACAACCCGTGTACCGACGACGAATGCGACCCCTCGTCAGGTTGCACCTTCACCGCCAACAACGACAATGTTTGCGCCGATTCCAACGCATGCAACGGTTTGGAGTTGTGCCAAAACGGCAACTGTGAACAGGGTGCGCCCCCGCTATGTGAAGACGGCAACCCCTGCACCAATGACTCCTGCGATTCCGAATCCGGCTGCCTGTACATTCCGGACGATGGCGCTGACTGTTCCGACGACAACCCGTGCAACGGTCTGGAGACCTGCAGTGAGGGCGTGTGCGCAGGGGGCCTTCCCCCGGACTGTGACGATGGAGACATATGTACCGCCGATTCTTGCGACCCTCTCATTGGCTGCGTCTCTGCTGCTGACCCGGGTGCCTGCGACGACGGCCTGGTATGCACCGACGACATTTGCCAGAACAACCAGTGCGCTAATCCGGTCCAGGCGTTCTTCTGTCTCATTGAGCAAACCTGTGTGCCCGCAGGTGCGACCAATCCCGGCGACGCTTGCGGGCAATGCGAGCCGTCGACGGCAATAGAGTCATGGACTCTGCTGGAGGATGGCATTCAGTGCGGCGCCGGGAAGGTCTGTTTCGAGGGAGCGTGCTGTGACCACGCCCAGAACTGTGCGGGCAAGGAGTGCGGAGACGACGACTGCGGTGGCGTGTGCGGCAATTGCCCCGCCGACAGTAGCTGCCAGGACGGCCTCTGTGTCGCCGGTCCATGCGAACCGGCTTGCCAGGGCAAGGAGTGCGGAGACGACGGCTGTGGCGGAGAATGCGGGCAGTGCCCGGCGAGCAGCTTCTGCGCGGCCCAGGGCGTGTGCGTATGCGTTCCCGAATGTGCGGAAAAACAGTGCGGCCCCGATGGCTGCGGAGACGAATGTGGCCAGTGCCCCGAAGGTTGGGGGTGCCAGAACGGAATCTGCGTCGAAGGGGGATGCGACACCGATTGTGTTGGCAAGGAGTGCGGGGACGACGGATGCGGGGGGAGTTGCGGAGATTGTGACGACGGGCTCTTCTGCACCACCGACAACTGCACCGAGGGGGCATGCGGCAACGAGTTGACGGCGTACTACTGCGTTATCAGCGGTGGGTGCGCACCTTCCGGCGCCGAGAACCCGGAGAATCCGTGCGAGCACTGCAAGCCGGCCAGCTCACAGTCCGAGTGGACGGTTGCTCAGAACGGGTTGAGTTGCGGCGTCGGCCTGGTTTGTTTCGACGGAGCGTGCTGCAACAGCGCCGGGAATTGTGCTGGCCTGGAATGCGGTGAGGATGGGTGCGGAGGGAGTTGCGGGCCCTGCGCACAGGGCTGGAGCTGTGATGAAGGACTGTGCGTCGAGGGGGGCTGTGAGCCCGATTGCAACGGCAAGGAATGCGGTCCGGACGGCTGCGGCGACATTTGCGGCCAGTGCTCCGGAAACGGCGCGTCGTGCGTCAACGGCGCCTGTGTCTGCACCCCCGACTGCGACGGCAAGGAGTGCGGACCGGACGGTTGTGGCGACACCTGTGGTGTTTGTGGGGAAGGCCAGTACTGCGTAGGTGGAGAATGCCCGGCCGAGGGCCTGGAGTGCGAAGACGGCAATGAAGTTGACTGGGATGGCTGCACAAATAATGAGGTAACTGAATTCGAGGTCAGCGAGGGCGCAGGCAAGAAGGCGCGCGCAGCAGTCAGCAGCCTCGCCAATGATAGTTTCGTCGTGCTCTGGTCGGGTGTGGACGCCAATGACTGGGGTATCAAGGTGCGAATTTTCAACGGTGACGGCACCACGCTGGGAGAAGAGTTTCTGGCCAACACGTATACCCCCAGCCAGCAATCAATGGGCGACGTCGACGGCTTCTCCAACGGCGGTTTTGTTATCGTGTGGGAAAGCAATCTTCAGGACGGCGACGGCTATGGAGTCTATGGCAGGCTGTTCGACCCCGACGGGTCGCCTGCGTCCGAAGAATTCCGCGTCAACTCCAGCACTGCAAAACACCAGACCAGCCCCGGTGTCGCGGTCTTGTCCAACGGCGGATTCGTAGTTGTGTTCGCCTCCGGTGACCAGGCCTGGCAGGGGAAAGTGCATACTGCGCTGTATGACGCCGACGGGAACAAGACCCTAGAGTACCAGGTCAAGTTCAACAACTCGTCCACAATGGCCTATCCGGCGGTAACAGCACTCAACGATGGCCGGTTTGCAGTGGTGTATCAAGCCGAGATTGACGGTTCGGGATGGAACACGGACTGGGGAATTGGGGCCCAGATATTCGGCCCGGACGGAACAGCAGAGGGAGACCCCTTCAAGTTGAATTCCTACGTCACCAAGTACCAGGAAGAACCTGTCGTGGCTGGATTCGACGATGGCGGCTTCATCTCCGCCTGGCAGAGCGACGGCCAGGACGGTTCCCACTACGCTGTTTACGGCCAGCGCGTGGATGTCAACGGTGACAAAGTGGGCGAGGAATTCAAGCTGAACAGCTACACCGACTCTCATCAGAAGGGCCCGGCGGTAGCTGCCCACGGCAACGACGCCTTCGTCGCCACGTGGCACTCCAACATGCAGGACGGCAATTCCTGGGGTGTATTCGGCAAGCGTTGGGAGTGGATCGACCCGGTGGGATTCTGGGGGCTCGAAGAGTTCTCGGCTAACGCACTGACCAATGGACA
The DNA here is from genome assembly GCA_964626565.1 of uncultured Myxococcales bacterium. GTDB lineage: Bacteria > Myxococcota_A > UBA9042 > CAIXZC01 > CAIXZC01 > CAZVFX01. The sequence continues at coordinate 3,646 of CAZVFX010000020.1, forward strand.
ACAGTCGTTTCCCGACGTAGCCACCTTCTCCGATGGCAGCTACGTTATAGTCTGGCACTACAACATCTCAAGCAATCTCGGCAGAGTGTACGCCCAACGTTTCGACGCCGAAGGCAACAAGCTGTATCGGTAGGCTCGGTGACTACATAGCAGTGCGCATTTCCATGGGCTGGGCGATGAGCCAAAGGCTCAAGACTGAGAACATGATCATCATGGCGATGAGGGGGACCTGACTGGTCAGGGCGGAACGGCGGGACTTGAACCACCCGTGGGCGTGTTTGTGCGCGATGTAGATGCCAAAAACGTGCCCGATGATGATCAGCGCTACCTGGATGTACCAGATCGTCCCCAAACTCAGGATCGATCCGAGGCGCAACTCTGCCGTCCCGAACACGTTCCAGCCGTACCCGAAGGGATCGGAAGCAAGCACCACCAGCTTCTGGCTCTCCATGAAGAAATGCTCCACGTTGTGAGCGAGGTGATAGAAAAGAGCAATAGGGACCACGCCGTAAGCGTACTTGATGAACAGCGAGGCAAACGACTGCCGGTCACGGCCGGCGGCCAGCCCGGACAGCCAGACGCAGAGCCCGTAGACCAGGAAGGGTGCGGCCAGGCACGCCGCCATGCCGACGGAGAAAGCGGTCAACTCCCCGACATTCATCCACCGCTGCAGCGCCTGGGTCAAGACTTTCCAGTTGGGAGTCATGGTCAGCCCGTGGAACGCGGTGAGTGAGAACAGCACCAGGGCCAGGTAGGCCTCGTCCTTGCGCGGCTTGGAGACCGCCACCAGGTCCCGGCCGAAGGGCCTTAGATTGAGGGCCACGTTGTCGTGGGGACAGGTGCGAAAGCACTCTGCACACATGGTGCAATAGGTATTGCTGTCCATGGTTTTGAGATACTGGCTGGTGGGACACGGATACCCGGCGTCGTTGCCGGTGAGGCAGTCGGCGGACCGGCAGCCGTCGCAAATCGACGCGCTGCGCTTCCGGACCTCAATCGGGGAGAACATGGCGTAAAGCCCGCTGACTCTACCGATGAGGCAGCCGTACCGGCAGAACGACTTCTTCTCGAACAGCAGCCCCGGCACGACTACCAGGGCCAACATGAGCAGCCCCAGTCCCGCGGTGGCCTCCGGATTCATGGTCACGTGATAGCCCAGCTCCAGCCAGGTGAGGAAGACAAACAGCACAGTGGCCAGATAGATGTTCTTCAGGTAGCGGGGCCACTTCCAGCCAAGATTCAACGTTTCTTTCTTTACCTTGGAGAAGGTCAACCGAGTAAGCCAGTTAGTGACTGCGTCCCACGGACAAGCGTAGCACCACAGCTTGCCGAAAAAGAGCACCAGGAAGATCAGGCCTACCCACCAGATGTTCCAGGTGAGAGTGGGGGCGATGTTTTCTCCGGGCAGCGGGTTGCCGTAGTACCCAGCGAAGATGATGGTGCCAAAGGCAAGAACCACCAGCATCTGGATCGCGGTCTGCAGCCACCGGGACCGAATCAGGTACTTGACCACAGGCAGATTCGTCAGCTCGAAGGTCTTACCCTTTCCGGCGGGACGGCTCCTGAACCGAGCGACCTCGAGCACCACGAAGGAGATGGCCATGACAATCACGATGGAGGCGTAGTAGAGCCAGTCGGGGATACCCGCCATAACGCCGCATGCACAGTGGTTCATCGCGGTTCCCTCCTTTCGGTTCTCGGCCGCACTCGAATGCCCTTGCCCGGCGCAGGACATATGTACTCGCACCTCCCGCAGCCGGTACACTCGGCGGAATCGACAATCGGCCTTCCGTCGGCGACGGAAATCGCCTTACCCCGGGAAGGGCACCGGCTGAAGCAGTAGTGCTCGCACACCTGGCCGGTGCAAGCCAGACAGTGGGATTCCGCCACTGCGGCCAGCCCGGGTCGCATCTCTCCCGACGCCGATAGCGCGCCTTCGGGACACGCCCCAATACAGGGGAAGTCTTCGCACCGCGCGCAGGGGGTGTCGGCGGGTACGACCAGGGGCGTTCCTGCAGCGACACCATACTCCGGTCCGGCAGTTTCGATCGAGTCATGGGGGCACGCGGAGGCACAGGTTCCACAACGCGCGCAGCGCAGCAGGAACTCGGCGTCGTCCAAAGCTCCCGGCGGCCGCAGCATCGGCGCGGTGACCTTCTTCGCCGCGGTGCGCACTGACTCGTCCAGGCGCTCGAGGGCGAGTCTCAACCCTTTGCGAAGGAACTGGGCCCGGGAGAGCTTATCGTCAGCTTTCATCGCGCTTCCTCCGCTTGCCGACTCCCACCGCCACAAAGACCGCCAGCAACCCGAGGCCGAACACGATGGGCACCACGCTGAAGTCCGTTTCGCCGATAACTATTGGAAACGGTATCTTCTCAACGAAGTCCGCCCGGGGTTCGAAGACGACGTTCACGTGGTATTTCTCGGCCTCTTCGAACTGATGGCTCAATTTGAACTCGTTATAGTCGATGTTGGCGACCCGGGGCTCGACCACCATTGTCTCTCCTCCGAAGAAGGTCACCCGGGAAATCGACAGCTCCACCGGCCCCTGGTAGACCTCTCCGGTCTGCCCGTGTTTGATGTACACCTTCATGCGCACCGTCTCACCGGGTTGCGGGTTGCCCGGGAAAGTAGAAAACGTAACGTCAAATCCTTCCGCATCCGCCTCGATGACCATGGTGGGAATCTGGGGATAATCTTCTGAGTAGAGGTAGTGGGGGAGACCGAGTTGATGGTGGGCTGAAGCAGGTGTGGGGCAGAGCAGCGTCAGGCACAGAATCCCAAACAGCGTCGAGCCGGTCCGGCTAATTTCCGTCATCGTTTCACCCCATAGGCCAACGCACCCGGCTTGCACGCTGAGATGCACAAACCGCACTGATCGCAATCGGGCCCCAGTTCCTGTGTCATGGGCTGCAAATCGTACGGACAGACAGGGCCACACTCACCGCACTGCTCGCATCGGCGGCCGTCCCTGCTGATCCGCAGCAACCGGAACCGGGACAGGCCCACGTAGACCGCGCCGCCCGGGCAGACGTAACGGCACCACCAGCGGCGCGACAGAATCAGTTCAATGAACAAGATGAGGCCCAGGAACAGCAGGCCGTTGCCCCATACACCGTTGTAGGTCCTATAAAACAGCTCTCTGCTGATCACGGCTGGCGGATAAACCAGTGACAGCACCGGCATCCCCACCAGATACGCCATCAGCAACCCTCCGCCCAGGACCCCGAATTTCATCCGGCCGTGGAACTTGGCATCGAGGGCTGGGTAGCCCAACTTCTCCAACAAAGAACGTAGCCGGTCATTAATCTCCAGCAGCAAACTCATGGGGCACAGCCAACCGCAGTACACCCGCCCCAGAAGCAGAGTCAGCAACACCGGGATCAGCACGGAAAGCAGGAGCGGGAGATACAGGGACATCGAGGTTACGGTGGACTCCACCAATGCCAGAGGGTCGGAGATCTTGTAACCGCCGACGTCGAGGGTCCACACGCTCCCCCGCACCGTATGAGTCAACTCCACAACCTCCTTGCGATCGCCACCTTTGAACAACGTGTGCAGTGCGGAAAGAAGCACGGATTTCTCAACAAACGCCTCGTCCCTCTGCTGGACCTTAATGCCATAGAGATTCACCATCGGCACGGCAATGATCAGGATCCAGACTGCCACCTGCACTGTTCGCCGGGCCGCTTGCACTGCGCTACTCCCTCCCGTCCGCGGTGGGAATCACGCGAATCGCCTGTGGATAGTGATAGCAGATACGCTCACACAGGCCGCACCCTACGCAGTTCTCGGCCACCACCTCTGGCCGCTCCCAGGCGCCTATGGTAATGGCCTTATTCTGCAAGGGACAAGCCCGGTAGCATATCCCGCAAATGCGGTCGTTGTACGAATAGCAAAGGTCCTTGTCGATAACAGCTTTGCCCATGCTCACGGTCCGGCCGATAGTCTCCAGGTCGTCGGGGATCGGTTGGATCGCTCCGGAAGGGCACACCTGCGTACACTTCATACACAAGGTGCAGCCCTGCTCACGGGCGACGATGAATGGTGTCCCCGATTTGGGCCCCGAACCGATATCAAAGAAGTTGAGGCACTGATTGGGGCAAACATCGCCGCACAGCCCGCACCGCATGCACTTACGCACAAACTGTTCTTCTTCAAGGGAGCCGGGCGGGCGCAGGAAACGGAGCTTCCCGGGGCCGGGGGCCCACCGCACCACAGGCAGCAGCCCCAACCCCGCGAGTGCGGCGCCGTACTTGATGAACTGTCGTCGGTCGATTTTTGGTTTCACAAGTTAGACCCTGTCCGGAATCTTCTCCACCCGAGCCGCCAGCTTTTTGAAATCGGCCTGACCCGACACCGGGTCAAACCCACGATGTGCAACCGCATTGACCAGCCAGAAGTTCTTCTCCGGGTCCGCACTATCAGCTACCGACAGGTTCCACGGAGAGAATAGTTGCCCTTCCACCACCAGGTTTCTGGCCGGCCGCACGCGGCTGTCTAAACCAACCGAAACCCGCGCCTCGTAGCTGCCCCTGCGGGTAGACACGCGCACCCAGTCTCCGTCTTTCAGGCCGTGCCGGGAAGCGTCCTGAGAGTGCATTTCGACGTATTGCTCCAGCACCAGCTTCCGGTTTGTTGGGGACCGGATAGTCTTGGCGGTATGGAAATGCTCATATACAACTCCCAGGTTCAGCCAGAAGGGGTACCTGTCCTTCGGCACTTCCGCCCCGGGAAGCTTCGCAAAATCAAAGTCGGGCATCTCAGGAGTCAACCCCCAGTCCCTGACTTTGACCAGCAACTCCGGGTGGTCGATAAGCAGGAAATCCTTGTCCACCCCAACCCTCCGCAAGTCCCCGATTACCTCCGGGTACTTTGAATAGTCCTGCTCGCACAGTTTCATGTTGGCCTTGCCGTTGGGGGTACGGAACGCCCCGTACGGCTTGTCCGCCCACCCTGCCTCCTGATTCAAGTACCGGCGGGGAGTGCCGCCGGCTCGGGCAATCTCGGCGGTCGGCGCAGGCCACTGAATGCCGCGCTTTTCCCGGATGACTGTGTAAGGCGACAGTTCCCTCTCTGCAGCCACCTTCACCAACTCCTTCCACAAACCCCAGAAACCACCCCCTTCCTTGTCCACCCGGGCCACGATCTCGTCGAAGTCGGTATAGGTCTCCCTCAGAATCCCGGAGAAATCGCAATCCGCGCCCCGGCTGGCCAGGGCCATTTCGATAAACACCTCTTCTACGTTGTAGAAACCCTGCTCGTTCTTGCTGTAGGGGAACATCTTGGTCCCTTCCAGGCCCAGCATGTCCGCGATGTGAATCCCCTTGTCCACGACTATGTCCAGGTCGGGGATGCAGTTCGTTGGTGGCTCTGCGGCCTTATCCGTCACGAAGATTCGGCGCTCCGATTGAATATACGTCCCCCCACACTCCCCCCACGTGGCGGCCGGGAAAACCACATCTGCATACAAGTTGTTCGGTGCGTGTCGGTAGATCTCCTGGACCACTACGAACATGTCGTTGAGCGCCGGCCGCACCAGGGTCTTGGTCTCGGGAAGGTCGATATGGGTCGCATAGATAAGGAACATGGCCCTAACTTTGCGCGGATCCGAGTCGGGCAAGAGGCCTCGCTCCATCATGCCCACGGCAAAACCGTGATTGGTGGAATCGGCGACCTGTTTCAGTCGCTCGGCCGGAATCTTCCAGACGTCGGAGAACAGCTCGATCCCCTTTTCGTTGTAGCCCCCTTTGCCCTTGAGCCCCTGGTTGAAGGGCAGGCGGCCGGTGAGCCCCCCGGTGAGACGCTCGCCCATGGCGTTGGGCTGGCCCGTCTGGGAGTGGGGCCCGCACCCGGGGCGGCCGATGTTGCCGGTGAGAAGGTGCAGATTGATTATACTGATCACGTTGTGCTGTCCGTGGATACTCTGGTTGTAGCCGATTCCCCACCAGGTGAGTACTCCGCCCCTTCCCCGCTCGTTGCCTTTGCGCGTGGCCGCAGCCCACTCGCCCGCGATCTTCCTCACGAATTCCGTACTCACACCCGTAACCTCCCCGGTCTTCTCCGGGTCGTACCTCGCCTTGATCCCCTCGATGTAAGCCTCGAAGCCCGACGTGTGCTTCTTCATGAAGTCCCAGGCAATGACGTCCGGATGCTCGGTGAGCAGAACAAACGCAAGGTTGTTCAGCAGAGTGATATCACTGTTCGGCTGTATCTGCGCATGGTAGGCGTTCTCCTCATAGGCATCCTCGAAACCTTGCACGGTGCCGGTTCGCCTGGGGTCCACCACCATGGTCGGGATTTTCGCCGACTTCTTGTAGTCGGCTGCCCGCCAGAAGATGATGGGATGAGCTTCCCTGGGGTTATGGCCCCAGAACGAGATAAAATCACACAATTCGACGTCGTCGTAGCAGGTGGGCGGAGTGTCGGAACCGAGGGTCTTGAAATAGGCGGTGACCGCACTGGTCATGCACATTCTGGCGTTGGCTTCCATGGTGTTGGACGCCACCACCGCCTTCATGAACTTGTTCTCCAGATACTGACCCTCGAAGGTCAACTGACCGGAGCCGTAGAGGCCAACGCAGTTGCCGCCGTGGGTTTTCGCCAGGTGAGCGATCTTGTGGCTTGTCATTTCGCTCGCCGCCTCGTACGGGACCTTCACCCACAAGTCGTCGTCGAAAGCGCCCTTGGTGAGGGACGAAAAGCCCAGGTCCCCGTGTCCCGGCTTGTTCCACTCTTCCCAAGTGTCTTTTCGCACCAGCACTTCGGACAACCGGTCCACGTAAATCGGCTCGTTGGCCGTCAGTCCCTTGATGCACTGCATCCCTTTGTTGGTGGGATGGTTTTTGTCCGGCACCATGCCAACTATCTTGCCGTCTTCAACCTGGATCATCGTGCCGCATCCCACACCGCAATAGGGGCAGGCGGAAAGGACGTTGCCGCCTCTGCCGGTCTGCACCTGCGCCTTGACAGTTCGCAACTCCTTGTCCTTGCTTCCCCCGCAACCGATGGTATTCGCCGCAGTAATGCTGGACATCGCTGCCGTAGCTTTTAGGAACTTCCGCCGGGTCAACGTCCAACGCTTCCCGCCATTCTTCTTTCCCTCGCCCATCTGAGATCCTCCTATTGTGTGCCTCAGTTTGGCCCCGGCCCGGATGAAACCGGATGGTGCCAGGTCCGAACGTAGGCCACGATGTCATTAATCTGTTCGGCCGAGAGTTCCTCGTATCCCTGGGCCCCTTTCGCCCAGGAACGCATGGCCGTGCCTTGCCTTCCCATGGCGATGGTTGCCTGCAGGAAACCGTTGGTGGCCGCTTCCAGGAACTCCGGGTTGTTCAACGCCGGGCCGTGCTCGCCTTCCCCATCAACGCCGTGACAACCGGCGCACATCCCCGCGTAAAGGTCTTTGCCCAACGATGGAGTGCCGGGAGTGATGTTCGTGTGGAGTACTTCCGGTTCGTGATGTTCACGGCTGCGGATAAATGCGACCAGGTCGCCAATCTCGTGATCGTGAAGTTGTTCCAGCCCCTGCAGCCGCTTGCCCCAACTCACCATCGCGGTGTCCCGTCTCCCCCGGTAGATGGTCTCCCGGATGTATCCGTCGGAAGCAGCGGCAAGAAAATCCCTGTTCAGCAGCGCAGGTCCCACCGCACCCTGGCCGTGTTTCCCGTGGCAGCCGGCGCACATTCCTGCGAACATGCTTTCCCCCTCCTCCGCATCACCTTTGTTCAGTTCGAAGGATGGCAGCGCGGCAGGCACAGTCTGCCACGAGCGCATAAGCGTCAGCAGACCGGCTACTTCCCTGGCTGAAAGCCCGGACCATGACGGCATGGCCGTGTTCTCCCGTCCATCCACCATGGTCCGGAATAGGAATTTATCTGAGGCGACGGCCAGGAAATCCTGGTTGTTGAGCGATGGCCCGATACCCCCCTTCCCATCCGGGCCGTGGCAGATGCCGCAGCGAGAAGGATAGAGCCGCCTTCCCAACTCCTCGTCTCCATCGACTGCAGCCGTCGCCGCGTAACTGGGGGCGACCGGTCTCCAGCTACGCACGTACTCCACCAGGCCGTCCAACTCCGCCTCGGTGAGACCGGCCTGTTCCGCGGTCCAGGCTGGCATCAACCTGCCGCTGCGACCGTTGCGCACCGTGAGCTTCAGCATCTGTGGAGAAGCCACTGCCAGGAAGTCGGGGCTGTGGAGGGGCGGGGTGGCTTCCTCGAACTGTCGCAACTCCCTTCCTTCCCCCGCCGCACCGTGACAACTGGAGCAGAGCGCAGCGTAGGCCAGGGCACCGTCCATGGGCCTCCTCTTTCCCTTGAACTCCGCAATGGAGTCGAGGGACTGATAGAGCGCCGGGAATTCAAGACCTGTGAGCGCCATGGTAAACGAGATGAGAGCGGTCAAGTCGTCTTCATCGAGGTCGAGGGCAGGCATCTTGCTGCCCGGCGACACACGCTCCGGAGCCACGAAGTGCTCGCGGAGCCACGTCCGCTCCGTACGCTCTCCCTCCACATGAGTGAAATCGTACTCGTGCTTCGTCTTGAGGCCCTGCCTGGTAAGTTCGGGCCCGAGGGTGCCGCCCGTTCCTCGCACAACGTGACAGCCGAGGCAACCGTTTTCCAGGAACAACTTCTTTCCCCGGGCCAGTACATCCGCGCCGGGCAGTTCCTGTTGAGGGTCGAATACCGCCATGTGGCATTTGCCACAGGAAAGCTGTGCATAGGCCATAGGCAACACGGGGTAGTCCCAGTGTATGCCCGGCGACCTCGCGAATGCCTGCCGCCGGCTCAGCGCCCTCCCCTGCCCGCCATGACACACAGTGCAACCGAACTTCTCGATGGGGTGGTGGAGCAGGTAGTCGCCGCTGTGGGCGCGGTGAGGCAGATCCGCGTCCGCCATGGAAGGATTCTCCAGGCCGCCGTGGCACGTAATACAGCGGTCAACTCTCCCCAACTCGGGAAGCAGATTCTGTTGGATGGCGATGGGGAAATCCTCGGCGGCTTCAATCTGGGCGTCGGTCTTGGCGGCCGCCCTGAGTTTCTCCTTGAATTCCAAGCGATAGCTCTTCCACTCCCGGAGCGCCAACTCCTCATAAGCGGCCAACCCGAAGAAGAGGATACAAACCAGGCTGCCGCCGATGGTCACCCACTTATAGAAACGTTCCAGTCGGTGCATGCTTGCCACTCCTCCTCAATGCCCGGGCCAGTGCGCAGGGGACCAGTAGAAATCCCAATTCGGTCCCCTGAAATAGACGCCCATGATGGTCAGGATGATGAAACCCACCAGGAAACAGGTAAACAAGCCAATTGCGGCGTCGCGAGTCGACCCGCTCCGCTTGAGCAGAAACAACGACCAGAGCGCATACGCCACGACAATCGCCGACCCTGGATTGATGAAGGTGATAACGATCTGAGGAATCTGAGGAATCCAGTCCCTCAGCCAGCCGAATCGGACCGTGAATGCCAGCAGGGCCAAGGTGAAAATGGTGCCGGCCACCACCGAGACCCCCAGCGCCCTTTTCCCGCTGGGGCCGGTGAACCACTCCCCCACTCCGGCCTCCTCCCGGTCGAGGTAGGGGATCAGCATGAGACCGAGGACAACTACCGTGGGAATCCCGATACCACCCATGAATGCCGAATATGACACCAATTCCTGCAGTCCGAGGAAATACCACGGCGCCTTAGCCGGATTCTCAGGAATTGCAGGGTTGGCCAACTCTTTCAGCGGGGCGTCAAAGAAATAGGCCAGAACCATCATCCCACCCAGGCACAGCATAAATACCGCGACTTCAGCCCAGATGGCAGTGGGCCAGGACATTACGGTGTTGTCCGGCCCGCGATCAAGTTGGGGGGAATCATCCTTCACCAGCTCCATCAGACCATAGGTCTTGCCGGCCTCGGGCGCGCCCACCGGGTCTTCTCCCTCGTCGTCGGGCCTGCTCAAGCCTCCGTCCTTTCGGATTCGCCAGAAATGCACGCCGATGAGTATGACGCAAGTCAAGGGGAGGATCATGACGTGCAGAAGATAGAACCTGGTCAGCGCCTCCTGGCCCACCATGGTTCCGCCGATGAGCACCTCCTTGATCAATCCACCAATATCGAACCAGGCGGTGATTCCCACGGCATCAGTGAGTTCACGTGGACTGGCCGCGATGTTGGCACCCACGGTAATGGCCCAGTATGCGAGTTGATCCCAGGGGAGCAAATAGCCGGTGAAGCTCAGCATGAGCGTAACCGCCAGCAGAAGCATCCCGATAACCCAGTTGAATTTTCGCTGCCGCTTGTAGGAGCCGGTGTAGAAGACCCTCACCATGTGCAGGAGAACAACCAGCACCATGCCGTGAGCGGCCCATCGATGGATGTTTCGCATGTACCGGCCGGCGCCGACCACGAAGGTGATGTCCTTGACATTGTTGTAGGCCAGAGCCGTTGTGGGATTGTAGTAGAACATGAGCATGATGCCGGAGACACACAGCAGTAGAAACAGAAAAAACGACATGAGGCCCAGGCCCATGGTGAACCACGGTTTGAGGCTGTGTCGGTGAATCCGCACCGAATGGATGTGCAGGAAGAAGTTCTGAAAAATCGCCTGGGACCGCTCCCGGTCAGACCGGGGCGGCCATGGATGGCGCAGGAGCGAACCGGTGAATGCGCTACCGGCCCCCCTCAGGTTGGAAAAGAATGTCTTCAGTCCATTGTCAGCCATGTCACCTTCTCCTCCTCACAGTCCGCTCATGCAAGGAGCGCGTCATCCCGGCTTACCGTGCGGCCGGCGTCCACAATCAACTGCCCGTCAGGGCTGAGGCTCATCTTCAACCAGTCAAGGGCCCTGGGCGCTGGTCCCGACATTACTTCGCCCTCCTCGTCAAAGTTTGACCCATGGCAGGGGCACTTCAACGCACCGTCTCGCAACGCGACCACACACCCTAGATGGGTGCAGATGGCGGACAAAGCCCTGAAGCCGAAGTGGTCGTTGCGAACAAACACGTTCCGCCCCGGTATCAACGTGATGGAATCGGGCTGAAAGTCAGCAGGGAATCCCACCTTGAACCGGGTTGAGGGCTCGTTGAGTACTTTGGGTAGAGGAAGCTGCGCCGTCCCCATAAACGCCATGCACCCGGCGCCGGCCACCGAGGCGACCGCCAGTTTGCCCAGGAAATCCCGCCGATCCATAATGGTGTCGCCATCCGCTGCCTTGCCTGATTTCTTGCTCATTTGATAACCTCCTGGAACCGAAAGGACTCCATGGTGATGGCGTCCACCGGGCAGCGCTCAGAGCACAGCCCGCATCGAATACACCGGGTCTCATCCTTGATGATCGCGCCTGCTCCTCCCGGCCCCGCATCGCCGTAGCGGGCCGCAACCAGTTGGGCCAGCGACTCATCTCCCTCCAGCCGGCCCACGGACACCAGCCGCAAGCAGCGCTCCGGGCATACATCGGCGCATCCGCCACAAAGGATGCAGCGATCGCCGTTGAATATGGTGTTCACCGCGCAATCAAGGCAGCGAGCGCCTTGCCTTTCCCCCTGCTCCTCTCCGAATCCAAGCTCTACCACCGCCTCCATGGAGCCCTTGCGCTCCTCAGCAGACATGGCCGGAATCTCCTCCCTCGGCAGGGACTCGAAGCCGGCTTCCCGCGAATAGCCCTTCACCATGGAGTGAACGCATGTCGACTCCAAACCCAGTTCGACTCCGGTGAGGTGCTTGTAGATGGCACGGGCAGCCTGCTTACCGCTGGCTATGGCGTCAATCATCAGGCCAGGACCCAGGGCTACATCACCAGCCGCAAAGACCCCTTCCCCCCGGGTCACGACCTTCGTATCGTCCAGTTGCAGCAATCCACGATCGGTCAACTCAACGTCTGCCGCGTCAACGAAAGACAGGTCGACCGTCTGCCCGACGGAAAGAAAGACCTGGTCAGCCTCCAGAACCATACTTTCGGCTTCATCAAAAACCGGTGCGAAACGGCCGTCATCACCGAAAACCCGAGAGCAACGCACGAACTTCACCCCTCGCGCACGCCCCGCATCATCCACCAGGATCTCCCGGGGCCCCCAGGAATTGTGCCTGATGACACCCTCTTCCTCGCCTTCCTCAATCTCCACAGAATCAGCGGGCATTTCGTCGAGAGATTCCAAGCTGACCAGATGCACCTGCTGCACACCCGATTGCCGGACCAGGGTCCGGGACACGTCGTAGCCGGTTTGCCGCACCAGGGTCCGGGCGACATCGTAGGCGACGTTGCCGCCACCGATGACAACCACCTTTTCCCCCAGTTCATGCCCCTGTCCCAACGCTATGTCCCGTAGCAGGTCGACGCCGCCGATAACCCCAGGAGCATCTATGTTGGGCAACGGAATCTTGCGCGATTTCTTGGCTCCTACAGCGATTAGCACAGCGTCGTGGCTTTGACGCAGTTCGGCCAAAGTCACGTCCTTTCCCACCGCTACATTGCAGCGGATTTCAGTACCCATGGCCTCAATAACGCTGACCTCCGCGCGAATTAGCTCCCGCGGCAGACGATACGACGGCACCCCCAGGTACAGCATCCCCGCCGGTACCGGCTCCATTTCGTAGATGACGGGCTTGACGCCCATGAGGCACAGGTCGTGGGCCGCGGCCAGCCCCGCAGGGCCCGAGCCGATAATGCCCACACTCTTCCCAGACCCTTCCACTGGCAAATCGACGTCATTGAAGTGACGCAGGAGGTTCTCGGTTACCTCATAATCCGCGCAATCTGCGGCCGCGTCCCAGTTGCGCCGGACGTGGCCCAACTCCTTGCCCCCCTCCAGCCCGGCCTCGGGGCCGAATCGAGAACTCACAAAACGCTTGAGAGCGCGAATCGAAACTGCCTCATCGATGTCGGCCCGCCGGCAAGCCGCCTCGCAAGGTGCGCCGCAAATGCGACCACAAATGGAGGCGAGGGGATTGGGAGCACGGGCAATGAGGTACGCCTTTTCGTAGTCGCCTTGGGCGATGGCCCGCACGTACCCCCTGGAATCGGTGCGCACCGGGCACTCCGCCTGGCACTTGATCTGTTCCCTCCAATACGCCCGGTCGGGCACCCGCACCGTAAACCTCTCAGCAGCCATGACCGTGTCCCCGTTCTGCAGTCACCCCCCATCTATCAGATGGGAGTTGTCTATTCTGGCCCCGCAGGGGCCTTTCGTCAACCGCAAGTTGACAAATGGACATGTTTATCCCTAGTTAGCTACTCAACTGAGCTCTTTCGAGATAGACACGAGGTGCAGCTTGGGAACGATTCAGCCGTTAGGCAAGGTCATATACTGCGGTATTTCGGTCATTCAGGTGAAAAACTAAAGATTCCTTGACCGTCTCGGGGCTGATGGTCGCGGTGATCATCTGCTCGCCGCCTCTGGCTTGCGCGATTACCCGGGCGCAGGGGTCCACTACCATGGAGTGGCCGAAGTAGTAGTTGCCGTTGGCGTCGGCGCCTACTGAGTTCACTGCGATGAAGTGAATCTGGTTGTCGTAGGCCCTCGCCCGGTTGGTTAGAGACCAGATGTCGAAGTCACGCAAGAGCGCCGACGGCCGGATCACTACGTCCGCACCCTTCAGCGCCAGAGTCCGCACCAACTCGGGGAAATCACCATCGTAGCAGATAACCATCCCGATCTTTGCAAACGGGGTGTCAAAAACCTCAACCTCGGTGCCCGGCGTCGTGTAGATCTGCTCCGTTGGGAAGGGATGGGTCTTGCGGTACACGCCGATGATGTTACCGACGTCACCGATGAGAATCGACGCGTTGAAAATTACGCCCCCCGTCCCCTGCTCCCAGATGGGCCAGACCACGTGCACGCCGTGGTGGGCCGCCCGTGCCTGAATCGCCTCGGTCCACGCCCCGGGAATCGGTTGCAGCAGCTTCCAGAATTCCTCTTTGGGCATGCCCGGATGGAAGCCGGTAGTGATGGTTTCGGGAAACACCACCAGGTCCGGCGAATGCTCCGCCACCGCCCGGTCCAGCCAGTCAATGCACTTGGTGATGTTGGCATCGGCATCCAGCGGCTTCACCGCAAACTGAATGCAGCAGACTTTGAACTCTTTCATGGCTAGTGTTCCTCGAAGGCCACCACCCGGCAGAATGCAGACTCGCCATCCACGAACCGCCACGGGAAGCAACCGATCTTGATGCGTTTGTTCAACACCTCGTCGATCTGGCCGCCGATGTTCTCCACGTGAATCACGCCGTCCGGGAACAACGCCAGGTGCATCAACTGGTAATCTTTGGTGCTGAAGAAATCGTCCAGCCCCTTGCCGTAGTTCTTCTGCAACGCGGCGTCCGCCTCAATGGCCAGGTGCGGCATCCAATCCTTGATCTTCGTATTGAACGGATGGTCCGCAGACCCGCAATCGACCCCGATCCACTTGAGCTTCAGGTCCCGCGCCCAGTCGGCAAATTCCATGGTCGGACCCGGGTGTTTGCACATGTAGCGCACTTCGTCAGCCTCCGGCTGGTCCCACCCGTAACGGTGGTACCCGGTATTAATTATAAGAATGTCCCGGGGCTTCACCTCTACCCGATCGGTAATATCTTTCGAAGTGTAGACTCCATAGTCCACCGCGATGTCGGAAAGGTCCACGACTACCGCGTCGCCGTACAGCTCCTCCAGCGGCAGCGACGCGATGTCCTTGCCCGCACCGTAAAAGTGCAGCGGGCCGTCCAGGTGCGTGCCCACATGATTCGAAGTGGTGATCAACTGCCCGTTGGCGCCGTTGGGCGCCAGGCGTTTGAAGAATTTTACCTGGAGCGGCTCATAAGTTGGCCACGGCGGAGTCAGGATGCCGCATCTTTGTGACAGGTCGTACAGTTTCATTCTTTACCCCCTCTACTCGCGATAGTCGTTCAGGTTCAACAGCTTCCCGTGGCTTATCACCGCCGCGGGTTCGGCATGATTACGAAGTGCATCTGTGATGTTGTTTTCCTTCAGCACCACCAGGTGAGCAGTCATTCCCACGTCCAGGCCAAAATCCAATACGTTGATGCACTTGGCAGCCGCGGTGGTAACCATGTCGTACAGCACATGCATCTCCTCTACGGTGGTCATCCATAGAAGGTGGGAATTCAGAAAGGCCACTTCCAGCATATTGTTGCGGCCGTACGGGTAGTAAGCGTCGGAGATGTCGTCTTGTCCCAGGCAAACAAGGTTGCCTTCAGCAAGCAGCTCTTTCACCCGGGCGTGAAGCGGCCCGGTGTGCGGGTCGCTCACAACCCCCATCTTCGCCATCTTCAACAGCGCGGACAGCTTCTGAAAATAGGGAGTTGGATACAGCGCCATGGCCCGGGCGTGATGGGCCAGCCCCCTTCCCTCCATGCGATTCTCGATAAGCGCGGTGGCCAGCATTTCCGTAGTTTTGAGACCCGCGTCGCCAGCATCATCCACCAACATGGAGACGTCAGTGTTAAACTCCTTGGCCAGGGCCACCATCTTGTCCACGTGGTCCTGCTCATCGGCTTCGGTAAACTCGATCCACGGGATGCCGCCAACCACGTCAGCGCCCAGCTCCATGGCCTCCCGCACCAGCTCCGCCGTCCCCGGCTCCCGGGCCACGCCATCCTGGGGGAAAGCCACCACCTGCAGGTCAACGATCCCCTTGAACTCATCCCGCACCTTCAGCAGCGATTTCAGCCCGATGAGCTGCGCCTTACTGTCGATATCGGCAAACGCCCGAATGTGCAGGTTGCCGTTGAGCGCCGCCAGCTTCACAGCCCTGCGCACATTGGGCACAATCCA
This sequence comes from uncultured Myxococcales bacterium, assembly GCA_964626565.1. Classification (GTDB taxonomy): domain Bacteria; phylum Myxococcota_A; class UBA9042; order CAIXZC01; family CAIXZC01; genus CAZVFX01. The sequence continues at coordinate 19,397 of CAZVFX010000020.1, forward strand.
CTCTTCGTCGTACTGCTCCTTGACCTTGGCCGCGGACTCGATCGCGGTCATCGCCTTGCCCATGCCGTCTGCATGGTAGTCGGCCAGCGCGGCTTCGGACATCTTCTCCAGCGTATACACTTTGCACAGGTGCAGGTGAGTGTTCACAAACGACTCGGTGACCAGCCCGCCTCCCGCATCCACCACTTCCGCGTCCGGTGCCGAAATCCCCTCTTCGATGGCCGCAATCCGGCCGTCATTTATGAGGATGTCCACAACTTCGCCGGTGCGACGCAACCGGCCGTTCTTGATGAGAATGCTCATTATTTACCCCCCCAATTCATGCCTGGTCTTTTCTGGCAAAAGCTGCGAGCGCCGCCTCGAACATCTCCCGCGGCGCATACAACAGGCCGGCGCCGACCTGGCCAATGCCCGGCTCTTTGTGCGCGATGCCCGTATTGATAATCGGTGTCGTGCCCGTCTCCACCACTTTTCGAATGTCCACCCCCACCGGGGTCCCCGCGAAATCCAGCCCGGGCATCTTGTAATGAAGATGCCGGCCGACACAAATTCCATACATCTCACGGGTGTATCTGATCGCGTCCTCCGGCGTGCCACCCACGAACTGCACAATGGCCGGCGCGGACGCCATGGCGAACCCGCCAATACCCGCCACCTCCGAAATGGTCGAATCGCCCAGATCCGGATTGGCGTCCTCCTGAGAAAAGCCGGCAAAGAACAGCCCTTCCGGCATGCCCGCCGGCGCGGTGAACCACCTGTCTGAAAGACCAGCCACCCTGATGCCGATTTCGGTACCGTTGCGCGCCATGGCGCTCACCAACGTGCTGTTCTCCAACCCCAACACCGTGTCCGCCACAGCCTTGCACGCAGCCATTGATACGTTGAGGTAGAAATGCACGTTCCCGGAGATGAACTCGGCTATCTGCCCGATGGTCTTCTTGCGCAAGCCGGTGTTGAGCATCGCGGCGGTCAAGTCCCGCAGCAGCATGGTGGTAGCAGCCACGTTTCGATTGTGGCACTCATCGCCCATCTGCAACGCCTGGGCGGTGAGGTTCCTCAGGTTGATACCGCCCGACGCTGCCACAGCCTTCTTCAACGCGGGCGCCAGCACCCTCTCCATCCATTTCAGCCGGCGAATCACTTCAGAGTCGTAGGCACCGAATCTGAGCACTTTGCCCAGCCCCTCGTTGAGGGTGCAATAGGCGGTGTTTCCGAATGTCTCGTTGCGCACCACCCACACGTACATGGAAGGGGAAACCACCCCGGCCATAGGGCCGACGGTGGAGTGATGATGACAGGGGACCAACTTCACCCGCCCCTTCGTTACCAGTCGCTCCGCGGCCGCGCACGAGCGCGCCTTGCCCTCGTACATAAGCGCGCCCATGACTGCTCCCCGCACCGGGCCACACATGGCCTCCCATGCTACCGGCGGACCGGCGTGGAGAATCGTGTCGGGCGTCATACCGGGGATGACATCGAGCGCTCGCGCCACGTCCACCAGCACAGCTTCACTGTCGATAAGCCGCTTGACCCCTTCCTCGTTGGCCCGGTCGATGGCTTCGTGGTCCAGAGAATCCAGCAATTCGGCTGCGGGAAGCGGCGGTTTCCACTCCACCTGCACCGCGGGGACTCCCTGGTGGCGAAGCGATTCACCGAACGAATCGAGGCCGAACGACACCACCTTGAGATCATCGCCCAGAAGTTTCGCCCACTTGCTCATCGCTCACCTCCCCCCGGGGCCAGCTTGCCCCGGGCGCAAACCAGGGCCGCAAACCGGGCCGCCTGAGCGTTGGAAGGCATAACCACGACACCCATCTCGTTGAGGGCCCGCTTCTGCCGATGATAGCCCTGAGGATCGGCGGGCGTGCCGGTGAGGGACGCAACCACCGCCACATCCCTGTCGGTCGCCCTCTTCAATGACGCAGCCATGGCGCCGGCCGGATCGGGATGGGACCCGTACCCCAGCACCACATCCAGGAGAAGCACGGCAGTCTGCTTGTCTTCAGCTTCCTGAACGATGCGTTGGTTCCTGGATTCGGAATCGATCATCGGGTGAGGTCGTCCCTGGGTGAATTCATCGTCTCCCAAGTCCACCAGGCAGTGCCCCTGGCTCACTCGGCTGTCGGCAAGTTTCAACCTCGGGTCCAGTGGGATGTTACTCCACACGTCGCCTACCACTTCGCTGAGCACCAGCATCGCTTCGTCACACAACGTTCCGCCCGTAAACAAACCGCGAATATACCGGCGCCGGGTCGCCAGATTGGAACCAAGCGCCTCGGACAAAGCCAGCGTTTCCGCATCAATGCCGGAGCTGCGGGTCAGCGTCTTTTCGCCCCGGCTCCACGCCACGGACACCAGCGCCGCCTCTTCAAGTGACGACGCAAAGCGCACCCGCCGGCTACCCCTTCCGGGCCGCTGTCCCAGGAAGTTCACCACGTACCGTTTTTTGCCTCTCCCGAGCTCCTCTAGGATGAGATTCGCGACATCGTCATCGGGAGGCTTCGACACCAGGCAGATCACCTTGGTTGCCGGATCGGCCTCCAGACGCCGGATCCCTTCGAGCATGGTCAGCCCACCAACCTCCACAGACAGGTCGCGTCCCCCGGTGCCGATGGCCTGGGAGACGCCTGCGCCTTCCCGATCAATGAGACAGGAAACCTCCTGGAGGCCGGTGCCCGCGGCGGCCACAATGCCGATATATCCGCGCCGCACCACATTGGCGAAACCGATGGCGATTCCATCCACAATTGCCGTGCCGCAGTCCGGCCCCATCACGAGCAGACCTTTGTCCGCACCCAGCCTTTTCAACTCGATTTCATCGGCCACCGGCACATTGTCACTGAAGATAAATACGTTGAGGCCCGCATCCAAGGCCCGCCGGGCTTCCCGTTTCACGTACGGGCCCGGAATGGAGAATAACGCCAGGTTGGCGCCGGGCAACAACTCCCGGGCGGATTCCAAACCTGCGGGCCGATGCGCGGTACCTTCCCTACGCTCATTGCGCCCCTGCAGCAACCGGTCCGCTTCATCCGCAGCCCGTTCTCCGGCCTCATCATCAAGAGCCGAAATGCACAGGACAAGGTCGTTGGCCCCCGCCGCGGCCGCTTCCGGAGCCAACATGCCCGCGTCCGACAGCAGCTTGAGGTTCGCCGGCGTCCCCATGACGCAAGCCACTTCATCCACTCCTTCCAACGCCCTCACCGCAGCCGCGATGGTCATTAGAAACACCGAATCCTGGTACATGTTCTTCTTGACGACGTTGTGCAAAACCATGCTGGTCACCCTCGGAGCCTTGGGAGTGTTTCCGGCGCCCGCGTTTTGACTCCGTTCAGTAAACTTCCCAACGTTTGGCAAGTCAAGTAGAATCGATCTGACATGTTTGTATCAGGCGCGTGCCCCCGCGAGGTGAGTTCAATGGCGTTATCCCTAGACAGACCTAGCCGGCGATTGACCTTTGTCATGCTCCTCGCCGGCTTGACCCTCGGTATTGCCGGCTGCAAGAAGAAGACGCCCGCGGCGCCCGCACCCACAGCCCAGGCGGTAGAAACAGCTCCTGTGGCAAAGGTCCCCGAGGTCGTTCAACCGCTCCGGAGCCCTGATACCCGTTCGAAACAGCCAACCTCCGCCGACGCACACGTGGCGCCAAAACCGATCGACAAAACGGCCTTGAGAGCGACCCTGGCCGCAGACGAAAAGAGCTGTGAAGCGGGGGACGGAGCTGCCTGCGTCAGAGCCGCTGACACTTATGGCACCGTGAACAAACACATTGACGAAGTCTTTATGGCCTACCTGAATCACCGAGCCTGCTCGGGAGGAGCGCTCGAAGCGTGTAACAAGTTGGGCGACTTGCTGGAGGAAGGCACGCCGGAAGTACCCGGGGCCCGTTCCCGGTTCGACGACATGTGCAAACACGACAACCTCAACGGCTGTTACGCGCTGGCAGGCATCGAGATGGGATTCTACGGAGGTGGCCAGGATATGGCCGCGGCCGAAAAGAAGCTGCGGAAACTGTGCGACCGCGGACTCGGAGTCGCGTGCCACGACCTCGCGGTCTTTTTTGCAATCACCGCCGAAGGCCTCCCGGACGTCGATGCAGCCGTTCCGCTGCTGATCAAATCATGTGAGGCGGGCTGGCCCGCCGCGTGCAAGGCGCTCTCAGGCGAAGAATAGGAGCGCTCCGACTATCTCAGCACCCAGGTTCTGGAGCCGTGCTTCACCTTGATACCAAAGCCGTTGAACCCGGGAAGGAGGTTCACCAGGGGCGGCGATTTGCGCTGACCGGAGGCCTTGTCCAACGTTACCTTCCTCATGCCCAGGTCGTAGATGACCCGGTAGACCGCATCCCCCAGGTCAACTTTGCGGGGGAACACCCGGTCGAGCCAGGACCGCACCCCGTCCGGCAGAGCAGGAGCAAGAAAGTCAGCTTCGGACAAGAGCTGCAAATCCGCCCCGCTCTCCACGCCCAGCTCCGACACCCGCTCCAGAACCCATTCATCGATGACCGGCACCGCCTTGTGGTCATCGGGCAGTTCGACCGGTTCCTCCAGGAACTCGGGTGCCAGGTTGCTCCTCCGCAGCCTCAAGTAGAGTACCAGTGCATCCAGCCGGTCCACTGTTTCCGCCAGGGCGCGGGGAAACAGCCTTCCCTCAACGAAGAGCCTGGCGATGGCTCCGCAGGCCAACTCTCCTTCCGGCATCTCCTCGCGTTTCTCCAACACCCTGCCTGCGTAGACTCGGTCCACCACTGCAAAAGCCTTGCCCCTGTCAACAATGACCCTTCCTACCGAGTCATCTCCCAGTCCCGCTTCCACGAGCCAGGTGAGGGGCATGGGCATGGCCACGCTGGCGATGAGGGAGGTCTTGCGGTGACCGACCCCGATTGCCCTCACCTCCAGGGCTGCCAGCGCGTCCACTTTGTCCTCGTTAACTGCGCTCTCCCGGGCCAGCATTATTTCCGTCCCACCGTTGGCCCAGGCCACCCCTTTCTTGCGACGCCGGGCAATATAGGCGCAACGGCTATCAGCACGCAGTGCGGCCATGGCCAGGGCCTTTCTGTCGGGAGACCTGTCCATGTTTCCGGCCCCCTTCAGGCCGAAAGCCTGACGCAACCGCTTCCGCGCGGAGCGAGCTTCCTGGAGCGAAAACCGTGAGAGTCCGTGACGGCCCGGCTGCCCTTCCCTGACGGCCCGGATCAAAGCGACCGCATCACATCCGCCCGCCTTGAGGTCGTCCTCCTTTTCGTCGCTGCCGGGACGGCCGGTAAACATGATGCGACCCACTGAAAGTGCGGCAGCCAGGTCCAATGCGTCATCCAGGCAGCCCAGCCCCTTTGCCTCCACCAGAAGATTGCCGAGGAAAGGGTCCAAAGGCAGGCTGAAAAGCGACCTGCCACGGTCGGTGACAACCCGGTCTTCCAGTGCCCCCAGCGCGGTGAGGTCTCCCACCGCGGAAGCCACCGCGAAATCTGGAGGCGGGTCCAGGAATCTCAGCTCGTCAACCCGCACTCCGCATGAAGCAGAAGCAAGTACCAGGGGCACCAGCGATTCCCGGCGCATCTCGGGCGGGGTGATTTCAGTGAGCCGGGCATCTTTGCTCCACAATCGGAAGCACACACCGGGCGCGGTCCGGCCCGCTCTCCCCGCGCGCTGCTCAGAGCTGTCGGCAGCAACCGGAACCAGGGTCAGGTAACCCCGTCCGTTGTGGTAGCGAGTGCGGCGCACCAACCCCGAATCCACCACCACCCCTACCCCGGGGATTGTGATGGAGGTTTCCGCCACGTTGGTGGACAGAATCACCCGCCGCTTGGGGCCGGGTTGAAAAATGCGGCTCTGGTCCTTCAATGTCAGGCCGCCGTGTACCTGGAGCACTTCGAGATTCTTGAACGCGGCCAACGCCTGGGCGGCTTTGGCGATTTCTCCCTTGCCCGGCAGGAAAACGAGGAGGTCCCCCGGTATTTCAGACGACGCCCTCACCGCCGCGCGAATTCGGTCCTCCAACCCGCGCACTTCGGGCAGAAACGCCTCACCCGCCAGGTGGCGAGCAGCAACCGGGAACTGCCTGCCTTCCGCGGCCAGGTGCACACCTCCCAGATACCCGGCAACCCGGTCGCCGTCCAAAGTCGCGGACATCACGGCCAGCCGCCCATCGTACGAGTGTAAAAGCAGGGCCAGGATCAAGTCGACATCCAGCCGTCGCTCGTGGAATTCGTCCAGGATAACGGTGCCGAAGTCCAGCGTTCTGCCACCCGCCAGCCACGCCAGCACAACGCCGGGCGTGGCGAACAGAATCTGCGTGTCTGCCGACGTCCGGTTGTCGTCTCTAACGCTGTAGCCGACCTTCCGGCCCAGCGGGACCCCTTCCAGTTCCGCCACCCGCGCGGCCAGCCCCCGGCAAGCAACCCGCCGCGGCTCCACCACCAACACCCGTCCGCCATCCACACACCAACGCGGCACCTGGGTGGATTTCCCCGACCCGGTAGGCGCGGTAATCACCACCGGCCCTGCACCGAGACACTGCAGCAATTCAGGCCGTAGCGGTTCTATCGGTAATTCAGAGCTAGTCATACTCCGGCACACAGTCGGCGAGGTTCTGCTTGATATCGATGATGTTGTACATCAACTCGAGGAGATCGTCCGGATCAAGGTCGCTGGCGTGATAGTAGGACCCGCCGCCATCCTCGGCGATCTGCTTGTTGGTATGCGCTCCGTCGCCCTGGGACAGGTCAATGACGTGGGTAGTGACCATAATCGGATCGCCATGATAGTCGTCCAGTCGCCACGGTGTATCGGTGTTGTACGGCTCCGAGCCACCGGTGTAAGGGTGAGGATAACCTTTGCACACCCCGCCTTGGCAGGTGGCGCCGTCGAAGCAGTCGTCGTCGATGTCACACCCGAGGCCGTAGCGGAACCGCTTGGCCTGAATACGCGGATTAAAGAAGTCGGAAAGCTCTGTGGGCGGCTCCTCTACGCCGTCGGTAAACAGGAGGATCATGTTGGTTCTGCACGGACCGAAGGGGTCCTTGCATTTGCCGTCCTTGCAATAGTAGTTGCGGCTGCCGCAATCCTCGTCGGTTTCGCACGACTTGCCGTTGATGACTACCTGCTTGCGATACACTTCACCGGCGTAGAACATGGACCGGCCCAGTGGTGTGTTGCCCAGCGCTCTGAGTTCCGGGTCGGTGTGATACCAGCACACCTTCGCACCCGCGTCCGGGTCATTGGCGCAGAAACCGCCCGGACAATCGGGGTGACTGGTGCACGGCTCAGCGGTGGGCCCTACCGCCTCATCAAAATTGACCCACTTCTGAGCCAACCCGAAGTTGTCCTCGGCAAAGGTCTTGGGGAAAGGCACGCACATGATTTCATGGAGATATTTCTCAAAGTAGCTATTCTCTCCAGTGACATGTGAACCGTCATCGCCGGTCATGTAGTTGGAGTCAGCGAAACCGAGCCCATACCAGCCCCGCCCCATGGAGAACAGGTCGTTGCAAGAGGTCACCGGCGGGTGTTTGATGCGGTCCGCGAAGCGGGTCAGTACGAGGCTGAACGCCTTTAGTTGCTCCGACTGGAAGAACTTATTGAACACGTACTTAGACATCCCGAGTTTGGACTGCGGGCAGTTGGCATCTTCGCACTGTGGGAACGGCTGGGCCGAACAGCCACCGGGGCAGATACAAGGCACGGTATCCAGGAAGCCCATGGACGCCATTGAGCCCGACGTGTCGAATATCACCAGGAGATTGTGGTCGATGAGTTCGCATTCATCCTCGAAGCAGCCCATACCGGGCGGACAAGGCGCAGTGATGTGACCCGAACCGTTGGGCAGGCACTGGACTTTCAGCCCGTTCTCACAGTGGTATTCACCCGGATTGCACAGAGTTTGGAGGCACTCACCACCCCAGCAGCCAAAACCCTCGGAACATGCAGTTTCGTCCCACGCTTCGCCGTCGTCCAGGCAGGCCGCGGCCAGCAGCGGATCCAGGCACTTCTTTTCGCCCGGAATGCAGAACGTGGTTACGCACATGTCCTCCTTGCACCATTGACCCTGAATTGGGCAGTCATCATCCACCATGCAGTAGAGGCATTGGCCTGAATCCTCGTCGCAATAGCCGGGCGGGCAGCCAAAGGGGCAGAGGCCCAGGTCGGGCTGAGAAATATCCGGGATGGTCTCGGTCGCATCTCCGGGTTCAGGCACGTCGGCGGTTACCTCCGGGAGGGTCAAATCCGCGCCCACCTGGTCGCCTGAGACGGTCTCCAGGTCCCCGCCCGCGGTGGAGTCTGAAGTTGTGTCGCCGGCTGCGCCGCTGGTGCTGCAGGCCATAAGACAGAGCGCCAGGGACAACAGGCAGCCCGTTACCATTCTCCAATCGGTCATCCCATCCTCCGAAATCAGGGTGGCCCTAGTATACAGAAAGTGTTGCGACCCACCAACATGCTTTCATTCTTGCAAAATCCCCCCAGTATTGCTTTACTAGTCTGCAGGACTCCGAATCCCGGCAACGGGCAGAGCCAAACATATAGGCCACGAGGTGAAAGAGATTGTCCCCCACGGACAAACATAGGACCCACGAGGAGTTGCTCAGGGAATTCCGGCGCCTGCGGGACCGCGTAGCGGAACTGGAGCACTCCGAATCCCGGGAATTGGCGGTGGTTCATCGTATCACCGAGATTTTTCTGTCTACGCCAGATGAAGCGATGTACGGCGAAGTTCTCGCCGTCATTCTTGAAGCTCTGGACAGCAAGCACGGAGTCTTCGGTTACGTCGATGAACAGGGAGATCTGGTTTGTCCGTCCATGACGCGAGAAGTTTGGACTCAATGCCAGGTAGGCGACAAGGACATCAGATTCCCTCGAGAGCAGTGGGGCGGAATCTGGGGCGAAGCTCTAAGGACGGGAAAAAGCGCTTACTCCAACGAACCCTTCGACGTGCCGGAGGGGCACGTCCCCATCGCCCGAACCATTGACGCGCCCATCGTCCACGGCGGCAAGCCCATCGGCAATCTGATGGTCGCAAACAAGTCCATCGACTATGACGATGCAGATCTCGTGTTTCTTGAACGCATTGCCGACCACATTGCGCCGGTTCTTTTCGCACGTTTGCAGCGGGAACAGCAAGCGGTCCGCAGGGAGCAGGCAGAAGCCGCAGTGCAGCAGAGTGAAGAGCGCTTTCAGGACCTGGTGGAAAACGTCTTCGACTGGGTCTGGGAGGTGGACGAGGACGGAAGATACACTTACGTCAGCCCGCTCATCAATGAGTTGCTGGGCTTGAAGCCCGAGGAAGTATTGGGCAAGACGCCCTTCGACCTGATGCCTCCCGGAGAAGCGGAGCGGTTGGCGGACACTTTCGCTCGCATGGTGGCCGAACAAAGACCGCTGGTCGCGCTGGAGAACATCAACATCCACAAGGATGGGAGACTCATCGTCCTCGAAACGAGCGGCGTACCCTTCTACGACTCAAAGGGCAAATTCAAAGGCTATCGCGGCGTTGACCGGGACGTCACGCAGCGCAAGAACATGGAAAACGAGTTGCGCCGTTCCCGGGAGAACCTCGAAGAGATCGTTGAGGAGCGCACCGCGGACCTCCAAATGGTAATCAATCAACTCCGGCTGGAGGTGGACACCAGGGAGAAGGTCCAGTCCGAGCTTTCAGGATCCGAGGAAAAATTCCATTCGCTGTACCAGGTGATGGCCGAGAGTGTGTGCCTGCACGAAGTGATCTACAATACCGCGGGAAAAGCCATAGACTACCGCATTCTCGACGTCAATCCGAAATACGAAGAGATCACCGGGCTGACTGCCGAAAAGGCTGCCGGAACCCTGGCTTCGGAACTCTACGGCACGGGCGACCCGCCATATCTGGAGCTGTACGCAAAGGTAGCGGATTCCCGGGAGCCCACCTACTTCGAGACCTATTTTCCGCCCATGGACAAGCACTTCGGCATCTCGGTATCATCACCAGCCAAGGGGCAGTTCGCCACCATTTTCACCGACATCAGCCCCATCAAGAAGGCGATGCAGGCTCTGGAAGAGGGCGAAGCGCGTTTCAAAGCGATGTTCGAAAACATGAGTAACGCGGTGGCCACCTACGAGGCAGTCGACGATGGTGAAGATTTCGTTTTCTTAGGTTTCAACCGGTCAGCCGAGAAGATGGACGGTGTGCCTCGCAAGGACCTTTTAGGCAAGCGAGTGACCGAAGTGTTTCCCGGGGTGAAGGACCTCGGCCTGTTCGACGTCTTTCAACGGGTATGGCGAACCGGCAACAGTGAGAATCATCCGGTCTCATTTTACCAGGATAAGCGGCTGGAAGGCTGGCGGGAGAACTTCGTCTATAAACTGCCCAGCGGTGAGGTGGTTGCGATCTATCAGGACGTCACCGACCGCAAGCGAGCCGAAATCGCACTGGCAGGAGAAAAGGAGCGCCTCGCGGTCACGTTGCGTTCCATCGGAGACGGGCTCATAGCTACCGATACCACGGGCAACATCCTCCTGATCAACAGAGTCGCTGAGCAGCTAACCGGATGGGACCGGGAGGACGCGGTCGGACGGCAGTTGAGCGAAGTGTTCAGGATCGTCAACGAAAAGACCCGTCAACCGTGTAAAAGCCCGGTAGAGCAGGTACTTGAAACGGGCAATGTTGTGGGCCTTGAGAATCACACGATACTCATCGCCAGGAATGGAGACGAGCGGGTCGTTGCCGACAGCGGCGCTCCGGTTCGGGATGAGAACAGTGAGATCATCGGCGTCGTTTTGGTGTTCAGGGACGTGACCGAACAGATCGCTCTGGAAGAAGATCTCCAGCGCATGCAGAAGCTGGAATCGGTGGGAGTGTTGGCAGGCGGCATCGCCCATGACTTCAACAACCTGCTCACCGCGATTCTGGGTTACGTCAGCCTGGCCAAGCTTTCGGCCCGGCCGGGAGACCGCCAGCATGACCGACTGGAGCAGGCGGAGAAGGCTGCAATGAGGGCCCGTGACCTGACCCAACAACTACTCACTTTCGCTAAGGGTGGTGCGCCGGTGAAGAAGGCAGCCTCGCTGGCCGAACTCACCCAGGACGCGGCCAGCTTCGCGCTCACCGGCTCCAACGTCGGCTGCGAATTCGACCTGGCCCCGGACCTGTGGACCATTCAGATCGACCCCGGCCAGATAAGCCAGGTAGTCAACAACCTCATCATCAATGCCAACCAGGCCATGCCCGAGGGAGGTATTGTGGAGGTCGCGGCCCGGAATCTGACGGTGGAGTTGGGCCACACTTCTCCGCTGCCCGCCGGGCGGTATGTCCGGCTCACCGTCAAAGATCACGGAATCGGAATTCCGCCCGACCATATTCCCAACGTTTTCGACCCGTACTTCACCACCAAACAGAAGGGTAGCGGTCTGGGATTGGCCGTCTGCTACTCCATCGTGAGAGCCCACGAGGGTCTGATCTTTGCTGACTCCAATTTGGGTGAAGGTACGACCTTTGATGTTTACCTTCCCGCCGGTGAGGCCGACCAGTTGGGCATGGACCTGGACGAGGCCCTCCCCTTGCAAGGGAGCGGCCGTATCCTCGTCATGGATGATGAAGAAGCGATCCGCAGCCTGGCCCACAATATGCTGTCATTCCTCGGCTACAAGGCAGATTGCGTCGCAGACGGTAAGGAAGCGATCAGGCTGTTCCGTGAGGCGCACCGGGCGGGTACCAGCTACGCCGCGGTGATTCTCGACCTCACCGTGCCCGGGGGAACAGGCGGCGTCAAAACTCTTCGGACGCTGAAAACTATCGACCCACAAGTCAAGGCCATAGTCTCGAGTGGCTACTCCAACGACCCGGTGATGGCAGATTTCAAAGCACACGGCTTTCTCGCCGCGGTCCCCAAGCCGTACCGGGTGCGCGACCTCGGAGAGGCTGTCTACTCCATAGTCATGCTTGATAGTTGACATGCTCCCGGAAAACCGTGAACCTTACTGATGGCAAACAACGATTGGAGGTATTTTGATGCGAATCTCGGCAACCCTGGCGGCAGTAACCCTGCTCGCCCTCACGCTCAACGGCTGTTTTCTGGAAGACGCGGTGGAAAAAGCCATCGAGGCCTCTGCCGGATGTACTGAGGATGACTTGGGCAAACTCAACGAACCGGCGCTCCCTAACTGCTCCAAGGCGGTGGCCTGCTGCAAGTTCATCAAAGGTGAATGCGGCGAAATCACCTTGTTCGACTTTCCGGAAGAGGTTGTCCAGGCTTGCGACGCCAACGAATTGGTACTTTCTGAGTTGATCGATGAGTATCAAGGCCTGACCGAAGGCGATTGCCCCAAATATCTCAACGACGATGCTTGCACCGAGGGGTTGGACAAGACCAAGGAGAACTACCGCGAGGTGGTGGACCTGGGCAAGGTGGACAAAGCTGCGGCCGGCGCTCCGAGTTGCAAGTTGATTATCGAGGAGACGGTGGTGCCGCTGAACGAAGGTCTGGGTAGCCAGGCGAAGTACCTCCCCACCGCGTGCGAAAACGTAGCCGGAGTGATATCCGAAGGCTATGACGACATAAGCGAAGAGACAGGCGACTCCCGCTAGCTTCCGGATACCCCCCCAACACAACATCAAGTAGCCTGCGGCCGGCACGGGGCACCATATGGTGTGTCTGCCCCTTCAGCCATCGATTCGCGGATCTGCGCGTGGTTCCTCAGTTTGCGGAAAATGCACCCCTGAGGAGACCGTTCTACACCTCCGCAAACCGCTGATTTTGGGGCTTTTTAGGCCCCGTTTTTCCACCGCCTTCACCCCGGCGACTGGCTCGCAAAGCGTGTCACTGTGCGGCCGGGGGACAATCGGACAGCTAACGGAGAAACTGTCGTTTGCGGTTATTGCACTGACTTCGTCTTCGCCTTCCTGAGAATAAGTGAGGCCCATAATCCAATAATATCAAGCTGTAATACGCAGGCCGATTTCGCAGCGTTGACAACCCCCGGACCTTCTGCAATGTTCCGGGCTGGAACTGGATGCAAACCGCATTCACAGCACAAAAGGGGGACTGGCGAATGAGACGGAAGAAGGTAGTCATTGTGGAAGGCATCATCGGCGCGGGCAAGAGCGTCTTGACCCAGGAATTGGGCCAGGCGTTGGGCGAAAAGACGCTGGTGCTCATGGAGCCTGATGAGCAGGACGACTCCAACCCCTACCTTTCCGACTTCTACTCCGACGCCCGCCGTTGGGCCTTCATCATGCAGGCTCACCTGCTCCAGGCCCGCTATCGTATGCACCTCCACGCCCAGTGGCATGCAATGAGCAACAACGGTCATGCCATTCTCGACCGCAGTTACTTCGGCGACACCTGCTTTGCCCGACTCCAGGTGGCGCACGGCTCCATGTCCAAACGTGAGTTCGAGACCTACCAGAACCTCTATCACGCCATGACCGCAAGTGTGCTGCTTCCAAACGTCTGTGTGCGCCTCCTCGTGGGTCCGGAAATCGCCAACCAGCGCATCGGCCGCAGGATGGAAGACCGCGAAGGCCGCAAGTGCGAACAGGCCATCGACCTCCAGTACCTGCGAGACCTGGACCGGGAGATCTCCCATATGACCGGCGTCTTGCGCCAGCTTGGCGTCACCGTCATCGACATGCCCTGGGACGTAGACCGGGAAACGGTTGAATCCCGCCGCAGCGCAGTGGAAAGCCTCGCTTCCCGCATTGATGAGCTGGAAGCTCCCGACTTCTTCCTGGATCTTCACCGTCGGACCATCTAACCCGACTCTCTCCCACGGCCGTTCCTGCGCATCGCAGGCCCCTCGCTCGCTCTCGGGGTACTAAAGCTGTTCCTGTGCATCGCAGGCCCCTCGCTCGCTCTCGGGGTACCAAAGCTGTTCCTGTGCATCGCAGGCCCCTCGCTCGCTCTCGGGGTACTGTTTTGTGTATCGCCCGATGCTGATGTATTGTGGATAGGTCTGCAACTCGACCGCGATTGGGCGCAAGATGGAGAAGAAGGAACAGGCAGGGCTTCACGACCGGCAACTACTGTTCGGCGTGTTGTGCATTCAGGCGGGCTTCCTGAAGCCTGAGCAGTTCCTCGAAGAAGCCGCAGCCTGGGCAGTCGATCCCTCACGGCCCCTTGTGAAACGCCTGTCGGAGCGAAAGCTCATCAGCCCCATGGACCTTGAGCTGGTGCAATCCCTCGTTGCACGCGCGGTGATGGCACACGGAGGGGATGTGCGTGCATCCCTGGAGTCTTTCGGCGGGCAACGGGTTGTGGCCGAGTCCTTCGGCCCCTCGTTGTCCGAAGAGACCCCGTCAGAGACGTGGAACGTCTCCACCATGGGTGCCCCTCTCATGGAGCAGAAGGCGATGTCCGAGGAGACCACCGCCGAGCTTGTCGAGCCCGACAGCATGGAGCTGGTGACCGACGAAGACGAGGGACGCTACGGATACCTCAGCCGTAGCGCGCTCTACGAACGGGAAGAGCACAGCGACACGGTGAAGACCGAAAGCGCCGAGCTGGGTCGGGGCGGCATGGGAAGGGTGCTGCTGGTCCACGACAAGTACCTGGGCCGGGACATTGCCATCAAAGAGCTACTCTATTCCGGGGGATCCACAGCCAAGGCAGGCACCCCTCGCTACGGGCCTGACTCGCCAGCTTCAGCATCCGCCAATATGATGGAGAGGTTTCTGCGCGAGGCCAGGGTTACCGGCCAATTGGAGCACCCTTCCATCGTACCGGTCTACGAACTGGGCAGGCGACGCGACGGCACCTTGTACTACGCTATGAGATTGGTTCGGGGGAGGACACTGGCAGAAGCAATTAACGACTGCAAATCGCTTCCTCAACGACTGATGTTGCTTTCCCACGTCGGCGACCTGTGCAACGCCATCGCTTATGCTCACAGCCGGGGAGTGATCAATCGCGACATCAAGCCCCAGAACGTGATGGTCGGGGAGTTTGGTGAAACGGTAGTCCTCGACTGGGGGCTGGCCAAGGTCGTGGGGCAGCAAGACCTGCGGCGCACCGATCTCGCCCGGAGTATTGCGGTGGTGGATGCCGGAGCCGCGGGCAAAACGGTAGCTCAGTTTCTCGGCACACCCAACTACATGCCTCCGGAGCAGGCTTGGGGCAAACTGGAGGACGTGGACGAACGCTCCGACGTCTGGTCAATCGGCGCGGTGTTGTACGAGGTGCTCACCGGGCAACCTCCCTTTCACGGCAGCAACGCGATGGAGATCATGGTTCGGGTGCGGGAAGGGGTTGTGGTCCCCGTCGAGGAACTGGAGCCGGACGCGCCGCCCGACCTGGCCGCCATCGCGAACCAGTGCCTCGTAGCTTCGCGGAAGGGGCGATACCAGACCGCACGGGAAGTAGCTCACGAAATCGATCGCTATCAGTCGGGCGCCAGGGTTCACGCTTACGGCTACTCTTCCTGGGAACTGCTGAAACGGTTCATAGCCAAGAACCGTGCGCTGTCGGCCGCCGTGGGCGCCGCGTTCCTGATCCTCATCGTCTCCACAGTTCTCATCTGGCAACAGTGGGAGATTGCCGTTGACTCAGAGCAACGGGCGGTTGCCAGCGAGGGCGAAGCACGAATAGCGCTCGGGCGGGCGGAGCAAAGCGAAGCAGAAGCGCGCACCGCAGAGGGCAAAGCCACTGAAAACGCGCGGCAGGCCAGGAAAGCGAAGGCCAGCGCGCTGCAAAACGAGAAGGAGGCGATAGCCGCCCGGGAGCTGTCGGAAAAGAGACGCACCGAGGCGGAAGCGGAGCGCAACCGGGCCATGCAGGCGGAGGAAGAGGCTCGAATCACCCTGGCGGAGGCTTTTGTGGAGAAGAGCCTCTCCTCATCAGATCAGGGCCTGCACGCGCGTGGGGCTGCGTATGCAGCGCGCGCGTTGGAACTCACTGAACGACCCGATGCACGGGGCCGTTTGCTGGAGTTTTCGCTGCACGCGTCATACCCGAAACTGCGCACTGTGATACCCGGTGGGGTAGGCGCGTCCGGAGGCATGGCGCTGTCTGCTGATGGAGGCAGGCTCGCGGCAGCCGCGGCCGACGGCACCATAACCGTGTTCGGCCTGGCGGAGGGCAAGGAGATTCTCCGGTTTGACGAACCTTGCGCGGTCCCTCGATCCTTGGCCTATTCCCCGGACGGCAAGACGCTGGTCGCAGGTAGTAACGACGGTCGGGTCTGTGTCCTGGACCTGGTGCCGGGCGCGGTCCCCATATCCTTCCGGGCCCACTTCGACTCGGTGCGCACGCTTGCCTACTCGGCTGACGGAAGGGTGCTGGCCACCGCAGGAGACGACGCCGCAGTGCGGGTCTGGGATTGCGCCCACTGGACCGAAATCTCGGCCCTGCCCAAGATCCCGGGCAAACTGTCGGCCATGTCGTTGTCCCCGGACGGCACACTGCTGGCCACCGCGGACACAGCAGGTACGGTACGCCTTTGGACTGCCGACTCCAACGCCAAGGAACTGGCCTCTTTCGGCGGCTTTGCCGGCGGAGCGCTGAGCCTTGCCTTCGCACCGGACGGCAGCCTGCTGGCCGCCGGCGGCGCCGACCGTTCGCTCCGACTATATGACGTTGCCGGACGACGTGAGACAATCCGGCAGGAAAACCAGGCCGGAGCTGTCTTGTCGCTGGCCTTCGGCCCCGGGGCAGCAACGCTGGCGTCCGGATGCCGTGGCGGGGCGCTCAGCCTGTGGAGCCTCAGTGGAGCTGAGCGGCCTGCCATGCTTTCCGGTCACTCGGATTCGGTGCACTCGCTGGCCTTCGCTTCTAGCGGAAATCTGGTGGCTTCCGCCGCAGGTTCAGGAGATGTCCGCCTTTGGAACCCTGCCTTGAAGAAGGAAGAGGCAAGGTTGGGCGGCCACGTTGACAAAGTATCCGCGGTCGCGTTCTCCCCTCTGGGAAACACTCTGGCCTCCGGTAGCGCGGATGGAACGGTGCGCCTGTGGGACGCGTTCACCGGCTTTGAAATCAGCCGGCTGCAAGGGCACGCGGGCAAGGTTTATGCAGTAGCCTTTTCCCCCGACGGTTCCAGCCTCGTATCAGGGGGAGAGGACGGCGCCACTATCTTGTGGGACATCGCGTCGGGCAGCCCCTCAGCAAGCTGGCCCGGGCCGTCGGGGAAAGTCTATGCGGTGGCGTTCTCGCCCGACGGCCGACTTGTGGCCTCCGCAGATGAGCAGGCCGTGCGCTTGCGGGACACTTCTACCCGCGCATCGCTAGCGGCATTCCGCGGACACTCAGGCAGAGTGCTTTCCCTGGCGTTTTCAACCGCCGGGCGACTGGCTTCTTCGGGTGAGGACCAGACGGTGCGCGTCTGGGACCTGGCGACTGGCAGCGAAATGAGTCGCATGGAAGGCCACCAGGGCCGGGTTTACTCAGTGGCCTTCTCCCCGGACGGACGGCGGCTCGCGTCGGGGAGCGCGGACGGCACCTTGCGGTTGTGGAATGCGACCACCGGGACAGAGACCGCAAAGCTGGAAGGCCATTCTGGAGCCGTCTATAGCGTGGGTTTCTCTCCCGACGGGCAGACAATCGCGTCGGGCGGATTCGATTCTTCGGTGCGGCTGTGGGACCTCGCCTCCGGCGCAGAAGTCGCGCGCCTCGCCCACCACCAGAGCTGGGTTCTGTCTCTGGCTTATTCGCCCGATGGAAAGAGCCTGGCGACCGCAGGCGGCGACCGAGCCATACGCTTGTGGGACACTGGAACCTCCTCCGACCGGGGATGGTTCAAAGGCCATGCCGGAAAAGCCTATTCCGTCGCGTTCTCACCTGACGGAAGGGTTCTGGCTTCGGGAGGCGGAGACCATAAGGCGAAGTTATGGGACACCGGCAGGGGGTCCGAATTGTCTTCTTTCGAGGGGCACGGCGGTAAGGTGTACGCCACCGCGTTCTCCCCTTCCGGCAACACTTTTGCATCCGCCGGTGAAGACGGCACGGTACGTATTCGTGACCTGGTGGGCGGCAAGGAGATACTCAACTTCCGGGGCGATGACCAGTACGTATGGTCCCTCGCTTTTTCACCCGACGGGGGTACACTGGCCACTTGCGGAGGGTCCAACCTTATTCGATTGTGGGACCCTGTGTCCGGAAAAGAAAAAGCAACTCTCTCCGGCCCCCAATCCCGGGTTTGGTCCCTCGCTTTTGCTCCTGACGGCAAGACTCTGGTCTCCGGAGACGGGGAGCAGGTAATCGCGTTGTGGGATGTCGCCACCGGAAGGGAGACCGGGCGGTTGGAAAGATGCGGAGGCGTAGTCCTCTCTTTGGCCATTTCTCCCGACGGCAAGCGCGTTGCAGCCGGCTGCATGACCGATACCGTGAAGCTGTGGGATCTTACCTCGGGCAAGGCCAAGGACATCGTCATGGGCGGAGGAAAGGTGTACTCGGTAGCCTTCGCACCCTCGGGAGATGCTCTGGCGGCCGGGTACTACGATGGTGCGATCCGGCTCTGGGACGTATTGGGCCAACGACCACTGGCCGTAATGACCAAGCATGAAAAGGCGGTAGGCGACCTCGCTTTCTCCCCTGACGGCTCCCTCCTCGCCTCCGGCGGAGTAGACGGCCACATCGGCCTGTGGCAACTCGACAACTTGCGCATCCCCGGGCCGGAATTGGCCCATCGCATCCTCGCAGAGCACAGCCTCGCAGCCGACGGCATCGCCCTGATGCCCGACCCCGCCCGAACGTTGGGCCGCTTTGTTTGGACTGACGGCAGATAGCCGTCCCTAAGGATCCGCCTCAACCGGCGGTTCGCCCTGAACCACTTTGTAGCGGTGGTTGCCGGCTACCTGGAACTGCTGGATGGTGAGGTCCTGGTCGGGCCAGCGGATGGTTACTTCAGCCAGGCATTCGTCGCCCAGGCCGAAGTGCTGGACAAAGTCCCGCTGCGTGCCGAAATGCCCGTGGCCGCCGTCTACTTCCCACTTGCGGGTGACACCGTCCGGAGTGGCCACTGATATTTGCGCCCCGATGGCGGAACGGTTGGAGCCGTCGGCCCCCTCAACACTGATCTGCAGCCAGTTGCCCGCATCACCCAGGATGTTCTCGAACAAACGCACCTGCAACGTCTCGTAACAGTCGTCCAGGTACTGGCCGCCGCACCGCATCTTGGAGTGCCCCACCAGCACGTCCAGGTCTCCGTCGCGGTCAAAGTCCGCCGCGGTGACGCCGTGGTTTCTCAAATGCTCAAAAAAGTCCTCTGTGCCTACCTCCAGGAACGTCTCCGCCGATTCCTGGTGATACAAGTGGGCGAGGGTGTACGGGTAGTCGGAGGAAGCGACGTGAATGTCCAGCCAACCGTCGTTGTCGAAGTCAAACACCGTGTTGGTCATGTCACCATCATCCCACACCGGCCCGGGCTCCCCGTCCCCGTTGATGTCCGGGTGCAATTTGGTAAGCCCTGTAACCTCATTCCCCGGCCGCTCGAACCTCACGTCCGCTTCACCGGTGTTCACCACCAACTCCGCCGGGTCGGAACTGGAGCCCACATCCCAGTGCACAATTTCGCCGGTCATCAGGTCGATGAACCCGTCGTTGTTCACATCCGCACAGGTGGTGGTCGCGCTGTTGCCGGCCAAACGCCACGGCTCCCGGTCTGTCGCATGATTCCAGCGGAACGCATCCGCATCCACCTGACACTTGATCCACGTGGGCCCCGGCACACCCTCGCACTCATCATCTTCAGGGTGCAGCTTGCACCAGCACTGGGCCGACTCGTTGTCGCTCCAGTCCATTCGGTCGTCGTAGGCGTAACCGGAGTACACGGACACATTCTCGTAAGTAACCGAACCCGACTTTCCGGACACCCCCTGCCACAGATGATTGGGGCACCTTCCATACGATGCGGTTAGCAACTCAGGCACGCCGTCATTGTTCAGGTCACACGCGGTAGACCCCCACGCCCACGAATGGCCCAGCCCATTATTGAGATTGTCGGGCGGCAGCAGCCACGGCTTCGTTTCGATTCCGGTCTGTTTGGAGACATCGGTGAAAGCCCCGGTACCATCCCCCTTGAACAGCTTGTCCGGAAGCGGCTGGTTCGTGCCGCCCACCATGTTGTTTACCGTCCAGATATCAAGGAACCCATCCCTGTCGAAATCCACCAGCGTGACTCCTGCCGGCACCGTGTACATCCCTTCCTGCCGGTATCCGTTCTCCTGCGGCCCCAGCGAAAAAGTGCCGTCGCCGTTGTTCAGGAACACTTCAGAGGTTTCGATCACGGTTTTAGGATCGTGAACTGTATTCGCCATCACGAAATCCACATCGCCGTCGTTGTCCAGGTCCCCGGCCGCGAGCACTTCACCCGGTCGACCCAGAGTGTCGTCGGTTCCATACCTCGTCTGCACAATGCCCGACGCTTGTGTAGCGTCTTCGAATTTCCCCGTCCCCGTATTGCGCAGCAACCAGAACGACCTGTCGCCACCGGGAGAAAAATCATCCACGCCGCCGCCCCAACGAACAATCAAGTCGGTCCAGCCGTCGCCGTCGTAGTCGGTCGCGTTGATCCGGAAGCCCTGCACCGCAATGTCGATGAGCCCCCACTCCGCAGTGACTTCCTTGAAGATCTTTACCCCGGGAGACCAGAGGGTTCCCGGGTTGGGCGTGCACTCCACAGGCGGAGGCCCAACGTCGGCCTCGACCTCTGCCGGGAGGACATCGTCCGGATCCACCACGTCCGCGGGTTCGATGTCACTCGAGTCGACATCGCCAGGTTGGGTGGACGCGTCGGGAGACGAAGACTCCGGGGTCACGTCCGACGCCTCCCCACCATCGCCGTTGCCGCAGGAAGCAGCCCAGATCACTACAAACAACAAGAGTGACAACTGTTTCATAAGCTACCTCGACTAAACGTTAGATCGATCCCATCTCGCCCGGCCCGTCCAGCGCTTCCTCGTCGTGCGCCGGTCCGTCCTTGTAGTCTGCTTCGCCTAATTCCGGATGCTCAATGGCGGGGATGTAGCGACGATAGAGCCTGGAGCCGGCATGGAGCACGAACAAGGGGATGGCGACAAAGTAGGCCGCGTAGTTGGCCAATGAGACCAGGTAGTAGGAAAGGTCTGAATAGCTTCCCGCCATGCCGGCCGCCCAGGGCATCACCACGTTGGCTTCTGCCGTGTATACAATGCAGTTCCACAAGATGATGGCGATGCAACAGTAGTTCAGCGTGATATTGCCTAAGACGCTGGCTGCATGGGTCCACTTGAACCCGCTGGATCGATTATCGGAAAACGGCCAGAAAAGCACTGACCCAAGCACCCCGAACTGGTCCACGAAAGTGTGCCCCCAGAATGACAGGGTAATGATGCCGAACAGGGTCAATGCCATGGGTGCCGTAAACGCTGCCGCCCCCGCGCCGGACATCGCCCCGAACAGCGCGTAAATCAGATAACCGAGAACACCGCAAAGCAGGCCCACGAAGGGACTGTGCGCCCAGGTGCGGTGCCAGGGGATGAAGTCCATTCGGACGTAGTCATCCACCGGCACGAACGAAAAATCGGGGCCGGAGAAGATGGCTACCTCGGTCTTGGCGTGGTACGGATTGTTCATCTTCGCTTTGAAGGGCGCCTCGGCGTACAGTTGCTCCTTGGGAACATCGGGGAGCGACCGGGGCAGATGCCCGCCGCCGCCCATGGTCTGGCCCATGGTCTTCAGCGGCCCGATCTGCGCGATCACCTTCCTGTTTTCCTGGTCGATGCGAATGGAGTAGGTGCGATGATAGTTGGCCGACACTTTCAACGTGTGGAGTTTGACTCGCACAGTCTTCTGTTGGTCGGCCGCCTCATCCACCGCTTTCGCCACCAACTCCGCAATGGGCCGGGCATCCAGATTGTCCAGGTCCGGAGTCACCGTGTATTCGTGCTTCCACAGGTAACGGCAGATGCGAAAATCCAAGGTGTCGGGAAGCAGGCCGAAAGCGCCTCCCGCCAGCAGGATAAAGGAGTTTTCCTCCAGGGTCGCCCGCATCGCTTCGGGGAAACAGGTTGCCACCGCCATTCCGGTGAGGAAATGTCCGATTCCTTTCATTTCTCCACCTCCTACAAGAAGCCGAGCCAGCGGGCCACATCGGGCCCGAAGCCGGACATATTCAAGCACATTGGAACAAGAAGGCAGGCCAGCAGATTGATGCGCCGGCTATGCCACAAATTGGGAACCATGCCGATCACCGTGGACACCGCAAGGATGATGAGACCCTGCCAACTGGTGATCGCAGCTACCAGTCCGATCATGATGATCATGCCGAAAAACGAAATCCACTTGTAGTTGATCTTCCTGGCGATCCAGATAGCCATGCGAGAGTACCAGAAAACCAGGAGGAACGAAATGGCTCCGGTGAGCACGATGATACCGGCGATGCTGAGGAACTGGGCGTAGGTCTCCGGTACAAAGAAGAGGCTGATGTTGATGGCAGCCCCACCCCGGCGCAGGAACACGCCGGGCATGAAGAAGAAGAGCAGGGTGCCGACGTAATACATCACCCTTCCTGCACCGCCTCCGATAATGAACTGCCGGTCGCCGCCGGTTACCGTGGCATGCCCGGTGAGCAGTAAGGCCGGACCCGGCGTAATCGCTGGCGTGAAGCCGGCGAAGATCCCCGCCAACAGACCCGACGCGCTGCCTCGCACCACGTCCTCGGTATACAACTCCACCGACTTGGCCACGTGTTGCGGCGGATTCTTCACCGTGGCCAGCAGAGTCAAGAGCTGGCTCGGAATGGCGAACAACCCCACAAACACCGGCATCAGCGACTGGAAGGTCGCGTCGGTGGGGATGATGGTACGATAGAAAATGAACATGCCCAGAAGACTCGCCAGCGCGAAACTTACGTAGCCCATACAGATGGGGATCCACCCATCCAGGATTCGTTTCAGCGCCGTAGGCGCGGTGCCCGGGTCTTTGGGCCACTCAGTCATGAGCAGAAACACGATCACCGCACCGGCAATCCAGTACAGGTGCGGCCGCAGCAGGTCCCTGAAAAACACGGCCACCGGCTGACCAAAGGTAGGGAAGAAAAGGCCGATTACCAGAATCGCCACCAGCGAGCCCACGGAACCCAGAATCACAGCCTCATGCCCCCGCCGCTCGTATAGGAATTTCTCATGCGGCAACATGATATATCGATACGAATCATCACACGGCTGGAAGAACTGTGACGAGATGGTGAACAAGAGCGAAAAACCCACCACCAACCCGATGAGGAACGAAGTCAGCAGCATCGGGTCCAGCCCCGAGAAGAAGTGATACACCGCAAACACAATGGTCATGGTGATCGCAATGACGTTGTAGATGTGCAAGCCCGGAATAAGTGAGGCGATCGCGGAAATCCCTACCCCCACCAGAGCCAGCACAATACTCATGAACAAGAGGCTAAGTTCCATTACTCACCTCCCTTGTCGTCGGGGGGCATCGTCGGCGCACCGGCTGGGATTATCTCCAACATCGAACTTGTGTTGACGGTCAGGAGTTGAAAACCCTTCCCTGCGTGAAAAGTGCCTTCAACATTCACCAGATCTCCCTTTACCGGCACCCGCTTCTCCTGCTCCAGGGTGTAGTAGATTGGGCCCTCTACCTTCACCTTCAGGCCGAACTTGTTCGCTTCCGTGCCGTCGGAAAGCCAGAAAGTGTAGATGTCCGACGCCTTGTAAGGAGTCCGGACCATCTGCGTCTTGGTGACCTTTCCTTCCACCCGGAAGTGCTGGAATGCATCCTTCACATCCAGATCAGATATCTTCGCCACCGGCGAGCCGACCATCCCGGCTGCAACCAGGAGCACCACTCCCAGCGCGAGGATGAATAACGCGCATTTCATGAGCGTCGTTTCCTTGACCCGCTTGTCCGGGGATGTCGCGCTGCAGCAGTAGTAGCACACCTCCACCGGCTCAATGGACGCACCGCAACTCGGACAGGGCAACAATCCCCCACCCCCGCCGTGCGCACCGCCTTCTGCTTTGGATTCCTGCATATTGTTCTCCGCTCGTAGCAGCTACTTTCTCAGTTCCAAAATCTCGATTTCTCCGGGGTCCGCCAGATGCAGCCGCCACCCCTTGGCGAAACTTGAATCCTGGTAGCGCAAGGCACCCGTCACGCTGATTCGCGCGCCGTTGGGAGGCGCACCTCCCCACTCCAGGTCTGTCGGCAGGATCGCACCAGCCAACTCCAGCACAGTCCACGGGATAACCACATCGAGGTTGGCCCACCTGCCGTCGATCTTACCCGCTGACAATCTGATCTTGGCTTCGTAGTTCTTGTAGGTCTTGCCGTCTTTCTTCTTACCTTCCCTCCGGACGTAGTTTCGGTACACCTTGCCAACCACCCGGACCCGATCGAATTCGTTGAAGTCGTCCCTTCCCGCGGTCGCAATCTCCCGGGGCCTGTAGTCAGCCAGGGGAGGCGGCCGTGTGATGGTCAACTCTTCGGGAGCCCCAACGATGAGCGAGTGACGGTGCATGCGGATCTGGAAGTTCCCCATCACATGCACCCGATCTCCTACCGCCGGGATCTTGCCCGCCTTGACGATGCGCCGGGTCGCGTCCTCGTAGGTCTTCACCCGGGTACGTGCACTGCCGTCGTCAAGACAGAATTGCAGAGTGCCCGCAGTGGGGTCGTCAGAGCCGGAAGCATGATAGAGCCGGGGAGTGTCGCAAACGACCCCTTCCAACTGGACGTAGGCAAAATTGCTCTGCTCTGTCAGAGACGCCACCTTCACCAGGGGATTCCCGATGGTCTTGCCCAGATGCGCCAACACAAAAATGCCGATAATCCCAATAATCGGAGACGCATACTTGGTCACCCGGAGGATCATCCGCTTGTTGTGATGCGCGCGGCAGTAGGGGCAGAACTCCAAGGGTCCCACATACCGCTTGCACTTCGGGCAGTTGGTGTAGTCGTTTGAATGGCTTAGGGTGTAAGGCTCAATTCCGGGCGGTGGGCCGGTCATGCCAGCTACCTCCATCATATGAATCAGGGATCAGAAAGGCCTTTCGAGTACAACAGGCAGCAGGTACAAAGTCAAGGACTTCCGTGTGCGCGCCCGCGGACTTGAATCGAGGGCCGGAAGTTGCCATTATCATCACTGATCGCAACGGAGGCTACTGCCTTGAACACAATGTTGCTCCACGTGCCGAAACTGGAGGACTACTACCTCCCGTTCGGCCGTTACATGAACGTCAACTACATGCCCATGGGGCTCCTTGGCCTGGCCCGACATTTGAAGCAGAACGGGCACGATGTAGAGGTGCTCCACGCAGGCGTCGAGAAGATACTCGACCCGGACTGGCGCATTGCTGATGAGATCGCCGATTTGGACGTAAAGGCGGTAGGCTTGACGCTGTTCTGGCACTACCAATCCTACGACGTCGCCCAGGCGATCCGCCGCCTGAAACAGGCCCGGCCCGACCTCTTCATCTTCCTGGGCGGCATCACCGCATCATACTTCGCCGACGATATTCTGAAGACCCTGCCTGAAGCCGACGCAGTGGTGATGGGCGAAGGGTTCGATTCGACCTTAGGGCTGCTGGCCGGACTGGAAGCCGGCGGTGATCTCTCCGGAGTCCCCAACCTGGTGTGGCGCCGCGCCGGAAAGGTAGTGGTCAATCCCGACCGCCTGCAGCATCCCCAGCAACTGTTCGACAGCCTCTCCTTTGCCGATTTCTCCCCCATGCGGCACCACGACACCTACATCCGACAATTCGGTTTCCCCCTGGCCTACTCCTGGGAACGAACGCCGGAAGAAAACCGGCAGTTGATGACCATGGGACGCAGTTTCTTTCCTCTGTATGTCGGCAGCGGCTGCAACACAGCGTGCTCTTACTGCTGTGGCAACACGGCCACGTTGAAACGAATTAACGGCGGCCACCGCCTCATGTGGCGCTCCCACGACGCGGTGTTGCGCGATGTAAAAACCGCTCTGGACTTTGGCTATCGCACCATGGCGCTGTGCTTCGACCCCATCCCCGGCACCGGGCCCTATTATGCCGAGCTGTTCCGCCGCTGGAAGAAGGAGACCCCCGAGGCCGACTTGTACTTCGAATGCTGGGGCTTGCCCGAACCCGATTTTGTGACTGCGTTTGCCGATTGCTTCGAGCCGCCCCATTCATACCTGGCGCTCTCCCCCGACTCTGGAAGCGAGATGGTCCGCCGCAAAAACAAGGGCAATTTTTACACCAACAGCCAGTTCTTCGAGTGTGCGGACAGTCTCGTGCAGCACGACATCCAGATGGACGTCTTCTTCTCCCTCGGCTTTCCCGGGGAAAACATCGCCCGGGCGCTGGAGACCCGGGACATGATCCGCAAGGTCTCCGACGGCTACCCCAACGTGCGCAGACTCATGACCTGGGCGGTGCAGTTGGAGCCGGGCTCACTTCAGTTCGAGAATCCCGATCATTGGGGCATCGTCACCAACCGAAAGACTTTTGACGATTACGTCAACCTCCACGGATCCCGCGGCGACGCCTACTCGATCCTGGGCTACAAGATCCGGGACTTCTTCGGCGATGAGCGGGATCATTGCTCCATCGAAGAATTCGAGGAGCATTTCCAGCATTTCAAGTGCATGGAATTCTGCTTTCTTAGCAAGGACCCCCGGGTGTATAATGATCCCGGAATGGGACGGGCGGAGTGCCTCCGGCGGCGCGACGCTCTGGCCGGGCGACGGGGGGCGGAATCGCCGACTCAAGAGATCAGCGCAACCTATAGCTGCCGGCAGGCGACGGGGGACGAACGCCCCCGGACTCCCCGGGTAGAGATATGAAGATAACCATCATCGATAGCACCCTGAGGGAAGGAGAACAAACGCCGGGGGTGGCCTTTACCGCCGAGGAGAAGGTGGAGATAGTTCGCCTGCTTGCCGACGCAGGCGTGACCCACTTCGACGCAGCCACTGCGGAGTCCTCCGACGAGGATGCGCACTTCATTGCCATGGCCATGGACCAGGTGCCGGACGTCAAGTTGGGAGTAAGCTGCCGGTTGCGGCCGTCAGCACTACGCCTGGCCGCCGCCACCGGGGCCGCAGACCTGTTCGTGATCGTCCCCACCAGCGACATTCACCTTGAGAAACGGCTGCGCATGAGCCAATCGGACCTGCTCGAAGAATTGACCGGTGCCATCGCGGACAGGCCCGACCCGTGTCCGCGGATCAACATCGCGCTGGAAGATGCATTTCGCACTACCCCATATTTCATCCTGCAATGCATCGAAAAAGCCCTCGAAGCCGGGGCGACCCGATTCTTCGTCTCGGACACCGTGGGCACCACAACTCCCCGCGGAGTGCGCAGGATGGTGCGCACCGTGATGAGCGAATTCCGCGACAGAATCGAACTGGGCACCCACTTCCACAACGACTTCGGCCTGGCCACCGCCAACACCCTGGCCGCCCTAGAGGAGGGAGCCACCCTTCCCACCGCATCGGTAAATGGCCTCGGCGAAAGGGCCGGTATCGCTGACCTCGCTCAGGTTGCGGCCTCAGCCAGGAAGCTGCTCGGCGCGACCCACACGGTTCGCCTTGACCGGATGCGGGCCGTAAGCACGCAACTCGCCCGCCTCACCGGGATAACGGTCTCTCAAAACTCCCCCATCACCGGTCACAACGCGTTCCAGCACACCTCCGGAATCCACGTCCACGGTATGCTTATCGATCCCGCCACCTACGAGGCGTTGGACGGCCAGTGCTTCGGTGCAAAGACGGAGTTGATACTGGGAAAACAGTCCGGCCGCCATCACCTGCGACACTTGTTGGATGAAGCAGGATTGGAGGCCCCGGACGACCTGGTGGAGGCTCTGCTCCAGCAGGTCAAGGCAGAGGCCGCCAACCCGCGCCGCCGAGAAGCGCTGCGCGCTTTCTCGGATCGTTTCGACGACCTCAACAAAAGAGTGCTGCCAGTGGACTGGAGTCTGCTGCTGGAGTGGCTGAAACGACGGGCAGGCAAAACCACGGAGAGTTGACTTGACGCTGTTCGACAACATCTGGAGCGGACACTGCACCGGAAAGAAGGACGGCGTCTACGAACAGTTGCGCGTCGACCTCGTCTATGGTCACGAAGGGACGTTGGCCCTCTGCCTTGAACAACTGAAGAAATATGACGGGCCCAAAATGGCCCCGGAACAGCTCTTCTTTGTGGTGGACCATTTCTCTCCGCCCTCCTCCGGCCCCTTCGCCGACATCGTCCGCGATCTTTCCACCTTCTGCTCCCAGCGGCAGATTTCGCTCCGGATGCACGAGGGGATCGGGCACCGGCTCATGCTGGAAGACGAAAGAGTGCAGCCGGGCATGCTGGTCGTCGGCGCGGATTCCCACACGACCACCATCGGCGGCAAAGGGGCGCTGGGGATAGGCCTTGGCTCTTCCGACGTCCTCGCCGTGCTCATGACCGGCACCGTGTGGCTGAAACGCCCCCCGGTGGCCGCAGTGCGCCTGCATGGAGAACTGCCCCCGGGGGTGGAGGCCAAGGACGCAGTACTCCAACTGCTGGCCGACCACGGCCAGGGCGGCTTCCTCGGTGAAGTTGTTGAATATCAGGACGACTCCACTGCCGGACTCGCGCTCGAACAGCGGGCCGTGTTGACCAACATGTGCGTGGAAATGGGCGCAGTATCGGCCCTGGTAAGCAATTGCACCCCCGACGGCTCCGCGCGCAAACTCGATCTCGACCTGTCGGGACTTTCGCCTCTGGTAGCGCGCCCCGGGGCTCCCGATAATGTGACACCCGCGAAACAACTTGGCGACGTGACAATAGACACCGCCATGGTGGGCTCTTGCGCCGCGGGTGGATTGTCGGATCTGGAGACCGCAGCCAGACTCCTTGCCGGGCGCAAGGTCGCGCCGGGCACCAACCTGCTGGTCACCCCCGCAACCAGGCGGATACTTATAACAGCAGTTGAAAAAGGGATCATCTCGACCTTGCTTGAAGCCGGCGCAGTCTTGCTCAATCCGTCCTGCGGCGCCTGCGGCGGCATCGACAAGGGGATCCCCGCAGTGGGAGAAACGGTAATCACAACCGCACCCCGAAACTACGGCTCCAGGGCGCGGGTCGGCTCCAAGGTCTACCTGGCCTCTACCGCCACCACCGTAGCCAGCGCGTTGGCAGGCACCATTTGCCCGGGCGGAGGGTCGTGAAATGATCATCGAGGCCAGAGCACTGGTATTGGGAGACAACGTCAACACCGACCTGTTGCACCCCCCGGCATTCTACTCCACCGACGACAAGACTGCGGCCAGGGGAGCCTTCGCCGGCCTGGACCTGGACAGAGCAGCCCTGGGCCCGCCCCCTTACGTCATACTGGCGGGGAAGAACTTCGGGTGCGGATCCAGCCGGGAGTCGACCATGAGGGCGCTGAAAACCGCCGGCCTGGTGGCCATCGCGGCGCGGTCTTTCGCCCACATCTTCCACCGCACCGCGACAAACCTGGGCGTACCAGCCCTCGTCATCCGGGGAAACCCGGTGGCAACAAAGACCGGGGCCAGCGTCGCTTTCGACTCCGAGCTGTGGACGGTACGCTTCGAAGGCGCCACAACCGTCCCACCCGAACCCTTTGAACAACAGCTACTGGCAGCCGGCGGCCTCGAGAACCTCCTCGCCGGCAAGGATTGGCAATGGGAATAGATACCGCACACCAGGCTCCGGCCAACTACGACGTCGCAGTAATCGGCGGCGGAGTGGCGGGGTTGAGCGCAGCGATAAGAGTCCGCTTCGTCAAGGCGATGGAGGCGCTGCCGTTGTCGGTAGTCGTTTTCGAGTGCTCCAAGCCGGGGGGCCTCGTAAGGGTTGGTCAGCAGAGATACGTGACAGGGCCCTCCTTCAAACTGGATGCGGACAACATTCTCGGCGACCTGATGGGAGACGTTGAGCAATATGAAATCCCCATCCTCCGCACCAGGATAACTGCTGTGGAGCAGGCGGGTAAGAAATTCGTATTGCACGGGGAAGACGGCTCCCACACCACTGCGCTCAGCGTCGTAGTAGCCACCGGCTCAAGGCCGTTGTGTAACGAGCTGGAGTTTCTGGGCGACGGCGTGTTCATCACCTACAAAGGGCTCAGTTTCCTACCGCTGATCCTCGACGAAGCGGTGAAGACCGCGGGGGGAAAGCCTGTCGCAGTGGTGACCAACCGGCGCATCGGCGCCCTGTTGCCCCTGTTTGGCAACCGGACCGCAGACTTCCTCTATCTGCTTTTTCCACCTGCGGCCGAATCGGGAGGATTGAAGATGCCGGGGAGGACCTTGGACATCGCCGGTTTTGAAGTCCGCAAAGTCGACGGCGGCTTTGAGCTGGAAGTGCGCTCGAGGTCGGGGGAGACTTCTGTGGAAAAGTGCGGCGCGGTGCTGCTGGACTACGTTTCGTTCCAAACCGAACCGTCCCTGCCTTCGCTCGACGTCCCGATCCGCCTCGGCCCCACCGGTGCGCCGGTGGTGGACTCTTTCCTGGCCAGCAGCGTCCCCGGCCTCTATTTCGCCGGTGACGTTACCTGCCGATACGCCAACACCGCGGCCGCCATTTCCGACGGCGTCCTGGCAGGTTTCGGCGCCTACTCCCACGCCTATCGGACCCTGTTCGGCCACTCGCCGCCCCTCTTTGCATACCGGGCTCCGGAGAGCCCCGGGCAGTTCCTCGCCGGGGAATTGCCCAACCTCTCAGACGGGCATTTGATCAGGTGGCTGCAAACCCCATCCCAGGGGCACCCGCTAAGAGCCTGTGACGGCTCCACACTGGCCGAAGCTTCCCGGGACTCGGGGCTGACTGTTTCCCGGGTGAAAGACCTTGTGCTCGACGCGATCAGGGACAAACGCCTCACCGTCTACCCGCCGCAAACCTCCGGGGGAAACTGATGACCCCGGGCAAACTAGCTGACGAACGGGCCGAAATCGCGGCTCAACTGCGTGCCGCCATCGGAGGCGACGACTGGAACGAAAAGCAGTTCAACTCGCTCGCGTTAGCCTTGTTTGCCCATCAGTATGAACATATGGCGGCCTATGGCAGACTGTGCGACAGTCGCGGGATTTCGCCGGCAACCTTGCGCCAATGGCGGCAGATACCGGCCGTCCCAACCACCCTGTTCAAGCAAACAAGCCTGGCCTGCGGCCCCCCCGAACAGATCGCAGCAGTGTTCAGCACCAGCGGCACCAGTGAAGGGCCGGCCAAGGGAAAGTCACACTTCTCCCTCGACGGCCTGGCGCTCATGAGGAAGAGCATTCTGGTCAACGCTCGAAAGATGCTCTTTCCCGATATCGACAAAATGCACATCCTGGTGCTGGCGCCCTCGCCCGAGCTGGCCCCCCAGATGATCATGGCCTGGGGTATGGCCCGGCTGCTGGAGCAATGGGGAACCGACGAAAGCCGCTTCCTGGTAAACAAGGATGGACTCGACGTGCCCACCCTCATGTCGCTCCTGCGTCGGTTCTCCAAGGCGTCGGAGCCGGTTACCCTCATCGGCGCATCCTTCGGCTTCGTGAACCTCCTCGAAGCGCTCAAAGCCAAGGAGCTGTCGTTCTCCTTGCCCGCAGGCTCGCGCATAATGGACGCGGGCGGGTACAAAGGACGCTCCCGGGAACTCACCAGGGCCGAACTCGAGCAACTTTTCCTCGATGGTTTCGGGGTCCCGTCCCACCAGGCCGTGAACCTGCTCGGGATGACCGAGCTTGCGTCCCAATTCTACGACAACTCCCTCGTCCGCTCCGCAGGGGAAGGTGTTGGTCTACAAAACCCGGAGTGGACTCGCACCAGGGTGGTGGACCCCATGACCGGCGAGGAGATGCCGGCAGGAGAAGAAGGGGTCTTGTGCCACATGGACCTGGCAAACCTCGATACCCCCATGCACGTACTCACCGACGACCTCGGCGTCGCCGGCAATGACCGTTTCAAAGTGCAGGGAAGACTCAACGCAGACGACTCCAGGGGGTGTTCCCTCACCGTTGACGAACTGACGCGGAGCCGACCATGAACGCCGATTTCCCCACCTCCTGGCTGCCTCCGGATCTGGGGACAGACCTCTCGTCTCTCGACGCCATCATGGCCGCAATGGCCGCCCGAAAGGAACGCCTCACGGCGCTGCCGGTTCAGCGCATCATCGATGCACTGGACGCCACCTCGAAAGAGTGGCTTCAGCCGGATGATCCACGCCGCGACAAACTGGTGGCCGCCATCTCGGCCGCTACCGGAGTGTCACCGCAAATGGTGGCAATCTCCATTCGCCTGGAAATGGAAAGCTCTCTCGGACCACATCTCCTCGCCGCGCTGAAAAACGAAATCGGCAACCCTTCCTACCTGGATCTCTTTGCGCCAAACACCCTGCTGGCCGGCGAGACTCTTGCCCTAGGTCCTAACCTGGTGGGCGGGATCGTGTCGTCCAACATCCCCGCTTTGCCACACCTCACCGTCATGCGGAGCCTGCTCGTGAAGGCGCCCTGCGTGGTGAAGTCGTCCAAGGACGAGCCCCTCTTTCTCCCTGCCTACCTGCAGAGCCTGTGGGAAGTGGACCCGGAGGTGGGCGGATGTGCAGCCGCGGTGAGTTTCGGAAGGGAGCAGACCGAACTGCTGGACACCTTCCTTGACGCCATCGACTTCCTCATCGCTTACGGAGGATTGGACGCCATCGCGGGCCTACGCAAGAAGTGGCCCGAAAGTTCCCGCACACTCTACCACGGCCACAAGCTGGGCTTTGGCATCGTAACAGCCGAAGCGTTGGGGACAGACCTCATGGATCTGGCCGCAAAAATCGCCTGGGACGTGGTGCTCTTCGACCAGGAAGCGTGCCTCGCTCCCCACGTTGTTTTTGTCGAAGCAAGTCGAACGGACACACAGTCGTTAGGGGAAAAGGTGGCCGCGGCCATGGAGAAGCTGGCCGCTGAGTTGCCTCCGGCCAAACGCTCTCTCTCCGCCAGGCTGGCAGTACGGCAAGAGCTGGACTCCCTGGCCGCACTCGACCAGACAGCAAAGGTCTGTCCCGCGGGCAGCTTCGAGAACGGCGTGGTGGTAGTTCAGGAAGCCGATACTTTTCACCCTTCCCCGCTCGGCCGGTTCGTCAGATTGGTGCCCGTAAGATCCCTGGACGCCGCCTTGGAACTCGTCAGGCCCTTGCAAGGTCTACTGCAAAACGCATCCATCGCATGCCCCGACGAATCACGCCGCCGCCACATCGCCACCGCCCTGGCCCGGGAAGGAGTCGCCAGGGTCTGTCCCCCCGGCAACATGGGCACCCCTTCCATGATGTGGCATCATGACGGCTTTCCGTGCATATCCAAAATGCTCACGTTTTGCGATTGGGAAACCGGGGTACATCACCAGGACTAGTGCGAATTGAGTGAGCCGAACTGCGGTTCGACCTGCAGGCCCACTGCGAAACCGGGCCGCAACGACATGTACTGGCCGTCGGAAGTGGTGTCTTCCCACCAGACATAGTCCAGGCCCGCGGTCGCGTCCGCGTCGGTTTTGGAGAAGTTCACCGTGGGGCCGGCATACAGCGACACCCAGTCAAACAGCCGCACGCCCAGCACCGCGCGGAATTTCGACACAAAGCTGGGGTCGTCCCAGTCGTTGGAGTGGAAATGGGACTGCTGCATCAAGTCCAGTTCGACCCACACCGGGTCGAAGTCGAAGTGCCCGCCCAGGCCGATAACCGGCGCAACGATCTCCTCTTCTTCCCGAGGATCCCAACCGATGCCGAGGGTGGTGTAAAAAACCTTACTGCCCATTTTGATGCCAGCGTTGGTGGGCATGGTGTCGCTGCCCCAAAACGTCGGGGTAAGGATGCCGTCTCCCGCGTAGTTGATAACGCCGATGGGTACGCTGTTGCCCATCTTCGGCGCCACGTTCACGACTCCGATCATGGCTCCGGACATTTCCCCGGAGTAGTTCACAACTCCCAACTGGGCGCCGCTGGCCTCCCCGGACGTAATGTTCACCGTGCCGGCCTGGAAGCCGCTCATGGACCCGGCGTAGTTGGCCGCGCCGGCAGCCTGGAAGCCGCTCATCCTGCCGATAGTAAGGGAGGCGCCGCCCGCGGCCTGGAACCCCTCGAAATTCCGCTTGGTGAGCACGCCGCCACCGGCAGCCTGGAAACCGCCAAAATCCCCGAGGACAACGCTGCCGCCGCCATTGGCCTGCATGCCTTCGAAATTCCCACCCGCAACACTGAGGGTCCCCGCAGCTTGAAATCCGGAGACGCGACCCCGAGTGTAGTTGAAGGTCGACGCCAATTGTGCACCGGAAGCGTCACCCTCCCGAATCGCGCCCACTCCAGAAAACTCCGCACCTTCCAGGTAGTCGCCCCAGCCCAACAGCAGGTTGAAGGCCCAGTTATTGACCGTCGGCCCGTCCGCGCGGGGGTCAGTGCTGAGACCGGGAACGATAGTGAGGGTCACCGGGACCTTCTTTGCACCGGAAGCACTCACTGACGGGACGCCGCCCCGGCTTACGGTCATCTCCCGCTCCACCGGCTCGAGAGCCGCAACCGCCAGCGTCGTCTTGGCCCCCTTCTTGAGGGTGAAGGTGCCTTTGCTCAATTTCATAGGCTGCTCAACGGTAAGCGAGTACTCGCCCGGCTCAATGCCGAAGCTCATGGGGCGTCCCGCAGGCTTGTTGATCTCCGCCACCAGGTGTCCGGCCGAGTCCCGGATAAACAGCCGCCCTTCCAACTCGTCGGGCAGCAACAGCAGGGCCGACGTGCCGTGGAGGTCGGTGAGCACCACGTCCCCGGCACCGGTGAGTTGAAAATCGTAAGACGGATGCTGCGCGCCCGCAGTGGTGGACTCGGTGCGGGCCAGGGTCTCGTTGAAAGCGTACTGGTACGCCTCGTTCAGCGTCACCTTGCCGTCCCTGCTGATGTCCGCCGCACCTCTTAGCCCCGAAACCATGTAGTGCGTAAAGAAGGAGCCCCCTACCCGGTCCGATTCCTGGGCCGCTTCGTCCGCCGATGAAGAAGTAAGAAATGCATGGCCCTTCACCTGGGATGATTCATCCACCAGGAAGGGCGCCCGCCACTGGCCGCCCTTGCGCCGGGTGAGCGCGCCGGATGCGCAGGAATCAAGCATGGCGATGCGCACGTCGGCAGGCAATCCGTCCAGCGCGGCACGGACCTCTTTGTAGGTGTAGAGCTCCCCGTTCAGCAGCAGCCCTTTTTCGTCGGAGTGGCCCGAGTAGTAAAACACCACCTCCAACCGGGCGCCCGAGTCTTTGGCAGCAACCAGCCGCCTCTTCATGTTCGTGAACCCCTTCACCAACTCCCCACGGCTGGGATCCTTGAGCAAGATCTTGTCGCCGGGCGCCACACCTCCCAGCTCCCCGAGGACCCTGGAAAAAGCTGTGGCATCGGTGCCCGCGTACAGCAGCCGCACCCGGTCCTTACCGCCGAAATTGGCTCCTGCAGCCAGCAGAAACCGCCGCAAGGTCACTTTTCCACCCGACGACTCGTCACCGACAGCCGGTTTCGAGTACGCAAAGACGGTAAGCAGGCAAGCCACACTCAGTACACTGTATAAAAACCCTTTCACGAATGTTCTCATGGGGTGATCCCTCCGTCGTCCTTTCTCAGGAGCAGCTCTATCTGCTCCTGCCCTTCTTCCGAAACCAGCGCTTCCGTTGCGCGGTTCGCAAGGTCCCCCGCGCTGCGAAGGATATCCTCAACGACCAACGGCTCCCGCGAAGCCACCAGGATAAACCGTTCGAATGCCGGCGCATCGTCCAACTCATACGAGCGGTGCAAAGTCACCGCCCCGCCCAACTCCAGTTTCGTCGACCCGTGGGGTGTTTCCGGAAAATGCAATGTCACACTGCCCCGGCCATCGATAGAGATGAGCACGCCGTATCGGGCATCCCCCGCCCGATACTTCACCTGCAGCAAGTCCCCTTGCGCAACCAGGTCGCCATCATCCAACTGCTCGTCATCACCGTCCCGTTCTCTAAAGACCATCAACTGGGGTTTTCCTTTCACGCGTTCGGTTTCGGAACCGTACGCAGGCGGGTGCGGCGTGTGGTTTACAACCTTCTTGTGCACTTCGACTTTGTGGGTCTCAGGAACCGCCACCCAAACAACGACTGCAAGCGCGGCCGCAGCCAACGGTGCCGCGGGGATCCACCACCGCACCGGATTGGTCACCCGTCCTTTCGACGCCATACTGCCTTCGATGCGCGCAGCCATTGAGCGCGGTGCATATCGCTTGAGGATCTCCTCGTTGGAATCCTCAAGAGCGGACAGGCGCTCCTTCCCTCCCGGCTCCGCGTCCAGCCTCGACCGCACGGCAGCGGCCTCCGCCTCGGGCAGTTCGCCCAGGGCCAGGCGTTCCAACAGCAGGTCGGGAACTCGGATAACGCGCCTCATGCCGACACCTCTTCCAACTCGGCAAGCCTTCCCCTGAGCGTGCGCCAGCGCGTGCGCACACCCGCTACCCCCAGACCCCCCACCCCCGCCCCCACCACCAACCGCACCCCCGCCAGAAGATGGAGTACAGCAATGGTCCTGGTGGAAGGTTTCTCGCGAGCGAAGATCCGCTGGAGGAAGGTCCGAGCTTCGGCCCTTCCCGCCGGCTCATCACAAGCAGCAATCCGGTCCAGCAGTTCAGCTCCCGGGTCTTCCGGATGCCGGCGCCGGGAACGGATCCGATTGAGGCACACGTTGGTGGCGACCCGGTAGAGCAGACTGGAAGGGGCATCCCCCGTCAGCCTGTCCCTGGCCCGCAACACCTGCACAAACGTGTCCTGCATCGCATCCACCGCGAGTTCCTCCTCTTTCAACAGTTGGCGGCATCTCCTGAGCACCATTGGCCCAAACCGCCGGTATAGACCTTCAACGTCAACGGACAAGGCATCTCCCCCTGTCAACATTCACTGCAACACCGGACACTGTATGAAGTGTTACCTGAAAAGCGGTTTGGGGGCAAACAAGCCGCCCCAGCCCCCGCATCCAGCACCATTCGTTACCCCAACTGCTGACCGAGCTCCGATCCGCGCGTATGGCACCCGTCTGCATCGAGGCGAGGGAGGGGCTGCGTCACACCACCTCCGACAGGAACAAAGGCGTATCATCACATCCGGCGCAGCGCAGCCCCTCCCTCGCCTCGACAGTAGAATGTGCCTGAAGATGATGTCAGATCCTCGGTCAGCAGTTGGGGTAACGAATGGTGCCGAGCGCGATGACCTGAGGAAGATGCGACTGGCGAGGGCGCTACAGCCCTTCGGCAGATTCGGCCATCTTGTCGCCGAAGCCGTCCCGAACCTTGATTAGGTTTTCACCCTCCGGAGGCGCCAGCAGGGGGACCTCTTCGACCGATGGGCCGGTGGCCTCAACACCGATTTTGCCTTCCTCGATGTTCAGCACCTGGGTTACTCCTTCCTCGCCCTTCTTGTCTTCGGCCAGAAGAGGGCTGGCGGAAACAAACGCCAAGCCAACTACCACTGCAATTAGGACCGTGACTGCTCTCATGATACTCCTCCCGGAAGGTCTTACACCAACGGCGACCGCGTACGAGCCACATTGGCTCGACACCGAAATATATGATACGTTCCGTAGAGTCAAAAGTTCGGAATAAATACCATGGTCGCGTCAATATCAGTGGATCCGGTCGTCATCTCCATCGTCGCGGTCTACTTGAGCGTCATGCTGTTTATCGGCTGGTACGCTTCGAAGAAGATCAAGAAGAGCGAGGATTTTCTGGTCGCGGGAAGACGGCTGGGACCGATCATGATGGCAGGCACCCTGGCCGCGACCGAGGTTGGTGGCGGCAGTTCCATGGGAGTCGCGGAGAAAGCGTACGGAGAGTGGGGTATGTCCGCGGCCTGGTACGTCCTGGCCATGACCATCACTTTCCTGGTTCTTGCTTTCGTGGCCCCGCGCCTGCGGGCCGCCCTGGTGAAGACCGTCCCGGAGTTCTTTACCCGTCGGTACGGCGGTTCGTCCGGCATGCTGACCGCGATCATAATGATCCTTCCATTGGTGGGCCTCACTGCAATCCAGATGATCGCGTCGGCAGTGGTGCTCTCGGTGATGACGGGCCTGGAATACCAGACTGCGGCAGTGCTGGTCTGCGTGGTGGTCACCGTCTATTCGGTGCTCGGCGGGCTGTGGAGCGTGACACTCACCGATGTAGTCCAGTGGGGCCTCATTGTGGTGGGACTCATGGTCGCGATTCCCTTTGCCCTGGACGCGGCCGGAGGCTGGGACCGGGTAGTCGCCACGGTGCCGCCCGCGAAACTCAGCATGACCGAAGGGATCGGGACCGGCACCATAATCTCGCTGGTCATCATGTACATCGCTTCGTTTGCAGTGGGCCAGGAGGCTGTGCAACGCTACTACGCAGCGAAAGACGGGCGCGCAGCAAAGCTGGGGTCGCTGTACGCGGGAATCGTCTATCTGGTGTTCGCTTGCGTCCCCGCAATCTTAGGCGTCATCGCATTCAGCATGGTGCAACAGGGAGTGATGGATGCAACGCTCATCGAAGCCCACGGCACCCGGTACGTACTGCCGGTCCTAGCCGCCAACGTCATGCCGTCGTGGCTGGTAGGGATCGTCTTTGCCGCACTTATCTCGGCCACCATGTCGTCCGCGGATTCGGACCTGCTAGCCGCAGGCTCCATCTTCTCCAACGACATCTACGCCCGCGTTTTCCGCCGCAACGCCACGGACAAAGAACTGCTGTTGGTTACCCGGATTACAATGGTAGCGGTTGCAATCCTCGCCCTGGGTGTAGCGCTCACCAACACCAAGAACATGATCGCCATCCTCATGTTCTCATTCACCCTACGCGCGGGCGGATCATTCTTCCCCTATGTCCTGGGACATTACTGGAAGCGCGCCTCCCTCCCCGCGGCCCTGGCGTCCATCATCCTCGGCAGCGCCACCGTAATCCTCGTTGAACAAGAGTTCATCCCCTGCTTCGGCCTGGACGCCATCATCCCCGGCCTGGCCATCAGCCTCATCGCTTTTGTCACCGCCACCTGGGCCTGGCCGGCCGCCGTTGACGAGCCGCAAAAGTAAATGAGCGGGCCCCGAGCTAGGCGCCGATTTGAATTATCCGGACCCAGGTCCGTATAATGGAAGCCACATCAGGCTTCAAGGAGGCAGTTGATGACTTCCCCACGTTACCCCACCAGGCAGGAAGCTCGCTCCCTGCTGGATAAGATGCGAAAGATATCCGCGGGCAAAATCGCGGGTGCTTCGTTGCTGGCGCTGGCGGCACTTGCGCCCCGCTGCGGCGGCGCGGCCTACAACATGAAACCGTACGAGTCGTACGACATGGAGGCGGACAAGCGGCAGCCGCCCGCACAGGAAACATCGGGCACCGATGAATCCACCGCAGATGCGGAACGGAAAAAGACCGCGGACTAGCACGCCCATGCAAAGCGTCCTCTTCCTCACCCGGCGGTGTAATTTTCGCTGCACCTACTGTTATGAATTCCCTTCCGGGTCTTCGAGTCCCCAGGTCGACATGACGGTGGAGACCTTGCACAAAGCCATCGACTGGACCATTGACAACTCTTGCGATTCAGCGGGCTTCGGCCTGTTCGGCGGAGAGCCACTGCTGGCCTGGGACCTGCTGCCCGAAACGGTCGAATACGCCACCGCAAAGGGTGCGGCGGCCGGCTGTGACGTGGCTTTCTCCCTGTCCACCAACGGCTCCCTCGTTACCTCGGAAAGGGCCGAGTTCCTGGCGGCCCATCCTTTCGTGATCCAGTACAGCCTGGACGGCAACCAGCAGATGCACGACATCCATCGGGTAACGATGGGCGGCAGTGGGACTTTCGCCACGGTTGAAGCGGGCCTCGGGCAGTTGCTAAGCCGGAATGTGCCGGTAGATGTGGTGTGTGTAGTTACTCCGGAAAACGTCTCTTTCCTGCCGGAAGCAATCGACTATCTGGCGGGCGTGCAGAAGCTGGAAAATGTGTCCCTCAACATCTCCTACCTGGCGGATTGGACCAAGGATGCGCTGGAAACTCTTGAGCGTTCGTTGGGCCTGGCTGCAGACCGGGTGGTGGACAGCTATCGCCGCGCAATCCCGCTGAACATAAACGCTTTCGACGAGAAAATCCGCACCTGGGTTGACGGCGGGTACGGAGCCCACCAGTTCTGCCCTTTCGGAGAAGGCAAGGTCGCGGTCGACGTCGGCGGCGACATCTACCCGTGCGACCGCATCGCCGGCGACGGCTCCAACCGGGAGATGATCATCGGCCACGTTGACACCGGCATCGAGTTCGACAAGGTCGTCCGCTTGCGCAAATCAGCGGGAACGGAAAAACCGGACTGCCCGGGCTGCCCCATTCGCGGCCGCTGCCGCCACTGGTGCGGCTGCGTAAACTACGAGGCCGCGGGCGACGTTGGCTCGGTATCCGATTTGTTTTGTTTCACCGAACGGCTCAAGGTAGGATTGGCTGATCGGGTGGCCGAAACCCTGTTCGCCGAGCGTAACCCGGCATTCTTGTCACGGTTCTACGGCTAGGCTGCCTCCCAGTAACTCAGTTCCGGTGTACGCAATGGTAGGAAAGTCGTGCCTGTTTCTCGTGATTCTGCTGTCAATCAGTTCGCTCTCTACTGCCGAACAACCCGGACCCCCGGTCAAACAGCCGGCTCCCTACGTCGACCTGGTCAAGGACATGCGGGCCGCGGGATTGATCGGCATGGACGCGTACTCGATGCTCGCACAACTCACCGCCCTGGGCCCCCGACTGGGCGGCTCACCCGGGGCTGAACGCGCAGTGGAATTCACCCGCGAGCTCATGTTGAAGAACGGGTTTGAGAACGTTCATCTCGAAGAGGTGACCGTGCGCCGTTGGGAACGTGGCCCGCAGGAAACTGCGGTTCTTGCAAGCGGCACCGGGAAAGAGCAAACAACACTCAGCATCGCTGCCCTCGGCGGCAGCGTAGCCACCCCCGAGGAGGGATTAACTGCCGGCGTAATCGAGGTAAAAAGCCTGGAGGAAGCTGACAAGTTGGGTGACAGAGCCAAGGGTAAGATCATCTTCTTCAACCGGCCCATGGACCCCACGCACCTCAACACTTTTGACGCGTACGGCGGGGCCGCGGACCAGCGGGTCCACGGCGCCAGCCGTGGGGCCAAGGTTGGAGCGGTAGCCGTGCTCGTGCGTTCCCTTACCATGCTGCCCGACGATAATCCCCACACGGGCGTCATGAAATATGCAGAAGGGGTCCCGAAGATCCCCACGGCAGCCTTGGGGATCAAGAGCGCGGAACTGCTTAGCCGGCGCCTCCAGTCCGACCCCGATGCCACGGTCACCATCAAGATGGAATGCCGGGATTTGGGCGACGTGGTGTCGCACAACGTTGTGGGCCAGCTCACCGGCACTGAGCTCCCCGCGGAAGTTGTCGTATTGGGCGGGCACCTGGACGCCTGGGATCTCGGTCCCGGGGCACACGACGACGGTGCGGGGTGCATTCAGTCCATTGAAGCGCTCCGCATCATCCAGTCCCTCGGTCTGAAACCCCGCCGTACCATCCGGGCCGTTATGTTCATGGACGAAGAGTTCGGCGGAACGGGCGGGCGCGCGTATGCGGGGGATCAAAAAAGAAAGAAGGAAAAACACATCGCAGCCATCGAGTCGGACCGGGGCGGATTCATACCCCTCGGTTTCAACGTACGGGGAGATGACGGGAAGGTAGCGTCTGTGGCTCGCTGGCTCCCTTCCCTCGAAGAAGCGGGAATCGTCTGGGTGAAGCATGGATACGGGGGGGTGGATATCAACCCGCTCCACGATACCGGCACTCTCACCATCGGATTGGTGCCCGATTCCCAGCGCTACTTCGACGTCCACCACAGCGCCAATGATGTCATGGAGACCGTAAACCCGAGGGAACTGGAACTGGGCGCCGTGGCCATGGCTGCGCTGGCCTACATACTGTCCGAAGAAGGGGTGGAATGAGAACGTCGACACGACTGGTGAGCGCAGCTCTGTCCCTCCTGCTGTTGTGCCCTGCATGCGCGGATCGGGAGCCGGCGCCGGCGCCCCCCGCCCCGGGGGAGCAGGCGCCCCCCCGGGAGGACGTTCAGTGCGTCGAATTGGACGAATCGAAAGCGAGCCGGTTTGTGGCGCTATCGCTTCACTGCGTGGACCGAGAATTCCCCAACAAGCCGTCCAACGTTGTGGATGGGGACGACACGGTGAGGCCGCCCCGGGAATTGACGCCTGCCTTTTACGGCTGCTTCGACTGGCACTCCGCGGTCCACGGCCACTGGGCCATGGTGAGGGTGTTGAAGCGCTACCCCGGCATCAGCGAGGCCGCCGAGATTCGCGCCGCGCTGGACCGCCACCTCACACCCGAACTGATTCAGAAGGAGGTGGAGTACTTCACCGCGTCACGGAACAAGACTTTCGAGCGCCCCTACGGCTGGGGCTGGCTGCTGCGGCTGGCCGCAGAGTTGCACTCCTTCGAGGATCCCGATGCCAAACGCTGGTATGCGGCCCTGAAGCCGTTGGCCGCCCTGCTGGCCGATCGGACGAAGGCATATCTTACAGTGCTGTCATCCCCGATCCGAGCGGGCACCCATCCCAACACCGCGTTCGCCCTGGTCCACATGTGGGATTATGCCCGCCAGGTCGGGGACGGGGGGCTGGAAAAAGCCATTGCGGAGGCGGCGAAGCGGTTCTACCTGGAAGACCGCAGCTGCCCAACGGAATACGAGCCGTCGGGCGAAGATTTCATCTCGCCGTGCCTGGCCGAGGCTGACATTATGCGACGGGTGTTGAAGCCGGTCGAGTTCTCTGCCTGGCTCGCAGACTTCCTCCCCGATCCTTCCAGCTCAGAATTCGGCCCGCTGCGCAACCCGCCGGAGGTGCGAGACCGAAGAGACCCGAAAATCGGGCACTTGATCGGCCTCGATTTTCAGCGGGCCTGGGCCTTCAACGGCCTGGCCGCCGACCTGCCGGAAGGGGACTCACGGAGGGAACAGTTTTCCAAACTGTCCCGGCTTCATTGCAAGGCCGGTGTGGACCTGATGTTCGACAGCGGCTACGGCGGCAGCCACTGGCTCGCCTCGTTCGCACTCTACCAGCTTACAGAGGTGGGTGTTGGTGGGAAAATTACTCCCCGATGACGCCGGCGTAGCGCATGGCCCAGTAGGGCAGCAGCCAGGCCATGGGGCCCTGAACTCCGGTGCCGTTGCCCCCGTCGTATTTGACGTGCAGATTGCCGTTCCACCAGACAGTGCGAATCTCATCGTAGGGAAACACTGTGGCGAACTGGGGGTCGTCGAAACGGTCGTCAGGCCAATCCGCGGCGTCCATGCGATGGCTGTTGTCCATTTCGAAGATGCGCTGGTCAAAGGGCATCTCCCGAAGGCTCTGGAGCGCAGGCTCCATCTCGGTGTGCTCGAAACCAGCCAGCAACGCCACGTACGCGGTCCACAGCGGGTTTCGCTCCACCTTTTCCCACTCGTATAAGAAGAGCAGGCTGTCGATCCAGATCTGCCGGCGGTCGTCGTCGGGCTCGTAGCGGATAAGCGTGTTGTACGCCATCATGGCCAACTCGTGGTCCGAGTGATTCATGAAAGACGGGTTGGTGATGGTGTACGTATCTTCGTGGGGCATGGCCACCTGATCGTACTTGTGCACCGTGACCAGCTCTTCGTAGGCATCAAAAAACTTCTGGTCACCCGTGATGTGCCAGGCGCCCAGCAAGTGCCCCAGGATCTCGATGGAGTTCAGCCACCCTTCCCCATGCCACGAGCCGATGCAGAACGATACCGCCTCCACCTTGTTCTCCGCCTCGTCTGCGGCTTCAATGCACGCGTCCATACCGTCGGCCGCGGCCCCGATGCGCTCCGGGTACCAGTGCCCATGCCCGGTTTTCACACCGTCCAGATCTATCAGCTTGTAGTCGTTGTCGACAAGGTAGGATGCCGCAAGCCAGACGCGATCGGCCAACTCCTGGCGCTCCTCGTCTGTCTTCGCACACAGGTCGTAGAACAAAGGATAGCCGTAGAAATGCCCGGCATACTCATCGGAAGAGGTGTCGTCCTTCCAGTAGTAGTCGTGCCCCTCGTAGTTGACCAGGTGCCAGTTCTCCTGGGGAATCTTGT
This sequence comes from uncultured Myxococcales bacterium, assembly GCA_964626565.1. Lineage (GTDB taxonomy): Bacteria > Myxococcota_A > UBA9042 > CAIXZC01 > CAIXZC01 > CAZVFX01. Next base: position 63,367 of record CAZVFX010000020.1, read on the forward strand.
TGTCGTAGACGCCGCCCTCGTCGTCCCGGACCAGTGACCGGGTGATAAAGCCGGTCTGTTTTCCTTCCTCGGCGAAGCTGATCGCGGGGATGTCCACCTGCAAATACATGACATCGGTAGCCTTGCGGGCTTTGTCGTAGTAGTACTCGTCGCCGGTGGCCGCGTACGCGTAACACCACGCCCCAATTTGCATCTGGGTCCACAGCCCGTCGTTGTCCTTGTCGCTGACGAACCAGGAGGTAGGCTCCCACGGATCGTCGGTCCAGGCGTCGGAAGGGACAAACCCGTCCATGCGCCAGAAGTGCTCGTCCTGCAGCTCTTCCATATGCTGCGCCTTCTCCGCCAGGGTGCGGCTTACCCACTCGATGCGGCTGATGCCGGCAGGAGTCCCCAGCCAGATCCGCCCCTGGTCATCGACGGCTGCGGCATTGACCTGGTTATGGGGCAGCCAGCGCTGAGAGGTGTAGTGATCGAGCCTCGCAAATGCCTTGCCACCGGCAAACGGCTCTTCCAGCGCACTAGCGCCGATACCGTGGGCCAGCACCAGACGGCCACCACCGAGAGCCAGTCCCCGCACATCGTGGTACGGGATGCTGCCTACCCCGGGCTCCACGATCTGGACATCGCCCGCTTCAATTCTGGCGATGCCGGTTGCTGCTCCCGCCAGCACAGCTCCATCCGGGGCCGCCAGCACTGAGCGGACATCGTCATCGGATATGGGGTGCGAGGCCAGCACGTCGCCATCCCAGGAATGCAGTCCGGCATCGGTGGCGAGCCATAGCACCCCCTCAGCGTCCTCAGCCAGACCTCGGATCTCCATACCTTGCAACTGTCCGCCACCAACCTCAGCAAACCCCGGGTCGAGGCTACCTTTCTCGAGGGCGAACAGCCCGCCGGCCGCGGTCCCCACAAAGATCTCCGCTGCGCCCAATTCCACCGCGGTCAGAGCAGGGCCCGGACTGTACACGAAGTCGGTTTGTTGTGAGCCGGTATTGTGGTAACCCACGCGGGTGGCCGTCGCAAAGATGAGGGTTCCGTCCTCATCCAGAGTGCGGGCGATGTCCACCACCGGTTCCGACACTCCCGCCGGAATATATGCGGCCTCAAACTTACCGGTATCTTCGTCAAACCTGTACACCCCGTCGGCAGTACCGGCCCACGTCTCCCCGCCGGCTGCAGACAGACAGCGAACATCAAGGGAAGGCAAGGTCTCAACCGTCCGATACATGGTCCGCTCATCCATGAGGTACGGGTCCGATGCCTTGGCCAACTCCGGGCTGTCTTCCTTGTGAAAGAACGCTGGGTCGGGATAGACAAAGGGCACGTCCGCGGGCGGAGCATCAACCGTCTCTTCCGGAGGTTGCACGTCCGCACCCGTATCCGCAGGCAGTTCCGCACCCGCGTCCGCGAGCAGATCCGCAAGCAGCTCGACCCCACCTGCATCCGCCACGTCAGTTGCCCCTCCTCCACCAGAGGAGCAAGCCAACAACGCACAACCTGCCAGAATAATCAGCACTGGTCTCATGGTCTCACCTGTCGAATTTTGTGTTTCGGCTCACAGCTCAAAGCTCACTGCTCACAGCCCAAAGCCCAAGACTCACAGCTCACAGCCGCCTATTAGTCGCAGTGAGAGCCCAGCCCGTCCAGAGTGTCCTTGGGGAAGATCTCCCATTCCATCGCCGGGTCGAAATCATCGCCGCCGTTGGAATCTCCGGAGCTGACCAGGCAGGTGCGCCGCAAGGTCATATCCTTGGTGGAAACGATGCCGCCCGCACCGGTCCAGGCTTCACCAGGGTCTTCGCCTATCTTGCCAATGATATCCGCGGGCTGTCCCAGGCAATCCAGAGCCACCGCATCATTACCGGTAAAATTGATGTTCCCGGAGGTCTGGTCACAGGCACTGTCGTCGGAGATGCTGGGATTGCAGACTACATAGGTGCCGCCGCCCCCAATAGGAACCGCATTCAGCGCCACGGTCTTGGATATGGTGGGAGAACCGTTGGTGAACACCAGGATCGCACACTGAGACAGATCAAACTGGCCTTGACCGGCATAGTAGATCTCAAGGGCTTTGTTGTAAGAACCGCCTTCGATATACTCGCTGAAGAAGAGGGCGGGTCCGGAAGGTCCGCCGCCCTGTCCGATATAGCTGAACGGGGCCGCGCTGCCCTGCTGGTCGAGGATGGGATCGCCGTTGTAGACGTATGGGCCGGCCATGATGCCCAGCTCGCCCGGGTCATAGGCAACTTCGAAGTCAACGTTTACCGTCTCCCCGTCACCCACGGTGCCGGAGGGGATGGTGCCCACAAACTCGTCGTTGTTGTTTATGTCCGCGTTGAAAGTCATCGCCACCGTATCAGGTTCCTGCTGGCCCTGCACGGTGTAAAGCATGGTGGCCTTGATGCCCGCGCCCGGCCCGCCCGCCTCGGTCACATTGGGCATGTAGATCTGCAGATATATGTCGAGGGGCTGACTGCCCGGGAAAGGCAGCCCCGTGGTGGGCCACACGTCGCCGGCCCACTCCACCTCGCAAAGGTCGGGAATGGCGTCCTGGTCGTTGTCCAAGGCGTCGTCTCCCAGCGGGCAGACATCAGCGGAATCGGGCACGCCGTCCTGGTCGGTATCCACGCAGGGCGCCGCATCCACACAATCCTCGTCGACGCAGTCGAACTTGCCGTCGTCGTCGTTGTCCAACTCGTCGTCACATTCGATTTCGCCGCAACCGTCGATGCCCTGACAGACCGGGTCATCGCAGTCAGTGAGCCCGTTGTCGTCGTCGTCCTCCTGGTTGCTGCAGTCTGTTTCCACGCACAGGTCGTTGGGGGCTCCGGGCGTACCGCCGTCGCCGTCACCGAACGTCGTGGTTGAGGGGCACCAGAAGGCGGAGTCGTTGTTGGAGGTGGAGTCGGTGGCGTCCACAGCCAACTGCAGGCTGGAGCCGTTGGGTATGGTCCAGAAGCCTTCCGGCGCATACACTACCTCATCGGCTACCACTTCTCCGAATGAGAGAATGATCTCGTCTTCATCATTGGCCAGGGTGAAGCCGGAGTACACGTAATCGATGGGCGCGCCGCCGTTGACCTGCTTGTCATCGTTGCGGCCCAACACCAGGTACTGGTCCGGCGCAATGACCAACGAGCTTTCCACGGTGAACTCGTTGTTGCCGAAGTCCATCACGGTCATCCCCTTCAGTTCATACTCGATCTCGGACGCGTTGTAGATTTCGAACCACTCCTTCTGGGAGTCGGTGCCGGTGGGGTTGGCCATGATCTCGGTGATCACCAGGTCTCCCGGCTCGGGAACAGGAAGACACTCGGGCGCTTCGGAGCAGTCGTCGACGTCATCGCAGTCGGTGAGCCCATCACAGTCGTTGTCCGTTTCGTCGGTGCAATCCATTTCCGCCTGGCAGTTGGAATCATCAGCACACAGCGGATCGCAGCAGTCCACCAGGTCGTCGCCGTTGTCATCCTGGTCGTTGCCGCAATCTTCGCAAATCCAGTCGCCGGACTCGCACTGGCCGTTGACACAGACGTCGCCGTCGGTGCATTCCTCGGCGTCACTGCAGTCGATGTCCAGGTTGGTGGTTTCGCACCCGGCGTCGGGGTTGCACACGTTTCCCGTGCACTGATTCTGGTCGTCGCAGAATCCGTCGTTGGGAGCGTTGACCACCACGTCGTTCTCTTCGTCGCAGGAGTCGTCGGTGCAGTCGATCTGGTCATCAATCTCCGGGACCGGGCCATCCTCGCAGATACCGGTATCCGAGGCGCAGGTTTCAAGGCCGTTGCAGAAGACGCCGTCGTCGCACACTTTCTCGGTGCCGCCGCATTCCCCGTCAGCGCAAATGTCGTCATAGGTGCACAGGTCGAGGTCGTCGCACCCCAGGGTGTTGTCCGTGTATTGGCACCCATCGGTAAGGTGACAGGAATCGTCGGTGCAGACGTTGGCATCGTCGCAATGCACGTCATTGGGGGTGTTCACCACCTGGTCGTTGTCCTCGTCGCAGGAATCGTCGGTGCACGCCACCAGGTCATCCAGTTCCGGCGCTTCGCCGTCCAGGCAGTCCTCGATGGCATCGCAGTACTCTTCGCCGTTGCACCACAACGTGTCGTCGCACAGGGTATCGTCGGCCTCATGCACCACAACGTCATTCTCTTCGTCGCAGGAATCCACGGTGCACACCACCAGGTCATCCAACTCCGGCGGCTCACCATCCAGGCACCCTTCAACATCGTCGCAGTACTCCTCGCCGTCGCAGAAAGTAGCATTGTCGCAGAGCAGGTCCGACGCGGTGTGGGTTACGACGTCATTTTCCTCGTCGCACTCATCTTCGGTGCAGTCCACCAGGTCGTCCAGTTCGGGCGGTGTACCTTCAATGCAACCCAGTTCAACATCACAAACCTCGGGGCCGTTGCAGAACTCACCATCATCGCAGAAGTCGGAGTCAGGCTCGTTGACCACCACATCGTTCTCTTCGTCGCATGAGTCGATGGTGCACTCCAGCTCGTCGTCTATGACCGGTTCCTCGCCGTCCAGGCAACCTTCCGCTGCGTCGCACACTTCGGCGCCGTTGCACCACAGTGCGTCATCGCAGGCGGTGTGGTCGAGCTCGTTGACCACCACGTCGTTCTCTTCATCGCAGGAGTCCACGGTGCAATCCACCAGGTCGTCCACTACCGGCGCTTCCCCTTCCAGGCAGCCGCTGGCCGCGTCGCAAGTCTCCAGCCCGTTGCAGAAGTCGCCGTCATCGCAAACCACCGGTTCACTGATGCACTCACCACCGTCGTCGTTGACATCGCAGATGTCCACGGTGCAGGCGTCGGCGTCGTCGCACAATGCGTCGGTGGCCACATGGACTATCATGTCCGACTCTTCGTCGCACTCCTCAACTGTGCAATCGACAAGGTCATCGTCTACGGGAACCGGCCCCTCGAGGCAATCCCCGGTGTCGGGGTCGCACGTTTCCAGGCCGTTGCAGAACTCACCGTCGTCGCACACCACGTCGTCGGCCAGGCATTCGCCGGCCACGCAAGTGTCGTCTTCGGTGCAATTATCACCGTCGTCGCACTCCACGTCGTCCAGGTTGGTGTCCTGGCAACCTTCCTCAGCGTCGCACACGTTGGTGGTGCACATGTTGCCGTCGTCGCACGCATCGTCATCGGGCGTGTGGACAACTTCGTCCTCGTCTTCATCGCATTCGTCCACGGTGCACTCGACGCCGTCATCAATCTCGGGCACATCCTCGGCCACGCAGTCGCCGGTTTCGCCGTCGCAAACCTCGAGGCCGTTGCACCACAATTCGTCGTCACAGATTATCGGTGCGCCGCCGCACTCCTTGTCCGCACATTGGTCGTTTTCGGTACAAAGGTCACCGTCGTCACAGGCAGCATCGTTGGCCAGCGCCTTGCAGCCGCCCATTTCGGGGTCGCACACGTTGTCGGTGCACTCGTTACCGTCATCGCACCCTACGTCGTCGGGGGTGTGGGTAATCTCGTTGGTGGCTTCATTACATTCGTCCACCGTGCACGATACGCCGTCGTCCAGTTCCGGCGGCGTTGTGCCTGCACACTCACCGGTCGCAGGGTCGCAAGTCTCAACGCCGTTACAGAACAGGTCGTCGTCACACTCTTTGGCCGTGCCCTCGCACACGCCGTCAGCGTTGCAGGTGTCGCCCTCGGTACAGGGGTCTCCGTCGTCGCACGCATCACCCTCCACACACACATCGATGCCGGCATCGCCGCCCGCATCCTCGGTAGCAACAGCATCCTTGTCGTCGTCGCCGCCCCCGCCCCCACAACCGGCAGGAAGTGCAGTGAACATCACCAACGCAGCCAGCACGGCAAACAGTTTAAGACTTCTCATATGGTCCCCCGTTTATTTAGCGACCCGCCCATGGGCGAGCCCGAATTAACAAGATCAGTACTACTACGATCGACAAGGAGTGTATTTATTTCGGTATCAGTTGGCAAGCGGTTAGCTGGCCTCTTCAAGTAGCACAGTCGCCGCTCTTGCATTTGGCTTAGATATTGAGTCAAATTACTCATGGCATTGAGTAATTGGTGCGGGAGGTGCTATGTTTCGTCGAGAAATGGCTGAGACTCTTGAGCAGAGACTCACGGAATCCAGGCAGTTCATCCAGGTTCTGGTCGGCCCTCGCCAGACGGGCAAGACCACTATCGCAAGACAGGTGATGAAGCACTTGACCGTTCCGGTTCGCTACGCGACCGCTGACGAACCGGCCCTGAAACAAGCGGGCTGGATGGAACAACAGTGGGAACTGGCGAGACTTACGGCAAAACCCGACGGAGTACTCATTCTCGATGAGATTCACAAGTTGCCGGGGTGGGCCGAAACCGTCAAGCGCTTGTGGGATGCCGACTCCATGGCCGCCGGCGGATTGCGGGTTGTCTTGCTGGGCTCCTCGCCATTGCTGATGCAGAAAGGTCTGACGGAGTCCTTGGCCGGCCGATTCGAGCTGATCAGAGTCCCACACTGGGACTTTGACGAGATGTCCCAGGCGTTCGGCTACACCTTTGAAGAATATGTGGTGCTCGGAGGGTACCCGGGGGCAGCCTCCCTGCGAGAGGACTTTGCCCGCTGGCGAAGCTACATACTCGACGCCTTGGTGGAGACGGCCATCTCCCGGGACATTCTGTTGATGACTCGGGTTGACAAACCTGCGCTCCTGCGGAGGACCTATGAGCTGGCGTGTGCACATTCCGGACAGATTCTCTCCTTCCAGAAAATGGTAGGCCAACTGCAGGACGCCGGCAACACGACAACCATCGCTCACTACCTGAATCTGCTGGGCGCGGCGGGGTTGGTTTGCGGACTACCCAAGTACCACGGGGGCAAGATCCCGCAGCGCGCTTCAAGCCCCAAGCTGCAAGTGCTGAACAACGCGTTGATCACAGCTCAGACCGGCATCGGTCCGGCGCAGGCGCCTACAGACCGCCCCTACTGGGGACGGCTGGTTGAAAGTGCTGTTGGGGCACACCTGGCCAACCGGGCCGGACAGGATCGATTCGAGCTCTCTTACTGGCGGAACAGAGGCAGGGAAGTGGACTTCGTGGTTTCTTCCTCGGGTACTGTGACAGCCTTGGAGGTCAAGACCGGCCGCGTTCCGACCGCTCTGCCCGGCATGACCGAATTTGAACGCAGATTCCGGCCTGCCCGTTGTCTGGTCATCGGGCCCGAAGCGCTTCCCGCACAGGAGTTCCTCGCCACCACACCGCGAACCTATCTTTGATCCCCCAGGTTGCTCACTCGCGACCTGACTTCGCATGAAGCTACGTCGTGGCAGGCTGTCAACCTTGGCAAGGTTGTCACGCCCCGACGAGGGGCTCCAAGATCCCTAGTCATTTCAAGGCCCGTTGAGTCCCGCTGGGCTGGTTAGAACCCGCCAGGTTGGGAAGAAGCGTACGCGAAGTGTACGGGATCTGGCTTCGAAAGCCAGCCGTGGACGACTTCCCTATCCGATGAGGGAGGGCACTCCTTTCGACTTGACGAGCCGCCGTGCCCGTCACTTATTGGATCCTCGTCGAAAGGCCTTGCCTGAGTGCCCGTCCGGCATCACGCTTGAATCTATGAAGCTGATACTCGTCCTGCTCGCCTTTGAACTGCTCAACGTTGCCGTCTTCGTTTGCCTTCAACGGAGGCTCGTGCTTCGTGTGCTGGCGCTGCGGCAGCAACTTGCCGTCTTCCGGCGACGGATTAAGAGGCCTCGCCTGAAGGACCGAGACAGGCTCATCTGGTCTGTGCTGTCGCGGCTTTGGCCGGATTGGAAGTCCGCCCTGGTCATCGTTAGGCCAGAGACGGTCTTGCGATGGCAGAAGAAGCGGTTTCGGGATTACTGGCGGAGGAAGTCCCGACCGGGGCCGGGGCGACCGCGGATACCCCGGCGGCACATCGACTTCATCCGCCGCATCTCCACCGACCACCCCGAGTACGGAAAGGAGAGAATCGCGCTGGAACTCGAGATCAAGTTCGGCATTGAGCACTCACCTACGACAGTGGGGAAATACATGGTGAGGAAGCCGGGCAGGCCGAGGGGCGGTCAGACATGGAAGGCCTTTCTCAAAAGCCAGGCCGACGGCATCTGGATGTGCGACTTCTTCGTGCAACACACCGTACGCTTCACGGCGCTGTACGCGTTCGTCGTTATGGAGCTGGAGACCAGGAAGATCGTCCATTGGAACGTGACCCAGCATCCGACCCTGGCCTGGGTCAAGCAACAGATGCGAGATGCCACCTATCGTGAGCAACCGAAGTTCCTCATTCACGACAACGACGGCAAGTTCGGTCAGTTCGGACGGCCGTTGCAAGTCAACGCAGGCGGCAAGAAGCTGTCCTGCCGCTCCGCGTTCGACCTCTGGTTGGTTGAAACCATGGCTGTCAGGGGAATCCCCATCCCCTACGGCGCGCCCGATGCCCAGGCACACATCGAAAGACTGATCGGCACGTTGCGGCGGGAGTGCCTCGACAAGCTGCTCATCTGGAACGAACGGCACTTCGGAGCCGTGCTTTCGGAAACCGTGAGTTGGTACAACGGCGTGCGCGTGCATCAAGCCATTCGTGGAATCCCGCTGCCCGACCTGGAGTACGAAAGACCGCCGCCTGGCGAGGGGAAACTGGTGGCGACCCCGGTCCTGAACTGCTTGCACCATGACTATCGTCCCGCTGCGTAGACGCTGCGCGTCTCTCTGCCGGTCTCTTGTTCTTCAACGGGACAACTGTGCCGACGCCGAACCGGGTCGGCGACCTGCACCCGATTCGGGTGCTCGGAACCCGTCGACAGCGGCGATTTCCGGCTGAGAGAGGACATCATCCGCGCTGACCGGAACGCGGAATTTGGCCGGACCCGATTTCTGACCACCACGGGGTCTCTAGCCATCCTATCCTCCTGGTCCAGGCTTATCCTGGCGCAATCCGATGGCCGCTGGACAAGGACAGCTTGTTCCCCTCGTTCACTCCGTTCCGGCCCCCGATCGAGTTTTTGCGGACCACGACCACGGCGGAAAGGCAACCGCTGAGAACCTACCAACAGCCACTGACGTCGAAGACCTCAACTCCGCCCCACCTCTCCATCGCAAAAGCATAGCCGTAGCCTGCAACAAGGTCGAAACAGGCATGCTCAAGAATCAAGTCGTCAAGCGGCTTCAGAACCGCCGGACTGCCGGCGTCGACAAGCTGGACTCCACCGGAACCGCCGTCGTTCCTTGCCACGAATAAAAAGTCGTCGTGTTTGTGCAACGCCACGTCGGTGGCGTTGTTGAAGTCAATATCGTCAACTGGCTGTGGAGAGTGAGGGTCCGTGACGTCAATGACTTTCACATAGCCGAGAGCCGAGACGTAGGCGGTGGTTCCGGAGAGAACGATCTTGTCGCTGGCAGGGCCAACTACAGCGTCGGGCAGATTCCCGAGCAGTTCGGGATTCTCCGGTTCTGAGACATCAACGATGACCAAACCGAGCGTTTGGTCCAGCCAGTACGCTCGCTCCTTGTCGAAATCCACTGCGAGACCAGAGGGGAAGAAGTGTCCCCACATCTTTGAGCCGCCCGATAGATGAAAGGCTCCAACTGGGGAAGGTCCGGTGGGATCGCTCACGTCCAGAACCTGGAAGTCCGGGTCGAAAGTCAGCAAGTACAACAGGTTGTCGCGAAGCAGCACCTCGCCGTGCGGGCTCCCCGTCTCGTAGTAGCTGAGCGTCTGGAGGCTCGTCGGATCGGATACGTCAATGACCTCCAAGCCCGAGAACTCATTGTAGTCCGACTCACCGGAGCAAACCACTGCCGTCGACTTGTCCACGGTGATGTCATATGCATCGAATCGCGTGACTAGGCTTCCCACTAACTCCGGTTCCTCGGCGTCCTGGACGTCCACCACTTTGACTCCCATGACTCCGCTTGCGGTGATGAGATGATGGCCTTCAAGAACGCCGGCGTACGGCCAGAGGCTGAGCAACTCCTCCCCGAGTAAGACTACGTCTTTCGGGTCGGAGATGTCCAGTATCGTCACCCCGACACGGGTATCGGCGATGTACGCTACCCCGTCTTCGAATTCGCATTCCACCGCGTTGCCGCTCGGAGTAAAACACCCGAGAATCTGCATGTCGAGCGGATCATTCAGATCCACTATGCAAGTGCCTTTCGGCCCCGAGGCGATGCAGGCAATGCCCTCATGAGTGGTAACCTCACCTCCAAAGCCCGGGTATTCCTGGACCATGACCGGGGAAGATGGGTCGCCTAAATCCAAAATGACCAGGTCTTCAACATCGCCGTCCGTTTGACTTCGACTCAGGACAGCATACGGATACGACCAGTGCTGGGCCCTGAGGTGCTGGCCCGATTCAGAGTAGGTGCCTAGCAGCATAGGTACCTCGGGTACAGAGATGTCAAGGATCTCAACATGATTCTCTGGCCAACTAAACGTCGAGACTACCAAGTAGGGAAACGAGATAGCCAGCGCCGGGCCACCATAGAGGACAAGATTAGGGTCGAGTGCCAGCATGAATTCGCCGATCAGCACTGGGTTCTGTGTGGACGCCATATCCACTATGTCAAGAACCAGACTTGGGTAGCCGAAATCCGAATGCCAGTGAAGAACGTATGCCACATCGCCGTCAACGAGCAGAGCCGACGGCCGACGGGTCTTGTGGAAGCCTTCCAAGACCGGGACTGCGGCGTCCGAGACATCCAGCACAAAAAGACCTGTTTCCTCCAGTAGGCCCTCTACTACCACAAATCCCTTGTCTCCCGATGCGTGTACGTCTATGACCTTCGGGAAGGGGTATTCCGCGATGAAGACTGGTGAGGTGGGCTCGGAAACATCCAAGATGCCAAGCCCACCAAGGAATAGCCCCACAAGCAGACTGTCTCCGGCCCTGGCTAGGTCATCCGCCCGACGTCGCAGTGTCGATATGGGAGTGAGCAGGCACTCCCCATTGGTGCACACCGCTTCGCTGCATTCCTCCGAGGGCCCACAGGTTCCGCAGTCAAGTTGACCACCACAGCCGTCAGCAGTTGTGCCGCATTCCTTTCCGAATTGCCCGCAGGAGTAGGGCGAGCAGCAACCACCGTCAGGCAGGCAGATTTCATCCTGGCCGCAGGCGGGACCACTTGTGCATCCGACCGCCTCGTCGCAATAGTTGACAGTACAAGGGTCGAAGTCGTTACAATCCGAATCATTGGGGATGTGGGTGCACTTGAACAAATCAGTACAGGTATCGGTCGTACAGGGAATCCCGTCGTAGCAGCCCCCGCATTCCCCGTTGCATCCATCGAGACCGCATTCCTTGTCTTCGCAATCGGGGATACAGACGTCGTGACTGCGCCGCAAATCGAGTGTGTCCGAAATCCACGTCGGTGTTTCTGACGTATCGATACGGCTGTCGCCCACGAAGCCCCTGCACTCGACGGTGTCTCCCGATGCAGCATCAATAGCGCTCTCGGCAGGGCTAACTCCACCTGAAGGGCTACCAGCACACCCTAATACCAGGGACAGCCCAAGGAGAACTATGCACTGTTGTCTTCGTGTCCGAACCATCACACACCCCTGCCGCGAGTAACACACTACCGCGGTCGACGTTGTTTTGCCAACAAAGAGCGGCGAAGTGAGCAGCGGCACAGACTGTCCTTGTCCAGCGGGAGTGGGACCACCCCATTCTCGTCGAGGGGCAGCAGCAAGGCGCGATTCCTGAAAGCGGCACCGTGCCAACGCTCTTGAGGCCAAATACGGCCATCTACTAGGCTGTCAGGGGAGATCGAGGACCCCAACGGGGTTTCGCTCGGACTACGGAGGAGCCGCCGATGACAACGACCGAGACCGTCGCGCTTGCGGTTCAGCTCATGGTCAAAGCTGCGGTGCTCGCGGCCCGATGGGCCGGACATGTCAGGTGCCGAATGCTGCAATCATACCCTTCGGATGCTGAGAGTAGCGAGAGGGAACTTCTCTTCCTGCAGGCCCGAGTTGAGGAGCTCGAAAGCGAGGCGCGGGTACTCCGTGCACTCCTCAAGAAGACGAACAACCGGCGCCGCTACACGTTGAAA
>CAZVFX010000021.1:0-19688 GCA_964626565.1 uncultured Myxococcales bacterium
CTAGAAACACATATTTTAGCGCGAACGGCTTCCCGTGATTGTGAGTCATGAGCGGGGCGGTGTCCCTGAATACGGTAATCTTCCCTTCCGCGTTCCACTCAACCTTGATCTCGTATGTGAAGGCAGGATCGATGCACGGAGTCGGGCACTTAATCCGAGTCTCTATACGCTCGGTGAAACCGCCGGTACTGGACAGGAACTTGAAGTGATTGTCATAAGTTGACCCGGTGCGAAGGTTGAAGAAGTCAGTTTGCGGGCTGTCCCCATCCGCCGAATGTGGTGAACCGTGAGCCGCCTCGTACATGTTGATGATGTGCTGCTTGTCGTGCTTGTGCTGAGGACTGTCCTCGTTAGGGTTCCAGTTGGTGACCTCAACCGACATGCCGCCCGCACTGATCGCCTCAGGCAGCTCCCACCAGATCTGCTGAGGCGCCTTCCACCCACCGTCAACAAACTGCCCCCCATTGACGTTCCCCGTGCTCGACCCGTCCAACGGGTCCTCCAGGACATAGTCAGCGGCGAAGGCCGGCTGGACCGTGACGGCTACCGCCGCCAGGAGAAAGAGGCTCACGCGCATTTTCATGCTGCCCTCCGCAGTTATCGGGCGTCCGGAAACGCCACCGCAGTTTCCAAATGCTCCACATACCCCTTCACCGCCACGGTATCATCCTGCCCCGCATATTTGCCCACGATAAACGTACGCTCTTTAGCGACGCCCGCGTTTTGATACGCGGCGATGTCCGTCAAGGCATTGCCGTAGGCAGCGTAAATATTCAGCCCCCGGGCAGTCAGGTCCGTCAGCACATCCGTCTTAAACTTCTCCACCCCCCGCGTCGTCGGCATTACCTGGGACGATTTGTCCGTGGTCCGCACCGCTCCGGGCGGAAAACCTTTCTCCTCCAACCATTTCCGGGTCCTCCCCGTCAACGTCTCGGGCCTCCCCGTAATATAGATGGTCCGATAGCCTTTGGCGGCAACGGCTTTCACCACCTCCACCGCACCCACGCGCATCTCTGGTGAGTAGTCACCCACCTGGTCCTCCAGCACCTCTCTCACGATCTCCGAATCGCCGGTGGTGAGCGTCCCGTCGATGTCGAACACGACGGCCTGCTCGCCTTTCTTGAAGACGTGCATTTCCAGCCGAGCTACCGAATGGCCGCCTTTGACCAGCATCACCACCGGATACCGCCCGCCGGGGAGAGCCACGCTAGCCGGAATAGTGTAGAAGATCCTGCCGCCGTCATCCTTAATGCCAAAGTCGGTGCCGTAGTCACCGTCCCGGGTGGTAAGCGCCGTACCCAACGGCTCCCACGGACCGCAAGGAGGGGTTTTCTGGACAAAAATGTCCACCTTCTCATCTTTGAGGTCCTTGTGGGTTTTGCCATAGGCAAATTTTCCGATGAGGGCCTGCGCCTCCCCTTCGAAAACGAGGGTATCCCTCCCCCGGTGCCTCGGGCTGCCCAGCTTCGCCGTGATCCTGCTGCGCTTGTGCCGCCATTTTGACACCGTTCCCGGTGCCTCGAAAGGGGTCGGAGTTGTACAAGACAGCGCCGTTGCCGCCGTCTTGTCTGCTTTGCCCTGGGCGTCAGCCCTGCCGCCGTAGCAAGCAGCCAGAATCAGACCAGAGGATAGGATGGCTGCGAGTTTGTTTTTCATGCCGGAAGTATAGCACTTGGGAAGCCGGCGGCAAAGCACCACGCACAGTCTGCCCTCAACCAGTAAGGCAGGTCCAACGAGCCGGGAGGTTTCCTTGACAAAAGGAATCTTGGTCCAGGAGCTTTCCTTGAGAGCAGGAAACTGGTGGGGAGAACTCAAGCACCATCCAAGAGATCTTTGGCGCAGCTCCGGCGGCTGCGTCAAAGACGCCTCGAGGGAACGCGCCGCGCTGTGGGAAGCGATGGACGAAGTTGCCATTGATGAGGCTGTCCTTGTCACTCTTCACGAAGAGAGTGAAGAAGCCCGGCAAGGGCGCACGGTTCGAACTGTTCCCGCCTGGAAGTGGTTCCTCGGGCTTTCATAGCCCTTTGCCCAACGGAAACGCCGAGTAGTAGTCTTCAAACGTAGACAAAAACTCGTCCAGCAGGACGTCGGGCAAATCCGGGTCGTCGACCATGGGGTCCAGGGCCAGGGCCTGGCGCAGTTTGTCACGGTCACCTTCCACCGTGCCCGCCACAGACAGCTCATTAATCGCGATCTGCCGGCGGCACAACTCCGCCACCGCCTCCGGCAACGCCGGCTGAACTACCTGCTGAGGACCGCCGGGGAGTATCCTCAGCGGAGTCTCCACAATCGCACCGTCGGGGAGGTTCGGTATGCCGCCCGCGTTGGGCATGTTTAAACCCTCGTCCAAGTACGGACTACCGCTCAGGAACGACTCCGCGATGAACTCCGCCCGCTCAGAATGCACCTCCGAAAGTGGGGACAGATTGCCACTCTTCACCATACAATCTACGTCGTGCACTTTTTCGATCCTTCGCTCCTCTGCCCAGTCCAAATCGTACATCTGGATGTCGAACCGCTTCCACGTATCCCGGGCCCTCGAATGGGTGTAGGGTAAGAACTCAGCGAGGTGCGTATCGCCCACGTTGGGCAGCATGCCGAACAGGTCGAACACTTTCCTCGTCAACGGCTCGAACGTCGGGTCGAACTCACGGTTCTGCTCAATCAACGCCGGATACAGGTCTGCCCCCGTTGCCAGCGACTCGATTCGGTGGGTCCACGTAAAATGATTCACCCCGCACGACTCCATCTTGATCAGCTTCTTCGCCGCCTCCTGAATCACCACCGCCCGGGCGCAACTCTCAGTGGTCCAGCGGAAGTGGTACGCGGAAGGCAGCTCCAACCCGATCACCTTCGACAACAACACCCCGGCAAGGTAATAGCCGAACTCCACCTGGTGACAGACCCCCACAAGTTTTAACTTGGAGAACTTCCTGATCGCAGTGCACACCCGGGGCACCGGGTTGGTATAGCTCACCAACAACGCATCGGGGCAGATACGCTCCATCTCCTTCAAAATGGGCAGAATCAACGCGATGTTCCGGGCCGCATGAAACATCGCGGCAGGCCCGCCGTTCTCGGCATAGCTGTCGATCTGATGTTTGAGCAAAATTTCCCGGTCCCGGCGCCAGCACTCCTCACGATCTGTGGCAATGGACAGAATGACGCAGTCAGCGCCGTCGAGAGAGCGGCCCAGATCCGTGGTGGATTCCACCGTCTTGTTCAGCCCCCCGTCCCCGATAATCACCTTGCCCAACGCCTCCATCCGCGACACCGCAGACTCGTCGATGTCGTGCAAACAGATCCGCGCCCCGTCCAACTTGTCCGAATACAACAACCCCTTCAACGCAGACGTGCCGAAAGAAGCACTCCCCGCCCCGATAATGGTTACCTTTGACACCTTCATATACCTCCAGCTACAGTTTGAAGCCCGCTGAATCGAGCCAATCCTCGAAATCCACATTGCGGACAATTCCCGCCCGCTTCAGCAAGTCGGGAAACTCCCACGGTGATACCCCCAACTCCTCGCACACCTGCCCTTCCGACAGCTTTCCCGCCGCATATTCGGCCAGCACCGCCTCACGCTCGTCCTCAACCAGCCCACGCTTGATGAGCAGGCGCAGGTATGCGGCGCGCTCCAAGCCCTTGCGGCGCGCACGTTTGTCAACGTCCGCCAGCAACTCGTCAGGCAATCTCAACGTCGTGGGCTTGCTCATGTTTCCCTCCTTCCCTCTGCGGCCAACCGCTCGAACGCCGCAGCCATGATGTCCGGCGAATACCGGCCGAACCTCGACAACTTCTCCAACGCGGACCGGGTCCGGTTGCGGGCCAGAAGACCCGCCCGATGCAACTCCAGAACCAGACGGGGCGACGGTATGTAGTTCACACCCAGCAGCTTGCAGGCCCGAATCGCCCGCCCGTCATCAGTCAGCACCGCGTCCGCGTCTTCCTGGAAGTAGAGCAGGATGGCGGCCCGCTCACCGGCCCCCAGCGCCACCGGAATTTCCCTCTCCGTTGACACCTCGAGCACGCTGATTCTACCCTCAGTCACCATCTCCTGGACCAAGCCGGCATCCACAAACCGGTGAATATGCCCACCTCCACACACCTCCTGATGCACCGAGTCAGGCACAATCACCGCTGCCGCTTCCACCAGAACCGACAGCACTCCGGTCTTGGCAAGAAGGATCAACGAACTGGCATCGGCAACGAGTAATTTCATGTATGTACCCGATCGACTACATCCGACTACACGCTACCTCTCCAGTGGCTGTGTGTCAACACTTCTCCATTGAGCGAGCAAGACTCCTTCAATTGAAGATCTGAGGTTATGCAACGCCACCAGCCCTTTCCGTCGAGTTCGCCCCGCTTTCCTCTGGACAAGCTGGCCGTCAGGGACGCGGCGGTCAGATTGAACTCGATGCCAATACGATGGCCGATGTAAGATGCCTCCTCCCGCGCATCGGCAGTTCAACTTCCAGCTGCCGCAAGAAGATCGACGAGAAGTGCAAAATAGTCACCACCAAGTGCATTTTTTTTGGCCACATCGCGTTCAAACCCCCGATAACAAAGGGTAGCCGGTCGCTTCGCAATCGGGTCCCGGGGGCCCGGTCGCGAGGCGCCGTTGGCACTTTGAATTGGCATGGGGTAATACGGCCTGGCCTCGACACGAGCCGAGGCGTCCAAAGTCCGCCTTCGCTGCAAACCGCAGCTTCGGCGTGGCACGACGCCTGGGCTTCCCGGGGCCCAGGCGTCGTGGTGGAGGGTGGCCAGAGCACAATGGCGGTAGGTCCACCTCAAAAACCAAGCGACCCGCTCTGGGCCGGTCCCCAAACTCACCTCCAGGGGCGAAGTCTGCCCTCGGAAAAAGGGAGGAAGAAGAAGAAGGAGTAACCCACCAACCACCAAGAATCCCCCACCAACAATCGACGCACAACTCTGCACACACACACACACACACACACACACACACACGGCTCGCCCGCCAGATGGGCGCGGGGACGGCGGATGACGAGAGGAGGTGGTGCAGAGTCACCAGCCCTTCGACTTGCCGCCAGGGCGGCGGTGTTCAGGGTAAACTCGTATGGGACCCGGGCCGTTCCTGAACTACTGGTGCGACCGCCGGAGGCGGCCGGGTGACAAAGTTGGAGTTTAGCCAGAGTGCCGCGGCTTCCAGCCGCAAGTCGAAGGCGTGGTGACGCTAGTTTACACACCCGGTCGTCATGGACCTCCCTCTTCCAAGCGCAGCTTGGAGTTGGTATGTTCTGATACCGGAGGTGGCAAACATGAAACTTGCAGGCAAGGTAGCCATAGTCACCGGCGCCAGCCGTGGGATCGGGCGCGAAGTGGCGTTGAAACTGGCCCGTGAGGGTGCGGACGTGGTGGTCGCGGCGAAGACGGTGGAGCCGCACCCGAAGTTGCCGGGCACCATTCACACGGTGGCCGAGGAGATCCGTGCGCTGGGGAGAAAGGCGCTGCCGGTGCAGACCGATATCCGGGACGAGGAGCAGATCGAGGCCATGGTAGCGGGGGCGGGTAGGGAATTCGGGAAGGTGGATATATTGGTGAACAATGCGGGTGCGTTGTGGTGGTATCCGGTGGAGGCGACGCCGGCGAAGCGTTTCGACCTCATTATGGACGTGAACGTCCGGGGTGCGTTTTTCGCGTCCCGGGCGGTTCTGCCGTGGATGAAGAGGGGCAAATGGGGGCACATCGTCAACATGTCTCCGCCCATCGATTTGAAGGTGTTGCCGGGCAAGGTGGCGTACATGATTTCGAAGTTCGGCATGACCATGGTGGCTCACGGGTTGGCTGAGGAGGTGAAGGGCGACAACATTGCGGTGAATGCGTTGTGGCCGGTGACTTTGATCGAGAGTCTGGCCACCATCAACTTCGGATTCGGCGGCCCTGAGAACTGGCGTAAGGCGGATATTGTAGCTGATGCCACGTACGCGATTGTGAGCGCAGAGCCGTCGGCGCGAACGGGACAGGCTTTGTTGGACGAAGATGTACTAGCTGCGGACGGGGTGACCGATTTCGATAAGTACGCGTGTGTGCCCGGTTCTTCGCCCATGCGCATCCACTGGAATGTTGAGGCGGGCAGACCGGAGGAGAAGGCTCGCCTGACTGAGTAGCGTTGCTAGCCGCATCCTGCCTGTGTCATAATCGGAACAGATGAAAACAAACGAGCACTCGGGGAGGGTAAAAATGTCCCGGCTGATGAGGGGTTTGTGCTTTGTGGCGGCGGGGCTGCTGGTTGGTTGCGGCGGCGGTGCACTTGACGTAAATCGGCACGACGCTGATGGCGGTGGAGGGGCTGACTTCTGGCGGCTGGCGGAGACGGAGGCGATGCAGTTCGAGGACACTGTCCTTCCGGAGATGAGCGATGACGTCTTTGTCCTGGATGTAGAGCCCGGAGCATTCGGCTATCCGTGCAACGACAGTTCGGAGTGCACTTCAGGATACTGCATCGTGTCCGGAGACGGGCAGGTGTGCTCTGTCACTTGCGTGGAGGAGTGCCCCAAGGACTGGCAGTGTGTGCAGGACTCGTCAGCCACACCGGACCTCATCTTCGTTTGCGTGCCGCCGGCGCTCACTTTGTGCACTCCCTGCATCGCGCACGAGGAGTGTCACATTGCCGGGATGGACACGGGGTCGAGGTGTGTGGATCGTGGTTCTGAAGGGGCCTATTGTGGTTCCGACTGTGCGGCGGCCCCTTGTCCGGAGGGTTATGCGTGTGAAGAGGTGGAGTTGCTGGGGGGCAGCGCGGCTGAGCAGTGTGTTCCGGTGGGCGGAGTTGAGTGCGAGTGCAGCCAGTATGCGATTTCGCTGGAGGCTTCCACTGTGTGCTCCGTGACCAGTGGCGAGGGGAGTTGTGAGGGTGAGAGGGTGTGTACGGACCATGGTCTGTCGGCGTGTGATGCAGGCGAGCCAACGGCTGAGGAGTGCAACGGCGCGGATGATGATTGCGACGGCGAGGTAGACGAGGGGTTCGGGCAGACGAGTTGCGGGGTAGGCATTTGTGCGCACATGGTGGAGAACTGCCTGGAGGGAGAGCCGCAGGAGTGCGATGAGATGGCGGGCTCGAAGGTGGAGGAGTGCAACGGCGACGACGATGACTGCGACGGGGAAGTGGACGAGGATTTCCCCGACTCGAACGATGATGGAATTGCAGACTGCGTGAGTGATGATGACGATGGCGATGGCGTGATGGATTGGGAGGACAATTGCCCCACCGACTACAACGCTGATCAAGCGGACTTCGATCTGGATACGGTGGGAGATGAGTGCGACCCGGATGACGACGATGATCAGGCCGCGGACGTAGACGACTGCATGCCGTTTAATGCCGACGTTTTCCCGGGTGCGGTTGAGGCTTGCAACGGCCTCGACGACGACTGCGACTTGGAGGTCGATGAGGAGTTGGGCAGCATCACGTGCGGGGTTGGAATCTGCGAACACACCGTGGACCAATGTGTCGGTGGTTCATCTCAGGTCTGCGAACCCATGGAAGGTGCTGACCTCGAAAAATGCGACGGTTTGGACAACGATTGTGACGGCCAGTTGGACGAGGGTTTTGACGATACGGACCTGGATGGAATGGCGGATTGTGTGGACCTGGACGACGATGACGACGGCGTGTTGGACAGCGAGGACAACTGCCCACTGACCTCCAATGTGGACCAGTCCGACGTGGATGGGGATGGGTGGGGAGATGTCTGTGATTTCGGCTGCTTCCTACCTGCCATTGACGAGTGGGAGTTGGACTGCGACGGCATTCCCAACGACTTCGACAACTGCCCGACCATGGACAATCCGGACCAGGCGGACAACGACGGAGACACCACCGGGGATGAGTGTGACGGCGACGACGACAATGATGGTGTACCGGACGAAACGGACAATTGCCATTTCGTATCCAACCCGGACCAGGCTGACGGTGACGGGGACGACGTGGGCGACGCCTGCGACGGGGACATGGATGGTGATGGGGTACCCGACGACGTGGACAATTGCGTCGGTGTGAAGAACGAAGGGCAGGAAAACTTCGACGGAGACGACATGGGGGACGCTTGCGACCCGGACGACGACAACGACCAGGAGCCCGACGGGCTGGATTGTGCGCCGTTCGATCCGGACATTTCTCATCTTGCCCAGGAGTTGTGCAACGGCCTCGACGACGACTGCGATGGTTCAGCGGATGAAGAGGGAGCGGGGGGGTGCGAGAACTACTATCTCGACCAGGATCTGGACGGGTGGGGTATCGACGCCCAGTTCAAGTGCCTCTGTGGACCTGCGGACCTGTATCTTACCCAGGACACCGGGGACTGCGAGCCGCTGGACCCCGATGCATTCCCTACTGCGGCCGAGTCTTGCAACGGCAAAGATGACAACTGCAACGGCGACGTCGACGAGGGGTTCTCCGACAAGGACAACGACGGGATCGCGGATTGCGTGGACCCGGATCTGGACGGCGACGGCGTACCCGATGTTGCGGACAACTGCCCCGGTGTTTTCAACGACAGCCAGGCTGACTTCGACAACGACGGCCAGGGTAACGAGTGCGACCCGGACGATGACAACGACGGCGTGGGCGACGGCGAGGACTGTGAGCCCTTCGATGACGAAATCTCCCCTGCCCTGAACGAAGTTTGCGACGGCAAGGACAACAACTGCGACGGCGGGGTGGACAACGCTTTGGGGACGACGACTTGCGGAAAAGGGGAGTGCGAGCATGCCGAGGACAACTGCATCGGCGGCACCCCCAACCAGTGTGATCCTCTCCTGGGTATGTCCGACGAGGTGTGTGACCTGAAGGACAACGATTGCGACGGCAGCGTGGACGAGGGTTTTCCGGACACCGATGACGATGGTGAGTTGGACTGCATGGACGACGACGATGACGGCGACGGGGATCCGGACCTAACCGATTGCGAGCCCCTGAACCCTGACGTCGGCAACACGAAGGTTGAAGAATGTTTCAGCGGAGTGGACGAGGACTGCAACCCGGGCACGCCGGACGAGCCGGTGTTGGTGAATTGCCAGGCGCTGCTGGGCCAATGCCCCGGACTGGCTGACGGATACCGCTCCATCGACCCCGACGGGGAAGGGCCGATTCAGGCGATGGACGTGTTTTGCGACATGACTTACACCGACGGCGGCTGGACCGGTTTTAACCCCCTCCAGGCATATCAGCTGTTGGCTGGAGAAATGATTGCTGAGGACGCGGCCAGCACCGCGGAATTCGACGGCATGGGCCGCCCCTACACTCAGGACGGGGACGGCAGCCACACGTATCACTACACTTTCGACGTGCCTTTTGGTTTCCAGGAGTTCTATCTGCGGGACTACCAGGCCAAGTCCAACGCCAAGGCGCCCAATCACACCTCGGAGATGAACTCCAAGTGGCCGCAGGAGACGTGGGGGAAGGCGCAGAAGCAGAGCAACGGTGACATCTCTTTCGGCTCCGCCGCCTTCGATGGCCCCATAATCTCCTGGGCCAAACTCATCGACGGGGAGCTCACCTGTGCGGATTGCGTAATCGACTGGCCGGGTGCGAACACCGTCTACGACCTGGGGCAACCGGTCTTCACCTTCCGCATGGGCTGGGGGGAAGGAGGTGGGGAGAAGGAGGGTTGGTATCCCTGGTGGGCCGGGTTGGTGATGGTGAGGTAGGCGGTTCCTTTTCGATTCCAATTCCGATTCCGCTACCGGCCTTTCCTGCTGACGTGCCCCCTCCCTTACGGTTGGGGCTTTGGGGGATGCTCGGGTGCGGAGGTCAGCCTTTCTTTCGTTTGAGTTCGAGCGCGGTTTTCAGGCCTTTGTCGAGGATGGTGCGGACGGCTACTCGCATCGGTGTGGCGACGTAGAAGCATTTTCCGTACTTGCGCAGTTTGCGCTCGTCGATTTGGATGCCCAGTCCCGGTTCCTGTGGTACATCGACGGTACCATCGGGCTTTACGTCAATGGGGGGAATTACCCCTTCCCGTTTTTCGGGCACCCAGCCGGGGGGTTCGTAAGGATATTCAAGGAACTCTCGACCCTCCCAGGCGGCGAAGGCGTGAAGATTAATGAGCAGGCCGATGCCGGCGGTCCAGGTGTGGGGCGAGTATTTGAGCCCTCGCTTGCGGCACTCTGCCATCACCTGTTTTGCTACGGTGAAGCCGCCGCAGAAGGTGGTATCGGGCTGATATTTGTCCAGACATTCGTGCTCGAAGACCGCTTTGATTTCGTGCCAGTCGCCCAACAGTTCGGCGCCGGAGATGGGGGTTTTTACCCTGCGCCTCAGCTCCGCCATTCCTTCCCAGTCGTGCATATCCAGCGGTTCTTCGATCCAGGAGATATTCAGGTCGTCGCACGCTTTGCCGAATGCGGTTGCGTATTCAAGGTCCCATTTCGGATTTGGGTCGAACAGGGATACGGGCCACCCTTGATTGGCGTCGACGCCGATGACAAAGTCATCACCCACCTCTTTGCGCACATCTTCCAGAATGCGTGCGTCGTTTTTGCGTTCCGGATCTTTCACCCGGATTTTCACCGCACCAATTCCTTTCTCTCGTATGTCGTCGAGATAGGGGCGCCGCTGGTCGATGGTTTTCAACTCACCGGAAGACGCATAGACGGGGGCTTTTTCGACTGTTTCTTCCTTTTCCTGCAGCAGCTTGTACACCGGTTTGCCTTGCTGCTTGGCGATGAGGTCCCAGAATGCACACTCGAGCCACCAGTTACGCCAGCCGAGATAGGATGCTTCTCTCAGGCGCTTGCGGACGCGGTCGAGGTCGCCGGCCTCGACCCCGAGTAAGAACCCTCCCAGCAGGTCGCCCAGTCCCTGCCGCTCCCTGGCAAACGCAGTCCCGGCGCTGACCCCGGTGAGTCCGTCGTCGGTAAACAGCCTTACGACTGTGCTCTTGACGTGGGTCTGGGGATATCCGGGGATCCAGGAAGGGTAGAACGGTTTCTCCAGCGGCACGTTGACGTGGTACAGCTCAATTCGCTCGACCTTGCTCATAGCGCCCTCTGGCTCACGAGGAGTTGTCCGTCAGTTCTTGATTTCGATATGAGCAAAGACGGGGCTGGCTTTGACGTGCAGTGTGGGTGCGGCTTCGGAATTCTCGGGTGAGCGGTGGCGGTCCTCGATGGAGCCGGCCACGGGTGAACCGCGGGAATCTACATTCCAGTCCGGCGGCACGATAATGACGATTTCGCCGAACACTACCGACGCCTCTACCACGGCGGAATCCCCCTCGATTCCGGCGGCCACGAAATCCACCACCACTTTGGAGAAGACCGCGGAGATCTTGCCGCCCCGAAACTGGCGGGAGGTAACCTGCCGTCGGGTGTCGGCGAAGACACAGGAGACGTCCAGGTCATCGGTAATTATGGCCGCCCCCCCGGACGATTTTCCGTTCCGTTTCCTCAGTAACAGGAAGAGCCCCACAAAGATGATCAGCAGCGGCCAGAGCAACCCCCAGACATCGGGCGGCAGCAGCTCGAACTGCTGGAGTTGAAAGATCGCGCCAAAAGCGATCAGGATAAAGCCGAACCACACCCCGGGCCGGTGGCAGGAAAACAGGCTGGACAGGCCGGCAATCACCAGAGTGAGCGGCCAGAATGTGGAGATCGCGTAACCCGAGTCGAGAATCTCCAGGTGGTCAAGCAGGAACACAACTCCCACCGCGATAATCACCAGCGGCCAGAAGAAACCACCACCGCGACGGCCGTGACCTGTGGGACAACAATCGTTCATGTTTCCAACCTCATCAGTCGAGCAGGCAGGCGCTGATAACACATTCCCGCCGGAGCAGTTCATGAATATCGCAGCCAGCGGGCAAGGTCAAGGTTCGCCCGGTGCGACTCTAGTCCAGATTCACCGTGGCAACCGGATAATCGAGGTCGTCGAGCGCGGCGGCCTTGAGGTGATCCACGGCCACGGAGTAGACATAGTCGTCCATGAAGACACTGCGCTTCACCTTTGAGTCGGATTCGGTCCACCAGGACGAGCATGTGCCCCAACTTTGCTGGGTGAGGCTATGTGGCACCCCGCCCTGGTACTCGAAGCCGTCTTCCACGGTCACTTTGTACACCATCAAGCCGTTGAACGTCATCTCTTCCCCGTAGTATCCGCCGCTGCCTTCCTCGCAAACAACCATGGGTATGGCGAGGAGTTCTTTCGGCTTGAAGAAGTTGAAAGCCAGATGGTTGGTGGCTGCATCGGACATGGTTCCCCGGGTACCGATCACTTCCTTGTGAGTGAGCTTCGGGTCGGTGATGTCGGTAACGTCGAAAACCTGCAGCATTATCCCCTGGAACCAGGCAAAGCTGCCCTGGTCATCTGCGTCGTAGCCAATGGTGAGTAGATGCTTCGAATCCATGAAGTGCATGTACGTGGAGAACCCCGGGATCTTCAGTTCCCCCTTGATGACCGGTGCGGTGGGTTTGGACAGGTCGATGACGAACAGAGGATCAGTCTTCTTGAACGTGACGATGAAGCCCAAGGAACCGCCGAAGCGAACACTGCGGATGTCCTCTCCCGGCGCCAGATCATCGAGTTGGCCTATGAGGTGCAGCCCCTTGTCCTTGTGCTCCAGGACGGACACGGTGCTGTGGACGCCGGACATGGGTACCTGACCCATGGTGGTAGCGATTCTCAAATTCCCCTCGTATTCCCCCATGGCAAACTGGTTGAGAACCCTTCCCTTAACCACGCCACTGCCGGAATACGCGGTCTCGGGCGAATCCGAGGCCAGCAGGAACTTGTGCAGAGTGGTTGCCTCATTATCCCCCTCCTCCAGTTCCCCGAACCACATCGAACCCCAGCCATAGTAGTGCCGCACCGCGACGTACAACGACTGCTTGGTTGCATAAACCGCGCCGGGCCGGGCGATGATGGTGCTGGCCTTGGCCGGTTTGTTGGCGGTAAGGTCGAAGGAAATCAGGCTGAGGAGGCTCGCTCCGTCTTTGGTCTGGGACAGGTAGTAACCGTCGCACTGGCCCAGTGGGTTGTCCTTGATGACGGGAGAACCGTCAACGTACCAGTAGTCCTGCATGCCCGGTAACCAGTCAGCGACGGTGGAGTTTTCCACGATCTGGAGGTTCTCCTGCCTCAATTCCTCGAACAATTCCTTGATCTCGTCGGCGCCGAAAGGTAGTTCCGGGGCTTCATCATCCCAGTACTCTACGCAGTGGTACTGGTAAGGCAGCAATTCAACGGGCCAATACTTCATGACCGGCGCGGGCGGGTCGGGGAAGTAGACGACGGTATAGACATAGTCCTCTACCCGCCGGGAGTTCAGGTACGAGCCGTCGAAGAACATCTCCCGTGTAACGGACGGGGACTCCAGGTCGCTGATGTCCAGCACTGTTACCTTGAGTTCGTTGCCGTCACCGGTGAACTCGCAATCATAGCCGTAGGTGCACTCCTGCCATCCGTAGGTGC
The DNA here is from genome assembly GCA_964626565.1 of uncultured Myxococcales bacterium. Taxonomy (GTDB): domain Bacteria; phylum Myxococcota_A; class UBA9042; order CAIXZC01; family CAIXZC01; genus CAZVFX01. The sequence goes on from CAZVFX010000021.1 coordinate 13,436, forward strand.
CGCCGATGGAGGAATAGATGACCGCCACGTCTTTGTGGACGAACATCTTGCGCGGGATGCCTTCGATGAAGGTGCTGGACAGTTTGTGGGCCTGCTCCGGCGGCCAGGCATCGACGATTTGGAATCGGTTGTCGGCCAGGATATAGATATAGGCTCCGTCGTTCTTCATGAAGTCGGCCTCATCGACGCCCACAACCTGAGTGTTGGTGGTGGAATACTCGTCCGCCGACTCGTCGTCCTCCTCTTCATAGGACGCGATTTCTGCCATCGCGCCCGCGTCGCATGCGATGCTGTCCCCCCAACCCCAGTCATCGTAGCAATCGGGCGGGTCGAGAAGCCTTTGCAGGTTGGTTTCCAACTGATATTCCATGGCCTCAGCCGCGGCCTTTCGCCACTGTGCGGTAACCTCGTCACAGTTCTCAGTGGCCTGCAGCGAATAGAGTCCCAGTTGCTCGGTGACCACGCATTCGCCCCTGTCGTCGGTGCCGTTGGGGCTACCGCCAGACCCGCCACTGCCGCCCACCCTTCCCGGCCCTCCGTACCCCCTGGCCACACCTCCGCAGGTCGGGTTGCCGTAAATACCCGTCGGCCCCGTTCCGGAACCGCTCTCCTTGGTGACCGCATCGCCGGGCTCATACGAGCCGGTCGTTCCTCCGCATGCGACCAGAACAAGCGCCGCCGCCCCGGCCGCCAGTGCGGCCATTCCCAGTTTTCTCATCGCTCCCCCCTTTCGTTCGCTCGCTCGTGATCTCTCTTGTTTTACAAGAGCATCTTTCGTGCCAACGCGGTTTACCGACGAAGCGCTGCAATTCCGGCACCAAGGAATGCGTGCATCATGTGCACACGTGGGTTCACACGTGTGGTTCCTGACCACAGGTCGCGGCCCCTTGCCTAGGGCCGCCCAAACGTGCTACCACCGACTTAGAGGAGGAGGTAAATAATGCTGACGAGAAGAGAGTTTATTCTGCGGGGTCTGGCAGGGGCCGGCGGGGCTGTGCTGCTGGGAGTAGGTGGCAGGGAGGCGCTGGCCGAGACGCTCCAGCCGCTCAACCGAAAGCAATTTCCATACCTGGAGGTGTCGGGCACGCCCCACGAAATCGGCAAGGCGATCGGGGTCAGGTTCGGCGACAACATCCGCAAGGGGTTGAAGCGCCGCGCAGAATGGTTCCAGGAGCTTCGTGCCTACGCGCTCGGCGAGGGTAAAAAACACTACGCATATATGCTCAAGATGTCTGAGGCTCACACTCCCGGCCCGCTGGAGGAGTTACACGGCTGGGCGGAAGGGAGCGGAGTGCCCTTCGAAGACCTGTTCGTGCTCAACTGCAAGAGCGAATTCGACACGTTCATGCAGATGGGCAAGGGGTGCCCGGGGTGCTCGGTGGTGGCCTTTCGCTCCGAGGACAATCTCATCGTGGCCCATAACGAAGACGGACACAAAGCCTATGAAGACTTGATGTTCATGCTGAGGGTCAAGCCCAAGGGCGGCACCGAATTCGTGGCCTTCACCTACCCGGGGATCATGGAAGGCAACGCACCGGGCGTCAACGAGCACGGGATTACCTTCACTACCAACTACATCCCTTCGGCCAAAGTCAAACCGGGGGTTCCCCGCTATTTCCTCGACCGCATGGCACTGGAGGCAAAGACAGTTGACGAGGTAGTGGAAATCGTCTCACACCCGGAGCGAGGCTACGCGTATCATCACGTCATCACCTCATTGAAGGAACGCCGGGCAGTGGCCCTCGAGGCTGCCCCCTGGAACCTGGAAACCAAGAAAATTGATGGCCTGTACTGGCACACTAATCACCTGATCTTTCCTACCATGAAGGAATTGCCTCAGTTTGAGAAATACATGAAGATCTCGTCCATTCCGAGGTACGAGTCGTTGACAAAAAGCCTGGGCGGCAAGAGGAACGCGACGAAGGAAGAGATTCTCGCCGCGCTGTCGAACCATGACGGCCGCCCCTGGAGTGTTTGCCGCCATCCGGAAGGGGACGCTGAGGGGGCGACCCTGGGCACCGTAGTGTTCACATCTCCCGGACCTGAAGTCGCCCCCGGCGACTACCAATTGCAGTTGTACAATAACAACCCATGTGGGAGAAACGTCACCGTGTACGGCGTGTGACGCCTCGGGGTGTCAGTTCTCAGCTCTCAGGGTTTTCTGGCGACGACAACCAGACGCTCAGCGGTGTGGTCGTAGGGTGTACCGGCGAGGCTGCCGAAAAGCTCCACGTCTTCGAATCCGCACTCCAACAATAGAGTCTTCAGTTCCGTGCCGGAGAAGAGCCGCAGAGTATACTCGGCATATTCGGGAGGCCCACCCGACAGCCTGGTGTAACGGCTGCGGGTTTTGCTCCAGTCGTCCAGAACGGAGCTTTCCCGCAGGATGTACGCACCATCGACCTCGAACCAGTCTTTTTCGACGAAGTCGGTAGCCAGGGGCTCTTTGCCCACGGTGTCCATAAACATGACGCCCCCGGGTTTGAGGGACTTCGCCATGTTGATCAACGCTTTCCGATCGTCATCAGGGTCTTCAAAGAAGCCGAAGGAAGTAAACATGTTGATCACTGCATCACATGTTTGGGGGAGGTGGAAAACGCGCATGTCGGCATGGATGAAGTCGATGTCCAGACCTTCCTCAGCGGCCGTCGCCCGGGCCTCAGTCAGGTATTGCTCGGTGCGGTCCACGCCGGTGACCAGATAGCCCCGGCAAGCCAGCTCGACAGCATGTCGGCCCACTCCGCAGCACAAGTCCAACACTGTGGCGCCCGGTCGAAGGTCCATGAGGTTTACCGCCAACTCCACCTCTTCTTCGGCACAGGCGCGACGGTTTCCATCAAAGAGGAGCGGCGCCATGAAATTCCAGAAACTGTCCCGGTCATACCACGGTTTGTCACTTCCGGACATGCTGGTCACCCTATCCTCTTAGCGCTGCCCTGTCGCTAGTACTTACAGCAGATCATACCTTGATTGCATATCCCGTTGGTTATCTGTTCTCCTCCGCCGCACCCCTGGCTACCCGGAATTGGAGGAGTGCAGATCCCTCCCATCTCTTCGCAGGGCAAATCGGTGGGCTCGTCCTGGCAGTCCTGGGAGCAGTTGCAGTAGTTCTCACCCGGCCCGCATATCCCGTTGGGGCACTTGACGCAAATCTTCTTGGCGTTGCTGGAACTGGAGCAACCGCCGGAGTCGTCTACATAGACCTTGTACACGGCGTTGAGACCGGGGCAGCACCCTACGTTGTTTTCGGACGGGTCGTACTCAACGCCTTCCTCAAAACAGGGGACGGAATCGCACTCTCCGGCATGGAGTTTGGATGCGTGACCCTGCGCCATGAAGCACTCGTTGGCATAGGTCTTGTTGTTGCAACCGCACTCCGGCAGCCAGTTCATGTCGCACTCTTCCTGGATGGTAACGCACTGGCCCATATTGCCGTTCAGTCCGCAGTCCCCCACGGGGAACTGGCAGTAGGCGCCCGGGCCACACTCATTGCCGCCGAAACATCCCTCGGATTCCATGCAGCACACCTGGTCGACACCGCACCCATCAAGGTTGACAGTGTTCCACCCGGGCGGACAAGGCTCGGGGCCGGGCACAATTCCTTCGCCATCGATGCACTCCCCGCCTTCCTCGGCACATTCATTCGTGGGCCATGGGCAATCGGTATCGCAGTTGCACGGATTCTCCCACTCTTCCTCGCACACGTGGTTGCCGCAGTTGGCACACACCACGAGTCCGGACACCTGGGCGCAACTCTTGTCTTCGGAGCCGTAGCTGGCCACCGGAATGGAAGCCAGTCCGTCGCAGCAAGGCGGGGCGTCGCCCCCCACCCCCTTGTTCACGCCCTCCGGCACGCACTGCTGTTCCGCCTCGAAACAGCACAGGTCGTCGTCAGGGCAACCGGGGATCTCCTCTTCCACCCAACCGGCTGGGCACTCCCCGTTGCCCTCTCCCGCCGGGAAGCACGAGCCTCCCGAGTACTTGCACTCATTCTTGGGTTCGTCGCAATCTTCGGGGCAGTTGCAATGGTTTTCGCCCGGGCCACATTCGCCGTTGCCGCATTTGGTGCACACGTAGCATGGGCAGTTGGGGCACTCACAGCCTCCATCCCACCCTACACAATCGTCTACGGAGGTAAGTCCTTCACAGCAGACAGTGTACTCATCCACCGCCTCGAAACCTTCCCCCTCAGGGATACAGGGCGAGCACAGTTCAGGTAGATAGAGATTTGAGCATTCACCGGTATCAAAATCGCACATATCTTCAGTACAGTCGTCCCCGTCGTCGCACTCCTTATCGGATTCACATCCCGAGGATTCGTCCTCCGCCACATCCACCTGCACGTCCTCAAGAATCTCCGGCTCGGGTGCATCCGGAGGGCCCACACTGTCCTCGACGTCGGGTAATGGCACGATTTCCGGCTCTCCGGCATCTCCCGTAATGGTGTCCTTTTCAATCAAGTCCTTGGACTCGGGGCCCTTGACATTGAAGCCACAGCCGGTTGCGAAAGCCAGGGCCAGAAGAGACAAGACCAGGTTACGTGCAATCATGTTTCCAATCCTCGTTTTCGAAGCCAGATCAGGCAAATGAGCATCAGCAGTGCAAATAGCGTTACAAGGTCAGTGGGCCGATCCGCCGCGGAGCAGCCCGAAGTCTGCACTTCGGTCTCTCCAACCTTGAACCCGGGGTCCCCCTCTTCTTCTCCGACCCCCGGGTCCCTGATAATCGGCACCTCGTCCCCGGAGTCATCGTCCAGCGGATTGCCGTCTTCGTCAAAAGCCCCGCCGTAAGGATCGGTTCCTCCGCCGCCGGTGATCTGAGGAGTATAGAAAGAGTCAACAACATAGTCGCCCAGGTTGTTCTGGTCCAGTCTGGCGTTAGCGAGTCCTCCGTAAGGATCATTAATGATGAGCCCGTTGGCGTCCGCCCCCACCGCCAGGACCCAGTGCTGGTTCTCCGCTCCGGAGACCCAGTGCACTCCAACGACCACCGGCATAGCGCCGTTGAGGCTGTCCGCGATGGCCACCGCCTCCTGATACCGAATGCAGTTGGCCAGCGGATTGTAGTGGCCGTGCAGGGAAACTCCGGGAGGGTTCTTGGACCAGATCACCAGACACTCACCCCATTTGCCCACTCCGCCAACGGTGTAGTTCGTGCCGGCAAAACCCACGGTATGGCCGCCGTTGAGTTGGCTGCGCCACTGGTTCTCCAATTCGGGAGAATTGCCCTTCTGGTCCCCCACGGTGCGCTCCACCCCCAGGTACTCGTACAGCATGGCGAGAGTGGTCACCAGGCAACCCGAAGTGGCGATGGACAGGCCATCACAGGTACCGAGCGTCACTCCCGGGTGATCCAGTTGGTTCCACACCGGCAGCCCGGTTCCGGTCCACAGATTGACATGGCCGTCGAAATAGCCGCAATCACCGACCTTGGTAACGGTGATCTGTTTGCTTTCGGGCGGCTGGTCCGGAGGGTCAATGGGGGAGGCGATACAGGTGTCATCCACCCCATCCGGCATGGTCTTGCAGCCGTTTTCGCAACTCTCTTCAGAAACGACATTTCCGCCACCGCACAGGGTAAGAGTCATGCCGTTACACCAGAAACCGTTCATCTTTCCGGCGCAGAAGCCCGCGGGCGGATCCGGCGGTTCACCGCACTTATCCGGGGTCCCCGCGTCCATGGTGAGACACCCGAATTCGCACTGCTGGGAAGAAGCCTGCTTGGCCCCCTGGCAATCCACCAGGTTATCGCCGTCGCACCACAAGCCGTTGGCCTTGTCCGCGCAAAAGCCGGTGGGAGCGGGCGGTTCTCCGCATTTGTCCGCGGTCCCCGGCGGCATGGAGATGCAGCCGAACTCACAGTTGTCGGATGAGGCCTGGTTGCCGCCGCTGCATTTGACCAGGTTGTCTCCGTCGCACCACAACCCGTCGGACTTGTCAGAGCAGAAGCCGACGGGGCCCGGTTCGTCACCACATTTGTCATTGGTGCCCTGGGGCATGGACACACAGCCGTGCGCGCAGTTTTCGGACGACGTAATAGACCCGCCCTGGCAGTTCACCAGGTCGTCCCCTTTGCACCACAAACCGCTCTGCTTGCCGTCGCAGAACGGGTCGCCGCACGACTTGCACTGGTCGTTGACTCCCAACTCCATGGACTGGCATCCGCAATCACAATTCTGAGACGAACTGATGGAGCCGTTCTGACAGTTGACCAGGTCGTCACCTTTACACCAAAGCCCGTTCATCTTGCCCTG
>CAZVFX010000021.1:19788-73278 GCA_964626565.1 uncultured Myxococcales bacterium
TCTGACAGTTGACCAGGTCGTCACCTTTACACCAAAGCCCGTTCATCTTGCCCTGACAGAAGGGATCGCCACACGATTTGCACTGGTCGTTGACGCCCAGTTCCATGGACTGGCATCCGCAATCACAATCTTGAGAAGAGCTGATGGAGCCGTTCTGGCAATTGACCAGGTCATCCCCTTTACACCACAGCCCGTTCATCTTGCCCTGGCAGAAGGGGTCGCCGCCGCACGATTCACACTGATCATTTGTGCCAAAGGGCATGGATTTGCATCCGCAGTCACATTTGTCGGACGTAGAGATGGATCCGTTCTGGCAGTACACGAGATTGTCGCCATTGCACCACAAGCCGTTCACCTTATCGCTGCAAAAATCTGCATAGGCCGGGGCCGCGGTGAACACTAGAAACAGCAAGGCGGCAGTTATCTTTTTGAGTATTGAAAGGCCTTTCATGATCACCTCACGAAACGTATGATACCAGCAAGTAGAGAGGGGTTCAAACATGACGGGGAAGTTAGGCGGAGGGGCTGTGATCGCGGGGGTGGGGAGAGGACTTGCTCTCTTCTTCAGCGGCTTCGGGCTGTTGAATTTCCTCGGCGCGCTTCTTTTTCACGCCAATTTCAACCTGAACATCTGGTGGATCGATTTCCGGCCGCTGCCGCCTGCACTGGGCAACTTGATTCTGTTCGTGGCTTCGGCACTACTGGCGTGGTATGCGGTGCGCCCGTGCATGTCCCGGTGGCGCAAGCGGGGGACCGTTGTTGCGACCGGTGCGCTACTGTTGATGACGGTATTTGACGCAGCCTCCTTCTTCGGGCTGGTGGCGCTGGGCGAGATCGGCAGCGGCTTCCCGTTGCCACTGTCATTGCTGGTGGCGGCTGCACTGGTGATGGTGCTGGTTGCAATTGGCCGCGAAGGAGGCGATCCGATACGCCGGAGACTCGCCTGGTGGCTGGCTGCGCTCACGGTGCCGGTTGTGGCGGTGCTCTTTCCCCTGGCGCAGATGTATTGCTTTGGCAAGACCGACTACCGCCGGCCTGCCGATGCGGCTGTCGTCTTCGGAGCCGCGGTGCGAAGCAACGGGAAACCGTCCCACGCGTTGGCCGATCGCGTCCGCACGGGTTGCAAGCTGTATGGGGAGGGGTTGGTGAAGAAGCTGATCTTCTCAGGAGGACCGGGACCTGGAAAAGTGGATGAAGTCGCGGCGATGAAGGCCCTCGCCATGAAGCATGGGGTGCGTGAGGAAGACATTGTGCTGGACCCGGCGGGTATCAACACCCAGGCGACGGTGAACAATACGACGTCGATGTTCAGCGCCACCGATATCAAGAAGGTGCTGGCCGTAAGTCACTTCTACCACCTCCCCCGCATCAAGATGACCTACGGAAGGGCCGGCGTAAATGTCTATACTGTGCCTGCTGACCAGCAGTTCGTACTGCTGAAATTGCCCTGGTTTCTGGCCCGGGAAGTCGCCGCCCTGTGGGTGTACTACCTACGCCCCATGGTCGAATGATACGTTGCCCTTCTTGACATCCCTCCCGGGTTGTGGTGTATTCCGCCGGTTCTTCAAGCTAGGGAGGGGTAAAAATGCCTGAATTTCTTGAACCGGCGTGGGCCTGGGCGACTACCAGCGGGCTTAGAGTCGTTGTCACCGTAGTCCTGGCTTTCGTCGCCATGCGGCTGGCGAAATTGCTGTGTAACCGGCTGTTGACCAGGCTGCTCAAGCTGGGCAAAGAAAACGACCCGGAACAGGAGAAGAGTGCGAACACCATGGTGTCGATCATTCGAACGACCCTGGTGGTGGTGATCATTGTGATGACCATCATGATGGTGTTGGCCGAGTTGGGGATCGATATTGCGCCGATCCTGGCCGCGGCCGGCGTAGTCGGCCTGGCTGTGGGCTTCGGTGCGCGCACGCTGGTTGAAGATGTCATCAGCGGCTTCTTCATCCTGGTCGAAGACATGATTCGGGAAGGAGACGTCGTCAGCGTTGGTGGCCATGGCGGCCTCGTGGAGCGGGTGACTTTGAGAATGGTCGTCTTACGGGATGGTTCCGGCAGCGTGCATTACGTGCGCAACGGTCAGATCGGCGTGGTCACCAACATGACTAAGGACTTCGCTAAATCGGTCTTCGAAATCGGAATCTCATACCGGGAAGACGTGGACCGTGTGATCGGAATCATGAAGCAGGTGGCGGAAGATTTGCGCCAGGATCCCGAGTTCTCCCAGTCTATTCTGGAAGAGCTGGACGTGATGGGTCTGGACCGGTTCGCCGAGTCAGCGGTAATCATCAAGGCGGCCATGAAGACCAAGCCGATCAAGCAGTGGGGAGTGGCCCGTGAGTACAAGAAGCGGCTGAAGGTGGCTTTCGAGAAGGAAGGTGTGGAAATCCCGTTCCCTCACCTGACTGTGGTTATGAATCCGGGCACGAATGTGGAAGGGAAGGCGCCGGCGGCAGCCGGCTGAGGCCGCAATGGCACTTTTGAAGACTCTACGGCACCTATGACGTTGTACTGTGAGTTCTCGCCTAGAGGACGCTCGCCGTCAAGGTTAACAGCAGTGCATTCGAGATCTGCCAGTCGTCAACAATCAGCGGGTATTTGTACGCTTTCAGCGAATAGTCCAGCGACGCCCAGTCGGCCAGCTTGGTTCCCAGGAGCCCCTCGAACTCGTAGTTGATAAGTTCCGAGCCTTCCAACTCAGTATCCGCGTTGTTGTAGAACGGATACATCATCTCTGCCTTGAAGCCCCAGTTGATCTGCTTCTTGATGACGCCTTTGCCGTTTAGCTGTATCTCGCCGCCAGCCTGGACAGAGTCCTGCATCTTCTGCAGTTTCAGCAGCCCCGGCTCATCGGACGCCACCGAGTAGCCTTCCTGGACGTAGGTTTCCCACAGGCCGGCGCCGGCCCGAGCCTGGATTTCGATGGTCTTGCGCGCAAGAATGTCGGCGAAAACGCCCGCGCTCTCTCTCAACGTCGCCGGTGCGAAGGAGTCGGTCAGCCTGATATTCGATTTGGCCTTGACCCCTACCTCGGTGGCCTCAACACCGTCCAGCCCAACCCGGGTCACGTCGGTATCAACCGCCTTGACCGCATCGCCGGGGAAGACCGAAGTCTTCAGCACAAACGAGGCGTAGGGACCCAGCCACTTGATGGATGGGATCTTGTACAGGTACGCGGAGTTGAAATCGAACTGGTCGAGGCTCTTGTAGAACTTGTCGATGACCGGAGTCTGGGTGTAATTCAACTGCCACTTCAGCGAATTGGTCCACAGGTGCCCGCCCTCGGACAGAAACTCAAGACCGCCGTTAATGATGAGGCCGGTATTGTAGCTGGAACCCTCGTCCACACCAACGACCTTCTGGTTGTCACTGAACGCCAGGGTAAGCGATGCTTTGAGCATAGGATGCCACCCCAACTTCTTGCCTTCGGCCCCGGCTTCAACTCCATCAGGTACGTAGTCGGGCGTTTCCTGCGCTGATGCAGGAGATGCCGCGACCAGAAACGCAGCCAGAACCACCACGGAAAACACACTTCGCGTAATCATTTTATCCCCCCATTACAATCGTCTGTAAACGAGCCTGCGTAATGCCTTTGGCAGACAAGGTAGGAACCCGAATCGGAGCCGTCAAGTCCTTCCTTCGCTAATCAACGATCCGGAAGCGATCTGTGCCCGACCTCCCAAACGTTTCCGGGTTGTACATCTCCTCGGCCCGAGCCGGCGGTGCGACGAAAGATCCGATGGTGGTGGCGCGGGCTACGTATGTGTATTCGTATACGCCGCCGTACAACCGGTCGCGGAAAAGCTGAATGCGATCGTCGCGCTTCTCCTCGTGCTCCCACGGACTCCACCACCACCAGCGGTGGGATGACTTGCCGCTGGTCGCGGCCTGAGACGAGGTCGCGAAGCGCTCGTTCACCGGCTCCAGCCCCGCGGGCAGTGGATCGACGACCGCGACGTAATAGCGGCGATCAGGTGCGATCACCTGCACTCTCACCAGCACGTAGCTTCCCGCCTTCGCCACCCAGGTGCCGCCTCTCTCCTGCCTGAGGTCACCCGAATCCCCGACGGGCAAGTACACTCGGCTCACCGAGAAACCACGGTCTTCCGGTTCCAGGTCCAGGTTGGTAGGTGCGTACTTCAGACCCAGGCGGTAGTACAGCCTGCCTTTCCCGGTCTTGGCCAGCACCAGATCCCCCGCCGCCTTCTTCAGCAACGCCTTCATGGGCACCCGGGTCTTGGAGATGGTCATGTCGCGGCCCGTAAACTCCCTTCCCGCCACGTATGTATTTCCAAACCACAGCCTGGCCTCGAAGTCAGGTTCGTCCGGCTCAAATAATCGATAGTACTCCGCCATGCCCAGTAGAGCATACGCGTTGGCCTGCGTGGTGGACCAGCGCCCGTCGACCCGTGACCGGCTGAGGCCGCGGACGAGTTTGTCAATCAATGGGGAGTCCGGCTTCACCGCCAGCAACGCTCCCAGCACAATCGCGTCGGTGCGGTCCGAGGTATGCATCATCAGCTTCAAACCCTCATGTGCTCCCTCTGCAAAATGAATGGCCGACGGAGTCTCCACCGCAGAGTTCTCGATTCGCCGGTAGATTTCACCGACCCGGGAATCATCCTTATTGACCCTCCACAAACCCTCCAGAAGCCAGGCCTTGGCATATATGGTCATGGGATAGTCGGTCCCGGCACGACGTCCGGGCTTGTCCTCGGTTGCGATCTTGAACAACCGCTCCAAATGCTTCGTCGGCTTCTCGCCAAACCGGGTGAGAACCAGCACCGCCATAGCCTGTGCGCCGTAAGCGTGTTCCTCCCACTCGTACGGCTTGTCCAATCGCTGGCGCAGGAAATCACGAGCACGGGAGAGGGGGTAATCCGGAACCTCGAAACCTTTGCGCTTCGCCCACTGCAAAGTCATGGTGGCGTACGCAGTCAAATAGAGCCAACTGTTGCTCGAACCGGACCACGAGCCCCAACCCCCATCACTCCGCTGGCGGTCGAGGATTTTTTTCAACCCTCGCCGGACCAACGTCCGCGCCTCGTCAGGGGTCTCCACACCGCCCAGCTTGAAGTCGGTAAGAATGTCACCCAGGGCCAGTATGGGCAGAATACGGCTGCACACCTGCTCCGTGCACTCGTACGAATACTCGAACAGATAGGTAGTGGCGTCCTGCAGCCCGGTGAGCGCGGTGGAAGAAAGGGATACGTCGAGCCCCCCGAATTGCGGCAGAGCATCCTTGGGAGGAATCAGTGGCTGCCGAATAGCATCATCCACCACTCCGTACATGGCAAAGGCTTCGCTGGTCGCGGGGATAAGTGTTGGAATAGTCACCTGCGCGGCGTCGGTATCCCGATTCTTGGTCAACGCGACGGCCGCGAATTGGAAGGTGGCCGGACCCGGGCTTCCGGCCCGCGCGGGGAAGGACACCTCCACCGCCTTTCCGGCGGGCGAGAAGACCTTCACCAACGGCTCCTCAACAATGGCGTTGGCAGCCAGGCAGCGCACCCAGACTTCGGTGTCGTACCCGGTTTGGTTGTTCACCACCGCGGACGCCCGGAAGGTGTCGCCGTAGTTGAGGAAGCGGGGCAGAGACGGGCGCACAATAAGGGTCTTGCGGGTGCGCACCTGCACGTCCGCTGAGCCGAACATCTTCGCCTCGTCCGCGGCAATGGCCATGACCCGGAACTCGGTGGTATTATCAGGCATCCGAATGTCTACCTTCAACCTCCCCTTGCCGTCGGTCTTCAAGCCGCTGTTGAAGTATGCGGTGGACTTGAACACCTCCCGCAGCGCAAACTCGGGGCCGTCCCCGCCACCGCTGTCCTTGCCCTTCTTGCTTCGTCGCGGCCCGGCGCTCTTCTCGGGAGCCAGCTTGGGCGCGGCCAGTTCCATGACCGCGGGCATCGCTTCGCCCTGCTTCTGGGCCTCTTCCTCCGAGTCGAACTCAAACTTCGGCCGGATGCGGGCGAGAATATCCCGCCTGAGGTCTTGAAGGGCGGTCGCGGAGCTGACCACCCGGTAGAGCACTTTCAAGGGGTCCGGAGTAATGTATGAAATCAGGCTCAGCACCCCCTCGTCCACTACCATCAAGGCGATGTTGGCCTTAACCGGCTTTCCGTTCCAGTCAGTGGCCGCAAGAGCCAGGGTGAAAGTACCACCCGGCTCCACGGCCTTGGCTGAAGGTGTGAGCTTCAGGAACACCTTCCGCTTCAACGAGGAGACCTTCAGCGTCTGGTAGCCGTCCGCAAATGCAGGCTTGCCCGGATCATCCGCGCTCTTGCCCGGCTCGGAAATGCGCCCCCTGGCCAGGACAACAGAGACCTGCACTCCGGGAACAAAGTGCTCTTCAATGGCTACCTCGAAGGTCGCCATGCCGTCCTTCACATCCAGCGGTTCCACGGTCACGAACCCTTCCCTCGAAACCGCGGCAATGCCGATGGCGTCCTTGAACGGGGATTGCACCAGCACTTTCGCAACATCCCCGGGCTCATACTCTTCCTTGTCGGTGAGGAAGGAAACCCTGTTTTCCGGGTCCGGCTTCCAGCTCGCTTCGCCCGCGCCGTAAGCTCGAATCTGCACCGCGCTCAGTGCCGGTCGGCCCGCCTTATCCAGGGTCTTAGCCCTGACCAGATAGACCCCGGCTTCCGGAACGGTCAGGCGGCAGGTGCCTGCGGCCTTGCCCGCCTTGAGTTCGCACTTGCCCACTTCGTCTTCAGTGTACTGTTCAGTGTAGCGGTCCTCGCCGGACGGGTCGGGGTCCAGTTTGATACGCTTGTTGTACGCTTTGAGCAGCCTCACACTCGCGGTCGCCTCGTCGTATCGACTGCCATCCAAGCGGGTCACCACCGCTGAGATGCCCAACGACTCCCCCGCTTCCACGACGGACCGATCAACGGCCAGCCCCACGTAGCGCTCTGCCCGGTGTGCAACGATGGAGGCCCTTCCTGCAATGGCCTGACGATTCTCGTCGAAAACGTTGGCCTCCAGGGTAAAGGTCACCGGCTCCAGACTGTACCCGCCCGGATCCAGAGTCAGCGGCAGATGGAGAACTCCGGCTGCATCCAGCTTTCCTCTTCCCGATTTCACCTGCTGATAGCGAGGCCCGTGACGCCAGTGATGTTCGTGCCAGCGCCAGAACCGGGCCTGGCCGATGTTCGAGAAAGTGAATCCGGGATTCCCGGGCGGATGATAAAAAGCCGCGATACGTTTCAGGTTCCAGTTGACCTCCGCACCCGCCAAAGGAGCGCCGAAGAAGTACGACGCCTTTACCTTTGCTTCGAGTTCCCGCCAGATGAGGATGTTGGAACCTCCGTGGAGCCACTCCGCTTCCACTCTGTACTCCGGCACCCGGTACTCCTCGACTTGAAAATTGCCGCCGAAAGAACCGTATTCGTTCTCCAGGTAAACGTGATACCAGCCCACGGCCGCATCGCCGGGGGGGGTCACTTTGAGTGAACCGACGCCGAAGTGGGAAAGCTCAATCTTCCCTTCCGCCAGCTTGCCGCCCCGGGGGTCCTCAACCCGATAGCTGAACTTGCGGGCTGCAGGTGGCAACGCGATCAAATCGCCGTCCGGACCCCTGCTTCGAGCCCGGGCGACGAAGGTAAGGCTCACCTCTTCCCCGGGCCGGTACACTCCCCGGTCGGAAAAGAGATAGCCGAGATACGCGGGCTTCAACTTGGGATTCCGCTCGGGCCGGTGGGTGTTGTAGCCGTTGAGCCTGATGAACGACCTGTCGCCGTCTTTGTCAGCCACCACGTAACCGGCGGAACCACCGCTTCCGGGCAGCGGTTTCTCCAGGAACACCGCGCCCATAGCATCGGTAGTTGCTGAGCGAAGCTCCTTCATGTCGTGGTCGTACAAGATCACCTTTACGCCGGCCACGGGGAGGCCGTCTTTCAGCCCGGCCACCCTCACCAACACGTCGTCTCCCGACTCGGCAACCGTAAGCCCCAGGTCCGTCACCTGAACGAACGCGGCCATGGGCCGGAACCAGTTGTCCTTGTCCTCCTTCCGGGTTCGGCGGGGCCTCAGTTCTATGAACACAAACCCGAGCCCAGCCTTGCTGAGTGCGGGTTTCAGCGAAACCGGCGTGATGCTCACCCGGTTGGGCTCTTTCTCCAGAGTGATCCGCTCGTCCACCACCGGCTTTAGCAGCTTCATAGCGTCATCGTCGTCATCGTACCAGCGCCCGGCGCGCCACGGCACGTCAGGTAACAATTCCAACGGCACCGCCGCGATTTTTACCCTCGCGGTCTTGACGTTCATGGAGATTATGTCCAGGTCTTTTGATTGGTCCGCCTCCATCACCAGGCGGCCGTCCCGGGTGAATTTCACGAGGGGCGGCAACGGGCCGTATTCCAACGTCTGTTTCGCCCCCTTTCGGCTCACCTGTTCATACTTGTCCTTGAACCCTTTCTTGACTCTGACTTTGTACGAAGTGGATGGAAGAAACGCGCCGCGCAAGACCACGGAGCGCCAGTTCCGCTCGATAGTCAGGTCTTTCGGTTCGGGCTTGACGGAAACCAGGTGCTTGACCTTCTGGTCCACCAGTTCGTTGTTGAATTCCACTGTGATGGGATAGCCGGCCGGGCACTTTTCCCCCCAGTGGCAGGAGATCTTGTCTACCCGCAGCGGCTCGTAGGTCTTGAATTTGAACTTCTGGCGGTGCAGGGAGGCGAGCGGTCCTTCCGCCGATATCAACCCTTTTCTGACGACAAGCTCATAGGTGGTCGCGGGTGACAACTTCTTCTTCGGCTTCAGGTTCACCCGCGTGGCTACGCGGAGCAACTCTTCCTTGCCGTCTCTGGTCACTTTCTGCAGTTGGGATTCGAGCCGGATCTTTTTACCCTCGCCGTCCCGCAGTCGGACCCATTTGAGGATCTGTTCAGCATCTACCAGGGTGTTGAAATCGATGGTGAGCGTAATGTCCAGTTCCAACCCGGTGGCGTTGTTGTAGGGATGTGTTGAGGTTACGGTGGGCCGGGCGGTTTCGAACGACCACGAGAACCCCTCTTCGAGTCTCTCTCCCAATACCGAAGTGGCACCTGCCGGCACTGCCACCTCGAATCTGGTGGCCAGAGGCAGGCGCTTCTCACCTTCGAAAGCGACGGTGTCGGTACCCAGCCAGAGGAACCGGCCCGGCAACTCCGGCGTCACCGACATGGGTGCGTCAATGCGGTCCAGCATCGGCAGACTCCCGAGCGGCACCATGGGCTGGCTGAAGGACGCGGTTATGCGCTCCACCAGGTCGACTGCCCCTTCGGGAGAGTGTCTGACAATCTTCAGCGGCCGCACTTTGACTTGGGGCGGCGGCCCTGCATCTCCTGAGGGTGGAAAAGCTTCGGCTACCTCACCCGGTTCCGGAAGGGGCTTCGGCCCCAGCCGGAGAGTATCGGCCCGGGGGTCGCCCTCATCCAGCTTCGGCACCTCGGGTGCGGACAGATTCTTGAAGGGGTCCTTGCCCTTCTTGAACGACTTCACCTGCCTGGGGTGCTCCTTGGACGCGACGGCTTTGGTTCCCGTTTCAGGGCCTTGCACGCTCTCCACCGGCGTCGGGTCAAAGCGTTCGGGCTTTTCCCCCGCAGCAAGGAGACACGAGGCGAGTAAAACCAGCACCGCGACCGGCAGTGCAATGCGACGGCGAATGTTCATCTGTTCCTCCGGAACATGTTCAGTTTTTCAGTGCTGAAGTCGGTGGCCAGTATACAGCTTACGAGCCGTAGGTAAAACAGGTTGATGTCAGCTTACTCGAGTTGACTTGGATCACGGTTGCGAATACCGTTTCATGCAGGAGGTGGGCAGTCATGAACAGAGTCTTCTTGTCGTTGCTCGCAGCGGCGTTTGGAATCTCTTGTAGCGGGCCGGGCTCAACTGTACTCAACGATCTGGGGGGTGCGAACGATGCGGGAGAAACGACAGCAGCAGATCTCGGGGTCCAGCCGCTGGACCTACATGTTCCGGACCCCGGTGCGGAGACGTTCATGCCCGAAGAACTGCCTGACCTCGGCGAGCCGGAAATCAACCAGTGCGGCGGCACCGGATGCTTCGGCGACGGCTGCATGGAAAATGCGGACTGCCAATCAGCCCTGTGCATGCTCCATATGGGTGAGAACGTGTGCACCGACTATTGCGTTGAAGAGTGCCCGGAAGGATGGAGTTGCAAGCAAGTCACCACCGCGGGACCGGACCCGGTTTTTGCCTGCGTCTCCAACTACAGCCACCTGTGTCTGCCGTGCGCCGAGAACTCGGATTGCACCACTGCGGACAGCCAGAACGCATGCGTGGTTTATCAGGGCCAGGGGACTTTCTGCGGCGCCACGTGCGACGCTTCCCATCCCTGCCCGTCCGGCTACAACTGCGAGGAAGTGTACGGCACCGGCGGCGGGGCCAGCAAGCAGTGTGTAAGCAGTGCCGGCGTGTGCGATTGCACCGATACCGCGGTGGCGCTGGGCCTCTCCACCGCGTGTGCAGTCAGCAACGAGATGGGCAGTTGCGAAGGACTCCGAGTGTGCATGGAGGAAGGGCTCTCTGATTGCGATGCCAAGGTACCCGCGGCGGAGGAATGCAACGGACTCGATGACGACTGCAACGGTGAAACTGACGAAAGCGCCTGCG
The DNA here is from genome assembly GCA_964626565.1 of uncultured Myxococcales bacterium. Lineage (GTDB taxonomy): Bacteria > Myxococcota_A > UBA9042 > CAIXZC01 > CAIXZC01 > CAZVFX01. The sequence goes on from CAZVFX010000021.1 coordinate 30,412, forward strand.
ACGATGCCAACGAATGCACCGGCGACACGTGCGACCCGGTAGCAGGCTGCAATCACGAATTGCTCGACGGCGTCCCTTGCGACGACGGCAACAAGTGTACGTCGGCGGATATTTGCGTTTTCGGGCTGTGCGACGGGGATGAGGTGAACTGCAACGACGGAAACCCGTGCACCGATGACCTCTGCGACGAAACCACCGGCTGCATTTTTAACTCTAACACAATCCCCTGCGATGACGGTGACCCGTGTACACTGGGGGACCACTGCCAGGACGAAGTATGCGTCTCGGGGCCGTCCATTGCATGCGACGACGGCAACGCGTGCACCGAAGACATGTGCGATGCCGAGGAAGGTTGCGTTTACGAAGCCAACAACAACGACTGCGACGACGGCAATGAGTGTACGACCGGGGACCATTGCGCCGGCAGCCAGTGTACCTGGACGTCGCTCAAAGATTGCGATGACGGCAACCTGTGCACCACCGACGCCTGCCTTCCGGACGAGGGATGCGTGTCCAGCAACAACACGTTGCCCTGCGACGACGACGATTCGTGTACTCTGGGCGACAAGTGCGGCGGTGGAGAGTGTTTACCCGGCGGCCAGATGGAGTGTGACGATTCCAACCCCTGTACCGACGACACCTGCAATCCACTGGTGGGGTGCATCCACGTCAACAACAACGCCCCGTGCGACGACTTCGACCCGTGTACCGAGACCGACGCCTGTTCCGGCGGCCAGTGCGTAGGCACCGGCCTGGCCGGGTGTGACGACGGCAACGCGTGTACCGACGACTTCTGCGTGCCCATGGGCGGCTGCTCCCACAGCAACAACCAGGCGACCTGTAGCGATGGGAACGTGTGCACGGTCGGTGACCTGTGCGCGGGCGGCGCCTGTGCGCCCGGGCTGGCGCTTCCATGCGACGACAACAATACCTGCACCGCGGACGTTTGCGACCCGCAGGAAGGGTGCGCTTTCAATCCGGTCCCGGGGCTTTGCGACGACTCCAACGACTGCACCACCGACGACCACTGCTCCGGGGGCAAATGCACCTCCGACCAGGCCGTTGAATGTGACGATGGAAACCCGTGCACAACCGACGTGTGCATGCCTGACGGAGGATGCCTGTTCGTGCCCAACGAACAGGCCTGCGAAGACGGAGACCTCTGCACCATCGGGGATAAATGTCAAAACGGAGAGTGTATATCCGGAGGCCAGTTGGGCTGCGATGATCAGAACGGTTGCACAAGTGACGAATGCCTGGCCGGAGTTTGCCAGTACCAACCCGTGGCAGGCGACTGCGACGACGGCAACCCCTGCACGGTGGACGATTTCTGCCACCTCAGCGCGTGCAAGGGCGGCGGCGCCCTGCTCTGCGACGACGACAACCTGTGCACCTCCGACTACTGCGACCCATCCTCCGGCTGTGTTTATACGATCAACACCATCCCTTGCGATGACGGTGATGTTTGTACCACCGGCGACAAGTGCGCCAACGGCACGTGCTCAAGTGGAGAGCAATTGGTGTGCAACGACGGAAACCCCTGTACCGACGACGCGTGCCTGCCCGACTCGGGCTGCCAGTTCGCGCCCAACAACCAACCGTGCGACGATGGCAACGCATGCACCTCGGGCGACCATTGCCAGAACGGCGCCTGCGCCGCGGCCGAGATGTTGGCGTGCAACGATTCCAATCCCTGCACCGCGGACGCGTGTGTACCTGCGTCCGGTTGCCTGTTCGAGGCGCTGGATATGGCCTGCTCGGACGGCAACGCGTGCACCACCAACGACTGGTGCGTCGAGGGGGAATGTGCCGGCGGCCCGGACCAGGATTGCGACGACGGTAACCAGTGCACCGACGATGCCTGCGACCCTGCGTTCGGCTGCCACAACGATGCCCTCGCAGACGGTGCGCCCTGTGACGATGGCAACGCATGCACACAAACCGATGAGTGCCTCGACAGCGCCTGCGTCGGATCTGACCCGCCCGATTGCGACGACGGTAAGCAGTGCACCGATGATTATTGCCTGCCCGCGGACGGCTGCCACCATGACGACCTCGATGGCAATGAGCCGTGCAGCGACGGCAACGCCTGCACCCTCACCGACCAGTGCCAGGCAGGTTCGTGCGTGGGTTCAAATCCTCAGGCATGCGACGACAACGAGGTATGCACCACCGACTCTTGCGAACCCGCCACGGGCTGCGTGTTTGCACCAGTTACTCCCTGCTGCGGCAACGGCTCCAAGGAAGCAGGCGAAGAGTGTGACGACGGCAACCACAACAGCGGCGACGGCTGCTCCGCTACCTGTGTCAACGAATCCCCATGCCCGCCCCTGGCCGCCTACGTGAACAACTACTGCTGGGTCATGGCCATCGCGTGGCAGGAAGGACATGGCGCGGCATGTTCGCGGATCGGCAAATCCGCCACTTCGAAGAACGTGTCCATGAGCTGGAACGACAGCGTGCTCACCCAGGTCGCGGCCCACTGGGGTTATGGGTCCATCGGGGACTTCGACAATTCGGCCACGTCCATGTGGTGCAACAACGGCAGCCAGAAGTGCGGCACTCATAACTGGGGTAGTTCGTACACTAATTACGGGCCTTATGGTGACTCCAATTACTGGCCGGTATATACGTGCCAACCATAGCGAAACCGCTGATTATCTTGACTTGAACGGGTTAAAATTGAATACTGATTTCTTGGAGGCAGGGAGTCCTGTACCCGCTGGCCCGGAGGTATTTAGTGAACTTCTTCGAACAACTCGAACGACCGGACCTGCCCAGAATCGAATATCCGTTCATCAAACGCGCCACGTCTCTTACCGACAGGCTGCTGTCCGCGTACATGAAGCTGTTCAACAAGCGGATCAGCCCTATGAAGCCGTTGGCTCTCGTCAACGGTATGCCGGTCTACGACCTTACCCAGGCCCCGCTGTATTCCCAACCCGGGGCCTCGGTGCTGAGAAACGGATTCGAGTACATTATTCTGAAAAGGCAGGCCCAACCGATCACCATGACCCTGATGCTCAACGGCAAGTGCAACATGGCTTGCACGCACTGCTCCGCGCGCACCTACATGCGCACCGGAGGAGAAATGCTCTCGTGGGAAGAGCTGAAAACTCTGGTTGATCAGTTCGTCGACGCGGGCGGGTCCTCAGTGGTGATCTCAGGCGGAGAGCCGACGCTGCACCCCCACCTGGTGGACCTGGTTGACTACGTGCCCAAAGACAAGGCTGTGGTCTCCATGTTCTCCAACGGGACCAACGTCGTGGAGCTGCTGCCGGATCTCAAGGCGGCCGGCCTCTTCGGCACTCTCATCAGCCTCGACTCGCCGATTCCGGCGATCCATGACGAGCGCCGCAGGACGCAAGGCGCGTATGATGCCGCGGTAGAGGCACTGCAGGCGCTTCTCGGCGCCGACATGCTGGCCGGCATTTCGACCTACATGACCCGGCCCGACCTCCACGCGGGCCAGTTCGAGAAGATGATCGAATTGGGCACCGAATTGGGTGCGCTCCAACTGTTCGTCTTTGACACCGTGCCCACCGGCGCGATGCTGGAGGAAGACGGTGGCTGGGTGCTCTCGCGGGAAGACAGAGACCTGTGCCAGAAGCTCACCATGGATCAGAATGCAAACCCCGTTGGACCGGCAATCATGGGCCAGTCCTGGGTGAATTCTCCCGAAGGCTTCGGCTGTTTCGCAGGCTTCTACCAGATGTACGTGACCGCGTCGGGGGATGTATGCCCCTGCGACTTCACACCCATCACCTTTGGCAACGTACGCGAGGACTCGGTAGGTAAGATCTGGGAGCGCATCCGTTTGAGCGAAGATTGGAACATCCAGCATAATGAGTGCCGCATGCAGGACGCCGGTTTCCGCAGCAACACCGTCGACCTGCTGCCAGAGGGCACCCCTCTCCCGGTTCCCTACGACAAGGTCCTCGAGCTCCGCCGGGCCCGTGACGAAAGCGAGCTTGCCGCAGCCACCGCTGACGCCGACCCCGGGCCCTGACCCCGGTGTTCTCCTACCGCAAGGATCGACGCCCCGCGCCGCCCGGCCACTTCATCACCGTAGATGGTATCCGGCTGCATTGCGAAAGCTGGGGCGACGGCCCGCCCGACCTGGTGCTCTTCCACGGCTATTTGAGCTCCTCTGCAGCCTGGCACAAGGCGCTGCCGATCTTAGCCCACGGCCTGAGGGCGGTGGCGGTTGACCTGCCGGGCGCCGGCTACTCGGAACGGCCGGACGGCCCCACTTACGACATCAAATGGATGGCAGGCCTCGTACCCGCGATTATCAGCGAGCTGGGCATGAGCCGTCCGTACATCGGCGGCCATTCCCTTGGCGGCGCGGTCGCGCTCACGGCCGCAGCCAGAGACCCGGCGATTGCATCAGGCCTGGTCATGGTCTCTCCCCTCGCCTATCAGCAGCGCCCTCCTCCCGGCCTCCGCCTGGCCAAAAAGTATCCCGGCCTCATGGGCGCCTTCTTTTCAAGCCCCATCGGACGCCTGATCATCGGCCCCCTGGTAAATAAGTCCGCCTACGATGGCGACGACGTTAGAGAGACCCTCAGGGCCCACCGCCTCCTCAACCACCTCGACGCACCGGGAGGATGGGAAGCCGCTACCAAAATGGGACTGGCGGCAGGAGATTCGGCACCACGGGCGGAAGAGGTGAAAGCCGCGAACCTGCCCACACTGGTGTTCTGGGGCAAACACGACAAAGTCTATACCATGGACCAGGGCAAACGCCTCGAGGAGGACCTCCAGGGACCCACCTCCGTCGTCGTCATGGAGCGGTCGGGGCACTACGCACACGAAGAAGAATGGGAACGCTTCGCCAAAGAAACGTTGCTCTGGGTGAAATCGCAATCAGCGTGAAAGAAATCCAGCTTCAGACTTGACACTGCGCCAAACCAAACGTATACGTATAGGTATGGGTTGAGGCAAACCCGACCGCATGGTGGCACATTAGGGAGGCGGAGAAATGGTTGAAGAAAAGGTCAACCTGTACGGCAGAGAGGATTTCCTGCAGTTCGTGGAGTTGGATGTTGAAACTCTGGATTTGTGGGAGAAGGCGGGCATTCTGAAGGCCGCCGGGAAATATGACGAGGGCGCCCCGTACTACGACGAAAAGAACGTTCAGGTGGCCAGGAAACTCAAGGCTCTGGTCGAGGTTGGATTTGACCTGGCAGGGTTGAAGAAGATCCACCACAAGGTGGGTTTGCCCACTGGCGAAACCAAAGGAAAGCTACCGGTGGGAAAACTGCTGACCATCGGCGAACTGGCGGAGCGTTCGTCGGTTGGGGTGAGGACGTTGAAGCACTGGGAGGAGAAGGGCCTCATCGCACCCGACGCCCGCTCCAAAGGGGGCTTTCGCCTGTACGGGGAGGCGTTTGTTGAGATCTGTTTAAGGATCAGAGAGTTGCAGTTGTTCGGCTACACCCTGGAGCAACTAAAGGGTATGAGCCTGCTGTTCCTGCCAACACCCAGGCTCAAAGAGGCTTTGAGCGTTGAAGACGCGGACCGGGAGAAGCAGGTGGCGGAGTTCACCTCCCAACAGGCCGCGCTGTCGGAGCGGGTCACCGAGCTGAGAAAGGCGCTCAAGCGCTGGGAAGGGATAACCCGAGAACAGGGCAAACTTGCGGCCCAGCTTGCCCCGAAGAAGAAGAAGAAGGAAAAGCCGGCTTCTGCCGAACCGGAGCCGGTCAAAGCCTAGCAGCACTGGACAGTCTGTTTCAAAAACAGCCTCGCAGAGGCAACCGGAGAGGTGTGCACATGGCTTCATTCGAGTTCGTAAAACGAAAGAGAAAGAAGGTAGTTCTGGTCGAGCCCAAGGCCCCCGACCTTCACATCTTCAGTTTCTACCCTCTGCCCCGCCTCGGCACGATCCTGCTGGCGACAATTCTGAAGCAGCGCGGTTTCGAGGCGGTGGTGCTGGCCGAGGAAGTCGCACCTATACGTATGGAAGATTTCCGCGACGCCTGCCTGGTGGGAATCTCCACCACCACCTCCACCGCCAACCGGGCTTACGGCCTGGCAGACATGTTGAGGGAGCAAGGCATTCCGGTAGCCATGGGCGGCCCCCACGTAACCTACCTTCCCGACGAAGCCCTCCAACACGCCGACTACGTCGTCTTGGGCGAAGGTGAAAACATCTTCCCAACCCTCTGCGAAGCCGTGTACGAAGGCGAAACTCCCCCCGACATGCCAGGGTTGCTTTGCCGTGAGAGAGATATCAACTCGAGTGGTGGCGGAACAAGAGGTCCTTGCCCGCCGGGAAAGGTGCCCGAAGGGCGGAAAGGGGATAGCTTGTCCCCAACCCACCGTCAGCCTCTAATCGCCGACCTCGACTCCCTCCCCATCCCGGATCTGAACCTGGTCAAGGGACTGAAAGACTTTGCCGACTTCTCCCGCCGGAAAGTGATCCCTGTGCAGGCCAGCCGCGGCTGCCCCTACGATTGCACGTTCTGCTCGGTCACCGGCATGTTCGGAAGAAAGTTCCGATTCAAGAGCGTGGACCGGGTCATGGAAGAGGTGATGCGCTACGACGACAAGCACAGTCACATCTTCTTCTACGACGACAACCTGGCCGCCGACCGCAAGTGGCTCAAGGAGCTCCTTACTCGCTTTGCAAAGCAGGGGACGAGGTTCACCTGGTCCGCCCAGGTGCGCACCGAGGTGGCCCGTGACCCGGAGCTACTGAAGCTGGCTGCAGCCACCAACTGCACCACCTTCTTCATCGGCCTGGAATCAGTGAATCCGGCCTCCCTGAAGGAGATGCAGAAGAAGCAGACCGCGGAAGAGATCATGGGCGCCATGGAGACTTTCAATCGCCACCGGCTGCCGGTGCACGGGATGTTTGTCATGGGATTCGACACCGATGACGAGCATTCCATCAGGGCCACCGTTCGCTTCGCGAAAGAGGCCGGCGTCAACACGGCTCAGTTCCTGGTCCTCACTCCCTTCCCCGGCACCCGGACCTACGAGGAGTTGAAGTCGCAGGGCCGCATCCTGTTCGATGACTGGTCTCTCTACGACGGCCACCACGTGGTATTCCAGCCTTCCAAAATGGACCCCCTCTCCCTCCAGAACGCACACGTGGCCGCGCACAAGAGTTTTTACACCCCGGGGCGCATGGTAAAGAAAGCTCTCAAAGGCCGGTTCGAAGACGCCTACATCTACGGCTACGCCATGAAGCTGAACCGCACCATGCGCAAGCGCAACCGCCTCTACTTCAACGCCCTCGAGTTGATGTCCCGGTCCAACGGGGTAGTGACCCGGGTGGACTACACTCATCCGGCCCGGCAGGTGATCGGCTTGTAAGGCCGATGCTCGGACTTAATCCTGAGCGCCGCCGCCTAGGCGGCAAGTCGAAGGGAACTGAGCTGCCCGCCCGCAGAATCATCGATTCTGTTCATAGTCGGCAACCGGCCGACTGTCAAGTCGGATGTGGGTGCAGGCGTCCGCGTACTTGCCTTGTCGGTTGTCCCGACTTAGAATGGAAAGCAGAGAAGGGAGCCGGCTACGATGAAGCAGCAACAAGATTTGAGGATCGCTCGAAAGCTCCATGAGGAGTTGCTGGCGGCAGGTGTGCCGGTGCGGCAGCTTCTGCTGTACGGCAGTCGGGCCAGAGGCGACCATTCCCCGGAAAGCGACATGGACGTGTGCCTCGTTCTCGAGTCCTTCTCGCCGGCTGTGGAGGAGTCGATCAACCGCATAGCCTGGCAGGTCGGGTTCGACGCCGGAGTGGTCATCTCGACAATTGAGTTCACGGCAGCAGAACTTCGTGATTCCCCGCTGCGTTCCTCGCCGCTGGTCAAGACGATCAAGAAGGAAGGGGTCGCAATATGACAGACCCGGACATTGCTGCCCTCATCGCATACCGCAGGGAGCAGGCCAGGCGCACTCTCCGGCAGGCCAAGCTTCTTGCTGAGGCCATCGAATGGGATGGAGCAATCAACCGGGCCTACTATGCCATGTTCTACGCCGCGCTGGCTTTGCTTCTTACCAAGGGCCTGGGAGCCTCAAAGCACTCGGGAGTCCTCGCTCTGGTGGACCGGGAATTCGTGCACTCGGGCGTCTTGTCGGCGGAGATGTCCCAGGCCCTACGGCGGGCTTTCAACGCCCGGCAGAAATCGGACTACTCCGAACTGAAACCTGCGACGGAGGAGCAAGCACTCCGCATCCTCTCCGACGCCGAAGACTTCATCGATGCAGTGTCGTCGCTACTATAGCCGGCGTCGAGCAAAGCAGATCTGACCGATTCCTGACCACAAGTCCGCCAAAGGGCGGCGATGTGCGGCAAAGAGGCGCAAACGTGCCGAGCATCACATTGGGTGCCAACGCGTTGGTGCCCAGCATTGAGTCCTGAGCTTCCTCCTTGCACTCCCCCACCCCCGTCGCTTACAATCGTGGCCGTGGATGGAACAGGGAGAATAGACATGAAAAGAGCACATGCCCTTGTGGGGTTGGCTGTCTGGCTTGCCGCTTGCGGCGGCGGTTCGACTACCCCGGTTCTTATGGAAGTGACGGGCGAAACGGGGGGAGGTGAGACCACCGCGGGAGACGTGACACCGGAAGGTTGGGTTCCCGAACTGCCGGGCGACCCGGATGTGGAAATCATCGAGCCCGACGCTGAAGTTGTCCCCGGTGGATTCGGCTGGCCCTGCGACAGCAACGACGACTGCCTGTCCGGCTATTGCGTGGAAACCGAAGACGGCTTCGTGTGCACCGAAACCTGCATCGAGGACTGCCCGCAAGGGTGGGAATGCCTGGAGGTCGGCGAGGTGGACCTCACTTACGTTTGCCTGCCCCGACACGGCAATCTGTGCCGGCCCTGCATGACTGACGAAGAGTGCAAACAACAGGCCGCCGGCCTGAAGACATTCTGCGTGGACTACTCGGGGAGTGGGAAATTCTGCGCCGGACAATGTACCGACACCAAGGAATGCCCGCCCGGATTCGTCTGCGCCGAGACCGAACTGCCCGACGGCAGCATCGGCATGGTGTGCCTCTCCTCCAGTGGAGAATGCGAATGCTCTCCCAAGTATGAAGGTCTGGAGTTGGCCACCGAATGCTACCAGGTCAACGAATTCGGCCAGTGTTTCGGCCAACGCATGTGCATGGAAGGCGAACTCACCGCGTGTAACGCGCCTGAGCCAGCGTTCGAGCAGTGCAACGGAGTGGATGACGATTGCGACGGCGAACTTGACGAGGACTTCGACGCGGAGGCGTGCCAGAACGAAAACGAGTTCGGGGCGTGCGACGGAACAACCTTGTGCCTCGGCGGCCAGGCCTATTGCGACGGCCCGAATCCGGAGGCGGAGGCCTGCGACGGAGAAGACAACGACTGCGACGGCGAAGTCGATGAGGACTTCCCCGACATGGACGAAGACGGAATGGCTGACTGTATGGATGATGACGTTGACGGCGACGGCGTAATCAACGATGCGGACAACTGCCCCGCCGTAGCCAACGAAGACCAGGAGAATCACGACCTCGACACCATGGGAGACGCGTGCGACCCCGATGACGACAACGACCTGTCACCCGACGAACTGGATTGCGAGCCGCTGAATCCGGCGATCCTCCCCGGCGCAACCGAGCTGTGCGACGGCATCGACCAGGATTGCGACGGAGTAATTGATAACGATCAGCCCGACACCGATGCGGACGGCATGGCCGACTGCGTCGACGATGACGACGACAACGACGGCATCCTAGACGCCTCGGACAACTGCCCGCTGGACGTCAACGAGGGTCAGGAGGACTTTGACGGGGACGGCCTGGGAGATGCCTGCGACCAGGATGCGGACGGCGATCTGGATCCCAACATTTCCGACTGTGCACCCCTGGATCCCCTGATCGCGACGACCAAGCCGGAGTTGTGCAACGGCTTCGATGACAACTGCAACGAGGTAATCGACGAAGGCTTCGGCGACCTGGACGCAGACGGCCTTGCCGACTGCGTCGACGACGACGATGACAACGACGGCGTCGTTGACGAAGAAGACAACTGCCCGGTCACCGCCAATCCGTCCCAGACGGACATGGATATCGACGGCGTGGGAGATGCGTGTGAAGACGACAAGGACGGCGACCTCGACCCGGACGCCACCGATTGCGCCCCCCTGGATCCGAAGATACACCACGGGGCAGAGGAGAAGTGCAACGGCACCGATGATGACTGCAACGGAGTGGTCGACGAAGGATTCGGCGACTCCGACGGCGACTCCATTTCCGACTGCATCGACAACGACGATGACAACGACACTGTGGTGGACGAGCTGGACAACTGCCCGTTGGTGGCCAACTTGGACCAGGCGGACAGCGACGGAGACGGCGAAGGAAACGCGTGCGACGGAGACGATGACAACGACGGCGACCCGGACAGCCTCGACTGTGCGCCGTTGGACGACACCATGTACCACGGCGCGCCGGAGACGTGCGACGGCAAGGACAATAACTGCGACGGCCTCACCGACGAAGAAGGGGCGGAAGGGTGCACCCTCTACTACTACAACTCCGACGGTGACTCCTTTGGCAACGAGTTGCTGTCACAGTGTCTGTGCGCGCCTGCATCTCCCTACAGTGCGCTGGAGGCGGGAGATTGCGATGACAACAATGCGTCCATCTATCCCGGGGCCAACGAGTGGTGCAACCTGAAAGACGACGACTGCGACGGGGACCAGGACGAACAGGACGCGCTGGGCTGCCAGGATTTGTACACCGACAGCGATGGCGACGGATACGGCGCCGGGGCGACGAGTTGTCTTTGCGGCAGCCCCGCCGGTTTCGCCTCGGTCGGCGGCGACTGTGACGACAACGACGCGGCGGCCAACCCTACCGGCACCGAAGTATGCGACGACAAGGACAACAACTGCAACGGCTCAATAGACGAAGAGGGAGCCACCGGTTGCTCAGGCTGGTACCTGGACGAAGACGGCGACGATTGGGGCGTCATCGGCAGTATCAAGTGCTTGTGCGCGGCTGCGCCGCCCTACTCCGCGTCCGCCGCAGGTGACTGCAACGACGACGACGGCGATGTCCATCCCGGCGCACCAGAGGTGTGCAACGAAGCGGACGACAACTGCAACGGCCAGGTGGATGAATTCGCGACCCAGGTGTTCTACAAGGACAACGATGGGGACGGGTACGGCACGCCCAACGACAAAGCCGAGGCGTGCGAAGCCCCCGAAGGCTTCGTCAACTCCGGCACCGACTGCAACGATTTTAACCCGGACATCCATCCCGGTGCCGACGAGATGTGTAACGAGATAGATGACGACTGCGACGGCCAACTCGATAACGGCCTGGCGCTGCAGACCATTTACAAAGACAACGACGGGGACGGATTCGCTGCTCCTAACGCGACGTCACAACAGAAATGCGACGTACCGGTGGGCTGGGCCCTGGAAAAAGACGCCGACGGCAACGGCTCCGCTGACTGGGACTGCGACGATTCCGACGTCACGGTGTACCCCGAGGCGCCGGAAGTCTGCGATGGCAAGGACAACGACTGCAGCGGCATTGCCGACCGCCTGTGCTTCACCCAGTGCGACGGAGAATGGCCGTTTACCTTCCAATACGGCGGCAGCGCATCGTCGGCCTACCCAATCGACCTTAACGGTGATGGACTCTGGGAAGTGGTGGTGCAAACCCAGTTCGGCTTTGCCATTCTGGATAACTCGGGAGTCCCGCTGTACAACTACTCGGCGGAAACCTACAACTACTCACGGCGGCGGGGAGTCGCAGCCGACATCGACAACTACCAGAAATTCGGGCCCGGGGTGCAGACCCTGGAGGTGCTGACCGGCAACGGCTCGAAACCGGTGTATTACAAACTGAACGGTGACGGCGAAGTGGACGTGTTCACCGACAACGAGCAGGTCTACGACGCTTCGTGGTTCACCGCCACCGACTTCGACTTCGACGGAGTCGTGGAATTTGTAACTACCACCTGGTGCAAGCCCGACGCGGGAGTGCGCATCTTCCGCTTCGATGGCAACAAACCCAAGCACGTCCAATCGATCCCTGATCCGGACGGCGTTTGCGAATACACCGCAGGCCGCACCATTACCGACCTGGACGGTGACGGCACTGCGGAAATCGTCGCCGGCAACGGGTACAGCTACAATATCTATCCCCAGTATTGGGGCGCCAACATGTACGCGTATCAATTCACCGACCTCGACGACATGGATTGGGATTTCTTCTGCCCGGCGGGAGACTGCTTCAATACCGAAATTCCGGACCTGTACGGCGGCCAGATGGGGCTCGTGTACCGTCACCAGGACTCCGTATTCGCGCAGGCTCACTATTTCCTGGAAAGTGAAGCCAACCAGGTCAACCCGGCATGGGGTTGGACAGTGTGGGCGTGGGACGTGGAAGGAAATACGGTTGAAGGCTACCCGGACCAGAACGCCCCACTGTATCCCAACGACGTCGATGACGACGGTGTGGAAGAACACATCGGGGTGGGCGCCTGGAACGGGCTGTTCGACCTCAACGGCGACGGCTTCCCCGACTATGTAACCCAGAACGGAGCGAATCTGAGAGTCTTCCTGTGGGATGACGGCCTCAAGAAATTCGTCCACCACGCCGAGTCTCAGTTCGACACCGGCAATGACGCGATTACGGTCCGGGGAATGTGGGACGTGGATGACGACGGCCGGTTGGAAGTTATTTCCACAGTGAACTCCACCGGGCGCACCGACTGCCACAAACTGGGTGCCTCGACGTGGAATCTCAACTCCTCACTACCGCCTCACTTCCCGTCGTATCTGAGGACTTTCCAGTGGGACAACTACGAACCCAACGACGGCCAGGATTTTGACGCGGACGGCATGCCCGACGCGGTGATTCAGGTGCCGTCAGCATTGACAGCCAAGAACCGATTCTACTCCTACATCTCCGACGCGGACGACGAGGATTTCTTCCTGGTGGACGCAGCCTGGGGCGGTCACATCTGCATGCGCAGCCCCAAGGGCCGCAACTACGACATGTCGGTGTACGCGTTCGCAGACAAATGGAACAACGACACCCAGGATCCGGGAGCGGACGGCCAGCCTGACGGACTCATCTGGACCAACGACAGCGCCTCGGCCCAGAAGTGTTTTCACGGCTCATCCGTCTACCCGTATCGTTACGGCGAATACCGGTTCATCGTGAGAATCCGCCCCGTGGACGGCTTCTCCCCCCACTGGCCCTACTGGCTGTGGGCGAAGAAGTAGAGAGGCTGTTTCAGGTTTCAGGTCTTTCATTGAACATTGAGAATTGAGAATTGAACATTGCCTCAAACGAGCCGCGCCGCCTCGTACCCAAACCGGCCTGGGTGCTGGATTTCGAGCAGCGCCTGGCCGAACTGATTCCGGTCCACCCCAACGCCATTTCCACCGTGAAACTGGTGGCCATCATCCCGCTGCTTCTGCTGGGCCTCAAGCAAACAGACGTGATTCCCATGCAGCCGGGGGTCATTGCCGCCCTGTTCGCGCTGTTTGCCTTTCTGGACTACCTGGACGGCGTTGTCGCGCGGCATCGGGACCTGGCCACCCGGTTCGGCCTCTTCTACGACCGGGCGACTGATTACCCCATGCTGTTCGCGCTGTCGTTGTTCTGCGTAGATTTCATCCCCTTAAGCCTGCTGGCCGCACGTTTCGCAGTGGACCTGGTGCTACTCGCCCAATGCCTGCTGAAACTCGGCCTTACTGAAAACCGTTTACGAACCACCATCGGCTACTCCACATTGCTGGCGCTACTGTTCCTCAGCCAGGGCTGGGCGCCAAAAGTGATTACGCCGGAAACGGTGGAATACCTGCTCTACCTCGGCATCTTTTTCTCCGCCACCGTGGCGCTCCACAACGTCCGGTTCTTCCAGCGACGCTTCATTGCAGATCTGCTGTCTGCCGGTAACCTGGCGTGCGGAGTATTCAGCATGATGTTTGCCTATCGCGGAAGGGTCGATGTCAGCATCCTGTTCCTCCTGGCCGGCGCGGCTTTCGACGGTTTTGACGGCGCCGCGGCCCGCCGCTGGGGCGGCACCAGGTGGGGGGTCTACTCCGACGATGTTGCGGACGGCGTCAACTACGGCGTCGCGCCCGGTGCGGCGATCTGGTTTGTGGTCGGCGGGCTGGAAGGACTGTTGGTAGGCCTCCTCTACACCAGCTTCACAATCTCTCGCCTGGTATTCTTCACCCTGGCGAAAGAAGGCTCCGACCCCGACTACTTCCGCGGCGTACCTTCCACTGTGGGCGCGCTCATCGCACTGTCCTCACTGCTGTTGTTTCCGGACAGCCCCCTGCTCCTGGGGCTGCTGGTAGGGGTCGCCTGCGTCCAGATGGTGTCTTTCGACACGCGCTACCGACATGTGGGGCGGGCGCTCAGCGGCAGCCGTCGCTACATGTTCGGGCTCACCGCCCTGCTCATAGTGCTCGTTGCGGCCCGCTTCCTCCTGGGGACCGAAACTGCGGCCGGCCTCATTCTGGCCGCCAGCCTTGCGTACGGTTTCTACCCTTCCCTGGCAAGCTTCAAACAGGCCGGCAAACCGGCCCCTAATTAACCGGCATAACTTATCATGCTATTAAATTTACCTTGGAAAACAGCGGTCACAGCGACAAAATACCCTTGTATTCAAGCGTGGAGAAAGAGAAATGTACAGGTTCGTACTGTTGCTGACGATTCTGGGACTCGCGGTTGTTGCCTGCGGTAGTGAAACCTCAAAACCGGAGCCGGGACCCGACCAGTTGGACGCGGAGGAGAGGGAGGCCGAGGTGACGCCCCCGGAGTGCGAGGCGGACGATGACTGTGTCGCGCACGCAGGCAACGAGTGCATGCGCGGCATCTGCAAGGTGGGCGGAGTGTGCGAATACGAGGGGGACCCGGGCACAATGTGCGACGATGACGACCCCTGCACCATAAACGACCAGTGCGATACCAAAGGGGCCTGTGGCGGCCAGACCAAGGACTGCGACGACCTCAACCCCTGCACGGACGGAGCTTGCGACCCGGGGACGGGGGGCTGCGTCTATACACCGAACACCGAACCCTGCGACGACGGCAATCCTTGTACCACCGACGATACGTGCAAGGAGAGCACCTGCACCGGCGGCAAGCTCAAGGACTGTGCCACCGAAGACCCGGACCCCGATGATTGCGTGGTCTTCTCGTGCGATCCGGCAAACGGACAGTGCGCGGTGGAAGAATCTCTCCCTGACGAGGCCCCCTGCAAAGATGGCAACGGCTGCACGGTCGACGACTATTGCGAGGACGGGGTGTGCAAGACAGGTGAGGAGAAAGAGTGCGTACCCTACAACGACTGCGTCCCGACCAAGTGCCTGCCCGGCACCAAGGAAGACGAATTCACCTGCCAGATGGAGCCCTTTGACGAAGGCACTCTGTGCGACGACGGCAACCTGTGCACCACTGCGGACGCCTGCGTCATTCCACCCAACAAGACCTATCCGGAGTGCAAGGGCGAACCTCTCAACTGCGATGACGAGAACTCCTGCACTTCGGACTCTTGTGATAAGGACGAGGGGTGCAAGAATCAGCCTTTCAGCGGCGGTGCCTGCTTCCTGCCGCCCAGTTTCTGCGGCGCCAAGGGAGTGTGTGACCAGGGCCAGTGCAATTCCGACAACGTGGTGGTTTGCGATGACGGGATTGCGTGCACGGTCGACTCCTGCGAGGGCGACGAAACCTGCCTGCACGAACCCGACCACTCGGTGTGCGACGACAGTCAGTTCTGCAACGGACAGGAGCAGTGCGAAGCAGAAGGCGGCTGTGCGCCGGCGGAGGCTCCAGTCGTGGATGACGGTGTGGCCTGCACCATCGACTCGTGCGATGAAGAAAACGACCTGATTGTCCACCTGCCCGACGACACGCTGTGCGACGATGCCGATGTTTGCACCGGAATCGAGTCGTGCGATGTCGAGCTGGGCTGCCTGGAAGGAGCTGCCCTGGACTGCGACGATCAAGTGCCATGCACCATCGACACCTGCGACCCGGTTGACGGTTGCGACAGCACCCCGGACCAGGACGCGTGCGACGACATGGTAGGCTGCACCATCGATTCGTGTGACGAAGCACTCGGCTGCCTCCACGAGATTGACGACGCGTTTTGTGATGACGGTATCGATTGCACCGAGACCATGTGCAGCGAGCAGGCCGGCTGCCTCATCGACCCGGACAACACGCTCTGCGACGACAATATCGACTGCACTTCCGATTCGTGCTCGCCCGACGAGGATTGCCTCCACTATCCCCTCGACGCTTTATGCGACGACGAAAACCCGTGCACCGCGGACAGTTGTGAGGAAGGGATCGGATGCGTCCACGTCTTCTTCGACGGCAGCGACGAAACGGTGACCTGCTGCGATGCCAACGAGGTGTGCGAGGACGCTGACGTATGCACCCTCAACCTGTGCGACCTCGACCTCTTCCACTGCCTTCCCCCGGCTCCGGCCGACGACGTGCCCTGCGACGATGGCAACGAATGCACCGGCCCGGATGCGTGCGCGGGCGGGTGGTGCATCGGCCAGGGTATCGACTGCGCGGATGAATGGCCGTGCACCGTCGACGACTGCGACCCCGACGTCGGCTGCCTCCACAACATAGACCACTCAATCTGCAACGACGACATCGACTGCACCGACGACGTCTGCCCCGGCGCCGGGCCGTGCACCAACGAAATCCAGGACGGCATCTGCTTGATCGACGGTGCGTGTTACGCGCAGGGACAGACCGTTGACGGCAACACCTGCCTCTCATGCCAGCCGGCCGCAGACAACATCGGCTGGACCGCAGCGGATTTCGAAACGTGCGACGACGGCGACGCATTCACCACCGACGACCAGTGCGAAGCCGGCGAGTGCGCGGGTCTTCCCGACCCGGACCAGGACGAGGTGGCCAACGAAGGCTATCTCCAGAGCTGCACCGGCGGGGACACTGAAGCCTGCAACGACAACTGCCCGGAGATTCCCAATGCCGATCAGGCTGATCAGGACGGCAACGGCGTGGGCGACGCTTGCGACGGCCAGAGTCTGCAACTCGACCTCTACGAGCCTTGCGCAGCCATCTCGCCACCATTCGCCAACGGCTTCTGCACACCGGGTGCGGCTGCCTACGTTGACCATTCGTCTACCTGGCGCCGCACCGCAGAACCGTTCCAATTGCCGCTGGTGAACGGCTTCATCGACGACTCGGCGGCGGGGTATTGGAAACTTGACGGCAGCGCTGACGACCACTCCCTGCACGAGAATCACGGAACTGTGAACGCCGCGGCCCCTACTCAGGGAGCATTCGGCGATGACGACGGCGCGTTTCAGTTCAGCGACCCTTCCTACGTCGACCTGGGCAAGCCCGACAAACTTCGCATCACCGGGGCCATGACGGTGGCCGCCTGGTTCAACGCGGATTCGGCAGCCTTGGCGGGGCACCCGTCAATCGTCTCACGCACCGGAAGGGACGTTCATCAGAACTACAGTTGGGCGCTCATTCTCTACGAGGGAGTGCCCCGGGCGTGGGTTTCCCAGAACGGAAACTCTGCCACCTGGGTGGATGGAACCGACCCGGTGGCTCCGGGAGACTGGCATCACGTGGCTATGTCCTTCGAGCCCGGGACAGCCATGACCCTGTATCTGGACGGCCAGATTGTGGCGCAGCAGACCTCCGGCGTGCCGACGGCTATCAACGACCCCGAATCGGTGGACATCTATATCGGCGCAAGCTGGTACGAAGGCAACGCCCCCAGTTCCGTGTTTTCCGGGGCCGTCGATGAAGTGCTCGTCTTTTCCCGGGTTGTGTCCCCATACGAGATTTCGTCCTACTATCGATCTTTCAGTCCATACGGCTACGCTCTGCTACCCGGGGCTCAGGCCGACTTGGACGACGTAACGGTGGCCGACGAAGACGGCGTGGAGACGGTGCACGAGCTCCTCGGCCCCCATCCCCATTCCGACACTCTGTGCCCCCTGGCCGAGGACGACGGCACCTGGGCCGGCCGAGACGACCTGTGCGGTGCGGCTGCTCACTGGCGACTCGACGGCGACGCAGTTGACGTTCTCGGAGTGGCCAACGGCGTCAACCATGGCGCCACGGTTACAGCGGGCCGTTTCGGCGACAAGGGGGGAGCGATGCAGTTTGACGGTACCTCCTACATCGAGTCGGGGCTGGTCTTCCCTTCCGACCAGAACCAGTCCTTCACCATCGAGGTCTTCGCCTTGTGCGAGGAGGGTGGCGGCGACATCCTTTCCTTTGAGCATAACAGCCCCTACGGCGAGGTGCGCCTGAAGCTCGACTATGCTGCCGGCGACGGCCTCTACGGAACGGTGCGCGGAGACAACAACTCCGGCATCGTGCTGAAGTACAAGGGACACGAACTGTGCGACGGCAACTGGCATCATCTGGCCCACAGGTACGACGCGGACAAGGGGCAAGTAGCGCTGTTTGCCGATGGAGTTCTGGTGGCGGAAACCGCGTTCAAAGCGACCGCTGGACTTAACGGCGCGGGGCTCCAACCGTTTATCGGCGCGCTGAACAAAGAAGACGGCACGCCCATTGTGCACTTCCATGGAAAACTCGACGAGTTGCTGGTCCACGCTGTGGCCAAGTCCGACGACTACCTTGCCCGCCGGGCACAGCCCGGGCTGCCATCGGTGCGGTTCCTGGTTGACACCGAAACAGAAAGCGGCGGTGCCGGCACATACGCGTACACGGACCACAGCTTGCAGTGGGGGGATCAGGAGGCAACCCATCAAGCGCCCGTAGTCGCAGACGCCGACGGCCTGAACGGCGGTGAGGCCTGCGTCGGTCTCCTGTCTCCCTGCAACGGATATGCCGGCTGGTGGCGGCTCAACGAGGGCGGCGGCGAAACTGCCGTAGACTCGAGTACCGTACGAAACCACGGTTCTGTCTCCGGCGCCCCCCTCTGGTCCGCCGGACCCGATGGCCCCGCGATGGCATTCGATGGCAACGATGACAAGGTGGTGGTCCAGGACCACGCCCTCCTCAACCTGGCCCCGTTCACCGTGGAGGCTCTAACCTACGCCGCGGACTACGGCGCCGGCGGCGGCGTGGCATCCAAGGCCAGCATTCCAGGCGGCCAGCACGTGTACGGCTTCCGCCTCTACACCGCGGGGGGCACCCAGTTCGTCTTTCAGGTGGGCAACTGGGACTACTGGCAGGCGTCAGGTTACCCGGAGGTTGAAGAATTCACCTGGCGCGCCCTGGCGGGCCGCCTGACCGAGGACAACGGCCAGATGGAGATGTGGTTCGACAACGGAATGCTGGCCGAACAGGCCTTCCCCACCGACTACCAGGGAGCGGACGTTCCTCTCCAAATCGGATGGGATAACAATGCAGGGTACTGGGCGGGAAACATCGCGGACGTCCGTGTAATGAATCGGGCCCTGACCGCGGACGAGATGCTCCACCACCCCCTTACCCGGGCAGCCGGCCTCGTCTATCATTGCGTCCCCGATTGCTGGGACAAGCAGTGCGGCACTGACGGTTGCAACGGCTCGTGCGGGGAATGCGGAGAGGGTGAATATTGCTCGCTGTTCCAGTGCCTGCCAGAGGGCGTCGGGGAGTGGTTCGCGGGCGGCTGGGGCGGGTGCAGCAACGGTTGCGGCAACGGCACGCAAACCAGGGTTGTTGAGTGCCGCAACGTCAACGACGAGTTGGTGGCGGAAGAGTGGTGCGAGGGTGCGAAACCCGCCGATTCCCAGGGCTGCACCGGCACGAGCGGGTGCGTGTGGCCCTGTGGGGACGGAGAGTGTGATCAGTGGCTGGGGGAGTCGCCCCAGAGTTGTCCGGTGGATTGTTAGGGGTGTAAGCATGAAAGACTGTAGATGGAACGCGGTGAGAGTGGTCTGGGGGCTGGTGCTGGTGCTGGGGGCCTGCGGAAGTGATCCGGAGGCGGTGCAGGGGGACCTGGGTGAGGCGGACGATATTCAGACTGCCGAGATCGATTTCGGGTGCTCAACCGACTCGCAGTGCAACGATTTCAACCCGTGCACCAAGGATCTGTGTAAAGCAGACGGAACGTGCGACTACACCGCGCTGGTTGCTGTGGCGTGCGACGACGGCAATGCGTGCACCGAAGGTGACGTTTGCAGCGCCGACGGTTTATGCCTGGGCGCGACCAACGTCGAATGCGACGACGGGAACCCCTGCACCAACGAGAGCTGCGACGCGGAGGCAGGCTGCCAACACGAAGGCGTGACCAAGGACGTGGAGTGCGATGGCAGCCTGTGCACCACCGGCGACCGATGCGAGGAAGGAACCTGCGCAGGCGGCGAGACGGTCGCATGCAACGACTCCAACCCGGACGACTGCATCTTCGCAACCTGCAACAACGAAAGTGGCGAGTGCGACGTAATGCATAACGAGGCGGAAGGCTACCCCTGCAAGGATGGAAACGCGTGCACCGACAGTGACCAGTGCGATGATTCCGGGATCTGTGTCGCCGGTCCTGAGCACGTTTGCGAGGCGCAACACCCGTGCAAAAAGGCGTGGTGCAACGACACCGCCAAAGAGGGCACAAACCCCTGCGTTCTGGAGTGGAAACAGGAAGGGGTGGGCTGCAATGACGGGGACTCCTGCACCAGCGACGACATGTGTAAGCCCTCTGACGACGATTCGCTGCAATGCCTCGGGGACGCCATCACCTGCGATGACGGTAATTCCTGCACTACCAACTCCTGCGACGAACTGGACGGTTGCCAGTACCTCCCGCTGGCAGATGGGACCCTGTGCGACCTCCCCCCGGAGTTTTGCGGCGAGCAGGGCTCCTGCCTGGAGGGTGTGTGCGGGGCAGAAGGGGTGAAGGTGTGCGACGACGGATTTGCCTGCACCGTGGACACATGCCTCGAAGGAGGAGTCTGCCAGCATGAGCCTGACGACTCCGCCTGCGACGACGGGCAGTTCTGCAACGGTCCGGAATCGTGCAGCGACGCAGCCGGTTGTCTGGCAGGAACGCCTCCGGATCTCAGCGACGGGGTAGCTTGCACGGTGGACAGCTGCGATGAGGGGACAGACCTTGTGGTTCACATGCCCCAGGATTCGTCGTGCGACGACGATCTATTCTGCAACGGAGCCGAAATCTGCAGCGCAGATACCGGATGTCTCGCAGGAGTTCCTCCGGCACTTGGCGACCAGGTTGATTGCACCGTTGACGCGTGTGATGAGGAAGCCGATGCGGTGGTTCACCTACCCGACGATGACGCTTGCTCCGACAACGATGTCTGCTCCGGTTCGGAAACCTGCGACGCCCTTGCCGGATGCCAGCCCGGACAACCTCTCGATTGCAACGACCAGGTTACATGCACCAATGATTCATGCGACCCCGTGGCAGGATGCTCCAACCTGCCTGAAGGCACCGTATGCGACGACCAGGTTCCGTGCACTGCGGACGTATGCGATCCGATTGAAGGCTGCTCCAACGAACCCGACGACACCCTTTGCGACGATGGGGTGGAATGCACCGTTGATTTCTGCAACCTGGTGCAAGGGTGCAAGCACGAACCCTACCACTCGCTGTGTGAAGACGACATCTTCTGCACCATCGACGTTTGCCATCCGGTGGACGATTGCCAGGGCTGGCCTGACCCCACCTTGTGTAATGACGGCATAGAATGCACCGTTGACAGTTGCATTCCCGGAGAAGGTTGCCAGCATACCCCGGACGACGATCAATGCGACGACGCCAACATCTGCACGTCCGACTCCTGCTCGGTTATCGGCTGCCTCCACGACTACGAAGCCGGCGGCGAAGGCCAGACCACCTGCTGCGACGGTGACGACGCCTGCGATGACGAAAATGTCTGTACCAGCACCCTCTGCGACCTCGAGCTCTTCCAATGCTTGCCCCCGACACCGGCAGACGACGAGCCGTGCGACGACGGCAACGCTTGCACCGGCCCGGACGCGTGCGCGGGCGGGTGGTGCATCGGCCAGGGTATCGATTGTGCAGACGAGTGGCCGTGCACCATCGACGACTGCGACCCCGATGTGGGCTGCCTGCACAGCATCGATCACTCGGTGTGCAACGACGACATCGACTGCACCGATGACATCTGCCCCGGAGCAGGGCCGTGCAGCAACACCCTCCAGGAGGACATCTGCCTCATAGAGGGCATCTGCTACGACCAGGGACAGACCTCCCCGGACAACATCTGTTTCGTGTGTGATTGGGGCCAAGAAACCACCGATTGGTCCCACGCTGACCTCGAACCGTGCGACGACGATGACCCACTGACCACCGACGATTTCTGTGAGGCCGGCGCCTGCATCGGCCTCCCCGACCCGGATCAAGACGAAGTGGCCACTGAAGGCTATCTCGAACCGTGCGCTGAAGGCGCAACGGAAACGTGCAACGACAACTGCCCCGACATTCCCAACCCGGACCAGGCCGACGCAGACGGCAACGGTGTGGGCGACGCCTGCGACGGGCCGAGTATAGTACTCGACCTGTACGAGCCGTGTGGGGAGATCTCTCCTGCGTTGGCTGGCGGGCAATGCACTCCGGGAGAAGCCGCCTACGATGATCACTCTTCGAGTTGGCGCCGCGCGGACGAGCCGTTTATGGTGCCGCTGGTCAACGGCATCCTTGACCACTCGGTTCTGGGCTACTGGCGATTGGATCAGGGTACGGCGGAAGATCTGTCTGCCAACGGTCACGACGGAACCGCACTGGGGGCTCCGCAATCGGCTCCGGGAGCGTTTGGGACTCCCGACAAGGCCGCGGCTTTCGACGGCGTTTCCGACGGCTTCGAGATAACCGGAGCCGAACAGCTGGGCGTCGGGCTTGAACGCCTCACGGTCATGGCCTGGGTTTACCCCACAGAGGCCATGACGTCTGCGTTCATCGTGGAAAAGGAGCACACCCAGAACAACGACGCCTCCTATTGGCTTTCGTTCTACACTACCAACGACGTCAGCTATTTCGGAGGCGGCATCAAGACAGCGGGCTCAGGTGGAGTCAGTGCGGTCTACGGCGGAGCCCCGCTGAACCAGTGGAGCCATGTGGCTGCAGTGTACGACGGCTCTGCTGTCGCTCTCTTTGTGAACGGGGTTCTAAGAGACCGAAAGCCGGTCTCCGGAGCAACGTTTGCGGGCGGCACCTTGAAGAACATGTCCATCGGCTATCGCAACCACGCCAACGGACCCAGCTTCTACTTCGCCGGGAGCATCGACGAAGTGCTGCTCTTCTCCCGAGCCCTTTCTCCCTTCGAAATCTCTTCGTACTACGAATCCAGGCAACCCTACGCCTACGCCCTCGTACCCGAGGCACAACCCGACTTTGACGACCTGGCGGTACGGGAGATACCGGCACAAGGTGTGTCACAAATCATTTCCCATGAACTGCTGGGCCCGAGGACACACTCCGACTCTCCGTGCCCCATGGACGAAGACGACGGCACCTGGGCGGCGCGGGACGATTTGTGCGGCGTGGAAGCGTGGTGGCGCCTTGACGGCGATGGCGCAGACAGCGGGGAAGGCGGCTTCGACGCGGTGGTCAACGACGCCACTCCGGACGCAGGCCGACTGGGTGATGCCGCCGGAGCGCTGGCATTCGACGGCAACGATTACGTCCAGCCGCCTTACGTCCTGACCCTGGGTCCCGACGACCCGGTGACCATCGAAATGTGGGCGCGGGTGGAGCCGGGGACCAAGACCTGCTTGTGCGGATTCGAAACTACAGGCGGGGAGGAGATCTGGATCTACGTGGCGCCGGGAAACACCGTCTTTGCGTTCCGGGACGACGGCTGGAACTCGGCCTCGATTTCAGCCCCGCTGGACTATTCCGACGGACGCTGGCATCACTTCGCGGGCGTCAGAGACGTCGAATCGGACACCGTCAACCTGTACGTGGACGGTGTAAGAATCGCCAACGGACCCGACACCACTACCACCAGCATCAACGCGGCCAGCCAGCGCTGGTTCGGCATCGGCATGCGCAACCACTCCACCCAGAGTGCGGAAAAATGGGCCTACCTGAATGGGTCCCTGGATGAGGTACTCGTCCACCGTGTAGCCAAGACTCCGGATTATCTCTACCGGCGGGCCAACCCGGGCCTGCCCACAATGCAATTCCTGGTTGACACCGAAACTGCGCCGGAAGGGGATGCCGGCACGTATCCGTTCAAGGGCTATTCCCTGCAGTGGGGCGATGCAGACGCCAGCTACTCCCCCCCTCTCGTCGAAGACGAGTACGGACTGAACGGGGGACAGACCTGCGTCGGCCTGCTCTCTCCTTGCGCTGGTTACGCAGGCTGGTGGCGGTTCAATTCCGGGTCCGGCGACCTGGCCATTGATGCATCCGTTGCCCGGAATCACGGGACTCTGGCGGGCTCACCTCAGTGGGCCCCGTCGCTGGAGAACGTGGGGCTCTGGTTCAATGGTGCGGACAGCTTTGTGCAGATTCCGCACCATCCTCTCTACAATGTCGAGCAATTCACCGCCGAGGCGGCTGTCAATCCGGAGGATTTCACCACCGCGGATCACGCAGTATTCAACAAGGGCGGAGGTTCCGGCGCATTCCGGGTGGAAATCAGCAACTCCGATGTCGGGTACGTGTATTTCGACGCAGGTTCACACCTGGAGAGCAGCGGCCCGCTGGAACTGGAGTTATGGTCTGTCCTCTCTGCTTTGTCGTCAATCGCTACCCAACAGATCCTGGTGAACTATCTTTCCGACGTGGAAACCCCGGGTCCGAATCCGGGGCAGAATGAAGGCCCCCTCTACATCGGCTCCCACGGCAACTACGGCTACTTCGAAGGGGTGATCGACTCGGTTCGGCTCATGGGGCGTGCGCTGACCTCCGATGAGTTTCTACACCACCCACTCGCAAAGGCCTGGGAACTGCCCTACACCTGTGTGCCGCAATGCGCGGGCCTGGAGTGCGGCGACGACGGATGTGACAGCGTCTGCGGGGAATGCGGCGACGGTGAAGATTGTTCGAACGGCCAATGCGTCACTCCGGCCGATTACCAAGACAACGGAGAAGAAGCGCTGGACGGCAGCAGCCCCAACGCGGGTGACGACGTTTCCAACGGCGGCTGGTCGGCCAACAACGGCCCGGCAGAAAACGTCCACTACACCGATGGGGCTGCCCACAGCGGGGACATGTCGATCAGCAGCTATGGGAACAACGGCGCCGGCGCTCATTTCGATATTGAACCTTCGATACAGTCATTCCAGGCGGAGATCTGGTACCAGACCGCGTCCACTTCCGGCGCAGACAAATTCGTAGTTACCGGGCCGGGAAGCTACGTCGGCATCCTGACCCAGGGTTTCTGCGGCTCGAGCGGTCCGTTCATGTACAAGTATGAAGACCCGTCGGGAGCCTCATCCTCCCTCGTCCCCATCCCCGGCGCCCCCTCGTACCAGTCGGGGGTCTGGTATCACTTCACAATCATCGTCGACGGCCTGGACGTCACCTTCACCGTCACCGACGGCAACACCACCGGCACCGCCGAAATCTCCATGGCCCAACTCCCTTCCTTCAACGAGGTCCGTTTTACCTTAGACTGCTGCGGCGGCTGCTCGCACACCGCATATTGGGATGATTTCTCCCTGGCAGGGCAGTAGGCACAAACAAAACCGTGACCGCGGAACAAATAGATCAAACCTGTTGTCGACTCTCTCGTATCCGGGCAACATGGCACGGACGGCTCAGCCCGTTTCGGATTTCCGGTTTCGGGTTTCGGGAAACACATCGGAGGAACGATATGCTTAGGAACATACTGATGATGATAGTGGCACAATTGGTGCTGATTGCGGGGGTAGTGCAGGCGCAGGAACTGCCGCCGCCGGCGATGATGGTAAAGATGGGTGAGAAATCAGAGCCCATCAAACTGGCCCGGGTGGCGGTGGATGCAAAGATTCATGGCTATGTGGCTGAGACCACAATGACCATGACTTTCTACAACCCCCACTCCCGCCAGATGGCAGGGGATCTTTACTTCCCACTCCCCGAAGGCGCGACCATCAGCGGGTACGCGCTGGACATTAATGGAGTGATGGTGGACGGCGTGGTGGTGGCCAAAGACCGCGCCCGCCAGGTGTTCGAGATCGAGGTGCGAAAGGGGATCGACCCGGGGCTCGTGGAGTGGGTAAAGGGCAATAATTTCAAGACCAGGGTCTTCCCGATCCCGCCGGAAGGAACGCGGACGGTCATGGTTCGATATCTTTCGGAGCTTGTCTACGACGAGGGCGGGCCGGTGTACCACCTGCCCATGAACTTCCGGGACCCAGTGGACGTGCTGTCGGTGCGGGTGGAGGTGATCAAATCGGAGACAAAGCCGGTGGTAAAAAAGGGCAGCCTGGCCAACTTCTCGTTCGAGAAGTGGCGGGACAGCTACGTGGCTGAGGTGGAATTGAAGGGAGGCAAGCTGACCGACGACATGGCCGTCGCAATTCCGGACGTGAACAAACAGAACGTCGTAGTGGAAAAAGCCCCCGACGGCGAATACTACTTCTACGTCAACGACGTTCCGCCTCTGATCGGTGGCACGGCCAGCACCAAGGGCGTGCCGAAGCAGATCACCATCCTGTGGGATGCGTCAGCCTCCCGTGGCCTGAATAACCACGACCGGGAACTGGTGTTGGTAGAGAAATACCTCTGGCAACTCAACGCGGACAAAGTGACGGTAAACCTGATCCTGTTCCGCAACGATATCGAGAAAGCCCGACGGTTTGTGGTTGAGAAGGGTGATACGGGAGAACTTCTGGCCGCGCTGAAATCGGTGCAATACGACGGCGGCACCCAGATGGGAGTTATCGCCCCGACGAAGAGTGGTGACACCCCCGACTTCTACCTCCTCTTCAGCGACGGCATTTCCAACTTCGGCAAGGAGCAGCCGGGCGAATTCGACGCCCCGGTCTACATCTTCTCAGCAGACCCCACCACCAACCACGCCTTCTTGCGCCATCTGGCGCTCAGTTCCGGCGGCGCGTACTTCAACCTGGCTCGTCACACCGACGACGCGGTGCTGCCCCAGATCGGAGCCACGCCGTATTCGTTCCTTTCCGCTCGCGTGGACGACGGCAAAGTGGAAGGGCGGTACCCTTCGGTGATGCAGCCTGTGCAAGGACGATTCGTGCTGGTTGGGAAGCTCAAGAGTGCTGAAGCAAAACTCGTTCTGCGATACGGCTTCAAAGGAAGGGAGTTGCACGAACGGCCGGTGACCATTTCCAGGGCCGGTGCGGCCACGGGCAGGATGATACGTTTCTTCTGGGCCCAGAAGAAGGTGGACGAGTTGCTCATGATGCCCGAGAAGAACAAGGACGAGCTGGTGGTCGTGGGCCGGGATTTCGGGTTGGTGACGCCGGGGACCTCTCTGCTTGTTCTGGAAACTCTGGACCAGTACGTAGAACACAAGATCCCGCCGCCCGAATCCCTGCCGAAAATGCGCAAGGAATTCTACCAGGCCATGCATGACCTTGACCGCCAGGAGAAGGAGCGGGTGGAGGAGAAACTCGACCGCGTGGCCGGGCTGTGGGAAGGCCGGGTGGAATGGTGGAACACGAAGTTTGAGATTCCCAAGAAACCGGTCATGAGTCCCAAGAAGAAGACGGCTGCACGGGTCATGGCGGGCGCCGCTTCCAGGGAAGAAGAGGCAATGGACGGGGCGGTGGGATATGGTTCGGGCGGCTCCGCCGCCGGTGTGGGGGTAGCCAGACCGGGGCCAGCAGATGCGAAAAAAGACAAGAAGCCCGGAGCCGACGCCCCTCCACCCGAGCCGTCAATCTCCATTAAGGCATGGGACCCGGACACCCCCTACCTGAAGGCTCTGAAAACGGTGACGGCAAAGAAGTACTTCTCCACCTATATGGCGGAGCGCGAAGAACACGGAACTTCCCCCGCTTTCTTTCTCGATTGCGCCGACTTCTTCTTCAAAAAGGGGAAAGACCGCCTGGCGTTGCAAGTGCTCTCCAACATCGTCGAATTGGAGTTGGAGAACCCAGCGTTGCTGCGAGTAGTGGGCTACCGCCTGGTTCAGGCTGAAAAGCTGGACCTGGCCCGCCAGCTCTTCGAAGAGGTGAAACGGTTGCGGCCGGAGGAACCCCAGTCCTACCGGGACCTCGCCCTCGTTCTCGATCGTCTGGAGAGATTCCCGGAAGCCCTGACGCTGATGTACAAGGTCATCACCGAGGAGTGGGACCGCTTCGAAGAGATCGAACTCCCCGCGCTCATGGAGCTGAACCGCATCCATGCACGGGCGAAACGTTCCGGCTCAAAAGGTCTCCCGGAAATGGATGGGCGAGTGTTAAAACTGTTGGATGTGGACGTGCGCATTGTATTCACCTGGGACACGGATCTCACCGACATGGACCTGTGGGTCACGGAACCGACGGGTGAAAAGGCCGACTACAGCAACAACCGCACCCAGATCGGCGGCCTGGTGTCCAGAGACTTCACCCAGGGCTACGGCCCCGAGGAGTACTTGCTGAAAAAGAGCATGCGGGGAAAATACAAGCTCGAGGTCAACTACTACGGCTCCAGCGCGCCGACGCTCACCGGCTCGGTCACCCTCATGGTGGACGTGTTCACCAACTACGGCCGCAAAAACGAGAAACGCCAGACCATCACCGTGCGTCTGCGTGAGTCCAAGGACGTGGTGCAGGTCGGGGAAGTGTCTTTCTAGAGTACCCCCAGCATCTCGGCCGCTGAGTTCACCGTCGCGCTGATTATCTTTGATGCAAACTCGTGGTCCAGGTCCGACACTACATCCGGGCCGTCCTTGCAGTGGTAGTGGGTGTTGCGGAAGTTGGCGGTATCGGTAAGCATCATGGCGGGGTAGTCCGCGGCCCAGAACGCGGAATGATCGGAACGCCTCAAGTCGTGAAACATCGCGTTGTTCTTCTGGCCTTGTGTCAGTTCCAGTACAAAGGCGGGCAGGCCGTTCTCCTTGCCGTAAGACGCGATCAACTCCGCCGGCTCGTTGGCCCAGTCGTCTGAGACAATGGCCAGGAAATCACCCCTCATTTCGTTCTTCTCCAACTCCGCGATCTGCTCCGGGAATATGTATTCAAAACCCATGGGGATCTCCTGGGAGCCGGGCTCGTCGCTCTTGTACCCGATCATCTCGTAGACAAAGGCCACAACGATGTCGTCGCCCCGGTCCTTCGCCTCCAACGCATACGCATAAGCCCCCACCATGCCCAGCTCCTCCTCGTCCCAGCAGGCGACGATGAGGGTACGAGAATAGTCGGCCATGGAGAGTACCCGGGCCGATTCCAATACTCCTGCGGTGCCGGTCCCGTTATCATCGGCCCCGGCGCAGTTGAAGATGTGATCATAGTGGGCCGTCACCAGCACCTGCTCCTCAGGCAGTTCGACGCCCGTTTTGACGCCGATGACGTTGATTCCACTGCCGTAGTCGTGCAAGGAAGCCTCAAACCCTAGCTGCTCGAAACGCTCCTTACACAGGTCCTGAACCGCCTGCCAGTGCTCGGAACCCGGCGGCCGTGGCTCGGCTATGAACTCCAGGTCCGAAAGGTACAGCTCCTCGTCCACCAACGCCGCCAGGTCCGCTGGAGTAAAACTCTCCACCACCTCCGGCGCCACCTCCGTCTTCCCAGCGTCCGACGGCGGCGCCGCGGTGTCGGGGACCGGGGCCGCAGTCTCAGCCTTGGAATCCACAGTCTTCCCAACCTCCGGCTCTCCTTCCGAATCCCCGGACCCCCCACATCGCCCCGCACACAAAATCACTATCGCCATCGCGCATAACCAGCCGGTACTCTTCATCGCCTTCCTCACCTATAGTAGATCTCTCCAGACTCATCCTTGACACCGGTGTAGTTCAAGAAGGCCCAATCGGAGCCGTTCATGATGCAACCGCAGCAGGGCGTACTCACGTCGCCAAATTTGAACGCCGACGCATAACAGCCGGAATCGCCGTCCCAGTTCACGCCCCATGACCCGGCATTTGTCTTTCCGCCGTCGCAGGTCCCTTCCGTATAGAAGAAACTGTCGCAGCCTCCTTCAAGCCCCGTGCCGCAGAATTGCTCAGCGCTGCTCACCGTATAGGGGTTGAAGGCTTGCCCGTTGACCAGGCAGACCGGATTGCGATCTCTTAGTGCCCCCAGCACCGCGTTGGAAACGTTGTTGGCCGGGTCGAAGTGCCAGGCCGCGTACGCTCCGTCCGTCTTGTCAATGACCAGCAGGTCTTCGGGCTCCACATTTGCCGGGATACCTGCCCGGCAGTGCGAGTTTTGATTGTTGCACTCCCAAACCTCGAATTCGAACGGGTCTTTGTTGTTTGGGAAGGCCGCATCGACCCAGAAGAAACGGGTCCAGCCGCCGCCGTCGATGGTCATATCGCACCACGCCTCGAAAGGCAGAGCCGGGCCCGGTCCGTCAGTGTCGATGAGGTACAAACCATCAGGCGCATCCGGGTCTAACGCCTTCCAGTCCATGCACGAAGTCGCGCACTGTTCGTCAGCGACTCCATCACAGTTGTTGTCAATGGCGTCCCCACATTCCTCGAGCTCAGCACCTTCCATCGGATCGCAGACTTTGGGGATACCATCGACACAATTGTCCACCGTGTGTTCGCACGCGCCCAGCCCGCAAGTCGTGGTTCCCAGTTCCTCGTCGACCGCCCCGTCGCAGTCATTGTCCAGACCGTCGCATGTTTCTACACCAACACCCTCCTCCGCATTGCAGACCTGGGGGATACCACCATCACAGTTGTCGATGGTGTGCTCGCACTCGCCCAAGCCGCACGTGGTGGTCCCGAGATCGTTGTCCGCTTCACCATCGCAGTCGTCGTCCGCGCCATTGCAGACCTCGTCCAGTGCACCTTGCAACGGGTCACACTCCACCACCACGCCGTCCACGCAAGCCAGCACCGTGTGCTCGCAGATTCCCAGTCCGCACGTAATCGTGCCCAAACCCTCGTCCACAAGACCGTCGCAATCGTTGTCCAGGCCGTCGCATATTTCTACACCAACACCCTCCCACTCATCACAGTCCTGTGCGATACCACCGACGCAGTTGCTGACGGTATGAAGGCACTCGCCAAGGCCGCAGGTGGTGGTTCCCATATCTTCGTCCGCCGCACCGTCGCAGTCGTTGTCCTCGCCGTCACACGCCTCAATTGCAGCGCCGGCAAAGGGATTGCACACCTGGGGCGCACCGCCCAGGCACTCCTCCACCAGGTGAAAACACTGCCCCTGACCACACTCTACCGTGCCGAATCCCTCATCCACCACCCCGTCGCAATTGTCGTCCACCGCGTTGCACACGTCGGCGGCCTTGGCGTGCACCGCCGGGTCCAGGGGAGCGCAATCGGTGACATCCGGATCGCCGTCGTTGTCGTCATCCAGGTCCACACAGTCCTTGAAAGAATCGAGGTCGCTATCGTTGAAACCTTCGTCCACGCCCAACTCGCAGTTGTTATCGATGCCGTCGCATTCTTCCACCGCACCTGCATGGATTTCCAGGTCGAAAGGAGCACAGTCCGACAGATCCGGGTCGCCGTCACCGTCATCGTCGTCGTCGCACACGTCACCCATTCCGTCCTGGTCGAAGTCTTCCTGACCCACGTTGCTCATGCCGGCACAGTTATCCATACTGTTGGGTAGAGAATCGCCGTCCATATCTTCGTCGCAGTCGTCACCTAGCCCGTCCAGGTCCAGGTCAAGCTGCAGCGGGTTGAACAGTTCCTGACAGTTGTCCAACCCATCCGGAATGCCGTCGCCGTCCACGTCCGTGTCACACTCATCTCCCAAGCCATCAGCATCCAAATCCTCCTGCCCCGGATTTTTCACACCGACACAATTATCCGCGCTGTCGTCAACGCCATCATCATCGGCGTCATCGTCGCAAGCGTCCCCGAGGCCGTCCCCGTCCAGGTCAAGCTGCAACGGGTTCTTGACGGCAACACAGTTGTCGTCTGCATCGGGCACCGAATCTCCGTCGATGTCGTCCTCACACGCGTCCCCTTTGCCGTCCAGGTCCGAATCCTCCTGCCCCGGGTTGGGCGTCATGTGGCAGTTGTCAGTTATGTCAGGCGCACCGTCATTATCGTCGTCGTCGTCGCACAAATCCCCCAGGCCATCCTGGTCGTTGTCCTCCTGCCCCGGGTTTTCTACACCAACACAGTTGTCCGCACTGTCATCAATTCCATCACCGTCGGCGTCGTCGTCGCAAGCGTCCCCGAAACCGTCCTCGTCCTGGTCGAGTTGCTGCGGGTTGAACAACCCCTTGCAATTGTCGAGATTGTCCGGAATACCATCACCATCAGCATCGGTGTCCAGGCAGTCGGGCACACCGTCCAGATCCTCGTCGGGAAAACCTTCGTCCAACTGGCCGTCACAGTTGTCATCAACTCCGTTGCACAACTCCTCGGCGCCGGGATACACCGCTCCATCCAGGGGCTGACAGTCTTCCTCATCCGCGACCTGGTCGTTGTCGTCGTCCAGGTCACATGCGTCACCATCCCCGTCCAGGTCAAAATCCTCCTGCCCCGGGTTTTTTACACCAACACAATTGTCCGCGCTGTTGGCAATGCCGTCATCGTCCAGGTCGGTTTCGAGACAATCGGCCAGCCCATCTCCATCGGTATCGGGGTACTCTTCGTCCACGATGCCGTCACAGTTGTTGTCCACTCCATCGCAAGCTTCCGGTGCGGGGAAAGGAGCGTCGCAGGTCAGCTCTCCGGCCGCGCAGTGCTGGGTGCCTGAGCACACGCCGTTATCGTTCTCAACCGTGCACTCCCCACCATCCAACTCTTCGTCGGTCTCGCCATCGCAATCGTCGTCTACATCGTTACAAGCTTCCGCGGCCGGCAGAGCTGCATTGCATTGGCTCAAACCATCTTCATAGCAAGCCCTTCCGCCCAGACAAACGCCCCACTCATTCTCCACATAGCACTCAGTAACTGCCATTTCGTCCACAAACCACTCGGCACACTCACATTCTCCCTCACTCAACACGCACTGCATCGACTCCTGCCCGGACACGCCCAACGCCAGGTCGCACTGATAACCTTCCGGGCAATCGTCATCACTACCACATTCTCCGCCGCAGAAATTCCCACCTTCACCGTAGGCGATACACAACTGTCCCGAGTCGGTGCCGTAGACCTCGCAATCAGAGTTGGTCTGGCACGGCCGGCACAGGTTCAAGTAGCTCGGCACACAAATGTAGAGCTGGTCGGGGAGGGAAGGTTTGTGCAGGGCACACTCCCATCCCGAGGGGCATTCTTCCTCGCAGAAAATGGTGCATACATCTCCATCGGCGGTGGCCACGCAGAAGCCCGAGTTGCACTGGTCGTCGCTTTCGCACGGATAGCCGAATTCCCCCGGCTCGGGGGCCAGGTCGAAGCTATCCGCAGTCCCGCCCTGGTCGTCACCGCCGGCGTCAGGCGAAGCAAGGTCCAAGGGCCCGAACAACTCATGCCCGGAGTCAAAGCGCGCCAACGTGTCGTCAACGGTATCGTCGCCCGTTCCGGCGTCTTTTTCCACCGTCAATTTGACCATCCCACCGCCAGAGCAGGCGGCCAGGAGCAAGGCGAGCGTCATCAGTCCAAAATTCTTCATCTCGTCCTCTGGAACGCGGCGTCAGTTAGTGTCCCGCGGCTGCCCCCATGTTAGCCAAAAGATTGCGCATTAGAAAGGAAACCGTTGATAGTTCGTTGGGACTGGGTGTGTCAGGGTCTGGTCGTCTCGAACTGATCTTCGCGGGTGTGCATGCGATAGAACAGGTACTTGACGTAGCGCTGGAACAGGCCCGGGCTCTTGCGCTCCTCGATGTGCTGGATAGAGAGGTCTACGCCGTCGCTGCGCGTCTGCGTCGCGTCTTCGATCCTCATGATCGCGCAGTGCATGCGAACCATAAGGGGCTGCGACTCCACTGGGATAGGAAAGGGCAGGACCACTCTCCCTGACCCCGGCCTGATCCGCTCGTCCGTGTTCAAGAACATGGTGGTAATCCCCAGTGCGGTGACCACGCCGTCGTATTTGCGGTCGTCCACGAGAAACTGCACCGGAATCTGCACAGGGACCCGCCCACGCTGACGGCCGAGAATGGTGGTCACCGCCCCCGACTCACCGGAACGGGAGTATGTGGGGCTTTGGACCAGAGCCTCGGCCACGGGCGCACCCAACTCGTCCAGGCCGGCGGCCTCAGGCGCGTCGGATGCGGTGAGACTTGCCGGATCGGGCAGATCAGCGACTGCCGGCACATAGAAGCGGACATTTTCAAAATCGAACGCCACTACCGGAGCGCCCACAACCTCATGAGGAGGCTCGGGCAGTAAGGTGTGCTTGAGTTCGAGGTACCGTTCGAGGAACTGATAGATACCCGGCACTCCTTCCCGGCAGATGCAGCCCCGCCACTGAACTCCTAAACCGGGGCTCGCACCCATCTGCCGGCGTACCACTCTGCCCACGAGCATGGCGGGTTGCTCCTTCCCCTTTTCCGCCTTGGGGAAAATCAAAACTGAGGCATCCATCCTCAAGTCATCTTCGGTCGCGAGAAACGCGCCGCCCGCGGAAATGTCGACACTGGCGGAGTCGAAGCGCTCGCCGTCAACATAGCAGTAGAAGTCAATGTCTTTGAGCAGTCGCGTGTGTTGTCTTCGCTCTGGCACCAGTCACTCCGCTACGCCGGGTGAGAAGACCCGACAGAATATCTACGGACGATTGTCACTTCAGTTTAGCTGTGTGGCAAGTTTTGCTCTAAACGGGGAGACGGGGCCCCATGGACATACAGTTGCGGCACCTGGCCTCGTAGACCTCGTCAGCACCCTCCAGGATTCGTTCATCGGAGTCCACTTTGCGGTAGTTGCGAATGGCCAGCAGGGAGCCACAGTTCTGGCAGACGGAAGTCAGACGGGTGAGCTTCTCGCTCTCCGTCACCAGGCGCAGCGTCGTCATAAACGGTTCGGCCCTGAAGTCCTGGTCAAGTCCGCTGGCCAGCACGATGCGGCCTTCCAAGGCGAGCCGGCTGAGCACCTGAACCACTGCCGGCTCGTAGAACTGCACCTCGTCCACTCCTACCACGTCAAAGGCTCTAGATTCGGCCCAGATGCGGTCCGCATCTCTGCTTTTCACCACGCTGATGCCTTTGTAGAGAGGGCGCTGCGAGTGCACCACGGGATTATCCGCCCGGCTGTCCGCAGTGAACAGCACGACCTTCCGCCCGGCGCGGGCGAACCTCTCCAGTTCGTGAAGCAGAAACGAGGTCTTCCCCGAGAACATTGGACCCATGATGGTATGCACATAGCCTTTCACCCGGCACCTCCCAACTGAGGTGGGATAACATGAAAGATAAGCTATGTCCACGCCCTTTCCGCCAACCTTGAGCCCGGGCCGCTTTTCGGGTAGAAATGGAATTATGGACGAGGCGAATAACATCCCCCCTGACGGAGCTTCCATCGCCCCCGATGCTCCCGCCGATGCCGGCGCGACCGCGGCAGTAAAGGAGCTGTTCGTTGTAATGGTAAAGACGGCTAAGGCGATGACCCTGTACATGGGGAAGGGAGCCAGTGTCCAACAATTTCTGGAAGATCTGCTGGCCGCTTCGGACCATCTTTTCGAACAGATCCCGGTGGTGGAGATCACCATCAAGCCGGATGCCTTCTACTACCAGAACTCTGCCATGATGCAGCCCGAGGAGGGTAAGCAGGGGATCGCCTACGAACTGTTCGCAGACGGTATCAGGCATCTAACGCTCAACCGGGGTATTTCCAGGGACGAACTCGCCGACTTCGTCGACGTTTTGCGCACCAAGAGGGGACACCTGGAAGAATCGGGGCAGGACCTCGTTACGTACATGTGGTCGAAGGAGTTCGCCCACGTGCAATTCCAGGCTGTGGACACCTTCCTCGAAACGGGGGCGCCCATAGGCGAGGTGCTTGAGCAGGCCGCGGCAGCGGGCGGCGATATTGAACAAAACGCCTGGGAAGGCAGCGGACCGGCGCCGGAAGGTTGGGAAACCGTCACCGACATCGAGGACCTGGTGGTTGTCGACGCGGACGATGCGGAAATCCTGGCCCGCTTGAATCCCGCGGCCCTGGGACAGGCGGAAGACCGGGCGCTGGCCACCAGGACAGTGCGCCGTGACGCCGGGGAAGGCGACGAACTGGAGTTGCAGCTCAAAGAGCTGTACACCCGGGCCAAACAACAGGTGGTGCCTCGGTGGGCAGGTATCTGGAGCCAGACTCTGGTCACCTATCGACGCGACGAAGAACGCA
Organism: uncultured Myxococcales bacterium; assembly: GCA_964626565.1. Taxonomy (GTDB): domain Bacteria; phylum Myxococcota_A; class UBA9042; order CAIXZC01; family CAIXZC01; genus CAZVFX01. The sequence goes on from CAZVFX010000021.1 coordinate 66,618, forward strand.
AAGCGCATCTGCTTGCCGGAGGCTGTCAGGTTCTTCTTGAGTACATTCGCAACCGGGATCTTATGGCCGTGAGGAACATTCTGGGGAGCCTGGTGCAGGCATCCCGCAAGCTGGAAGACAATGACCAGTTGATGACCAGTTTGGGTGCGGCGCTGGGTGAACCGGAAACGCTGCAGCAGGTGGTACTTAGGATGACTGAGTGGGACCTCGACTGGGTCAAGACCCTGGCTGCGGTATTCCGCTTCCTTCCCACCGAGGCCCTTGAGGTGTTGGCCGGCGGCGCAGACACCATTGCCGAGCGGCAGGCCCGCCTGGCGCTACTCGGATTTCTCGAGAAATCGGGAGTCGATGTTTCCCAGTTCCGCCTCGACCAACTGACATCGGAGGACGAAAACGAGGTATTGGAAGGGGTGAAAGCGCTAGCCGCAACACCCGCCCGGCTGGAAGAACCGGAAATCCTCGAACTGCTGGGCCACCCCAACGAGAAAGTGCGCAAGACCCTGCTCAAGATGCTCCCGGTGAACCGCAACACTTTAGCCGGGGTCTCCAGGCAGACCAGCAGGCCGGACAATCCGCCGGAGTGGATCGACGAATTGCTCTCGTGGGTGCAAAAGACCTCCCTTCCCCAGGCCATTCCCGGGCTGCTGGCCGCGGCGGAACGCCTTGACCCGGAACTCCACAGCCGGCAGATCCGCCGCACCTTTCGCATCCTGGCCCGCTACGGCCATGAACGGGTAAAGGAGCCGTTCTCCCAGTTCCTGGCCCAGGGTTCTCGGAATCGAGCCGAGGAGCGCAAGCTGCTGATGCTCGCGGCGCTGGCCGACGAAGGGGACCCGGTGTGGATAGAGCTTATCAAACCCCTTACCAAGGGGTGGCTGAAAAGGGGGCGGGTTCAGGAGGCCGCCACGGCCGTCATCAAGAAACTGCAGGGTGCGCGGGGCGGAGGAAGAACCAAATGAGCGGCAATGGAACAGACAACGGCGCTCCCCCTCCTCCCGGAGCCGGAACTCCCACCGTTGATTCCAGAGCCCCCCAGGACCCGTTGAGCGCCTGGGTCGCGGAGTCCGGCGGCAAACTGTTGCTTACCATCAACGGCCTCGCACAGGTGTTGAAATTCTACGAAGCCAACAACCAGATGGTGAAGCGCTTCTTCGACGACATCGAGCAACAGCTCGACGTGTTTTTCGACGTAGCGAAAGTTCCGCTGCTCGTTCAGGTCACCCCGGACACGTTCTTTATCAACCAGCAGATCGTACGACTGGATTTCGGCGACTACTCCAAAATGCAACAGCTTACCTCCCTGCTCCTGGAGGCCGGCGTGGGTCAAGCCGTATTCCCGCCCGAAACCCGGGCCGAAAACCTGGTGCGGCTGTTCGTCGCTCTCAGAGAGGCCGCAGGGAATGCCGAAGCGTCGGAAAAGCTGGTGAGCGAAGGGGTTGACGGCATCAAGTTAATGGCGGCCCGGGAAGGCGCGGCCGCGGTCGCGCGGGAGCAGGCGGGCAGCGCCTCCACCGGACAGCGAGGGCCGACGGGAGCCACGGCCGGCAAGTCTTTGGCCGCGACCCACGGACGAGGCATCGGCGTTGACCGTCACGAGCTGCTCTTGCGCCTTTACATGTCCCTCGTTGACGAGGGCAACCGGCTGGTCGAAGCCGTGGCCGCGGACCGGTCTCCCGACCTGGTCAAAGTGCACAGGGGTCTTCGCCTGCTCGCAGAACAATCCAAGGGCGGAGAGAGCCTGCTCGTCGGCCTTATCAGCTCACCCTGGGGAGGCCCTCCGCTGGGGCGCCATTGCGCCCACGTGGCCATCCTGGCCACACTGCTGGGGCAGCGGCTGCGGCTGGCCACCGATGCGCTCCTGGAACTGGGCATGGCCGGCTTCCTTCACGACATCGCCAGATTGCTACTCGCACGCCGTCTCCCCCATCCCATGTCCGACCTGCTCTTCCTTCCCGAGGACCAGCGCAAAGTTCTGATGCGCGTGCCTGAGGTAGCGGTGCAGAAGATGATGGCCTGGCAAGGCGCCGGACCGTTGATCAGATCAGCAATGATGGTGGTGTTTGAGAACCGCCTGGACTTCTCCGCCAAACAACTCTACGACTCCGGCGCCGCTCCCCACCCGTACACTCAGTTGCTGGGAGTGGTGGACAGATATGACTCCACCTTGATCAGCTCCCCGGGCGCGCCGGCCCAGGCTGCCATCGACCTGCTGGTGAAACAAGCGGGCAAGCGTTTCGAACCGACCCTCACCGCGGCCATGGTCAAGTGCGTGGGCATCTTCCCCCCATGCACTCCCGTGCTCCTCACCTCGGGAGACACCGGGGTGGTGATCCACCAGGGATCAGACGCGACAAAAGCATCCTCTCCCGTGGTGTTCATAGTAGAAACAGAAAGCGGGAAATTCGAGGCGGGCCAGGTGGTGGACCTCACCGAAACCGACGAGGCCGCAGTCCAAGCGCTCCCACGCAACCGCTTCGGTCCAAAGCTTAGAACCTGGTTCCTGGCCTGTTGCGTATCGACGGAGTAGGCAGGCTTGGAGGCTTGGAGACCTGGAGGCTTGGAGGTACGGCATCCACGTCGGGCAGCCCTTCAGGCCTTCACGCCTTCACGCCTTCACGCCTCTCTTCTCCCAGGGCTCCGACGAGGAGGTCGGCGACCTGCCGGCTGAAGCCGGCGGGGTCGGGAGGCATGTTTCCTTCCGCTAGAACCGCCTGGCCGAACAGCACCTGCGCATAGTCGCCCAGACGCGGGTCCTCGTTGTTCTTCTCGAAAAGCCCGTGCATCTTCTGGAGCACGGCGTGCTCCGGGTTAAGCTCCAGGATCCGCTTCATCTTAGGCATCTCCTGGCCTGCCGCACGCATCATCTGCTCCAGTTGAGGCGACATATCGTGAGCTTCGCCGACCAGGCACGCAGGAGAGGACGTGAGCCGGGAGGACAGCCTGGCTTCCTTGACGTGTTCTTCCAGTTTGCCCTTGATCAGTTCCAGCAGTCCCTTGTAGTCCTTCTCCTTCTCTTCACGTTCTTCCTGCGCCTTCTTCTTCTCCTCTTCCGTACCCAACTCCACCTCGCCCTTACCCACGGAAGCCAGCTTCTTCTCCTTGTACTCCATCACCGACTGCACCCACACCTCGTCCACCGCGTCGGAAAGGAGCAATACTTCGTATTCCTTGGCTTTCAGCGCTTCCAGATGGGGAGAGCTTTCGATGGCCTCCCTGCTCTTGCCGGTGAGGTAGTAGACCGCTTCCTGCCCTTCCTTCATCCGCTCGATATACTGATCCAATGACGTGAGCTCCGTGTCGGAGGCGGTCGATTCAAACAGGGACAGACCTAAGAGCGTTTCCTGATTCTCCTGGTCGCCGAAGATCCCTTCCTTCAACACCTTCCCGAACTCCTTCCAGAAGGTCAGATACTTCTCACCCTCCCCATCCATGGCCTGCTTGAGCATCCCAAACAGCTTTCGCATCACGTGCTTGCGGATGGTCTTGACGTTGCGGTCCTGCTGAAGGATCTCCCGGGAGATGTTCAACGGCAGATCCTCGGAATCCACCACGCCTTTGACGAACCTCAGGTACATGGGCAGCAGATCCTGACAGTCGCTCATGATGAAGACGCGCTTGATGTACAACTGCACCCCATGGGGCGCCTCCTTCCAGTACATATCGAAGGGCGCCTTGGAGGGAACGTAGAGCAGCGTGCGGAATTCCGTGGTGCCTTCCGCACGGCTGACCAAACGGAGCAGCGGCTCAGTCCAATCCCTGGTCAGGTGCTTGTAGAACTCGTTGTACTCCTCATCTTCCACCTCGGATTCCGATTTGGTCCAGATCGCTTTCATGGAGTTGAGGGTCTCGTCCGTCTTCACCAGTTTGGGCTCGGCGCCTTCGACCGGCTTCCCTTCCTCGTCTCGCTCCACTTCCGAACGGTTGACCTTCATCACGATGGGATAGCCCACGAAGTCGGAGTACTTCTTGACGATTTCCTTGATGACCCACTCGTCGGTGTAGTCTTTGACGCCGGCATCGTCGTCCACATCCTTCAACTGCAACGTCACCGTGGTTCCCGGGACATCTCGGGTCGCGTCCGCGATGGTGTAGGTCCCGTCGCCGGTGGATTTCCACTCGTAGGCATCGTCGCCGCCGGCTTTGCGGGTAACTATGGTCACCTCTTCGGCAACCATGAAGCTGGAGTAGAAGCCCACGCCGAACTGCCCGATAAGCTCCTCCGGCAGATTCGCCTTCTTGGCCTCTTTGAGCAGTTCGACATACTCTTTCGTTCCCGACTTGGCGATGACTCCGATAAAGGCCCGCAGCTCGTCCCGGCTCATGCCGATACCGTTGTCCTCGACGGACAGTTTCCGGTCAGCCGGGTTGGGGATGACTCGGATGGTGGGATTGGCTGCGAACTCCTCGAGAGTCGAATCGCTCAAGCTCTCGAACCGCAGCTTGTCCAATGCATCGGAAGAGTTGGAAATAAGCTCCCGTAAGAAGATGTCCTTGTTGGAATAGACTGAGTAGACCATGAGGTCCAATAACTCTTTCGCCTCAGTCTGGAATTTGTACTTGCTAGCCTTCGCCATCATTTACCCTCGCCAGGTTTCGTCAGATTTCAACTGCCGCACAACAAGATAATGCAGTTGGCGCTCTGTGCAACCCGGAAGATCTATTTCAGGCGATACGCCTGCGAAAGGCGAGGAGGAAAGCGGCCAGCAACAGGAGGATCAGGTGGCTTGGAACACCGGCAGTTACAGCGGAGCAGCCGCCACTGGATCCGGTGTCGGCATCGTCGCTTCCGCCAGTGCCGGAGGCCGCACACAGGCCGTCCGGAGTACACATGGAACCGTCGTCGCAGTCGCCACAACTGCCGCCGCAGCCGTCGGGTCCGCAAATGCGTTCTGCACAATCGGCCGTGCACTGCTCGCACGCGCCGGAGGCTCCACACTTCGTACCAGCCTCGCACAAGCCGCAGGCGCCGCCGCAACCGTCGTCGCCGCACGACTTCCCGCTGCACTCCGGCGTGCACGGCACCAGGCAGACATCCGCCAGGGGCGAAAACGGGCACGAGTCGATGCACACTCCGCACTCCCAACCATCGGGACAGCCAAGGTCACAATGACGACTGCACACCTGACCGTTGGGAGTCTTGACGCACAATCCGCTATGGCATTCCCAACCGCCGGAGCAATCCTCGCCGAACACCTTTTCGCCGGTGTAGAGTTCTCCCCAGCGCCCCACGGAATTCACGTCATCGAACGAGACGGTGTCCACCATCGGCTCTGCCGTGGCGAGCGGCGACAGGATGACGATCAGTAAGGCGAAAACCGTTACCGCAGTCATGCACTTCATACCTTCACCTCCCTCAGATCTCGTATTCGTATGGCGCACACGCCACGTACCCCTTCGTTGCCATCGCTTCATCAGCGGCCACGCCGCCAAAGGCCGTGTCGAGCACCCGCAGAACTCCCTGGTGAATCACGATCAGCACTTTCTTCCCTTCGTGGCGTTCCTTGATTCGGCTCAACTCTCCCACAACCCGGGCCTGAAGGTCAAGCAACGACTCCCCGCCCGCGGGCCGGCTATCCCAACTCTCCCGCTCCATCCACTCCCGAAAAACATCCCCCGAACACCCGGTGAGCTCCCCGAGATCTCGCGCGGCCAGGCCGGGACAGACCTCCACCTCTACCCCCATGCTGCCCGCAATTGCATCAGCCGTTTGAACCGCACGAATCAAGGGCGACGAAAAGATCCGGTCGAAGGCCACACCGTCCCGCGCAAACCGCCGGCCCAACTCCCGGGCCTGCTCCAGCCCCTTCTCCGACAGCCGCGCCTCAGGCCGCCCCTTGATATCAAGCGCGTTGTCTTCCGTCTGACCGTGCCGTATGCAGTGGAATCGCATGATGTTTTCACTTACTCCGGTGCATCTCCGGTTGTCACGGTCATCTCAATGACGCTGTCGGGGGTAAGCTCGGCTTGCTGCTTGGACAGGGATTTTCCGTCGAGTTTCACTTCGACGGTGTATTTGCCCGGCTTCAACGTCCAGGGGCTGCCCCCTTTGAGCTTGCGGCCGTTGGCGTACACGTCGGCCGCTATACGGTCGCCGATGTCGTCCAGCACGGTGACGTGCAGTTCGGCCAGGCGGCCGATGGGCTCGAGCACCAGGTTCGAAACCGCCTCCGGCTCCACCGTCACCAACCTTTGCATCTGCTGAAACCGGGTATCCAGCAGTTCCACCGTATAGCTCCCCGGAGCCAGTTCCAGGTTCTCCACCGGAGTTTTCCGTACTCGTGCCCGGCTCTCCCCGGCCTTGGTAATTTCCACCTTCAGCCCCTCAGGCACGCTCTCCACCGTCAGCTTGCCTAAGATCATGGGCAGCTTCCATGAAATGGTGCGCTTGGAGTCTATTTCGATGAGCTCTTCCTTCCACTCGTGACCTGCCTTGCTCATGCCCACAACGTACGCGCCTTCTTCAAGGGTCAGCGTGCAGTTTGTGCGGCACTTGGGCTTGGTGTTGAGTTCTACGCTGGCGCCGGCTGGCTGGCTCTTGAATGTGACCTTGTAGGACTTCTTGGGCGGATCGTCAGCGTGGGCCGTAGCAACGAGAAGGACAGACAAGACTAGAGGGGCGAAGAACCTCATTTGCCGCCGCCTTTCTTTTTGATCTTGGCCC
>CAZVFX010000022.1:0-52703 GCA_964626565.1 uncultured Myxococcales bacterium
GAAAACAAAGGAGCCCCGCAGGGGCGGCACGAGCCCAAAGGGCGGCACGAGCCCAGAGGGCGGCAACAGCCTCGCAGAGGCGACTCGACACAGCGAGGGGCGCAAGCCCTGGTACTACGAAACGGACAAACGAAAACAAAGGAGCCCCGCAGGGGCGGCACGAGCCCAAAGGGCGGCACGAGCCCAGAGGGCGGCAACAGCCTCGCAGAGGCGACTCGACACAGCGAGGGGCGCAAGCCCTGGTACTACGAAACGGACAAACGAAAACAAAGGAGCCCCGCAGGGGCGGCACGAGCCCGCAGGGCGGCAACCCTAGAACACCAGGAACAGATTGCCCTGGAAGGTCCAGGCCCACTCCGCTTCTTTGCCGGGAAGATCAACTTCGAGGAACTGCTTGGGGCGATCCAGGGCCGCGAAGGGGAACATTACGCCGAAACCCACGGTCGTCATGAACTGGTTCGCTTCTTCGTAATACGCCAGGGCGTCAAACTCCAGCCCCAGGTTGCGATTATTGCCTGCGTATGCTTCCGGCTCCATGGTGATGGCGTACATCGCGCTGATGGCGCCGCCGAACGAGTTCTGCTCGGTAGGAATGACGTCGAAATCGAAGTGCGGCTTGAAATAGGCGGTATTGGTCACGCTCCCGATCACTTCGCGGTACAACAGCATGTCCACGAAGTAGTTCCGGTTGAATGAGAAGGCAGTGTGGCTCGAATCGCCGCCCCAGGGCGTATTGCTGCCCCGGTAAGCACCGATCATCTCCCCGGTGTCGCCCGAGGCCATACCCCAGTCGAACCCGAAAGAAACCGCGCCGGTAGTATAGTTGGTTTCCAACGCGGCGCCGTACTGCATCAGGTCCAACTTGGCGCTTTCGCCCAGCCCGCCCGAGTTCTCCACTCTTCCATACACCATCACCCCTTCGAAGCCGGCATAGAACCTGGTGCGGGGGTCGGGCCGCCAGTCCAGGCGCAGCCAGAGGTCGGGCGTCACCACCCAGGCGGTGCGGTCGGCCAGCGCCCAGTTGCCGTAGCTGCCCACGGCATAGGTCACCGGCGCATCTCCGACCCCGGCCCACTGGGTCGACATGTCCTGCATCCGATAGGTGACATACAGCCCCCAGTCGAAGACGGGGGAACCGGTAAACAGTTGCTTCCGCCGGGTCACGAAATCGTGCCTGGTCTCTGGCCGGGAGTAGACGCCGAACTCGATCTGGCGCACGTCGTCCTTTTCTTCGATGTCGTACACCTGGGCCGAGGCATCGTAGGCCACCCGGGAGGTGGGCCCGGAGGACAACATGCCGTAGCCGGCCATGAGGCTCAGCGGCCCGAAGTTGTGGCGCCAGGTGATGCGATCCAGGTAGTTGGCCCCTTCCGAGTCCAAGGCGCGGAATCGCTCCAGGGGGGTGAGAGAGGTATCATCCCGCAGATAATCTCCGGAGTGGGATGAAAGCCCCAGCCCCCAGTGGTAGGCGAATCGCCCTGCGGTGATGGTACCGAGGGAAAAAGCGTGCCCACCGTCTTCGTCGGGAATACCCAGGTCCCAAACTGCATACGCTTCTTTCACCGCCACCGAGTCCTGAAAGGAGTTGACTCCCGCCACCGGCGGGCGCTGGGTGCCGGTGAGGGTATCCAACGGCACCAGCGGAGACGCGTACTGGCTCAGGTACTCGGGAGTGGACCCGAACACCACGTTATCCAGCACATCCACCCGGGTGTTGATGCGCAGCGTGTCCGCAACCCGGATCGAAGGGCTCAGCCGCAGGCGCATATTGGCAGACCCTACCGTCTGCTCTTTCTCGCCGTCAAGCTTGTCGGAGAAGTTGGCGCCCTGGAAGCTGTTCACTTCGTTGTGAAGGAGGGGCGGCAGGAATATGGACGTCCCCACCCAGTCCCCGCCCTGGCCTTCCAGCACGGAATAGGTGCCAAGGTCTGCGTCGGTGAACATGTCCGAGCGCAGGCGCAGGTAGCCGTGCCACTCCACGAAGGGGTATTTCTTGCGGGGCGGCCTCACGTAGGCGGCCTTTTTCTCCGCTTCCTGGCGGCACTGGTCGATGAGGGAGGGCTCGTCCGCACTCCCTTCCAGCGTCCCGTCGCTTTCATCCTCTTCTTCGTCCAGTTCCTCGTCGTCGACCATGAGAATCGGTTCGTCTTCGGCCGGATCTTCCTGGGCCAGCAGTGGGGACCAGGTGAGGAGTAGAAAGGCTGGTAGCAGCAGCCGAATATGTTTCATGAAACCCTCCGTGGGGGGCCTATCGCACCACAATGTTCACGATCCGGCCCGGCACCACAATCACTTTTAGCACGGTCTTGCCGTCAGTCCATTTCTGCGTGGCCGTATTCGCCAGCGCATCCTTTTCAATCTCTTCCTTCGACGCGTCCCGGGGCACGGTGACCCTGGCCCGCAACTTACCGTTGACGGTGACGGGTAGTTCCACCGTCTCGTCAACGCACTGTTTCTCGTCGTACTCGGGCCAGGGGGACGCGGCCAACTCTCCGGTCCCGCCCAGCGAGGCCCACAGCTCCTCGGCCATGTGGGGAGTGAAAGGCCCCAGCAGTGCGCACAGCGACAAGGTTGCAGCCCTCAACTCTTCGACGTGGCCGGCGGACGCCAGCGCCTCGCCGTTGGAGAACAGGAAGTTGGCCAGCTCCCGAATCCGCGCCAGCGCAGTGTTGAAGGTGAACCGCTCCAGATCGGTGGTCACCGACTTGATCGTCTTGTGCATCAGCTTGGTGCACGCCGACGCCAGCGCTTCGTTACCGCCTTCCTCTCTGGTCTCTTCTGCGGCCCAGACTGAGACATCCTGTCCCAGGTTCCAAACCCGTTTCAGGAACGTGTACGCTCCCTTCACCCCTTGCTCCGACCAGTTGAGACCCGCCTCCGGCGGGGAGTCCGACATGATAAACAGCCGGGCCGTGTCCGCACCGTATTCGGCGAGGATCCGCTCCGGGTCCACCACGTTGTTCTTGGACTTGGACATCTTCTCCACCGGGCCGCGGTTCACCTCCACCGAAGCGTCGTCGGCAAGAACGAAGCGACCCTCGTCTGCACTCACCACCTGCTCCGGGTAGTAGTACCGCCGCTTCACCCCACCCTCCGGAACCTGGCTTTCGGTGTAGAAAGTCTCCATGCAGACCATGCCCTGGGTGAGCAGGCGACGGAACGGTTCGTCCACGTTGAGATAGCCCAGATCCCGCATGAGCCGAGTGAAGAACCGGGCGTACAGCAGGTGCATAATTGCGTGTTCGACGCCGCCGATGTACTGATCCACCGGCGCCCAGTAGTTCACTTCGGCTTCATCAAAGGGCCCGGTGTCGCAGTTGGGGCTGGTGAACCGGAACTGGTACCACGAGCTTTCCATGAACGTGTCCATGGTGTCGGTGTCGCGCCGCGCGTCAATGCCGCACTTCGGGCACTCAACCTTCCAGAAGCTCTCAAGCTTCTCCAGGGGCGACCCCTTACCGTCGAACTCGACGTCGGTCGGCAGTCGCACGGGGAGGTCTTCCACCGGCACTGGCACGACGCCGCAGTCGGGGCAATGTATCATCGGTATTGGACATCCCCAGTACCGCTGCCGGGAGACTCCCCAGTCTCTCAACCGGTGTTGCACCGTGCGTCCGCCGATGCCCTGCTCATCCAGGAAGTCGGTTATCCCTTCCATGGCCTCGGTGTTCTTCCTGCCGTCGAATGGGCCCGAGTTTACCAGCACCCCTTCATCCACGTAGGCCCGTTCCATTTCCGCGGCCACCAGGGTCTCACCGGGAGGGGTGATCACGACGTCGATGGGGACGTCGTACTTGCGTGCGAACTCGAAGTCGCGCTGGTCGTGGGCCGGCACCGCCATGATCGCACCGGTACCGTACTCCATCACCACGAAGTTGGCTGCAAAGATAGGGACCTGCTTGCCGGTGAGCGGGTTGGTGCAGTAGCGCCCGATAAACACGCCATCCTTGTCGAGCCCCTCATCCACCGCGGCTGAACCCAGTCGGCGGGTCTTGTCGATAAACGCTTCGAGCTCTCCCCGCTGTTCTTCCATCACCAACTCACGAACTCTGGGATGTTCCGCGGCCATACACATGAACGTCACGCCGAACAGAGTGTCGGGCCGGGTAGTAAATATTCGCATGGGCTCGTCTTCACCCACAATGGGGAAGTCCGCCCAGGTCCCAAAGCTCTTGCCGATCCAGTTCACCTGCTGCCGGATGACATAATCGGGCCAACCGTCCTTCAGCGTCTCCAACCCTTCCAGCAGCTCATCGATGTAGTCGGTTATCTTCAGGTACCAGGCGGGCATCTCCTTTTGCACCACCTCGCCCCCGCACCGCCAGCAGATGCCCCCTTCCGCCTGCTCGTTGGCCAGTACGCCATGGGTGTGGCACCAATTGAGGGTGGCGACCTTCCGGTACGCCAGGCCGCGCTCATAGGCTTCGATGAAGATCTGTTGCTCCCAACGATAGTATTCCGGGTCGCAGGTGGCCAACTCCCGGTCCCAGTCGTAGGAAATCCCCAGCGCCTTCAACTGCACGCGCATGGTCTCGATGTTCGCGTAGGTCCATTTTGCGGGCGGCACGCCGCGTTCTATGGCCGCGGTCTCGGCCGGCATGCCCAGCGCGTCCCATCCCATGGGGTGGAGCACATTGAGTCCGTGCGTGCGCTTGAAGCGTGCGACCACGTCGCCGATGGTGTAGTTGCGGACGTGCCCCATGTGGATCCGGCCGGAAGGATAGGGGAACATCACCAGCACATAGTACTTCTCGCGCTCGGGGTCTACGGTCGCTTGCCACCGCTTCTCTTCGGCCCACTTCTTCTGCCAGGCAGCTTCGATCTTTGTAAATGCGTACTCTTTCCTCTGCTTCACTGCTTCGCTCCGCGGCATGTAAGTTAGATTGCGGCGTTCGGTTGTGGCCTCGTTCCGGCGGGCTACTCTCCCTTCTTAATCAGGGCGACGTTGTCAAACAGGATTACGCCCGTGTCGGGCTGGTTCGCCCGCATGACCTTGAAACTGATCGACTTGATGGAGTCGGGCAGGAGAGTGTCCTTGTAGATCTTGGGCAGAGCAATCTCGTAGCGTTTCCACTCATCCACCGGAACTTCGAAGGGACCCACCGGCTCGGTGCGTCCCTGGTGGAACTCGGCGAACTTCTCCCAGGCCACCATTTCCGCGTAAATCTGGTGAGGCTCTCCGTCACCGGACTTCACGATAAAGGTCAGGGCTTCGTAGGGAGTCGCGTCGAACTTGCCCGCTTCACAGTCCTTGCGCAACTTCAGGTGCTCAAAATAGCCGCAGTAGTCGTCGTGGTGCGGAATGTCATAGTGCAGGGCGAGCACGCCCTCTTCATCTTCCGGCGCGGCCACGAAGCTGCACGCACCGAACTCGAACTTCCACGGCAAGAACGGAGCATCAAGAAGATTGGTGTAACCGTCGTATTAAAGCTGGGTTATTTCCTGCACCTTGTCCTACTTTTTGGCGGGGGCTTTTTTGGCGGCGGCGTCTTTGTCATCGCGAGCCTTGGCTTTTTGCCCCTTGGTCTCGAAAGCGAGGCCCAAAGAGGGCTTCTTCACCTTGCCGCCGATTTCCAGCACGCATTTCACTTCCCTGCCGTCCTGGGTCCGGTCGTAGTTGTTGACCATGAGCCAGGACTCGGGAATCGGCTTCGGGCGCGCCTCCAACTGGGCGTATTCGGCTGAACCCTTGACCACTACGCCGAACTGCTTTTCGATGGTCTGGCCGCCGTGCTGCGCCTTGAACGTCACGAGTTCCCGGCAATCCTCGGCATGCTTACCGCCGATGAGCAAAGCCTCGAAGGCGCGGTCCTTGTCTGCCTTGAACTCTCCGCACTTGCCTTCGGAAGTCCACTCGTATGCGTAGTCGTTGCCCGTCTTGTTCTCAATCCACATTTTGAGCTTCTTGTCCGCCTTGATCATGCGGTCCTTGGGCTCGTACAGCAGCATCAAGCCGGTGGGCAGGCCTCCCTCGGCCTCGACCGCTTTTTTGGTCTTGCCTTCTTCAGCCCCTTCCTTCTTCGCCGCACAGAACGAAACACATACAGCTACCAGGAAAAGCATCGCTACCTGTCTCACCTTGCCCCCCCCTCTTTCGAGTTCGTGGTTTACCGCCAAAACGGCATATTGATCCCCTCTTATGCAATGCAGGACTCTACATTATGAGTTAAACAGATGCAAACGAAAAAGGGGCCGGATGGGAACAATTGACAGGTGGGGGCGGGACACTTATACTGACCCGGACCGGAGGTCGCGTATATGACGAGATTGAGCAAGGCGCTGTTCGTGCTGCCCACGCTATTCACGCTGACCAGCGTGTTTATGGGTCTGCTCTCAGTGGTAAGCGCCGCGGAAGGGAACTTCAGACTCAGCGCGCTCACCATCCTGTTCGCCATCCTGTTCGACTGCCTGGACGGAAGGGTGGCCAGGCTCACCAAGACCCAGAGCGACTTCGGAATCCAGATCGACTCTCTTGCCGACGTTGTTTCCTTCGGCATTGCGCCGTCTGCGCTGGTCTACATGGCGCTGCTGAAAGGGCGTATCATTCTTGGCACCATGGACCTGGGCCTGCCCCTGGCCTTCCTGTTTCTTGCGGCCGGCACCATCCGGCTTGCCCGGTACAATGTAGATGCAGCGCGCAAGCCCGGGCCGGTAAAACAGTTCACCGGACTGCCCATCCCCGCGGCTGCAGGCTGCCTGGCCGGCCTCGTTTTCGGGCTCACCAAGGCGGGGCAGAGCATCTCTGCCGGAGTCGCGGTGGTCTTCCTGCTCACGCTGTCATTCCTCATGGTGAGCACCGTGAAGTATCGAAAGAAGGTGAACCTGCGGTCCCTCGACAGCAAAATGCTTATCAGCCTGATGGCTGTCACGTTGTTGGTCGTAGCCGTGGCCCGGCCCGCGTATTTCGCCTTCTCCTTTTTCGCTTTCTACATTGCGGTGGGCCTCGCTGAGGGCACCTTGCGCAGGCTTTTCCACGTCGCTCGGAAACACCGGGTGGAGCATCCCTCGGATACCAAACTGCGCCGCCCCTAGCCTGCTGAGGGGAACCCGTGGCCAAAGGACAATTCAAGCCCACCATAGTGATGCTCGGCACCGGCGGAGTGGGCAAGACCACGTCCTCACTTATTGCCGCCTACACCCTCGCGGACGCGGGCGCCAGGGTTCAACTCCTCACCGTCGACCCTTCCCGCCGCCTCGATGACCTGGCCAGGAAGGTGGGCCAGGGGCATCCCAACCTGGAGTTGACGCGCATCGACGTCAAAGAACTGTTCGAGCAGTTCGTGCGGCGCCACGCCCCGGACGAGGCGACCGCCGAAGCGGTGGTTGGCTCACGGTTCTTCCCATACCTCACCGATCACCTGCCTGCCCTCCATGAGTACGTGGCCGCGGACCTGATTATGGAATCGGTGGACAGCGGCCGTTACGACCACGTGGTGGTGGACACACCCCCATTTGCCTACGCAATTCACTTTCTGGAGGCCCCCCGGCGCCTCAACGAGATGGCGTCGATGGCAGCCAAAGTCTTCTCCGCGGGCGGGACCGCCAGGGGATTGGGCGCCAGCGCCATCCCCGGCGTGATCTGGAAGGGGCTGGCCTATTTTCTGGGCAAAGGGTTCCTCCTGGAACTGGTGGACTTCATCGGCTCATTCGGACGCTTGTGGGAGCAGATCGAAAGGCGGTTCCAAACCGCTGACGAACTGTTCCGCACCGCCACCACTTTCGGCGCCGTGATCGTGCCCGACTCCCGGTCCACCGCCGACCTTCTTCACTTCCTCGAACTGGCGCCGCCCTGGCTGCACGTGGACTTCCTCATGGTCAACCGGATGGTCTCCTATCGAGACACCGATGACGGCGCAACCATCGATCCGGTCCGGCTAGCCGACGAGGTATCAGCCGAGCCCACCTGCCGGGAATGGAAGCCGCACACGGTGGAATCGGCGGTGCAGTCGGTGATGGATTCCTGGGACATCGCCTCGGCAGTGCGGCAGAACCAGATGCACGTCCTGGCGACCCTGGAAAGGGACCATCCCGGACTCCTCGAACGCTCCTTCCATCTTCCCCTCGTACCCGGTGGCGTCCGCCGCCAGCGTGAGTTGGAAAAGGTCGGCGAGCGCCTGCGAACACAACTCCTTTCCTCTGGCCTTTTGCCCTGAGAATTGCTAGACATGACCAGTAACCCGACGCGTTCGGGGCGGAGGTATAGCTTATGTCAGTGGCCAAAGAACTGCTGGATCTGATCGTCTGCCCGGTAACCCGGGGGCGGCTAACCGTGGCGCCGGAGAAGCTGAAAAAGGAAATGCTGGCGGGCCTGCTTTCCGGCAGCCTCAAACCCCGGGACGAGCCCGACTACGACCTCGAAGAGATCACCGACTTTCTGGTCACCGAGGACGACAGCGTCGCCTACCCGGTGGTGAGGCAGATCCCCAACCTGCTGCCCAACGCCCGTATCGCCCTGAAAGCCTGAATCACGGAATCGCTATGAGCACCGCGGATCGGATGACCGACTTCACCTCGTTCATCGTCATGGACGTGATGGAGGCGGCGTTCGAGTTGGAAAGAAAAGGGATTGACGTGGTGCACCTCGAGGTGGGAGAGCCCAACTTCCCGCTGCCGCCCCCGGTGGATGCTGCAATCAGAAAGGCCCTCGCCGACGGCGAGACACACTACACTCACAGCATGGGAATCAGGCCGCTGCGGGAAGCCATAGCCAGGCGCTATCACGACAAATACGGCGTCGAAGTTTCCCCGGAACGGATTTGCGTCACGACCGGCAGTTCAGCCGCGTTCCTCATGCTTTTTGGAGCCCTGATCAACCCCGGAGACGGGGTGGCCATGTCGGACCCGGGTTACGCCTGCTACCCAAACTTCATCCGCTTCGTCAACGGCCGGCCTGTCTTTGTTCCCATCTGCGAGGAAGACGGCTTTCAACTGACTCCCCGGGTACTTGAGAACAGCGATCTCGAAGGCGCGGACACGTTCATAATTTCGTCCCCCGCAAATCCCACCGGCACCCTGACCGGCCGCGCCACCTACCAGTGGATTCTTGACCGCGGACACACCCTGGTCTCCGACGAACTCTACCATGACCTGAGATATGGTGATGCCGAACAGTTCACCGCCTTGGCGGTGAGCAACGACGCTTACGTGGTGGACGGATTTTCCAAGCGGTACGCCATGACCGGCTGCCGGCTGGGTTGGATGGTGGTGCCCCAGGAAATGGTGAGGCCCATCAACCGGCTGGCCCAGAATCTCTACATTTCAGCCCCGACACCATCACAATACGGCGGACTGGCCGCGCTTGCCGAGGGGGACGAGTACGTCGCCCGGATGCGGGACGAATACCAGCGCCGACACGACGTACTTATTGATGGGCTGAAGAAGCTGGGGTTCAAGATCTCTTTCAAGCCCCAGGGAGCCTTTTACGTGTTCGCCGACATTTCCAACTTCTCCGACGACTCATACGAGTTCTGCCTGGCAATGCTCAACCAAGCCCACGTCGCCACCACCCCGGGGGTCGACTTCGGCGCCCATCGCACGAAACGCTACGTCCGCTTTGCTTACACCAGGGAGGTCGAGCGCATCGAAGAAGCCCTCGCACGCCTGGAGAAGTGGCTTGGCAGGCGATAGCTGATCCGCCTCTTCCGTCATCTTGAGCAAAGCCGAAGGATCCCGCCTGTTGCCCGGTTCGGACCCTTCGATTCCGCTACGCTCCACTCTGGATGACATTGGCTAAGAGCTGAACGCTGACTGCATCGTCTCCTACAAATGCCCGGAACTGGCATTCCAGGTCTTGATGATCAACCGATACGGTGCGGTGTACACCGCCTGTTCATAGTACATGTCGGTGACGATCCAGTAGGTCCCCGCTGACCATGTGGTCGGGCTCGACCAATTCCAACCCCACGATTGCTCGTTGTTGGTGGAGTAGCGGCACAGCATCTTCTGGCCGGTGCCGTTTTTGCAGAAGTCGGCCCCTTTGTAGATCATCATGCGCGGGTAGTTGTTAGGCGACCAGCCGCCGTTCTTATTGTAGTACACCGACACATATGTAGTCCACGGCAGGTTGAATCGGTAGATCTTGTCGTAGTGGCCGTGGGGTTTGCAGTAAGTGCAGAACCAGCAGTTGCCCCATGCCCAGGAACCGTACGGGCTGAAGTCATCGTGGTCGCCCGCCAGATTGTCGTAGAAGTACTTGGTCTGGGGGTGGGTGGTGAAGTTGGTCTTGATGTGGTTACCGCAGTAGTCACCCGACTCGTAGCATTCCACCGGGTTGTTGGTCTGGTTTTCGCCGTAGGCGCTGTCGCACACGCAGTTTCCGCACAGGCTGGTGAAGTCGAACTGGATGGTGTAGTCACCGCTCTGGGTGCTGAAACCGTCCACGTACACCCACCAGTCCTGACCCGGAATAAGTTTCTGGGTCAGGCAGCTCCCCTTGCCCAGGTTGCATCCGTCGTCATTGTACCACATATCCGTCCCGCCGCCGCCGCACGAGCCCCTGCGCATATACAGAATGGAGTCGAAGTTGCCCCAGACCTTGATCTGAAGCTGCATCCCGACGGTGTCGTTCTTGGTGTGGAAGTGATACACCCGGTCCTTGGCCCAGAAGCCGCCGTTGTTCCCACCGTTCCAATTGAACTCGTTGTTGCCACCGTAGGTGGACCCATAGAAGGTCGCGTCGGAGTCGTTGACGTTGTTGCTGTCCGGCGGCGAGTAGGTTTCGATAGGCGTAATGCAATCGTCACCGAAGCAGCAGTACCCGCCCTTGGCGCACGGTTTTGCCGTCGAGCAGGTCTGGCACTGCTGGTTGGATTTGCACAACGCAGTTGGGCAACACGCGGTATCGCTGGTGCACTGGGTGCCGCACTGGTCGCCGAAGCAACTGAACGGGCAGCAGTCCACGCTGCCGGAATCGAGGCATGAGCCTCCGCCGTTGCAGAAATCGCTGGGGGCGAAGGTGTGGTCGTTGCAGGTCTGACTGCCGCAAATAGTGGATGCGTCCCAGTAGCGGCACGCTCCCGAACCGTTGCAGACACCGTCGAAGGCGCACGTGGACGTAGCCTGCTGGGGGCAGTCGTTAGTGGGGTCAACTCCGTCGGGTGTGTTGGTGCACCCGCCCGCGCCGCTGCACACCTGGCAGGTGGGACAATCGCCGTGGGGGTCGGAAAGGTAGCCCACGAAGGTGCACCCGCCCTCGAAGCCGGGAAGGGAGCAGCTCTCGCAGGTTCCGGCGCACGCGGTGTTGCAGCAGTAGCCGTCCACACAGTTCCCGGAGATGCACTCCTGGGCTGCGCCGCAGGTTTCTCCGTTTTCCTTCTGGCCCACGCATGCGCCGCCGGAGCAGAAGAAGCCCGAGCAGCAGTGGGAGATATTGGTGCAACTGTTGAGACAACTGTTGCCGGAGCACGCGTACGGGCAACAGCTCGACTCGCCGCCCTCGACGCAAACACCGCTGCCGTCACAGGTGTCGGCGTTAGCCAACACCCCGTCACTGCACGACTGTGCGGAGCACACGGTGCCCGCCGGCCACATACGGCAGGCGCCACCGCCGTCACAGTTGCCGTCCTGACCGCAAGTGGAGGCCGCGACCTGATTACACTGGCCCTTGGGATCCTGTCCTGCACCAACCGACTGGCACCCCGACGCACCGTTGCACGTCTTGCAGGTGCCGCACTCATTGTCCGGGTCCACATTGACCGCCAGCGGCGTGCATGAACCTTCGCTGCCGCCCACGTCGCAAGCCTGGCAGGTGCCCGAACACGCGCTGTTGCAACAATATCCGTCCACGCACAAGCCGGAAGCACAATCGCCGGCCTCGGCGCAAGTGCTGCCGTTGGCCTTTTTGGTCACGCATTCCGAGCCGTTGCAGTAGGAATCGGAGCAGCAGTGTGAATTGGCCGTACAGGAGGTGAGGCAGGAAGCCGCACCACACTTGAACGGACAACAGGACTGGGAACCGGAATCGCTGCAGCTCCCGGTGCCGCTGCACACATCCGCGGGATAATGGGTCGTACCCACACAGCTCTCGGCTCCGCACTCGATGGCCGAACTCCACTTGCGGCAGGCTCCCGCACCGTCGCACATACCGTCTGTGCCGCAGGAGGACTGAGCTTGCGCTGCGCAGTGGTTGAGGGGGTCGAGTCCCGTGCCCATGAGCTTGCACGCACCGCCGCCGTTACACGCCTTGCAGGTGCCGCATTCGCCCTGCGGATCCGCGTTGTTGGGATAGTTTACGCAAACGCCCACAAACCCGGCGAAGTTGCAGCCCCGGCAAGTGCCGGTACAAGTGCTGTCGCAGCACACGCCGTCGACGCAGTAACCGGACAGGCACTGGCCGCCTGAGCCACAAACTTCGCCGTTGCCCTTCTTGGGCAGGCAGACACTGGCTGAGCAGTAGAAGCCGGCCACGCAGTCGTTGTCGGTGGCGCAAGCGTTGGCGCAGCTATTGCCGCTGCACTTGTACGGTACGCAGCTATCCTCTCCGCCGTTGGCGCAGAGGCCGGAGCCGTTGCACTCGTCCGCATAGTAGATGGTTGCTCCGGAGCAGCTCTGGGGCGCACACTCTGTGCCCATGGCCCACACCCGGCAGTCCCCGGCGCCGTCGCACAGCCCGTCCTGCCCGCAGGGAGCTTCGGGGAGGCACTGGTCCAGCGGGTCCTGACCTGCGGCCACATTTACGCACGCACCGGAGCCGTTGCACAAGCGGCAGGTGCCGCATTCGAACAGCGGGTCGGTGGCGGCCGGAACAAAGCTGCAGGTGCCCAGTAAGCCGACAACGTTGCACGCTTTGCACGTCTCGCCGCACGGGGTGTTACAGCAGTACCCGTCGACGCAGTTGCCGCTGGCGCACTGTGAGTCACCCGCACAGGTTTCGCCGTTGGGCTTGGTTTCCACGCAGGTTGTTCCCACGCAGTAGTTACCCGCACAGCAGTGTGAATCCGACGAGCAACTGGTCCGGCAGGCGTTGCCCAGACAACTGTACGGGCAGCAATCTTCGGAGCCGGCCTCAGTGCAACTGCCGGTGCCGTTGCAATAGTCGGTATAGTTCAATACATGGTCGGTGCAATTCTGCACCGCGCAGATGGTGGCGTTATTCCACAACTCGCACTGTCCCGCACCGTCGCAATCACCGTTCAATCCACAAGTGGACTGGGCCTGCTGCGCACAGTCGTTCACCGGGTCCTCGCCCGCACCTACCTTGGTGCACGCGCCATACCCGTTGCACACGTTGCAAAGCTGGCATTCGTCCTCGGGGTCTGTGTTACCCGCGTAGTTGGTGCACTCGCCTTCCTTGCCCGGCTGTGCACAACTCCTGCACGTGCCGTTGCACCAGCCGTCGCAACAGTAGCCGTCAACACACTTGCCGCTAGTGCATTCGTTGTCGCCGGCGCAGGTCTGCCCGTTTGCCTTCTCTGGGAGACATGCGTTGGACTTGCAGTAGCTGTCGGAGCAACAATCCGAGTCGTCCGCACAGGTTGCGCCGCAGTCGTCGCCCTGGCACTTGTACGGACAGCAGTCGGCGAAGTCGGCGCAGCAGCGGACGTAGGCCGTCGAAACGCCGGCGGTGCACTGTTTGGGAATTGCGCCCATATTGTCCGGATTACCCGGCCCGGTCCAGAACGAATCCTCGGCACACTCGGAAATCGTCCACACCCGGGTCGCATCGTAGCCGCACCCGGTGCCCTGGGTTTCCCTGGCTGCCAGTTCGTCCCAGGTGCACAGGCGGCCGCCCCGTGCGTCGCACGTTGCGTATGCCTCGTCGAAGGTTTTCAATCCGCTGCACGGATCCGACTCGGCGCACACCGAATTGGAGCCGAAGAGATCGGGCCAACCCAGCGCCTCGCAGGTGGAAGGCGAACCGGCGCACACGCCGTTGCCGTCGCACCAACTCGGACCAGTGTATTCGGAGCCGCCGCAGGACGCGGCGTCGCAAACCGAACCACCCGGCCACTTACGACAGGCCCCAAGACCGTTACACAGGCCGTCGAAGCCACAGTCCGAAACCGCCTGGGCGATGCAGTCATCCACCGGGTCCAGGCCCTCGGCCACAAGCTTGCAGACGCCCGCACCGTTGCAGACCCGGCACTCACCACACTCGTCCTCCGGATCGGAATTGTTGGAGTGGAAGGTGCACTCGCCGAGGTTGCCCACTACGTCGCAGGCCCGGCAGTCGCCCTCGCACAGGGAGTTGCAACAGTACCCGTCGGCGCAGAAGCCGGACAGGCATTCCACAGCCTCGCTGCAGGTACCGCCGTTGGCCTTCTTCGACGTGCACACGCCGCCGTCGCAATAGTAGCCGGTAATACAGTCCGCGTCGGAAGCGCAGGAATTCAGACAGTCATCCCCGTCTGCATTGCACTGGTATGGCGTACAGTCGGTGGTGCCGCCGTCGGCGCACACCCCGGCCCCGTCGCAACTGTCCGCGGCGTGCAGCAGGTGGTCGAAACAGTAGAGAGCCATACACTCGGTGCCGGAAGCCCACTTGCGGCAGGCGCCACTACCGTTGCACGCGCCGTCGGTGCCGCAGGTAGTCTGGGCTTGTGCGGGGCAATCGTTGGCCGGGTCGGACCCGTTGCCTACGTTCGCACACGCACCCGCGCCGTTGCACACCTGGCACTCGGGGCAGTCGTTGTCGGGATCAGCGCCGCCGGCGAGGGCCGAACAGCTACCCTCGTCACCGGCAACGTCGCAAGCCATACACGTCGAGCCGCAGGCGGTGTCGCAGCAGTAGCCGTCCACGCAGAAACCGGACTGGCACTGGTTGTCGCCCTGACAGGTCTGGCCGTCCGCCTTCTTGGCCAGGCAGACGTTGGCGCTGCAGTAGTAGCCCGCACAGCAATCGCCGTCGCCGCCACACATGACCGCGCAGCCATCACCGCTGCAGCGATACGGGCAGCAGGACGAGGAGCCGCTCTCCACGCATCCGCCGGCGCCGTCACACTGGTCGGCAGGGTAGAACGTCTCGCCGCTGCAACTCTGGTCCACGCACACTGTCCCCGACGCCCACAGGCTGCAAGCGCCGCTGCCGTCGCAGGCGCCATCCTGGTCACAGGTGGACGGGGTTTGAGCCGCACACTCGCCCTTGATGTCGGTATCAGCGTCCGCATTGGCGCACGCGCCCAGGCCGTCACAAACCAGGCACAGGCCGCACTCGGCCTCCGGGTCAGTGTCAGCCGCGATCAAGGTACACACGCCAGTGCTACCCGCCACGTTGCACGCGCGGCAGGCGCCGCCGCAGGCGGTGTTGCAGCAGTACCCGTCCACGCAGAAGCCGGACTGGCACTCGTTGGCTCCGCTGCAGGAATTGCCATCGGTCTTCTTGGCCACACAGATGGCGCCGGAGCAGTAGTAGCCTGCCGCGCAGTCTGCGTCACTGCCGCAGGAGGTTTTGCAGCTATCGCCGCCGCATACATATGGATCGCAAGGTGCGGAACCCGCGTCCGCGCATTGACCCGCGCCGTTGCACAGGTCGGGTGGGTAAACTGTAGAGCCGGAGCAACTCTGGTCGGTACATTCGGTGGTGACGTCCCAGTAGCCGCACGCCCCCGCACCGCTGCAATTGCCGTTGAGGCCGCAAGAGGTGGAGGCGGAAGCCGCACACTCACTCTTCGGGTCGGTTCCCAACGTCGCCGGTTTGCACGTGCCGCCGCCGCTGCAAACCTGGCACAGCGGGCACTCCGCATCGGGGTCGGTGTCGTTGGCAAGATTGACACAGGTCCCAGCCAGAGCCGGCTCGTTGCAACCCTGGCACAAGCCACCGCAAGGCGTGGAACAGCACACGCCGTCGGTGCAGAAGCCGGAGGTACACTGGTTGTCCGCACCGCAAGCGGTGCCGTTGCCAAGCTTGGCGACGCACTGGTTGCCCGCGTTGCAGTAGTAACCGGTAGTGCAGTCGTCGTCATCAGCACATGAGGACTGGCACGCCTCTCCCGCATCATCACAGGTGTAGGGCTCGCAGCTTGCGAACCCGCCATCGACGCAGATGCCGCTGCCGTTGCAAATATCCGGATCCAGCAGGAACCAGCCAACGCAACTCTCTAATCCACACTCGGTGCCCATGGGCCACAGCCGGCACTGTCCCGCACCGTTGCAAGCGCCGTCGAAGCCGCAGGAGAACTCGGCCGCGGCTGCACAGTCGTTGGCCGGGTCCGCCCCTTCGGCAACAAGCACACAGGCCGGGCCGGCGCCACTGCACACGCTGCACTCGAGGCAGTCATTTTCCGGATCGCTGTCAGCCGCATGCGGGGTACACGTCCCCGCAACCAGCGAGCACGATTCGCACGGACCGCTACAGCCGGAATCGCAGCAGTAACCGTCCACGCAGAAGCCCGATTGACACTCATCGGCAGCCGCGCAGACGGAGCCGTCAGCCTTCTTCGGGATGCAGGCGCCGCCGCTGCAGTAGTTGCCGGTGCAGCAGTCGCCGTTGTCCGCACACGCGGCCTTGCAGGCACTGGCTGTCTCATTGCACAGATAGGGACAACAGGAAGAGGAGCCGCCGTCAACGCAACTCCCGGAGCCGTCGCACAGATCCGCAGTGTGATTGTCGCTCACGTCGCACACCGAAACCGCACACACCGTACCGCTTTCCCATTCGCCGCAATGGGCATCCCCGTCGCAGTCACCGTCAAACCCGCAAGTCGAGGGCATGCTCTGAGCGCACTCACTCTTCGGGTCGGTCCCGTCTGCCGCCTTGACGCAGAAGCCGATGCCGTCGCAAACCATGCATAAGCCGCACTCGTGCTCGGGATCGGTTAGCGCGCTGTAAGCCGAGCAGGTACCTTCGGAGCCGGCCTGGCCGCACGACTGGCAGGTGCCATCGCACTCCACGTTGCAGCAGTAGCCGTCCACGCAGTAGCCCGATTGGCACTCGTTGGTGCCGGAGCACGGCTGGCCGTCTGCTTTCTTCGAGACACAGGCGCTGTTGTCGCAGTAGTTGCCCGCGCAGCAGTGGCTG
Source organism: uncultured Myxococcales bacterium (assembly GCA_964626565.1). Lineage (GTDB taxonomy): Bacteria > Myxococcota_A > UBA9042 > CAIXZC01 > CAIXZC01 > CAZVFX01. Next base: position 16,955 of record CAZVFX010000022.1, read on the forward strand.
TCGGACGAGCAGGTTGCGCGGCAACTATCGGTACCGCAGGTAAAGGGACAGCACGACGAGTTGTCGGCACAGCATCGCACATAGGCCTGGCCACTTTCCGCGGTGCACTCCTGGGGCACAGCGCCCAGGTTGCCGGAATCGCCCGGACCGGTGTAGTGAGAGTTCTCAGCACACTCAGTGATGGACCAGACGCGCTCGGCGTCATAACCGCAACCGGTGCCCTTGGTTTCGTTGTTGAGAAGTTCCTGCCAGGTGCAAAGGCGCCCTCCCCGCGCATCGCAGACAGCCGCGGCTTCCGCAAACGTCTTGAGCCCGCTGCACGGATCCGTCTCGGCGCAGATTACCGCCGAACCGTACAGGTCGGGCCAGCCCAGCCCTTCACAGTCGTTGGCTGCGGTGAGGCAGTCGCCGCTGCCGTCGCAGAAGGAAGGCCCGGAGTGAGCCGTTCCGGTGCAGGTCGGAGAGGTGCACACAGTGCCCCCACCCCATTGGCGGCACTGGCCGGAGCCGTTGCAGGCGCCGTCCAGGTCGCAGGTGTCGGGATCCGAGGGATCGCACTCCTCCTTGAGGTCCTGCCCCTCGCTCTGGTTCTTGCACGCACCGGTGCCGTCGCAAACGCTGCACAGTCCGCACTCGTCCTCCGGGTCCACATCAAGTTTGTAGTTGGTGCAAGCACCTATGCTGGCCACCAGGTCGCAAGCCTCACAGGTTCCCTGGCACGGCGAATCGCAACAGACGCCGTCGGTACAATAGCCGGACAGACACTCGATGCCGGCCACGCACGCTTCGCCTACCCCCTTCTTCGGCACGCACACACCGCCGTCGCAGAAGTGGGTGGAGAGGCAGTCGTCGTCGGTGGCACAGCTACTCTCGCAGCCGGTTCCCGCACCGTTGCACCCGTAGGGTGCGCACGACTCGACCCCTCCGTCAACGCAGGTACCCAGCCCGTCGCACACATCGGCCAGGTGATTGACGCCGGCGATGCAGTAGCCGTCCAGGCACTCTGTGCCCGCACTCCACATTCGGCAGGCACCGGCGCCGTCGCAGGTTCCGTCGAGGCCGCACGTCGCCGCCGGGTTCTGGCCGCATTCGTTTACCGGGTCCGCGCCGGAAGCCACCGGCATGCAGGCGTCGACGCCGTTGCATACTCGGCACAAACCGCAATCGTTGGAGAGGTCGGTATTGATGGGCTGAGGTGTACAGACACCGGGGTTGAGCGAGCAGCTCTTACAGATGCCGTCGCAGCCGGTGTCGCAGCAGTAACCATCAACGCAGAAGTCGGACAGGCACTCTTTGGCCTGGATACAGGTGTCACCATTGTTCTTCTTGGGCACGCACGCGTTGCCAAGGCAGTAGTGCCCGGCTATGCAGTCTTCATCAGCGTTGCAGGACCCAAGACAGGTAACCCCGTTGCCGGAACAAACGTAAGGCGTACAATCAACGGTGCCCGAATCAACGCAGTTCCCTGCTCCGTCGCACTGATCGCCGGGGGACTGGATGTTCCCCTCGCAAACGGTGGCGGTGCAGAGGGAGCCGTCAGGCCACAGACGGCAGGCGCCGGACCCGTCGCAGGTACCGTCCTGACCGCAGGTGGACACGTCGTCAATCGCGCAGTCGCCCTTCAAATCCGCACCCTGGAGCTGCAATTCACACGCACCGTTACCGTTGCACTGTTGGCAAAGCGGACATTCCAACTCCGGATCGGTATCGTCCGCATACGGGCCGCAGGTTCCTTCGCTACCCGCCAGCGCACAACTCTCGCACGCACCGTCACACGCTTCATCGCAGCAGTAGCCGTCGGTGCAGAAACCGGATGCACACTGGTTGTCTCCACTGCACGCTTCGCCGCCTTCCTTCTCAGGCACGCACACCTGCCCTTCGCAGTAGTAGCCGGCAATACAGTCCTCATCGGCGCTGCATGAGAACAGACATTCGAATCCATCGGCGTGGCAGACGTAGGGAGCACAAGACTGGCTCCCCCCATCAACGCATGCCCCGACGCCGTCGCAGAAGTGGGCCAGCTCCTTGGAACCGTCGGCACAGGATTGGGCCTGGCACTCGGTGACATCGCTCCACAGGCGACACGCACCCGCGCCGTCACAGCTACCATCCTGGCCGCAAGTGGCTTCTGCCTCGCCGCTGCAATCGGCCAGCGGGTCGAGTCCGGCGGTAACGAGCTTGCAAGCACCCGCACCGTTGCACGCTTCGCACAGACCGCACTCATCCTCCGGGTCCGCATCGTTGGCGTAGAACTGGCAGACACCTTCCTGGCCGGGCACGACGCAAGAAGCGCACGCCGACGCACACCCACTGTCGCAGCACACGCCATCGACACAGATGCCGCTCAGGCACTCGGCACCGGCGCCGCACGCATCTCCAAGGTCCTTCTTCGGCTGGCAGACGCCGCCGGCGTCGCAATAGTAGCCCGCCGCGCACTGGTCATCGTCAGCACAAGAGGCGTAACATTCGTCGCCGTTGCAGCTATAAGGCAGACAAGAGGCAGTGCCCCCGTCCGTGCAGCTTCCCGCACCATCGCACTGGTCTTCGAAATGCACGGTGTTGGCCAGGCAGTGCTGCAACTCGCAGGACGAGCCCGCAACCCACAGGCGGCAGTCGCCGGCGCCGTCGCAGGTACCGTCGAAGCCGCAATCCTGCTGAGCCGTGAGGGGGCATTGCCCCTTCGGATCTTCACCCGCACCCACGTCTGCACACGCACCCGCGCCGTCACAAACCCGGCACTGGCCGCAGTTGTTCTCCGGATCCAAACCGTCGGCGTATGGGGTGCAGACACCCGGATTCAGGGAACATGACAGGCAGATATCGGTGCAAGCTGCGTCACAGCAGTAACCGTCCACGCAGAACCCGGACTGGCACTCGGCCGCGGCGCCGCAGGTGTCGCCGTCGGGCTTCTTCGCGGTGCATACGCCTGCCGCACAATAGTAGCCGTCCACGCACTCCCAATCGCCGGCGCAGACAGTAAGGCAGCTCACATTGCCTGAGTCGCAGGTGTACGGATCGCAAGCGGCGCTGCCGCCGTCGACACACGCACCCGCCCCGTCGCACTTGTCCACAAGCTGGACCAGGTCCTCAGAACAAACCTGAGGCGAACAGATTGTCCCGTCCGCCCACCACCGGCACTCCCCGGCGCCGTCACAGAATCCGTCGTAGCCGCAGTCAGTGGCGGGCACGCCGGTGCAATCGCCCTTAACGTCCTCGCCGTCCGCCACGTTCTGGCACGCTCCCGCACCGTCGCAAACCGCGCATATGCCGCAATCGAACTCCGGGTCGGAATCAGCATCGTGGAATGAGCACGTTCCCTCGAGGCCGGCCACCGCACAGGATTTGCAATCGCCGGCGCACAGATCGTCACAGCAGTAACCGTCCACGCACATGCCGCTGACGCACTCCACATCGACCGCACAGGTGTCGCCGTTTGGCTTCTTCTCCACGCACTGGTGCGCGGCATTACAGAAGTAGCCGGCCACACAATCATCGCTGTCGATGCAGAACGTTCGGCAGGCGGTGCCGGCGTCGTTGCACTGGTAAGGGGAACAGTCGGTGGTGGCGCCGCCCACGCAATCGCCCAGGCCGTCGCACAGAGAGTCCAGCACCTTCACTGCGTCCGCGCAGTGGGCTGACTCGCACACCGCTCCCGGTTGCCACAGCGCGCACGCACCGCTGCCGTCGCAAGAACCGTTCTGGTCGCAAGTGTCGACGCCGTCATCGATGCACTCATCCTTCGGGTCCAGGCCATCCTGAACCACCTTGCACAGACCCGCCCCGTTGCACACTTTACACAGGCCGCACACGTTCTTCGGGTCCTCGTTGTTGGGAACGTAAGTGCAAGTTCCGATTTGGGGAGCCTGGATGCATGTCTGGCATTTGCCTGAGCAAGGCTCGTTGCAGCACACCCCGTCGGCACAGAAGCCGGACTGGCATTCCGCCGCGTCACCGCAGCCGGAGCCGTTGGACTTCTTCGGCACGCAACTGCCGCCGCTGCAATAGAAGCCGGCCACACAGTGCGCGTTGTCGCTGCAGTCGGTGCGGCACTCCACACCCAGATCGTCGCAAACGTAAGGAGAACAGGATACTTCACCGCCCTCATCACAGACACCGGCCCCGTCGCAAGTGTCCGCGGGGTGGTAGGTTGACACAACGCACATGGCGGCCACGCACACTGAATCGGCCACGTACAAGCGGCAGGCGCCGGCGCCATCACACAGACCGTCCAGGCCGCAAGTAGGTGCACCTGCGTCCTCACAATCCTCACCCGGGTCTGTCCCTTCCGCGGCCAGACCACATACACCGGCGCCGTCGCAGGCCTCGCACAGCCCGCACTCGTTCTCCGGGTCGTCTCCCGCACCGATGGGCGTACACGCCCCCGGGTTCAGCGCACAAGACTCGCAGGCACCGTCGCAGAGACTGTTGCAACAGTAGCCGTCCACGCACATGTCGGACAGGCATTCCCGGTTCTCGCCGCAGGTCTGTCCCTGGGCCTTCTTCGGCTCACAGACATCGCCCACACAATAGTAGCCGAACGCACAGTCGTTATCGTCGGCGCAGAAGGTGTCGCACGCAGACTCCAGGTCGTTGCAAGTGTAGGGCGCACAACTGGCAGTGCCGCTGTCGGCGCAGAACCCTGAGCCGTTGCACGTATCCGCCAGATAAAGAGTAGTACCGATACAATACTGGACGTCGCAAACTGTTCCGGCAGGCCAGAAGCGGCAGGCGGACGCACCATCGCAGGTGCCGTCGAAACCACAAGTCTCCTGGGACTGGTTGGTGCAGTCACCGCCCGGATCGCTGCCGTCCAACGCGGGTACACACGCGGACGCACCGTCGCAAGCCATGCACGACGCACATTCTCCATCGGGGTCGGTGTTGGCATCGTGGGAAGAGCAACTGCCCGGGTTGGTGGCACACGATTCACAAAGTCCATCGCACAGGCTATCGCAGCAGAAGCCGTCCACGCAGAATCCGGACAGGCACTGGCTCGGGTCGCTGCACGGCTTGCCGTTGGGCTTGCCGACCACGCACACCGCGCCGTCGCACCATGCGTCGTCCGCGCAGTGGTCGTCGGTGACACAATTCTGGTAGCAGCCCCACTCGCCGTTGCAAACGTAGGGATGGCAAAGGGTGGTGCCGCCGTCAACGCAAGCGCCCGCGCCGTCGCACAGGTCCGCGTTGCTCTGCTCGTCGTTCTCACAATACTGGGCCTCGCACACGGTGCCCGCAACCCACAGCCGGCAGGTTGCGCCGCCGTCGCAGGTTCCGTCAAAGCTACAGGTGGACTGGTCGGTGGCATCACAATCACCTACCGGGTCCTCACCCACCGCCGCGGCTCCGCAGCCGCCCACGCCGTTGCAGACCTGGCACGACGGGCAATCGTCGTCCGGGTCGGAGTTGTTGGGTGTGAAGGTGCAGAAACCTTCCTGACCCGGCTGGTCGCAGCGCTGGCACGCCCCATCGCACGCGGAAACACAGCAATAGCCGTCGACGCAGAAGCCAGAAAGGCACTGGGTGTCATCGGCACATTCTTCCCCGTTGGGCAACTTGTTGACGCATTCACCGTCGCCGCTGCATACCCAGCCCACAACACAGTCGGAGTTGTCTTCGCACGCAGTGAGGCAATCCATACCCGCGTCGTTGCAGACGTACGGGAAACACGGGGTGGAAGTTGATTCTACGCAACTTCCGGCCCCATCGCACAGCTTCTCCCCGTACAGCACACCGGCCACACATTCCATCCCTTCGCAAACAGTGTCCGGAGTCCAGTAGCGGCACGCACCCGCGCCGTCGCAGGCACCGTCCAACTGGCACGTCTCCATGGCAAATGCAGGACAATCGCTAAGCGGGTCTGAACCGTCGGGAACCAGCCCGCAGTCGCCCAGGCCGTTACAGGCTGAGCAAACGGGGCAGTTGTTCTCCGGATCGGTACCCTGATCATAGGGTGAACAGAAGCCTTCGAAGCCTACCAGGCCGCAGGAAACACAAGCTGAGTCGCATGCATTCTCGCAGCAGTAGCCGTCCACGCAGAACCCGGACATGCAGTCGTCCGAGCTGAAGCAGGAAGTGCCGTTGGGCAGCTTCGGCTTGCACTCGCCGTCGGTGCAATACGCGTCGGCATCGCACTCATCGTCACTCACGCAGGAACTGGGGCACATGGGCGGCCCCTGCTCAGCCTCGCCTGAGCAATATAGATCCTTATAGTAACCGCATTCCGCGGACAGCACCGTTTCATCGCAAGGCGTGTCGTCGTCGGTGACGGCCGACGAGCAGGTGAACATCTCGCACACAGCCTCTGCCCCATGGCCCTGACATGCAAAAGCCTGGTCGCAAATGGGAACGGAAGAGAAGTCCCCGGGACAGTTGCCTGCCACTGCGCAGCAATCTCCGCCGTCGCAGCAGAAACCGTTCTGGCAGTGCGCCGAGATGCAGTCGGAGTGCTCGTCGCACACCGAACCGTTGGGAAGGTCAGCCTGGCATTCCGAATCGTCGCAATGCGCGATCTCGTCGCATTGCCCATCGGAGACGCACGAAGTCAGACAGGTCGGGGGGACCTGCTCCACAGTACCCGAACAGAACATGTCCGCGTACAGCCCGCACATATCGGCCAGCACGTCCTCCGTGCAACCGGAATCATCTTCGGAACTCACCGGCGTACACACAAAGCTGAAACAGGTAACCACGGTCTCATGGCCCTGGCAGGTGGAGCTGTTGTCACACACCGGGGGCTCTGCCTGATCCTGGGGACAGGCAGACGCCTCATCGCAGCAATCCCCGCCCGAACAACAGAAGCCGTTCTGGCAGTGCTCGGACTGGCAATCGGAGTCCTCGTCGCACGGACTGCCGTCCACCAGGTCGGGGTAGCACTCCCCGTCGCAGTGAGCGTCCGCATCGCACTCTGCATCGTCGATACACGTGGTTGGACAATCTGGCGGCGACTGCTCAGCATCCCCGGTACAATAGATATCGAGGAACCAGCCACACTCGCTGGCCAGCATGCCGTCCAGACAACCGGAGTCGTCGCTGGCAAAGGCCTTCTGGCACATGAAGTTCCAGCACAGCTTCTCCGAGCTGTGGCCCTGGCAATCAGCCGCGCTGTCGCACACCGGCGCTTCCTGGTAGGAGTCGGGGCAATCGTCCGCGACCAGGCAGCAATCTCCATCCGGGCAGCAGATCCCCGCGTTACAATGATCCGACAGGCAATCGCTGTCTTCGTCGCAGGCACTGCCGTTGAGGTAGTCCGGCTCGCAGACGCCGTCGCAGTGCGCATCCTCATCGCACATGGTGTTGTCTTCGAGACCGAGGTCATCGAGGCAGTCGGTGGGGCACTCGGCCCACGGCTGGTCCACTTCATCGGTGCAGATTATGTCCAGATAGGCTTCGCAGTCATCAGCCACCAGGGTGGAACAACCCGAGTCGTCCTGCCAGGGTGTGGAAACGCACTGGAAATCCTCGCAGCTCTTCTGCTGGGCCTCGCCCTGGCAATGGTCTTGAACGCTGCAAACCGAGGGGGACGCAAAGCTCTCCGGGCAATCGACCGTTACGCCGCAGCAGACACCCGCATCGCAGCAGAAGCCGTTGTCGCAGTGACCGGAGATGCACTCCTCATCGGTCCCGCAGGGCGCCCCGTTGGGCAACTTGTCGAAGAACGTAAGCTGCAGATTATAATGGCCGTGAGAACCGCCGGCGCCGTCGACGAACAAGTAGTAGGTCTCCCCGCCGGTCAGCGAGACAGAGATCTCTTCGGCGCACTCGCCGACTCCGCAACCGTCGGAACAGGTCAGCGTCATCTCACTGCAGGTTCCGAACACTTCGTCGTGAGGTTTGACGTACAACACCTGGTCAAACGGATTGGGGCCCAATTCAGCGTTGAGGGTCATGGGACCTGCGGGGGTGAATCGATAGACCCGTTCCGGCGAGCCGACGCCACCGCAAGAGCCGGTGTACATGGCGCTCGCACATGAGGTCTCACCTTCGTAAAGGTACACACCATCGGTGGCGGGAATATCCATGGGGTCTTCACAGGTGTCGCCGCCGCCGGGGGGATCGTTGGTGGTAACCACGAACAGCTTCCAGTCGGTAATCTGGCCCGCGTTCCCCACAAAATCGTCGCACACCGTGAGCGTCCAGGTGCCGTTGGCGTTGTCGCCCTGCAAACCGCAAAGGCTGGCCAACGCGCTCGGATAAGATTTGGTAAACGTGTTGTGGAAGCCGGGGTTGAACCCTCCCTCATGACTCCACACCAGCGCACTGGTCCCATCCGGGTCGGTTATGGTTACGGTCAGGTCGCTGATCGCGAAGTGGTCAACGCCCAGCTTCAACTCGATTGTTTCGATAAAGGACAATCCGCCGGTGATCAGCACCTGGCTTTCCACACAATCCCCGTCGGGAATCGGCAGCCCGGTCTCCCCTTCCTTGTCGACGCACGAAGGCAGTTCGCAGATGGGGGTGCAAAGGCCCATTCCCGGCCCCGCCACACCGCCCACGCAGGCGTCATCGTAGCCACAGTCGTCGTCGCCGGCATCGAAGGGATGCGCACCGCCACATACCGCGTCGCAGTGCTGCACCTTGGTGGAATTGTCGCAGGTACCTTGACCGGCATTCAGCTCCGCATTGCAGAAATCAAAGGAGCACGGATCGCCATCGTCGCAATCGGGTACGACTCCATCCAAGCAACCGAGCAGCACGTCGCAAGTCTCTCCTCCGTTGCAGAACTGAGCGTCGTCGCAGAACTCATCCGCGGGGTCGTGGACCACGAGGTTCAAGTCTTCGTCGCAATAGTCGAGGGTGCAGGACACGTCGTCGGAAAGTGCGGGCGGGGCTCCTGAAATGCAGCCCAGGAGCGGGTCACAGGCTTCTTCGCCGTTACAATACTCGCCGTCTGCACATGAACTCGAATCCGGAATGTGGATCTCACCGGCCACCGGGTCACAATCATCGATGGTGCAGTCAAGGCCGTCGTCGAGGTCGGGCAGAGCGCCCGCGGCACAGCCGCTGCCCGGGTCGCACCACTCCGCACCATTGCACGGATCCCCGTCGTCACAAGCCTCGTGGTCCGGCAGATAGACGAAGACACCGCTGTCATCGTCGCAGCTATCCACGGTACAGTCGATACCATCGTCGGGCACGGGAATATCCCCCGCAACACACCCCTGATCCGGGTCGCAAAGCTCCTGGCCGTTGCACAACAGGCCGTCGCTGCAATCGCTGTGATCCGGCACGTGGATCACCATGTCCAGGTTGTCGTCGCAACTATCCGAAGTGCAATCAACGCCGTCGGAAATCGACACCGTCTGACCCGGCTGGCAGTCAAGAACCGCATCGCAACTCTCCACCCCGTTGCAATAGAGGCCGTCGTCGCACAACAGATCCGACGGAAGATGGGAGATGGAATCGTCATCTTCCTCACAGAAATCGGTAGTGCAGGAGACGCCGTCGTCCATGTCGGGCGGCTCGCCGGGAATACAGTCGCCGGTTACCGGATGGCACCCTTCGGCACCGTTGCAGAACAGGCCGTCGTCACAGGGACTCTCTTCACCGAGGCATACGCCGGCGCCGTCGCAGTTGTCCACGAAGGTGCACGGATCCGAGTCACTGCACGCGGTACCCGCGGGCTTGGGCAGATACTCACACGCACCGCTGCCGGGATTGCACTCCAGGAACAGGCACGGCTCCGGACTGTCCGGACAGTTGATCAGCGACCCGGCCATTATTGCGCACTGCCCGGCCTGGCATTCCAGTACGCCGTTGCACGGATTGCCGTCGTCGGGGCAATCCGCGTCCACCGCACAGGTGCATTCGGGGATCGGATTGAGACCGCCACCGACGCACTCGCCGCCCAGGCACGCATCGCCCAGGGTGCACAATTCGCCGTCATCGCATGCGTTGGCATTGTCTACCCAGATGCATCCCGCGTCCGGGTCACAAATATCGTCGGTACAAGGTTCACCATCGCTGCACTGGCCGGCCTGCGGCAGATGCACTACCACATCTCCGGCTTCATCGCACCAGTCAAAGGTACAAGCAACGCCGTCTTCCTCCGGCGGCGGTGCGCCGGGCTGGCAACCTGCCAGCGGGTCACAAACCTCTTCGCCATTGCAGAACTCGGTGTCCTGACACACTGCGTGGGCCGGCACGTGCATAACCTTCTGGCCGTCCTCTTCACAAACATCCACCGTGCACTCTACGCCGTCATCAAGCCCCGGAACGGGAGCGGTGTAGCAACCAAGAGTCTTGCTGCACAACTCAACCCCGTTGCAGAACAGGCCGTCGTCGCAAACCGTGTTGTCGGCCAGGTGCAAAACCTTGTCCACGTTTTCATCACACTGGTCAAAGGTACAGGAGATGCCGTCATCCACTACCGGCGGCGCGCCGCTAAGGCAGCCCAGCGTGAGGTGGCAGTACTCGTCGCCGTTGCAGAAATTCCCGTCGGCACACGCAGCACTGTCCACGGTATGGACCACCTTGTCGTTCAACTCGTCGCAGCTATCGTTGGTGCATGGCACGCCGTCGTCCAAGTTGGGGACTTCGCCCTGGGAGCAGCCCGTCTCGTGGTCGCAGAACTCGATGCCGTTGCAGAAGAAGGCATCTCCGCAAAGCGGGTCATTGGGCGCGTTTACAACCACGTCATTGGTTTCGTCACACCAGTCAATGGTGCAATCCACACCGTCGTCGGTGGTGGGGGGGCCGCCGGAGATGCAGCCCAGGAAATTGTGGCACAACTCCAGGCCGTTGCAGAACGCACCGTCGTCGCAGGCTGAATCATCGGGCAGGTGCACCATGGAGTCGGTAGCTTCATCGCACAGGTCGATGGTGCACGGCACGCCGTCATCAGCGTCAGGCGGGTCGCCGTCAATGCAACCCACCGCGGGGTTGCAGATCTCCAGGCCGTTGCAATACTGCAGGTCGTTGCAGATAAGGTCATTGCCCTCGCACGAACCAGCACCATCGCACACCGTATTCACGATGCATGCATTCCCGTCGTCGCAGGGCACACCCTCCGCCACCGCGGTCATGGCGCACTCCAGCGTCGCCGGATTGCACAGGTTCTTCAGGCACTGAGTGTCCAGGGAATCGTCACACGCAACTTGAGAATCAACATCCATCTCACAGACGAGCAGGTCGGTATTGCAAACCAGGTTGCCTTCGCAGAAGTTCCATTCCGGCGGCAGGTAGCCCAGGCAGTCCCAATCGCTGGCGCACCAGCCACACTCCATATAGTCATAGTCTCCGGCGACACACTTGCCCGCAGAACACTGGCTGTTGTTGTGGCACGGGTAGGTGCACGGGTCGTTATTGGGTACGAACTGACAACCCAACACTTTGTCGCACTGCCCGGTGGTGCAATCGTAGCAGCTCTCCTCGATCCCCAGCGGGCAGACGGTGTTCTGATCGTCGCAAAGTGCATGTTGCGCAATGTGCTCGGTGAGCCCGGTTTCCGGATTGCAGACATCTTCCGTGCAAGCAACCCCGTCATCGATGATGGGCGCGGGGAACGGCTGGCAGCCCAGCCCCGGCACGCACTCATAGCCGCCCGTACATAGATCATCATCAGGATCCGGGCAATTCTCGTTCACCGGTGTGTGAGTAACTTCACCGGTCGCAGGATCACATTCGTCCACGGTGCAGACAATCGCGTCATCCAAATTGATAGGCAAACCGGGCACGCATCCCATGAACGGGTCGCAGAGTTCCAGGCCGTTGCACAGGTTGGTATCGTCGCAAAGTCCCATGACCGGCGTGTGAGTCACGCTGTCGCTGTCTTCGTCGCAAACGTCCACGGTGCACTCGATGCCGTCATCGAGGAAGCTGATGTCGCCGATCACGCAGCCTTCGTTAACGTCACACAGGTCGGCGCCGTTGCAGAACAGACCGTCGTCGCAGGCGTGGTCCTGAGGCACGTGCATGACCGCGTCGAAATCATCGTCGCAGTAGTCGCTGGTGCAGTCTATTCCGTCATCCTGCTCAGGCGGAGTGCCCGGCTGGCAGCCGGTATCGGCAAAACACTTCTCCGGGCCGTTGCAGAACTGGCCGTCATCGCAGGCGATGTGCACCACAGTATGGAACACGGTGTCCAGGTCATCGTCGCACAGATCCGCGGTGCAATCGATGCCGTCATCCACCAACGGGGGCTCCCCGGGGGTACAGCCGACAGCCGGGTTGCAAGCCTCCGCGCCGTTGCACCACAGACCGTCGTCGCAGGACTGGGGTTGCTCAACACAGTTGCCCGCGTTGTCGCAAGTGCCGTTGACCGTACAGAGGTCACCATCATCGCAGGGGCTGCCCGGGGGTAACGCCACAAAGGAGCACTCTCCCGTCGCCGGGTCGCACTCAGGCATGAGGCAACCGCCGTTGAGCAGCTCGCCGCAATCCACCCAGGTGCCGGGAATAATGAGGCAGGTTCCCTGCCAGCAACCGAACTCACCGTTGCACAGATCACCATCGTCGGGACAATCAGCCGCGGTGTCGCACAAACACTCCGGCGGTATCACCGCACCCGGCATGCAGAAGCCATCGGCACATTCGTCACCCACCGTGCACATATTCTGATCGTCGCAAGCTCCGGCCACCGGCAGGTGCACACATCCCTGCTCGAGACCGCACAGATCCTCGGTGCACTCGTTGCCGTCTTCGCACGCCAGGTGGTCCGGCTGGTGGACTACAAGGTCGAGAACGTCGTCGCACCAGTCGGTGGTGCAGTTGACCAGGTCGGCGGTTGTCGGCGCGCCGCCGGACAGGCACCCCTGGGAGGGGTGACAGTACTCGGGGCCGTTGCAGAACAGGCCGTCGTCGCAGAAGGAGTCATCGGGGACGTTCTCAAGCATGTCGAGCTCATCGTCGCATTCGGCCACGGTACAGTCCACACCATCGTCAAACGCGGGCGGAACCCCGGCAACGCAGCCCAGCAGCACGTCGCATTCCTCTTCACCGTTACACCACAGCGTGTCGTTGCAGAGGGAATTGTCGGGAAGATGCTCGACTATGTCCAACTCGTCGTTGCACACGTCGAGTGTGCAGCTCACACCGTCGTCACCGGGAGGAGAGTCTCCTGAAACGCAGCCAAGAACCTGGTCGCAGGTCTCCTCGCCGGTGCACCACAGTCCGTCATCACACGCCCCGTCCGAGGGGATGTGGGTGACAAGATCCAGAACTTCGTCGCAGAAATCAGCGGTGCAGGCAATGCCGTCGTCGATGTCGGGCAGCTCTCCCGCCACACAGCCCAGGTCGTCGTCACACATCTCCGCGCCGTTGCAGAACAACCCGTCTGAGCAGTCAAACGCGGTGTTCACGCAGATCGCACTTCCTTCGGGAGTGTCGACGCATTCGTCGACGGTGCACATAGTGGCATCGTCGCAGTCGACATCCGTGGAGCACTCCACCAGTTTGAGGAACAGAATCCAGCCATCCAATGTACCCGCATCGCCCGCTGACCAATCCTGGAGGGTAAGGGTCCAGGTGCCCTGGCCCAAGAGCCCGTCGAATATGCTCATGTCACCCGGGCCGTCTGGCAGATCGATGTCGTAAACCTTGATCAGGTCGTCCTGTGCACCACCGCTCTGAGAGTGCAGGTTGATCGTCTTGGTGCCGTTGCTCAACGTCATCGCCAGGTCACCCACGTGGGGGTGAGTCAGCTTCACTTTCACGTACGCATCGGCAATCTCACCGGCAACCGGCACTTCCACCGTAGACGCGACCGGCAGGGGCTCACCATCGGGGATGGAGATGGGGAAGAGTGCGTCTTCCTCGGGGTGGAACGGGGTCGCCGGAATCGGCTTGCACATCCCCTCGAGATAGTCGCAATAGTCGTACATCCCGCAGTCAAGGTGCGTCGTGCAGGGAGCGTCGCACGGTTCAGTGACGGGCGGGAAGAAGCACTCCCCGGTTTCGACGTCACAAAGGTCCTGGGTGCAAACGTTGCCGTCGGAGCACTCCACCGGGACGCTGACGCAGCCCACCTCGGGCACGCAAACGTCGTTGGTGCACTGGTCGGCGTCGTCACAAATCGTCTCCAGGTACTTGCACCAGCCCAGGTAGCACTCCTCATCGGTGCACAGGTCGCCATCATCGCAATGGGCGTCGATGGTGCAGTCGCTGTCGTCCGTAACCAGGTAGACACTCCACATGGCCAGGCTGCCGCCGTCCATCCCCGGCATCATGTCTTCCACCGTCAAAGTCCACTCGCCGGCTATGGGGACACCGTCGAAGTCGGACATGGTGCCCGGCCCGTCAACGCCGACACCAAAGTCAAAGGTCACGAATGCGTTCACGTTGTTGTCGCCGGGGTCGGCCACCTTCAAAACCACCGTATCGCCACCGTGGGTCAACGACAGTTTCAAGTCGCCGCGATAAGCGTGGGAAATGTAGAGCTTGACGTTGACGTTGCTCACGTTGCCCGTACCCACCACGTCGATGGTGCTCGTCACCAGCGCCGGCCCGCCGGCGTCGACGGGAAGGGGGGTATCTTCGGAATCGTACTGCACCCCCGGAATGTCCTGGCACAAGCCCGCGGCGTGGACGCACGCCTGGTCCGGGTCGCAGTCCTGGTCATCCATGCACAGGTTGCACTCCGGGTCCTGGATATTGACACACTGGCCGCCACCGTCGCAGCTATCGGCAGAGCACGGATCGCCATCGTCGCACTCTTCATCCTGTTCGCAACCGGGATAACCTTCCTCCAGGAAGTCGAGGTACTCGTCCATGAGGGTCACAATGTCGGAAGGCGAGTTCAGAAGAGCTGCAAAGGGAACCGATGTCCCGATGGTGCGGTAGCCGGCAATGTCGTCCTCGTAGGTGACGGTCATGGTTGAACCGCTCTCGCTCGCCTTGTTCCCCACCGCTATGCCGCCCGGTTGCGCGGCGATTTCGTCGAAGAAATTGTTGAGATCGAAATCCTGGCTCAGATCGTAAGAAAGGCCCCAGCAGAAGTGTTCCCCTTCGTAGGGGCCGGCGGTCTTTGCGGGCCCGTCGGCCAGACCCGAGATCTTGAAGTAAGGCAGAAGCTCGGTGGCCGGATCGTAGAACCAGGTGTCGCCACCTTCCATGTACAGCCGTCCGCCCCCGTCCAGATAGGCAGACAGGGTCGAGGCCTCACCTGCGGTGAGCACGTGCTTGCCACCGTAGATACCCAGAGTGGCTACGATTCCGTCCAACTGACTCAGATCGGGAAAGACCCCCAGGTCATCCACCACTTGTGCGCTTCTCCCCGCGGCCACGATGGCATCCTTCAGCGCATTGGCGTAGTCGTCGGAGACCCCCTCAGGCTTCCACACTGCGTATCCGCCATCCAACAGCACGGTTATCTGGATCGTCAGCACATCCAGCAGGCATCCATCGGTAATGCGGATCTTCACCGTGTGGTCACCCACGTCGCCGGGGCCGGTGGGTTCGATGTTCAGATCAACGGTGGCGTAGTCCATGAACCAGTTGAAGTCCTGGTTGGTGAGGGACACGAAGCTGGGTCCCTCTTCGATGGTAAACCCGATTCCTGCGGCATCATCCAGATCAGTTGCCTTGATGGTCACCAGCTTGGACTGGGACCAGGTCACCAACTGCAGGGGCGGGCTCTCCACAAATTCAGGTGCATGGCCCGGGCAGACCCGGAAATTATCCACCGCATACTTGTTGATATTGTAAGTCGTGTCCGAAGCCGCGTACAACGCCAGTTGCACGTTCTTACCCAGGTAGAACGAAGGTACGGAGTAGTCCACCGTCCCCGCTTCCAGGTTGTCGGTCGTGGTGGTAAACCAGATGGCCGATGACCCCACCGGATCGGTGAAGTCGCCCGTTTCCGTAATCCACAGCCCGAGATCCACTTCGCCGTCGAAGTAGTCGAGGTAGCGGTCGAACTGGACCGTGACGTGGGACTGGCCCGCGAGGGTCAACCAGGGGGAGGCCAGCAGGCTGCTGAACTCCAGGGTCAGAGGCTGCCACTCGAACACCATATGGTTGTCGGGCCCGAGCGGCAAACCGGTCCCGCAGTTCCAGTTGTCATCGGTATCGCTGCCCAGATCGATGATCGACCAGTTGATGGCCGGCAGATTGTTGCAACTGTTGAAATGCTGAATGTACGGAAGGGAAAGGTAGCACTGAGCCAGCGGCTCATACACGCACAGGTTGGTGTCCTTGTCGCAGAAGTCCAGGGTGCAGGGATCGCCGTCGTTGCCGCAGTCGTCATCGGCGATGCAGCAACTGTCGGGCAATTCGGCTGACGGAGGAGCCACATCGGGCCCCAGGTTACGGCAGATTCCGAACACGCACGCGTCGTAGGTGCACACGTTGTTGTCGTCACAAAGGTCATCCTCGTTTTCCGGCGTGCAACAACCTACGATGTTGGTGTTGTGGCACTCGAACTCGACGCACAGATCGTCCGTGCATTCCTTACCGTCGTAGCAGTCCTGGACGGTGGTGCAACAGTCCAGCGCGGGATTGTTGACGTCCACAGAGTAGACACACTCTTTCGAGATCGAATCGCAGGACCCTACATAACACTGGCTCTCGGTCTCGCAATCGTCGTCGGTGAGACAGCAGGACAGCTTGCTCAACTGCTTGCACGCCTTGTTAATACACACGTCGGTGGTGCACGGGTTGCCGTCGCCGCACTCGCCATCGTTCTGGCAGCACGCCTGCACCGCCTCGTTGACGCACACCGGAGAAGCCGGGTCCGTTTCGTGATCGCAGGTGTCGATGGTGCAGTATTCGTCATCGTCGCAGTCGGTGTCCTGGAGGCAGCAACCAGCCTTATAGGTATGATGGCACTGCTCGTTCTGCAGGTCACAGGTATCGATGGTGCACGGGTTGTCGTCGTTACACGAGACGTTGACATCGTTGCAGATGTCGGGGCTGTCCTGGTTGTTGCACTGACAGTTGAGACATTTGTCCACCGTATATGCGTTGCCGTCATCGCACTCCAGCGAACTGAGGCAGCACAACGGGTCCAGCGGGTCCTTTTGATGGTGGCAGGAGTGGATGTTTGTGAGGCAGGTGTCTACCGTGCAGTCGCAACCATCATTGCAGTCGGAATCGGACATGCAGCAGTCGGGGTTGTCCGGGTCGGGTCCGTGACGGCACACATGGTTAATGCAGGCGTCAATATCGCACAGATTGCTGTCGACACACTCCACATCCTCGTTGCAGCACGCCTCGATTTCCAAAGTGGCGCAGTCACCGGTCTCGCCTGACAACTGGCACACATCTTCGGTGCACGGGTCGCCGTCGTTGCAGTCGGCAGCCTCGACGCAGCACCCGGGCTGCGGGGAATGCTCACAGCTCAGCGCTTCGAGGTCGCACCAGTCGACGGTACACGGATTGTCGTCCGCAGGGCAGGGATGCTCGCCCGAGTCATCGCAGAAGTTGGGATTGAGAGTGTGCACGCACTGGAAGGACTGGCAGTAGTCGATGGTCGCAGGGTTGCCGTCGTCCCACTCACCGCCCGGCCCGCACTCGGTATGCACAGTGCAACAGTTGGGCAGCCCGTTTTGGACATACTCGCAGGTGTTGTTCAGATTGCAGGACTCGTCGGTACACACGTTGCCGTCATCGCACTGTGCATCTTCAGTACAACAGTTGGGGTCGGCCACCGGTCCGTGGCGGCACTCGTGGCCGATGCATTTGTCCAACGTGCAGGGATCGCCGTCGTCGCATTTGGGGTCGGGGTCGGTTTCGCAGCAGGCAGGATCGGCCGACGGGATGCTCTCGCAGTGCTGGGCTGCCAGGTTGCACCAGTCGGTAGTGCAGAACTGGCCATCATCACAAACCGAGTCCGGGTCGGCCAGGCCGGCGTGGCAGCACGCACCCTGGGCGAAGATCTGCCAGTCGTTGACGCACAAATCGCCTTCGCAGCTATCCACCGTACAAAGCTCGTTGTCGTCGCACATCCCCATGCCCTCAAGGCACTGGACGCACGCGGCATCTTCACAAAGCCAGTTGGCGGGACACTCGTACCCTGAGTAGCAACAATCGTTATCGTACCCGTAACCGCACTGATAGCCCTCGGCCGTGTTGACGCACTGGCCATAGGAGCACGGATTTCCTTCGTCGCAAGCAGCGTCGTCGAACTGGTCGAGACACCCCTTGATCACTTTAACCCTGATCACAGCCCTGGATTCCTCGTTGTCGAGGGCCTCGTAAACGGCGTCGTTCTTTTGCATGAGCACCAGGGCGACAACGTGCACTCCAAAGGGAACGTCGTCTACGACGACTGAGTTGCCCGCACCTACCTGGTCGATAAGTACGTCGTCGAGATATACATAGATGAGGTTGTCTGGGTCAGGATAGTTCCAATTGAGAATGGAGAAGGTCACCACCACCGGGGTGACGGGTACCTGCTCGTCGACGGAGACGAGGTCCATGGGGTCGGTTATGATGATGGTCGGGTCGGTGCTTGAAGGCAACGCCTGGTATCCCCACAACACTTCCAGCATCTCTGCGAAGGTGTCGGGCGTAACCGCATCCTGTTCCCCGGCCATCCTCGCATCCACGCAGGAGGCCAGGAGGGCCGCGGCCACAAGGACCGCGGCGGTCCTCATCAACAGCCGGCGCAACCTGCGCCGAGGGAACCAACCCTTCCGGCCCGTTTCACAGCCTCTACCTTTGCACTCCAACATGCAACCAACCTCCAAACGACTACCAGCAACATGCCCATCAAGAGCAAATCCTACTGCCTATCCATCAGCTTATCAAACAAAGACAGTTAAAGCGGCTTATAATAGGCCTCCGCGAGTAATCGCGCTCGCGTAGAGAAACCTGTGCGCGCACAAGTAACCTCCCCCACATCAGCAAGTTCCGTGCCGCTGGCTGAAGTGAGACAAATGGGCGCAGAGCGAGTGGGACGAATTGGACAAAATACAGGTCATTATGCCCGAGAGAGCCTCCGGCCACCGGTGCGCCACAATGTCGCACCCAAGGCGGGTCTCAACCGGCAACGAGCGAGTTGGTCTGAACTTTTTTCACAATGCGCAACCTTTGCGGCCCCCGCCCGCAGCCAGAATTCTGCACGAGCAGATTAGTCGCCCAGGCACAGGGAAATGAAGCCGCTGTCCACCAGGCCGTTGGTGGCCTCTCCTTCTGCTTTTTTGTCGCACACCGAGGGATCGGTGTGCCACTGACCGGCCCAGGTAGCGCCCGACGGGCAGCCCGCGTTGGGGAACGCCCAACCACACTCCTCGGCTTCTACCGCAATGAACGCGTCAACATCCGGTGCTGCGCACAGAAGCAGCCATCCGGAAATGAGAGTCTCGTTGGGATAGGCGATGGCCGCTTCCGCCTGGCTGCAGTCCACTTTCCCCACGTGCCAGGCGCCGCGGTTTTCCATGCCCTGGGGGCATCCGGGGGCGGGTGCCGCACCTCCGCAATGGTCTACCCCGACCACAACCTGGACCAACTGGGGGTCGGCCGTGCAAAGCACCATCCAGCCCTTGTCGATCTCCCCTGTAGAATAGCCGGTCCCCTCAGGCACGGCATCGGAGGACCACGGCCCGGTTCGCCATCGCCCCCCTTCCAGGTACCCGGGTGGGCACTCGGGATACACTTCGATCACCGCCGCGGGGAGGCAGGCGCCGTCCACGCATCCCAGGCCGGCGGAACATTCACCGCATTCGCCACCGCAACCGTCGGGCCCGCACTGCTTGCCCTGGCACCCGGCGGAGCACAGTTCAATGCACTGACCGTCCGGTCCGCACTCCTCGTCGAAACCGCACTGCCCGCACAGGCCGCCGCAGCCATCCGGCCCGCACAATTTCCCCGAACAGGTGGGCACACACGAATTGGTGCAGGTAAACGTCTGAGAGCAGAACGTGCCGGGCGGACACTCTCCACACTGCCCGCCGCAGCCGTCGTCCCCGCACTGCTTGCTCACGCACTGAGCAAACCCAGCCACACCGTCGCAGTCTTCGTCACCCGGGTTGGCACAATCCTCCACTCCACCCGGCTTCACCTCTGCGTCGAGATCGTTGCAATCACCTAGAATCGAGGCCACATACGGCATGGAAGGAGAACAGAGGCAGGCGCAGTCCGCCCCACCCGTTCCGTCGCCATCCACGTCCACGCAGTAGATGTGACAGCCGATGGCCCCGGCTTCATCCGTCTGGCCGTCCAGATCGTCATCAGCTCCGTTGCACATTTCCGGCGGCGGACCAGGGTCGGAAGTTCCGGTCACCTCGGGTGAAAGATCCGGACT
Source organism: uncultured Myxococcales bacterium (assembly GCA_964626565.1). GTDB lineage: Bacteria > Myxococcota_A > UBA9042 > CAIXZC01 > CAIXZC01 > CAZVFX01. Next base: position 37,134 of record CAZVFX010000022.1, read on the forward strand.
CTGCTGATCCGCCGGGCCGCGCTGGTCAGCCGGTGGCGTCTTCACATCAGACCCGGTATCAAGTCCCCCGGGCGCCGCGTCGTGTGGTTGGTATGGCCAGAACACATCCTGGCCCTCTTCAGTCACCTGGATCTCGGTCTTGCCGCATCCCACAGACAGAAGAAATAGCAGCAGGCAGCCGGCCAGGGCTGTCAGCCGTTGCCCATGCCCCACGCTCCAAGCCCCAAGCCTACTTGTAAGAGTCTGCGTCAGAATAGCCGATCCTCATCTTCTGTTCAGGTTCAGTGTCAACGTTGAGCACCATGATGTAGTAGAAACCTTCCGGGTTGTTGGGGATCTCGACCATTTCGAACGCGGAACCGCCGACGCTGAAGAAGAGACCGTTGTCGCCGAACGAGACATCTCCTGCGATGACCGCGTCGTAGTCATCCAGGGTAGGCTTGGCAAATTCGCAGCCGAAGCCAACGTATTTGACCAGCACATCGATATTATGCTGCCCTTCAGGTGTCATATCGACGATGTCAACGTGCAAAGCGTTGTTGTTTCCCGTCCCCTTGCTGCTCTTCTCGGAGAAATAGAAGTATCGAATCTCCCCGGGAGCAAAGGAGTAAAAATACATCTCGCCGTTGACGATGGATATGGCGTCGGGGTCCTCGGCGCACGACTGGGCGCCCCCGCAAACGTTGGGGAGTCCACCACCGCCGCACGGTTGGCCCGGGTTGCAGTCTCCGCAATACAGCACGCCGCCACAGCCGTCGGCCAGCAGCCCGCAGTTGGCCCCTTCGGCACCGCAGGTGGTTCCGGGACAGGTACCCATGCCGCACTCGTTGGGAACCGCGGCCCCGCAGTTTTTGCCGGTGCCGCACGACCCGCAGTTCTGCACCAGTCCGCACCCGTCCAGCACGTTTCCGCAGTCCAGGCCCAACGACTCGCAGGACTTGGGCGCACACATGCCGCCGGCACACAGCGAGTCGGTTCCCTCCAGGGTGCGGCAAGCCGACCCCGGCGGCGTGCACGCGGCCGCGTCGTTGCAGCACGGCGGATGGGGGTACGGCGCGCCCATGACGTTCTTCGACTTACACGTATTGTCCGAGTCACAAAGGTATCCTGCCGGGCAGTGGCAGGAAGCGTAACACGCTACGGATGGGGCCACGCAATGACCGTACCCGTTGCAATTCTTGCCCTCCGAACAGGTGCCGCATGAACCGCCGCACCCGTCGTCCCCGCACTCTTTGCTGTCGCAGTTCTTCTGATTGATCTCGCCATCGCAGTCATCGTCCACCAGGTTGTAGCAGGTTTCCTGCCCGCCCGGCCTGACGCTATCGTCACTGTCATCGCAATCCCCGCCCACCGGCGCGGTGTAGGGGGCCCCGGGGGCGCACAAACATGCATGGCTGCCACCGCCGAAGCCGTCCTTGTCCGCATCGATATAGAAGAACTTGCACCCCTTGGCGTCCTCTTCGTCCACCTTGCCGTCCTGGTCGTCGTCCTTCCCGTTGCACTCCTCAGGTTCGGGGGTGCCGGAGCCTATTCCATCGGAATCAGGCGGCTTTTCAACCGAGTCGGAGCCCACCTTCTCAGCCAACGTCACATCGTGCCCGCCGCCCTGGTCGGGCCAGCCGAAAATGGTAGCGCCACCGTCCTCACAGGAAGGGCCGGTGCAGGTTTCGAAGAGCACTGTTTCGATGAGAGTTTCCGAGCACGCGGCTGCAAACAGCAAAAGACAACATGCCCAAACCGTTGTCCTCCAATTGTGCATACCCGCGCCCCCGCACCGTGTGGCTTCAGCAGTCCCTAATAATAACATGTTGTATAAGTTCACGTCAAATAACGGGCGCGCACAGGCTCAGAACCTTTGCCTTGAAGGGAGCTTCCCTTCCCCTTATAGTTGAGTGGCAAACCGGAGGTGCAGCATGAAGTCCCGTATGGCCCTGTTTCTACTCGTCTTTGTCTGGGTCCCTGCCGCTGCAGGCCAGATTCATCCCACTGACAAAGCCTATCTGGAGCCGAAACTGAAAGACCCGATCCTCGAGAAGATCAAGGCCCGTGACAAAGCGTGGCGCAAGCAGGAAGACACGGTCACTCAGGAGCTGAAAGCCAAGCAGGACGCCGAGGCAGAGAAGAAGAAGGAGTTCAAGAAACAACTCCGCGTCGACCTGCCCGAAGAACAGATCCCGGCGCGGCCCAAAGCCTTCACGTCCGTGTTCCACTTCGAGCCCCAGGCCCAGTACATGACCGGCACCTGCTGGGCTTACGCAGGCACCTCTTTTCTGGAGTCGGAGGTGCAGCGCCTCACCGGCGTCGAAGTGAAGATGTCCGAAATGCACACCGTGTATTACGAGTACATGGAAAAAGCGCTGAGGTTCGTGCGGCAGCGAGGCGGGTCGGCTTTCTCCGAAGGGTCGCAGTTGAACGCGGTCAACCGCATGTGGCAGATGTACGGCGCAGTGCCTTTGGAGGTGTATCCCGGCGTGGCCGCGGAAGACGGACTGCACGACCACATGCGCATGTCCCGGGAGATGAGCGCCTTTCTCGACTTTGTTGAAGCCGAGGGTCTCTGGGACGAAGACTACGTACTCACCTCCATCGCGGCGATCCTCAACCGGCACATGGGAGCCCCTCCCACCACCTTCAAATGGAAAGGCAGGAAGTACACACCCACGAGCTTTGTCAAGAAGGTGTTGAAGTTCGATCCCGCCGCGTATGTGCAATTCATGTCCACCATGGCCGACCCGTTCTACACCCTTGCCTTGTTCGATGTCCCCGACAACTGGTGGCAGGACGAAACCTACCACAACCTCCCGCTGGAAGACTTTATTTCGCTCATCACCCGGTCCATCAAGGACGGCTACTCGGTGGGCATCGGCGGAGACGTCTCCGAACCGGGCAAGAACTTCCGGGCCGACGCCGCGTTCGTGCCCACCTTTGACATTCCTTCCGAGCTGATAGACCAGTCGGCCAGGGAGTACCGAATCGACAACGGCTCCACCGGCGACGATCACGGCGTCCATCTCGTGGGGTGGGCTGAGGTCAAGGACAAGCTGTGGTTCCTGATCAAGGACTCGGGCCGGTCTGCCAGGCACGGCAAACACGACGGCTACTACTTTTTCCGCGAAGATTTCGTCAAGCTCAAGATGCTCACCTTCATGGTCCACAAAGACGCGGTCAAAGACACCCTGGGCAAGTTCGGCAAGGCCGCGGCTGGAAAGTAGGTCCGCCATGCGCATAGCGATTGTTGCCGCGCTGACGCTCGCCGCGTGCAGCCCCAAAGGCGGGGTTTCGGTGGGTGACGGTCTGGACTGTGGCGGGAAAACCGCAGACTCGTGCGCCGAGGCGCTGCCCCTGGGATACCCTTGCTCCACCGGCGATTCGTGCGCCGACGGCCTCTACTGCCGGCCGCTGGGCGGCGCGGGAGTGTGCGCATCCCAATGCAGCGCTGACGACGACTGCGCCCCGGGCCAGGTCTGTGCGGAGGACAAGTGCGCATGGAACATCGGCACTGTCGGTTCGCCCTGCCCCTCGGACGCACCGTGCCACGCCGGCCTCGAGTGCGTGAGCCTCGACGACGTTTCCTACTGTACAAGAACGTGCGACTACGACCACGCTTGCCCCCCGGGGGAAAATGCTCTGTGCGTCAGCTTCGGCGATGACGAGGACAACTTCTGCATGAACTACTGCAAGGTGGATTCCGATTGCAGCAGCGGCCTCAAGTGCACCCCCCTGACCGCCGCACCCGATGTCACAGTCTGCTTCCTAGACATCTAGGTTGCCGGCCTCAGGTCTCAGGCCTTTCCTTCCGCCTATAGCCTATCCGTTGCTACAGCCTGCTAATTCTGATGCAGTTCGTCGGTAACTGAGAGTATTTGAGTCAACGCTTCCCGCAGCGAATCGCGGGTGGAAGGGTCTACACCGCTGAGCGCGCATTGCAATGCGGCGCGCTGCCGGCGCTGGCGTGACAGCATCCAGTCCTTTCCTTCCCTGGTCAGGCGCACCAGTGTCTGACGCCGGTCCGCACCGGCTACCCGCTGCACCAGCCCCCTCTCTTCCAGGCGATCGGTAAGCTCGCTGATGCTGCTCTGGGCGCGCCTCAGCGCCCGGCGCAACGTCCCGATGCTCGTCGGCCCGGAGCGGAAGATATACTCCACCAGTTGAAGTTGCACCGGGCTCAGGCCCGTTTGCTCGCTGAGCCCCTCGGAGAGGCGCTGCAGGCGGTCCGACACCAGGGGCAGCAAGCCCGCGATGCGGTCGGCAAGTTCGGCGTTTCGGACGAATTCCATGGTCTCGACTCCCCGGGGACACTTGTCCCCCAAAAGTCAGTCTAGCCGGGACCTGAAAGTGGTGCAAAAAAAGCGGTAGAAATGCGGGGTCGGCTGCGCGCTACTTGCGCACTCTTTCCACGTAACGAGCTTCAGTCGTGTCCACCCGGACGACGTCCCCCGCACTGATGAACAGCGGCACCTGGACCTCAAGCCCGGTCTCCAGGACCGCGGTCTTCTGTACGTTGGTTACCGTGTCTCCTTTCAGCGCCGGCTCACACTCCGTAACCGTCATGTCGATGGCCTTGGGAAGGTCCAGGGAGATGGGCCGGCCGTTGAACACCACCAGCTTCGCCTCGATCTCTTCCACCAGGTAGTCTTCAGTGCCCCCGAGGGTCTCCTTGGCCAACGCGTGCTGCTCGTAGGTTTCCATGTCCATGAAATGGTACATGTCGTCGTCGCAGTAGAGAAACTGCACCTTCAGGGTCTCGATATCGGGGTCGTCCAGCCGCTCTCCGGCCCGAAAGGTGAAATGCTGAAGCTGCCCGGTTTCCATATTCCTTGCCTTGACTTTGACCAGGGTGTTCGCCCCCCGCGCAGAAGGGGTCTGGAACGCAACGTCGGCGACCGTGTAGGGGCTCGACTCATGGAGAAATCTGACTCCCCTTTTCAGATCGGATGAACTCGGCATAATGACCTCCGTGACCTAGGGTCGGCCATGATAATTACATGCCGGGACTCGATTAATCAAGCCGATTGGGGTAGATATGAAGTGCGAACCCGGGAGAGTCCTCATGAAACACAAGCTCTTTGTCCTGGACATGGACGGCACCTTCTACCTTGGCGACGACCTCTTTCCCGGGAGCCTGCCGTTCCTGGACGCGGTGAAGCGGGCGGGCTGCGACCACCTCTTTCTCACCAACAACTCATCAAAGACTTCCGACCAGTACGTGGAGAAGCTGCAGCGGCTGGGAGTTGATGCCCAGCCGGGAGACGTCCTCACCTCGGGAGACGCGACCATCGAATTGCTGCGCAAGGAAGGACGCTGGAAGCGGCTCTACCTGGTCGCGACCAGGGCGGTGGAGCGCCAGTTTGAAGCGGCCGGATTCGAGCTCACCGCCGACTCGCCCGACGCGGTAGTGCTCACCTACGACACCACCATCGATTACGAAAAGCTGACAACCTTCTGCCTGCTCGTGAGAGAAGGCCGCCCCTACGTCGCTACTCACCCCGACTTCAACTGCCCGAGCCCTGCCGGCCCCTTGCCCGACATCGGCGCGTTCATGGCGCTGGTGGAAGCTTCTGCGGAAAGAAGACCGGACATGATTGTTGGCAAACCGATGCCCGGCATTCTGGAAGCCGCGATGATTCGCAAAGGTGCGACGAAGGAGCAGACCATGATGATCGGGGATCGCCTCTACACCGACGTCGAGTGCGGTCTCGCCGCAGGCGCCACCGCGGCGCTGGTGCTCACCGGCGAAACCACCCGGGAAATGCTGGCCGCAAGCGACACCAAGCCGGACCTGGTGCTGGAATCTTTAGCAGATCTGACCACCATACTGCGTGGTTAAAATTACTTCGTCCAGTGGACCATCACTTTGGTGAGCACCGGGGTCTTTTCGGGATCCGTACTGGTGAGCTTCACCTCCACCTCAAGCCACCGGAACATAGGCAGCCCCTGCAGTGCCGCAGGTGAATCGGTGAAATATGCTGTCCAGCCGGCCTGAGCCAGCGCTTCTTCAGTGGCCGCAGACCTGGCTCTCACCAGGATGTCGGTGACCCCTTCCTCCTCGATCCCTTCCCACTCGATAAGCTTCCAGAACACCGTCTCCGCACCACCATCGAAGGTGCCGGTCCACTTGCCTTCCGGATTGGTGAACATCAGGTGCTGGAACCCGGTCATGTCCGAGTAGCTGTACGGGTCATCACCCATGGTAGGGAAGGTCTCCACAGTGGGGTTGTCGCCCCAGTTGGCGATGTCCACCCGGGCACAGGTGTCGGAGTTTCGACCCGCGGTCCACAGCCAGCCGTTGTGGTCGATCGCGGTCCCCACCGGATGAACGATGCCGCCGCCCATGTCGAGGGAGGTGTAAGCGCTGAAGTCCGGCTCGACGCGCACGATGTGACGCCGGTCGCTGCCGCCGTTGTGACTGATGGCCGAATAAATGTAGCCGTTCTGGTCGACCACGACGCCTCGGGCCGCGCCCACTGCCCCGGTGGAGATCCACTCCCAGGTCTCGGTTTCAGGGGTGAACCGGAACAGCCCGTAACAGCCATAAGAACCGGTAATTACCCTTCCCTGACCGTCCACAGTGATGCCGTACACCTGGAAGCAGCCGGCCAGGTTGGAGGGCGCGACATAAGCGGTGCCCACGGTGTCGGTCTCGGTGTTGATCACCTGGATCGACTGGGTGCCCGGCGAAAAACTGCTGGCCCAGTTGCAGTTGTTGGCAAACCACATGTTGCCCTTGTTGTCCCCCGCAGCTCCGTATGGGCAGCCGGCCACATCGAGTTCAGCCAGCTTCTTGCAGCGCGGCGGGTTCTGGTCTTCGTCCACCTCGGTGCCGGAGAACTTGAACATCTTATGGTGCTCCCACGACCCGGCCCACACGTTGCCGTCCGCGTCCAGCGCCACCGCCCGCACCAGCCCGGTCACATCGCCGCGGCAGATGAAGTTCCCGTCGTTATCCAGGTGAACCACGTTGGAGCAGGCGGGGTCGCCGTGGTTGTTGTAGCAGCGGTTGCCCACCCACACCGAGCCGTCCTTCACCACCACCGCGGTACGTGATGGATTCTGGCCATAGCTGGTAAGCTCCTTTTCCACCGCGCCGGTATCAACGTTGATGCGCACCACTTCGTGGTCGTTGGAGTTGGCGATCCAGACATGCTTGAGTTCGCTGGTGGTCACGTCCAGGCACAAAGTATCCGGCTCGTAGCACGCCGGGTCCAGCCCTTCTCCCGGCGGGTTGGTGCTCACGCCGTCGTAGTCTCCCTCATCCCACTCCTGCGCGGTTTGCTCCTCGTCGAAGTACATGACGCAGTCGGAAGAGCAGTAGCACTGGCTCAAGGGGCAGCCCGCAGCAAAATCGAAGCCGTCGCACTCCTCGGGGCCGTTGGCCAGGGAGTCGCCGCACCATTCGTTGCAGCCCGACTTATTCCAGTACTTGCACTCCAACTCGCACACAAACTCGCCGTCATAGCACTCGGTGGGGAACACCTCGCCGTCGCAGGCCTCGAAGTCGGCGTCAATGTCACCATCGCCGCACCACGACTGGCAGTGACTGGTGTCCCAGGTCTGGCACTCATCGACACAGTTGAACCATCCCACGTGGCAGCCCACCGGGAAGGCCTCCCCATCGCAAACTTCAGTGGCCGGATCGAGGATGCCGTTGCCGCAAGATTCATCGGACATGCAGTCCGCGGAGCAGCCGTCGCCGTTTTCGTTGTTGCCGTCGTCGCAAGCCTCGCCATCATCCTTGAGCCCGTTGCCGCAGCAGGGAATGACCAGTTCGTGCTCACACCCGGTTTCCGGGTTGCACGAATCTGCGGTGCACTCATCCCCATCGTTGCAGGATATGGGCACCGGCCCCGGGGTGCAGATTCCATCGGAGCAGATGTCTCCCATGGTGCACGCGTCCGCGTCGTCGCACGGCGCGTCGTTGTGTACGTGATGGCACCCCGCCTCCAGGGAACAGTAGTCGTCGGTGCACACATCCCCGTCGCTGCAATCGGCGGTGTCCCCGCCCTTGCACCAGCCGGCCACGCAACTATCGTCCACGGTACACGGATTGCCGTCGTCGCACTCAACCGCGTTGGGCACAAACTGACAACCCACTTCCGCATCGCAGCTATCGTCGGTACACGGGTTGTTGTCCTCGCACGGAAGCGCGGGCCCGCCCAGGCATTCGCCCAAGTTGCAGAAGTCGGCCGTGGTGCACGCATCCTCGTCGTTGCAGGGTGCGCTGTTAGGCACAAACTTACACCCGGTTTCCAGGTCGCATAGGTCATCTGTGCACACGTTGTCATCGTCGCACTCTATGGCGGCCTCGCCAATGCAATTGCCGCCGCTGCAGTGGTCTCCCAGAGTACAGGGGTTCAGGTCGTCGCACGCCGCGTCGTTGGCGGTATGCACGCACCCGGTTTCGGGGTTGCAGGTGTCGTCGGTACAAACGTTAGCGTCGTCGCAATTGACCTCTCCCCCGGGGTGGCAGTCGCCGCCGGCGCAAAGGTCGTCCTGCGTGCATGCATCGTGGTCATCGCAAATGGCGGTATTGGGTTCGGCGAAGCACCCGCTTTCCGGGTGGCACCCGTCGGTGGTGCACACTTTGCCGTCATCGCAATCCAACGGCCCAGCAGGGACGCACTCGCCCGCGGCGCAGTAGTCGCCTACCGTGCAGGGGTTGGCGTCGTCGCACTCCCCTTCCTGCGGCGCATGCTTACATCCGGAAGCGGGATCGCAAAGGTCCTCTGTGCACACGTTGTCATCGTCGCACCCCAGAAACGCCTGGGAGGTGCACACGCCATTGTCGCAAAGGTCTCCCAGTGTGCAGGTGTCTTCGTCCGAGCACGCTTCCCCGTCATGGGCTGGAGCAAAGGAGCACTCCCCTGTCTCCGGGTCGCAAACAGGGGACAGGCAGAATGCGTTTATCCCCTGAGCCTCTTCACATTCGATGATCGTATCCTCGGCAACTGCGCACTTGAACGGCACCTGGGTGGTATCGCAATACAAGGTGCCGTTACACACATCACCGTCTTCGAAAGACTCGCAGTCTGCATCCGCAGTGCAGTCGCAGGCCACCGGTGCACCGGCGCATTCGCCCTGCTGACACTTGTCTCCCACGGTGCAAGGATCGCCGTCATCGCAAGCGTCCAGGTTGTGAATATGCTCGCACCCGGACGCCGCGTCACACGTATCATCAGTACAGACATCGCCGTCGTCGCAAGAGACGGGCACGCCGCCGCACACTCCGTCGGTGCAGAAGTCGGACCCGGTGCAGGCATCGACATCATCGCATTCCACGTCGGAAAGCGGCTCATTGAGGCAGCCGTCTTCTCCGGCGCAGGAATCCGCGGTGCAGGGGTCGCCGTCATCGCAGTCCATTCCGTCCACCTGGCCGTCGCAGTCGTCATCGATCCCGTTACAGACCTCCTGGACCGGGTTGTCCGCGCTGCACGCGGTGAGGCCCGAGGCGTCGCTCGCCTCGGGGGAGCAGTGCCGCTCGCCCTCGCAGCTACCAAACTCGGTGACAATTTCGCACGGTGTGGAAAGGACCAGTTCAGTGGACAGGTCTGAGCACTGGCAAAGTCCCGATTCATTGATACATTGCACTACAGTTACTCCCTCTACCGTCTCGCTCTGTTCGCACGCGAAGCCCGTCGGGCAGGCAACGTCATCGCCGCACCAGCCGCCGCAGAAGCTGCCTTCCGGGCCATAGTCGAGGCACAGCTCTTCGCCGCCCCACGTGGCGGTGCAGTCAGCATCTTCCGTGCAGGGGCGACACAGGAACGGGAATTGTGAAATACAGGCAAAGGAGGGGTCGGGGCCGCCCAACGCAATGGGGGCGCAGTTGAAACCGGCCGGGCACTCCTCAATACACAGCTTCGAGCAGACCATATCCCCCAGGTGCTCCAGGCAGATGGACGATTGGCAGTCGGCATTTTCACCGCAGGGGTCGCCGAAACAGCCCTGGCCCGGCTCACATTCCACGAAGGCGTCTTTGCCGTCCTGGCTCGCGTCTGCCGGCGGCAACTTGACTTCATCAGCATCCAACGAGCCCGCCCCTTCAATCGTGTCCAGGCCCGCACCGCCGTCAATCAGTTCAAATCCGCCGTCCGAACCGGCGCCGTCTTTCTCTATGGCTCCCACCTTGCCGCCACCACTGCACGCAGGCAGCAACAGCAACATCCCCAGCGTCAGCGCAGCATACGCAAACCCTCTCCCTCGTGGAGCCAATCTGTTTTCGCGGTTCATGCTCTCCCCCTCGTCATAATCTGGCATTCGTTCATTCTCTGTCTTTAGGGCGTCTTCGGGCACATAGTATGAGGAAGGTCATTTCCGGTCAAACTTTATTTAATTGGATCTTAAGATGACCAGCCGGGAAGGGCAGCTATCAGCATTCAGCCAAGGCCGGGTGGAACCTGCGTTTGACTGCCGGTACCAGGGCGGATATACTGCCCGAGTCGGATACTATTGAACAGAGGAGAGCGACCGTGAGATATGGCATCAGTTGCACTATCCTATTAGCCCTCGGGGGACTTGTTCTGGCGGGGTGTCCCTCCGCCAACGTCTATCGCACCGGCCGGGTGCTCGACAAGGGGGTCTCCGATTTCGGGCTGACTTTCACCGCCATGCGGGTCACCGGTTCAGAGTACACCATCGAGAACGAAGATGGGACCAGCGAGAAAATCGATGCCCCGGATTACGTGCTTCCCAACCTCATTCCCGACCTCAGTTTCCACATGGGCGTGGCGGATGACGTGGAGGTGGGCGGGCGAATCGGCCTGGGCAGCCTGCTCCTCGAACTGGACGCCAAATACCGCTTCCTGCACACTCCTGACGGCTTACATCTGGCCGTCCAGCCGGCACTGGGCTACCAGACGGCTTTCATCCTGGAAGGCTTCAAGGTCAGTCTGCCGGTCATCATGACGTATGACTTCAACGACACCCTGGGGATCAACCTCTACGGCATCGGCACCTACCGCAGAATGAACGAGAGTGACGAAGCTTTCGAAGGCTTGGGATTCGAGGGTTTCGAGGCGGGCGGAGGCCTGGGCATCGATGTCCGGGGCGAGACCTTCTATTTCATGCCCGGCGTCGAGGTGACAAGGTACATTGCAGACATGTCCGACAGCGTGATTTCCGGCTCCATCGATACCACCTACGTCATGATCGGAATCTCGTTCGGCTGGTACGGCGGCAAGGAGATGAAGAAGCTGAAGAAGATGGACCGCAAGCTCGACCGGATGGACGACAAGCTCGACCGAGTGCTGGATAACAAGTAGTTATTGGCTGAGAGTCGATAGCTGACGACCGCCTTTCCTGCCTTTCTTCGTTGACATGCCCATGGCCGCATGTTATACGGATCCGACTTTTTTGATTTTCAGCCTTCCTACTGGGGCGTGGTCCAGAGGCAAGACACGGGGTTTTGGTCCCTGGTACCCAGGTTCGAATCCTGGCGCCCCAGCCTGAAGATGATGTGGAGGTAGTACGGATGGAACCGACAGGAATCGCAATCGAAGCGAGAAGTGAAACGGGCAAAGGTATCGGCCGCCGCCTGCGGCGTGCCGGCAAGATCCCCGCAGTGATATATGGGGCCGGCGTGGACCAACCACGGTCCATATCGGTAGGGATACGCGACCTTGTGGCAATCCTCAATAAACCTGACTGCATGAACCGACGGTTCGACCTGGTTTCCGGGGACGAACGCACGTCGGTGGTGATCAAGGATTACCAGTACCATCCCATCTCTCGGGCCGTGCTTCACTGCGACTTTGTGGCGCTGAAGGACGACGTCGAAGTTGACGTTGAGGTTCCGATCCAGACCACCGGGCGCTCCCTCGGTGAAGAAGCCGGCGCCAGGCTGTTCCTCGTCCGCCGTGAGATCAAGGTGCGTTGCCTTCCCGGCCAGATCCCGGAGGTACTCACCGCCGACATCGGCGAAATGGACATCGGTGATGTTCTTTATGTCGACCAGGTACCCTACCCCGAGGGTGTCCGGCCCGTATACAAGGCGCGCTACCCTGTGATCGTGGTGCAGAAGGCCAAGGTCATCGAAGAGGTTGTTGAGGAAACCGACGAGGAAGCTCTCGAAGGTGAAGAGGGCGCACCGGAAGACGGCGAGAAGAAGGAAGGAGCTGAGGAGGCTACCGAGAAGGAATAGCCTGACGACGTTTGCATCACCCCTTCCCACGGTCCAGGAATGTATGACAAGGTAATCGTCGGCCTCGGTAACCCCGGGTTGAAGTACGAACTCACCCGGCACAACGCGGGGTTCATGGTCGTCGACAACCTGGTTGAAGATACGGGCGGATCGTGGCAGTCGGCTCGATGGGATGGCCTCATGGCCCGAATCGACCTGTCGGGGTTGCGGGTAGCGGTTGGAAAACCCGCGACCTATATGAATCTCAGCGGCCGCTTCGTATCGGGCTTGTCCCGGTACTTCAAGGTGGCTCCGGAGGATGTACTGGCGGTGTACGACGACGTGGACCTGCCGCTGGGAACGCTGAAACTGGCCCGGGGCGGCGGTACCGCCGGACACAAGGGCGTGAAGTCGATCATTGAGGAATTGGGGACCAGGGACTTTCCGAGGCTGCGCGTCGGTATCGGGAAGCCCGCAGGCGCCCGGGACGTGTCCGGTTATGTATTGGGCCGTTTCTCGGACGCGGAATTGAAGGACATTTCTCTGGCCGTTGAGGACGCCCTGCTTGCGCTTCACACCTGGACCGCAGAAGGGATCGAAACGGCGATGAACAAGCACAATGGCTGAATGATTACGTTGATAGTCAACTTTATGGGGGGAGTAAGATGCTGAGTGAGAATCTGGGACTGGCGGTATACATCGCCATCGGAACGGGAGTGCTGAGTCTGGCGTTCGCACTCTACCGCAGCCTGTGGATCAAGAAGCAGGACGGCGGCAACGAGAAGATGGTGGAGATCGGAGGCTACATCCGGGAAGGCGCCCAGGCGTTCCTGACGCGCGAATACCGGGTGCTGGCTATCTTCGTAGTCCTCGTAGCCGGCTTGCTGGCGTTGTCGAACCACTCGCTGCCCGACAGCTCCTGGCTCATTGCGGTTTCGTTCATCGCCGGCGCCCTTTGCTCCGGCCTGGCCGGCTACTTCGGCATGAACGTAGCCACCATCGCCAACACCCGGACCTCCCAGGCTGCTCGCACAAGCCTCAACGAAGGCCTGAAGGTCGCGTTCACCGGTGGCTCGGTGATGGGACTTTCGGTCGCGGGCCTCGGCATCGTGGGGCTCAGTTGCCTCTTCCTCGTATACTCCGGCATGTTTCCGGGCCTTAGCGAAGCTGGTGGGGACAAGATGCTCAACGTCCTGGCCGGATTCAGCCTCGGCGCCTCCTCCATCGCCCTGTTCGCCAGGGTCGGCGGCGGCATCTACACCAAGGCGGCCGACGTCGGCGCCGACCTGGTGGGTAAGGTAGAAGCAGGCATTCCCGAAGACGACCCCCGCAACCCGGCCGTCATCGCGGACAACGTGGGCGATAACGTGGGCGACGTCGCAGGCATGGGCGCGGACCTTTTCGAGTCTTACATCGGCGCCATGATCAGCGCCATGCTGTTGGGCTGGGCCTTCGCCAACGGCCTCGGCGGCACTGGCGGCGAAGCCCCGTTCAGCCTGGTGTACGTACCACTGCTGCTGGCGGCAGTAGGCATCGTGGCCTCCATTATCGGGACGTTCTTCGTGCGCACCAAGGAAGGGGGCAATCCCCAGGCCGCCCTGAATATCGGCGGCTTCGTAGCCGCAGCACTTATGGCCGCCGGCGCATTTGTCGCGCTGCGCATGCTGGTACCTGCCAATCTCACCTTCCAGACCGAGGGCGGTGGATTCTACCTGGCCGTCGGCGGCGACGGCATGCAGGCAAGCCTCGGCATCTTCCTGGCCTGCGTCTCCGGCCTCGTTGCCGGTGCTCTCATCGGCCTGTCCACCGAGTACTACACCTCCGAAAAATCCAAAGCCACCGCGAGCATCGCCGAGGCTTCCAAAACCGGTGCGGCCACCTGCATCATCGCCGGCCTCTCGGTAGGCATGATCTCCACGGCCATCCCAGTACTTCTGTTGGCCGCGGCAACCGTTATTGCTTATGTTACCGCCGGCCTTTACGGCATCGCCATCTCCGCGCTGGGCATGCTCTCCACCATCGGCATTCAGCTTGCTGTGGACGCCTACGGCCCCATCGCGGACAACGCCGGCGGCATCAGCGAAATGGCAGGCCTCGGACCCGAGGTGCGCAGCCGCACCGACAAATTGGACGCAGTGGGCAACACTACTGCAGCCATCGGCAAGGGATTCGCCATCGGCTCCGCCGCGCTCACCGCACTGGCCCTGTTCTCGGCCTACGCCAGCAAAGTCGGCACCTTCGATACCCTGGACATCATGGAACCGAAGATCATGGCCGGCCTGATGATCGGTGCGATGCTTCCGTTCCTTTTCTCCGCCCTCTCCATGAAGGCTGTGGGCAAAGCCGCACAGGCCATGATTGAAGAGGTACGGCACCAGTTCAAAACCATCGCCGGACTGATGGAAGGGAAAGCCAAGGCAGACCATCGCCGCTGCGTAGACATCTCTACCACCGCCGCGATTCGCGAAATGGTGCTACCCGGACTCATCGCGGTTATCACCCCGGTGGTGGTCGGCCTCATCTCCCCCCGGGCCCTGGGCGGACTCCTCGCCGGCGTTACCGTGTCCGGCGTCATGATGGCCATCTTCATGGCAAACGCGGGCGGTGCGTGGGACAACGCCAAGAAGTTCATCGAGGGCGGCGCAGCCGGCGGCAAGGGCTCCGACGCACACCACGCCGCAGTCGTGGGCGACACCGTGGGTGACCCGTTCAAGGATACTGCCGGTCCCTCACTCAACATCCTCATCAAACTCATGTCCGTTGTGGCCGTGGTTATCGCGCCGCTCCTCGCCTCCCTGCATGGGGACGAGCCGGCCAAAACCGAAGAGCCGGCAAAATCGGACAACGTTTTAATGCTTGACCAGTCAGAGCACGGTGAGTATGATGCCGACTCTGATTTGTTGTTTGTCGTGAAGAAGTAACACTAATTCTCCTTGCTCTGCCGATGCAGGGCCAAAACGACCGGGAGGGGACGTAATGTTCAGGAAGTACGAGACTCTCTTTATCCTCCGCCCCGACCTCGCTGACGACGATTTTGGAAAGGTCAAGAATCGCCTGACCACCATCATCAACAGCGCAGGCGGAACGGAAATCGCCTACCAGGATTGGGGCAAGAAAAAGCTTGCCTATCCTATCCGCAAGTTCCCGAAAGGGACCTACATCTACTACCGCTTCCTTGGCGACGGTGCAATGGTGGATGAGTTGGAACGAATCATGAAGGTCGCCGACGAAATCCTTCGTTTCATGACCGTCAAGTTGGAAGACCGCGTTGCTCCCGACGGGTTCGACGTGGAAGCGGACATGAAAGGTGTCTACCCGTTCAACATCAAACCCCGCGAGCCGGTTGTGCCCCGGACGCCGACACCGGCGCCGGACGCAAAGGCTGCTGAAGCCCCGGGCGAAGCCAAGGCGGAACCCGAGGCAAAGGCTGCTGAAGCCCCGGCCGAGGCCAAGGC
>CAZVFX010000022.1:52803-73017 GCA_964626565.1 uncultured Myxococcales bacterium
AAGCCAAGGCGGAACCCGAGGCAAAGGCTGCTGAAGCCCCGGCCGAGGCCAAGGCTGAGGCCAAGCCCGAGGCCAAGCCTGAGCCCAAGCCCGAGCCCGAGCCCAAGCCCGAGCCCAAGCCCGAGCCCAAGCCCGAGCCCAAGCCCGAACCCGAGCCCGAGCCGGAACCAGCCAAGGAAGAGGCCCCCGAGGCGACGCCTGAAGCAGACGCCAAGGACAAGAACGCGGACGAGAAGGAATAATTCAGGAGGACTGAAATGGCTGGCAAGAAGAGATTCTTCTATCGCAGGAAAGTGTGCGCCTTTTGTGCGGACAAAGAACTGCAGTTAGACTACAAAGACTTTACTATGCTCAGGCGGTTCACCACGGACAGAGGCCGCATCATCCCCCGGCGGATCTCCGGCTGCTGTGCGAAACACCAGCGCAAGCTCACCGGCGCCATCAAAAACGCCCGAGCCATGGCACTCCTGCCGTTCACCGCACTGGACTTTTAGGGGAGGATGCCATGAACGTAATACTGCTACATCCCGTGAGAGGATTGGGCAAGACCGGCGAAACAGTCAAAGTCGCCGACGGATACGCCCGCAACTACCTGATACCCAACCAGTTGGCCCTCCCCGCGAACGCGGGTAGCGCCAAAGCTGTGGAGCATCAAAAGAAGCTCATCGAAGGCCGCCTCGTGCAGGAAAAGAAGCAGGCCGAAACAGAAGCTCAGGAATTGTCCGCGACTTCCTGCACCATCGAACGCCTGGTGGGCGAGGAAAACAAGCTGTACGGCTCGGTCACCGACCGGGATATCGCACAGGCCCTGGCTACCGAAGGCTTCACCGTTGATCACACCGCCATCCAATTGGAAGAACCGATCAAGATGTTGGGCGTCTACAAGGTCGCAATCAAACTTCACGCAGACGTGGAGACCAAGGTGAAGGTGTGGGTGGTGGCAAGCAAGTAGGGCGGCACTCAGACTTCTTCAAGATCACCCTCTCTCTGCCCGAGGCAGGGAGCCTGAAAGCACAACAGATACTCGACGACAACAAGGTGCAGTTCCAGGTTTTGGTCAATGAACCTTGCCCCTTTGTGGCGGGTGAGGAATTGACCGAATTCCTGGTGCTGTATGCAGCCTCCCGTAACGAATTGGAAGTCAGGCTCGCCATGCTTTCGGCCGCCGGATTCGACGACCCGGTGGTGGAGCAGTTCCGGTGGGACCCGGCAAGCTGGGTGGAGAAATGGAAGGAGTACTACGAGTGGGTCAAGATCTCCCAACGCCTCGCGGTCGGTCCGGCGTTCAAGCCGTGCCCCTTCTCCGTCGAACACAAGCTCCACATCGAGCCGGGCCAGTCCTTCGGCACCGGTAGCCACGAGTCGACCAGGATCGCCTTGGAGTTCATTGACCGTTACCTTTCCAAGGGCGACTCCTTTTGCGATGCCGGGTGCGGCAGCGGCGTGCTCGCTATCGCCGCGCTGAAACTGGGGGCCGGGCGCACCCTGGCCTTTGATTTTGAACTGGAGTCATGCCTGGATAGCGTGCGCAATTTCGCGGGCAACGACACCTACCCGCTACTGTTGCGCAGCGGGACAGCGCCCATCGCGGCTAACTTCGACATCGTTACGGCCAACATCCTCGGCCACATTCTTGTCACCATCTCCGAAGAGCTCAGGGAGATGGTGAAGCCGGGCGGGGTGCTCGTGTTGTCCGGCCTCACCGGCAAAGACGACGAGGATTTTGTAACCCGTTTCTTCGGGGACGACCGCGCCTTCGACAAGTTGGAGACGGCCCGCCGCGGGGACTGGTGGGGAGGAGCCTGGAGGAGGAAAGAATGACAACCCCGACCATCTACGTTGACTCCCTCCCGGAGGCGGGGGGACGGGTGACCCTCACGGGTACCGAACAGCATTACCTGGTGCGGGTACTCCGCGCCACGGCCGGGGACGCGGTGCGGCTGTCGGACACCGTGGGGACGGTGGCCACCGCCCGGATAGTCGAGATCGAAGCGTCATGCATCAACCTCGAAGTGGAGACGGTTTCGGCGGCCCGAGAAAGGAACTTCGAGTTGGCCGTCATCATGAGCGGGCTGAAGCGAAAGAACACGCAACTCGTAGCCGGGAAGGCGGCCGAATTCGGGGTCGCCCATCTGGTTCTGGCGCCCATGACTCGTACCGTCTCGAAACAATCTCCGGACAAGGTAGCCAGGCTCCGCAAGACAGCCGCGGAGGCTGCGCGGCAGGTGGGCCAGCCTACGGTTCCCGACATTACTCTGGCCACAAGCCTCGACGACGCACTGGCCGGATTCGACGACCGGCCTTGTTTCTTCCTGTGGGAGCAGGGGGGGACAGACCTTCGCTCCCACGACCTGAAAGAAATGGCAAGGGCGTGTATCGTAGTAGGTCCCGAAGGCGGCTTTGCCGAGCCGGAAGTGCAGTTGCTCACTGCCCGGGGGGCCACCCCGGTCCGTTTCTCCGGCCCCGCGTACAAGGCCGAAACCGCGGCCATCGCGGGCATCGCACTGTTCCTGTTTCAAGCCGGAGAGCTATAAACCCAGCCGGTCTGCCACCCGCGCTCCTGTGACCAGTCCATCCGCCGCGCTCGAAGTGATCCCGCCGGCCCAGCCGCCCCCTTCTCCACATGGGAAGAGCCCGTCGTGGGAAATGGATGTGCCCTCGGACGTGCGGGGAAACCGGATGGGACTCGAAGTGAGGGTCTCGGCCGCGATTACTACCGCGTCGGGGTGCAGGTAACCGCGCAGTTTTTTATCTGCAGCAGTGAGCCCCTCTCGCAGCCCGTCCAAGACCGCGCCGGAGAAAAGACCGCCGACGTCCGCGGCCATCACGCCCGGCTTGTAGGAGCACTCCGGCAGGCTGGTCGACGCATGACCGGCCAGGAAGTCGACCAGGCGCTGTGCCGGCGCCCGGTACCCACCCCCACCTGCTGCAAACGCCGCCTTTTCCAGGTCGCGCAGGAATTGTATCCCCCCGAGAGGAGACGACGCATCCCAGTCGGCAGGCGAAACCGACGCCACCACCGCCGCATTGCTCCACCGGGAGGAGCGGGTCGCGAAACTCATGCCGTTGACGCTCAGGCACCCCTCTTCCGGAGGTGCGGGGATCACATAGCCGCCCGGGCACATACAGAAACTGTACACCCCCCGCTCCCCCGCTTCGAAGGCAAACGCGTACCGGGCCGAACCGCACGCAGGATGGCCCGCCAGAGCGCCCAACTGGATCCTATCGATGAGGGACGCAGGGTGCTCCACCCTCACCCCCACAGCCAGCCCCTTGGCCTCCAGAGCCACGCCGTCTTCGTGAAGTTGGGCAACGAGGGTACGGGCGTGATTGCCCACCGCCAGTACCGTCGCGTCCCCGGCCAGCGTCTCCCCGGAGACAAGCCGCACACCGGCCACCGTGCCGCCGCGCTCGACCAGTCCGGACACCTCGGTTCCGAAACGGAATTCCGCACCGCGCGCCGCGAGGAACTCAACCAGGCGAGTCACCACCCGCGGCAGACGATTGGACCCCACATGGGGGTGGGCGTCCATCATCAGATTTGCGTCTTCGGCCAGCCAGGCCATGAGGCGGCGCACCCGGGCCGTCTGAGGGGAACGTTTCCGGGTGAACAGTTTGCCATCGGAATAGGCGCCCGCGCCACCCAGTCCGGAAGTCATCGCCGGCGGCGCGGAAAAACTCCCCTTGTATCTGAGATCCCGCACCAACAGATGCCGGGCCGGAAACGCCTCCCCCCGCTCAAGCACCACCGGCTTCACGCCGCGCTCCAGCAACCCCAACGCGGCGAACAGGCCGGCCGGACCAGCCCCTACTACCAGCGCGACAGGAGCCCCGGCCGCCGGCAGATCAATCGTCGGCTCCGCCGACTCCGGTACAAACGGGGTCGCTGACAACTCAACCTGCACCTCGAACCGGGCAGACCTGCCACGCGCGTCCAGGGAGCGGCGAACCACGCGCCAGAACGGCAACGAGGGAGTCAGCACTCGCTCACTGATAACCGAATCCAACTCAAGATACTCGTCAGGGGTGATTCTGATACTTACGTGGTGGTCCGGTGGAGAGGAATCGTCCGGCACTGGACTTCCCGGCTACATACTGTTGCAGCGGGCGATGTCATCAATCTTGGCGGCGCCGTCAATGCACTTGCGGTAGGAGGAATTCTCAGGCTGGAGGCACTTCTTCACGCACTGCATGCGGATAGTGGACCGAATGGCGTCCGACCCTTTCCACAACTGAGAAAACTTGCCGCACGACTTCTCGCAACCGCGCTTGGTCGGACCTTTCTCCTTGCGCGGCGCCAACGGCGCCGGGGCAACCTTCTTGGGAGTGTAAGTCCCGGTTCCGCCGGAAGGGGGAGTATAAGGCGCCGGAGCCTTGGTCGGAGTCGCGACCTGGGGCTTCTTCACCAGCCTCCCGGCCAGCTTGTTAGCTTCGAACAGTTCAAGTTTGGGCGCAGTATCCTTGTACAGCACAGGGTAGCCGGAAATGACGGTGCAGGAGGTAGTTCCCAGGAACCAGAAACCCCATTTCTGCTCAACCTGGTACGACATTATGTTGTCGATCTTCGCACTACCGCGAGTCAGCCTCGCAAGCGCATTCCCGACGGTGGACTCCCCGGAAATCGTCCAGATACCCAGTAGCCGGTGCTCACAAGCCTCCGCGGTGAGCCGAGGATAGACCTGGGCGGGCCGGGAGAAATCATACGGCGCATAAGATTCCTGAGCATGACGGAACGTGGTGTTGCAGGCTGCCAGAAGCACAACCGACACAAGCAGTATGCCCAATGAGGTCCTTTCCATTTGCTACTCCCCCTACGCGTCAACCAACGGTGCAGAGGATTCTAGCGCGAACGGTTACTTAGATCCAGAGGATTCTTAAGGCATTGATAATTGAAAATTGATAATTGAAAACTGACACTCAAAAATTGCCTCTACAACTCTTCCTGCCCTTCCCGCACGGGCCGGTCCTCCTCGGGAAGGTCGGTCGCGGCAGGTGCAGCGCCGGCCTTGGGCCTGAATTGCAGGCGCATGCGCATGGTCAGGTCGTAGTTCTCCTGACTGATGGCTCCCATGTCGAGCAGCCTTTTCAACACCCGGTCGAGGTTCTTCCGCCAGTGAGCGTTGAGCTTACCCCGTCGATACTGCAGGTAACCATACGCCGGGTCCGGCTTCAGTCCCATGAGGAACGCTCCCTCCATGATCTTCAACTGGGTAGGATGCTTGCCGAAGTATACTCTCGAAGCCCTCGCTATTCCCCAGATTTTGGGGCCGTATTCGATGCAGTTGAGGTACAGCTCGAAAATGCGATCCTTGGGCACCTGGCGTTCCATCTCCCAGACGATGACCGCCTCCTGGAACTTCCTGGACATCGTCTTTTCCCGGGTGAGAAACAGGTTCTTCACGAGCTGCTGGCTGATGGTGCTCCCGCCGTAGGCGAACCGCCCGCGCTCGAACAGTAGAATCAGGGCCCGGCGGATGAGCCCTACCCTGAAGCCGTTGTGCTTGAAGAAGTTCAGGTCTTCCGTGCCGTAGGCCGCGGCCTGCACGTGGGACGGCACCTGGTTGAGGGGCACATAAGCATCGGTACCGGGGCCGACGTCAATGCCAAGGTCCTCGCCCTTGACCACCACCCTGTGGGTATAGTCCGGATGGTTCAACTCTTCCACGTTCAAGTCATGCCCCAAAGTGAGCGCTCGGCACCGCTCCAGGTCCCCGTCGACGGACAACTCCAGGCTCCTTCTCACATCCTTCAGGTCTACCTCGAAGGAAGTATCGAACCACAAGGACCCCTCGACCAGAGTTTCACTCAAGATGGGAGCAAATCCTTCCGGCACCGACCTGAGCAGCGCAGCGCAACTTTGCTCCGGGAAGTCGACCTTGACGCGGAACGCGGGCACACCGAAGACCCTGTCGATGTCGATACTCGCCCTGGCAAAAACCTCTCCTATCTGCATTTTCGGGAGGCTCAACTCCAACTTACGCTCGACAAGGTCCAGTTTGGCTTCACCCTCCAGCCGCAGCAACGGAATGTGTATCGGGTTGGAAGCCAGCTTCTTGTGGAAGACGGTGAGACCGACCACCGATGAGTCGCACTCAATCTTCACCTTTCTGGCCGCCTCGATAAGAGAAAGCTTGCAATTCAGATCGAGTCGTTCCAGCCCTCGCAGCTTGTCGGGATAGCGCTCGGCCAACTTGCGCGCGGGCATGGCGCCTGTGACCGCGAAGTTGAACCGGGAGATGTTGCCCACCGAGTCGGTAACCACCCCGGCGCTCAACTCCAGATCGGAGCAACTGGCTTTGCCCAGGCACAGCCTCACGTCCGCTTTTTCCACCATGCCGCCGGTCAACACTGCGTTGATGGTGACTCCGGTGGCCTTCTTCTTCAACAGCACGGGGAACCGCACTTCCCCGTTCAGTGCGTTGAGCTTCAGGTCGGGAAGGGAGACGGGCACCACCAGCGGCGGGAAATCGAACTTGGCTTCCTTCAGGCGGGCGGCCATGGCCTTAGCGTCGCTGACCCAGCCTAAGTAACGGGCCGCGGCCAACGGATTCGGACTCAAGTCGAGAGTGTACCCTTCGAACCGAACGTTGTAGGTACCGAACCGGTCCAGTTCAATAGCTGCGCTGGGGCACGACAGAGTCGCCCCGACGCCGCCCAACTTCAACACCGGCTCCTCGAGGGAATAAACCTTGCTGCCTCCCTCTTCGGTGCAACTCACGAGCATCGCGTTGAATTCCGCGCCCCCCGAAGCGGCCAGCGACAGGTGCATGAACCGAATGTTGCCGCCGCTGCTGGACTCCAACCTGTCCGCGGTGAAGCGGCCTTCGGGCAGTCCGGTCATGGTCTGAATCATGGGCAGGTGGTGGAGCCGGGAGGCTTCGCCGGACACTTCCTCAGCGACGATCTCCCAGCCGTCCCGGCGGGCGAGCTTACGATGGGGAAGCCCGGTGGCGAACAGCTCCGGTTCCACCGGCTTTTTGCTGGAGAAGGTCACCTTCTTGGCGGCAAAGACGATATCTCGTTCTTCATCTCTGATTTCCACCCCTCCGATCTCCAGGTAGCTGCTGGAGGTCAGCGTCAGTGAGGTGAAGGAGAGAGTCAGATCGTCGGGGAGGAACGCGGCGCGCAACAGTTGCCGCTCGGGGCACAGGTACTTGATGAACAACAACCCGGTCCGGGCGGTGCGGATAAACTCAACCGAGCAATCCGTCTTCGCATTTGGGGACCAGGTGCCCGAAAAGCCGAAGCTGGACTCGTCCCGCTCCACAACCCCGGCCGCCACTACCGACTGCTTCCCTTCCCGCCCCTCAGTTGCCACGTGGATGGTGAGAGCCTCGGTGCGAAGCTCGCCGGTACCGGAAGGCAGGGTCGCGAAAAGCCGGGCCACAGAGTCGTCCAATTCCGGACGTTCCTCCAGAAAGAATCTCGGCAGGAAGACCTCGACCAGCGTGGCCTTCGCTTCCCTCGGGTCATCCCCTTTTCTTACTTCCGCGACGTCGAACAGTTTGCGCCCTTCCACCCTGATACGGATCCGCTCACGATACAGGTCTCCCTTCCGCTCCAGACGCTCCAGATCCTCTTTCGCTGATTCCGGCCGTTCCGGAGGCTCGGGCGCTCCCACCTCACCAGCTCCCGTGCCACCTGTCAGAATCAGGTACACGACAATGGGAATGGCCGCGGCAAGGGTCGCGGTCATCACGATAAAGTAGAGATTCGTTGTGGAAGACCGCCTTTGTTCCATCTTGCCCTTCTACTTACTTACCAGTAATGGATTGTAATCCAAAGTAGGGATCTGGCAAGAATGCCGGGCGCAGGAGTATTTAGTCCAACTGTCTGAAGGGGCCTTCCGAGATGCTCAGCTCGACGGTGATACAGATATCGTCAAACGCGGGTACAGGCTCCGGCTCCGACTTGTCGGCCGGGACCTGTCCCGTCGCGGAGGCGACCTTGGCGTCCACCAATTCACGTGCGGTCTCCTGCACCAGCTTTTCGCCGTCCAGCAGCATGCAGTCATCCAGGCTCCCGTTGGGCCCGAGGCTATAGACCATGTAGTGATCTACTTCTTCCACCTCGACCAACTGAAAATCGTTGTCCCACAGATCGGTGGCGGGGTCCCTCGACCCAAAATACGGTTTGAAGCTGGCACGCAGGAACTCCCCGAAATCCTCCGCATCGTCCTTCCCCGGGATCTTGCCGTCCAGCCTGGCCGCAACCTTCAACTCGTCCCGGATCCGTCCCAATTCCATGCCGGTCAGCAGGATCTTCGCCTTGTTGGTCACCCGGGCCATGAATTCGTCGAAATTCTGGGCCACGTAACCACCTCCTGCCACCACTACCAGGAGGGGTAAAAATTTGACGATGCGGAACAAGAGTAAAGACTCCTATAAAAGCGAGAGGCTCTCAAGCCTCGCCTCAATTTCACGATCCAACATCAATCCCAGGGAGAACTGCCCCACCAGCGCGTCCTGGTAGACGCGCGCCGGAAGACTGGCCAGGACGGAAGGCTCCAGGCATCGGCAGGTGGCGGTGCGAGCCCGGCCGGTGACCACCGCGATCTCCCCAAAGTAGTTTCCCTCTCCAAGCTCGGCGACACGGCCCATGCCCTCCTTGAGCACCTCCACTCTGCCGGTGAAGATGATGAACATGGTGTCGCCCTCTTCGCCTTCCCGGACCAGCACCTGGTCCTTGTCGGCCCGCACAACGGAGAGCGACCCGATCACAGTCGCCATATTCTCCGGCGACAGTCCCCGGAACAGGTCGAGCTTCTTCAGGAAGGCGTGCATGCGCACCCGGTCCATGACATCGGCCCGGTCCCAGCCTCCCGACTCCACCAGCGCCAGGAACGTGGCCCGATCCATGGCCACGACCTCCACCTCCCCCCTGGCTTTCACTGACGCCATACGCGGGCTTTCCTCCAGCAACGCCACTTCGCCGAACAACGCCCCGGCGCGCAACAGACCGACCTGGGTCTTCTCCCCTGAGGCGTCCTCCACAACTACATCGCACTCCCCCGAGCGGACGACGTAACAAGTATGTCCCGCATCACCCTGTTGAATGATCACCGCCCCCCTGCCATGCTTCTCAACTCGCCCGGCCGAAAGCGTCTGACGCACCAGGTCCGGGGGCAGGCCGGCAAAGGGAGGGATAGCTGAAACCTCATGGGCCAGCTCGTCCAGGGAAAGATCGGAGGCGGAAACGACTTCCACCGGCCTGGTCGCGCGGGCCGCGGGCATGGCCAATTGCACAAGCCCCGCAATCAGCGCCGCGGTGATGGCCAGCGCCGCGACCAGGAGCCCGGCCCACAGATAGATTGCGATCGCCACCGCCAGAACCAGCCTCCAGGCGGTGGTGTCAGGACTCATAAAGGCTGACGTCAAACCATCCACCGTTTCGGGTGCGAGGCGGGCGAAAACCGCGACCAGCACGAACAGGTAAAAAATGCTCAACGTCGCGTGCACCAGCAGCGCAGCTTCTTCCTTTCCCGGTGCGCCGCGGCCGAGGAGATTTCGCCACAGTTTCCTGAACAGGTAGAGACCCGACCGGCGGCGCAACGACCTGTACCCGGCCACCTCCTCGATGTAGTTGGACAGGTCGGAAGGCCACAGCGGAGACCACAACACCAGGAGGGTGAGAGACGCGCCGATGCCGGCAAAGTACAGTCCGCCCAGCGAAAAGGCGCGGGCGGTACCCATCAGACAGGCTGGTACGGCCCACGACAGAGCGAGCATGAGGGAGCGGTACGACTTGCGCTCGTCCCGGGTGAACATCGCCTCGTCACGTGAGTCGACTCCAAAGTGCGGGATACCCACCGTTATTTTCAAGCCTGCGCCCTGGACAGTGCGGCCCGCGATCAACAGAAGCACAGCCCGGCACAACTCCAGGATGGACAGTGCCACGGCAGCGCCCACAACCAGGTGGAGCATGGACACCACCGGGTCGGCGCCGAAAAACGAGGCACGGCCGTGAATGCTCTGGGGGCCGCCGGAAAACTGCTGCAACCAGGCCAGAAAGAACAGGATGAACCCGGCGAGCCCGGCGTAGGGCGATACCGACGCCAGCGGCCTGGCTGCTCCCTTCCCGCCGAACCGCAGCGGGATAAGCAGGCGGAATGCAGCTAGAAAACTCAAGAAACGCAAAAAAGTGCGGGCCTTGCCGCGTTTGAACTGGCTTTCCAGAAACCGGCCAACGTCTTCGTCCAACGGCTCCAGCAGTCCGGCGACATGAAGCCGCGCCACCGAATCGAGAATCGTCTGGTGGCGGGCGGCAGCCGACTTCTCTGCGAGATGGGCAGCCACCTCGTTCAGTGTCAGTTCCCCTTCGAGCAGGGGGAGGAGCGGCATCGCGTCGGCAGCCAGCACCGCGTACCGGCCCCTCGACCGCAAACAAACGGTCAGTTCACCCGCCCCGGTGGACTGCGCGTTCCATCCACTGATAAGGCGGGGACGAGCCACGTTAAGTAGGGACGATACGATCCTGCCGGAATCAGTCATGAATTGCCCATTTTCGTCAATCAGCGACTGACTTCAGCTATAGCACTAAAAGCGCACCCCTTCAAGCCGGGTGGCAGCCACCTTTACCTGCTCAAGTGTCGGAGTCAGAGCGAAACGCAGGAAGTCGGCGCCGGGATTTACGCCGCCTACCTCCAGGGACAACATCACCCCCGGTGTGGCGACCAGCCCGAGGTCGGGCTGAAGGAACCGCCTGGCCACCTCCAGGCCGTCGTGGCCCTCCGGGCACTTCTGCCAGATGTAGATGGTTCCTTCCCGGTATGCGGGCGGAAAACCGGCTCTCTCCAAGGCCGCACAAAGGACGTCGGCCTTGTCCACGTGAGCCTGACGCATGGCAGCCAGAGACGGCTCGTCGGTAAGGGCAGCCAGGGCGCCCAACTGAATGAAGGTAGGGGTGCCTGAATCGATATTGGTTTTCAGTTTCTTCAGGACGTCTATGATCCGGCTGTCGCCACACACGAAACCGGCCCGGAACATAGTCATGTTGGCCATCTTCGAGAAACTGAACAGGGCCACCGCACCTTCCTTGGTAAACTCCAGAATCGAGCGCGGGCGCTGGGCGCAGAAATTCTCGCTGTAGGCCTCGTCACTGCCGATCACCACGTCATGTTTGTGCGCATAGTAAATCAGCTTGTCGAAGAACTCGTCCGGCGCAAACACGGTGGTGGGGTTGTTGGGGTAGTTGACCCAGATGATCTTCGCCGCATCCCACACTGCGGAGGGAATGGCGTCCAGGTCGGGAAGAAACCGGTTCTCCTCGAGAAGATTCACATAGTAAGGTTTGCCTTCGGCAAAGAGAGTGCCCCTTATGTACGGTGGGTATGCGGGGTTGGGCACGATTACCGTGTCTCCGGGGTTCACGAATCCTTCGTGAAAATTGAACACCATCTCCTTTGAACCCACCGACGAAATGATCTCGGTCTCCGGGTCAATGGGCCGGCCGAAACGCGCCTCCACAAAGGCTGCAGCCTCCTCCCGGAATCGGGGATGCCCCACGTAGGAGGGATAGCCCGAAGTGAGTTCGGAGTGCAGCGACCGGATGGTCTGCTCCACTACCGAGGGAAACGGCGGATCCTTCGGATCTCCAACTCCAAAATCAACCGGCGTGACACCACTGTCACGAAGCTTTGCAACCTGATTGTCAAGGTCGCTGAAAGCATAGCTGCCTATGTCCCCAATTCTCGACGACGGTTCGACTCTCATCAGCCACTCCTTCGCAGGCCGGTTTTTTGCCTTTACACGGCACCCGCCCCGTATCATAGTAGACAATGAAACAGGGAAGGAGAGAAGTCAATGCCGGAGCCAAAACCACCACTGAACCCCCACCAGGACGAACTCACGGACTTGGAAGCAAGCCTCAAGAAGAAGGCTCGGGTGACCCGCTGGATTGTCGTTGCGATCCTGGCCGCATCCGCAGCCGTGGCGGTGTGGTTCGGTGGCCAACTGCTCTCCTTCGGCCCGCCGAAACCGACTGCGGTAGAGTCGCTGCTCACCGGACCGTTCGTCGAACTCCAGTTGAGTTGGTTCGAAACACTCACCACCGGCAGCCGCATCAACAAGAATCTGCAGGCTGACCGAGCGCGAGCGTTCAAGGAAGCTGCGGACAAATTTATCGAGGAAGCCGAAGCGGTTGACTCCTCCCTTGCCGACCCATTTCGCACACTCACGGACGTCATGGGCAAGTACGACCAGGTCACCTTTCTCATTGAGGACGGCAACAAGGAACTCATGGCCGCGTCCACCGCGGTCAATGAGGCGCTGGCCAAGCTGTCCCCGAGGATGGTCATCGATGTCGAGCCGTTCGAGGGTCTCCTCAACGACAACTATGTCACCGCATCAATGCTCTTCGTCTTTGAAGTGCTGGAGACCAGACGCTTCGATTGGGGAGACGGTAGTGGAGAGCCGGTGGAACTGAAGGTGGTGCGCCGCCGGGACACTCTCTCTTCAGAGGCTTATCTCCACGGGTACGTCAGGCGGGCAGACAGTTCGGCTGCATATGTGCTGCAAGACAACGCCACTTCCTTTGCCGCCCGCAGCATCTTCCCCAGCTTCAAGAACCCCTCCATTACGTTCGAAAAGCAGTTCGGAAGGCGCGTGCCGGAATTCATGAGCGAGCCCTACCGGGTATTGCTCGAACTGGTCCAGTTGGAGCTGAAGTCAGCGGCAGGAGCTGACGACGAGTTGTTCAACAGAACCGCCGAGTTGGTCTCGAAACGTGAACGAATCTACCAGCGGGTCGAGGAGAAAGCTGCGAAGATGGGAATTTCCATCCGCAAGCCGGACGGACTGCTCTGGCCTCGCAGCTTCACCCATGAGGTGCTGAAGCACCAGACCGAAACCAAAAAACAGGGAGAACAGCTCATGGTGGATCGGGACGAAGACGACCTCGTCTCCATCTCCTCAGAGCTGGACAGTGACGAGCACGTTCGTGTGTTGGAGGCTGTGGCCGGCCTCATCACCACGTCGGTGGCCTTCCACGAGGCGCGTCACGTACTGGATGTCAAACAGGGGCTCGAGCCGGGCGACTGCGTGCTGGAAAGAGTGCGTATCACCGACAACGACCTGGATTTCCTGCGGTCGGTCGAAATGGAAGGCCGGGCGTTCCTCACCGAGGTGATCGAGGCGCCTGAGGCGATGCGGCTCACCCTCCTGCAACTCGCCAACCACCTCTACTACCGGAACGGAACCGTCTACTTCTATACCGCCCGCACCGTGCTGCGGCCGTTGGCTTTCACCGACGACGAGAAGGAGAATCTCCCGTCGGGCTGGGACTATCTTGAGGAGTTGACGCTACGGCTTGCATCCCTGGACAAGGAAGTGCTGCGCAATCGGGCCCGGGAGCTCTACCGCCAGTGTTTCGGGGAATATGTCGTGCTGCAACCCCGGCCGCCGGAGAAGCCGGATGCGGGCGGCTGCAGCGTGGCCTGGTAGGCCCCCGTCACTTCTCCACCAGCAGACGAAACTCGCGGCAACGCGCGACCAGGTCGTCCGATCGATGGAGATCTCCACCGATGAGCAGAACCACGTCGTCACCGTAGAAATCCAGAAGCTCCGGCACCCGGGCAAGGCTCATACCGCCGGCCGGCACCGGGAAGATGGCCTGCAGTTTGCCCAACGACTCCCCGGTTCCTACGGCCAGACCACGGCATTCAGCGGAAGAAAAGCTGAACCGCCCCCCCGCGTGAGGAAAGATCACTGCGTCGGCGCCGGCGAGCCGGTTGACCTGTCCGAACAGGGCGAAATGAGAAATGCCGTGGTCCGGTGACACCACGAAACTGCCCAGCAGAGACGGGTGGCTGATGATGGGAAGCCCCACCGCATCGTCCGCGGCCAACTCCCCTAATGCGTCAAACCCGGTCAGCCCCGGTGACACCAGCAACGCACCGGCCCCCGCGGCTTTGGCCGCCCGTGCACGACGGAACAACTCATGTGGTCCCGCGGTAACGTTGGGAGCGTACAGTGTGCGGCCCCCGGTCTCCTCGTTGGCCCTGGCCACTTCAGCCGCACACCGCCCCACCCGTTCCTCGAAGGGACAAAACGGCTGGTCGGCCAAGCCGTGGTCATCCTTGATTATGTCAATCCCGCCCGTGGCATACCGGTACGCCATGGCCGCCAGAGCTTCGGGAGCAAGCCCCATCGGTTTTAGCGCTGTGCACAGCAAAGGCCGGTCAGGCGCCCCCAGCAACCGCCGCAGGCCTTCCCTGCCGAAACGCGGGCCTGAGAAACGACTCAAAAACCGTTCAGGCAGATCAAACCGCTCCAGCCGGATTCCGGGCAACAGACTGATATTGCCGAAAAGCAGATTGAGAAACTGGGTCAGCCCGGCGCCCGCGGCTTCCACCGCGTAACTTATGTCCGCCTCGTGGATGCCGTCGCCGGCCTTCCGCACATCTTCGACCCTTCCAAAGATCTGCTCGCGGATGTCGGGGTCCGATACCAGATCAGCGGGAAACTCCACCGTCTGCTCGATGCAGATCTCTTTGGCACGACGCTGAGCCTCGCCATGGGGGCAGGCAAGCCGATAGGTAACGACAAGACGGTCGCC
This sequence comes from uncultured Myxococcales bacterium, assembly GCA_964626565.1. GTDB lineage: Bacteria > Myxococcota_A > UBA9042 > CAIXZC01 > CAIXZC01 > CAZVFX01. Next base: position 67,357 of record CAZVFX010000022.1, read on the forward strand.
GGACAGCTCCAGACTCACTACAGGTCCTCCGCGTTTGCAGGCGGGCCGGCGGGCCGCGATTCCGCGGACCGATCAGCCAGTTCCACAGCCAGTGGCTCGCCCAGCAGCCGCTCTGCGGCGTTGACCAGCGCACGCGCGTCCAGCCCGTGAGTACGCATCAGGTACTCGCGGCTGGCGCCATGGGCATAGCGGTCCTGAAGTCCCAAACGTACCAGCCTGGTTCCGATCCCGCCTTCCGCCATCACTTCGGCCACGGTAGAGCCCAGTCCCCCGATGACGCTGTGGTTCTCCAGGGTTATCACCCCTTTGCGGCAGCGCTCGAGAGAAGGGATGATTTCCCCCGCGGAAAACGGTTTGAGGCACCGCACATGGAGATGCTCGACGCTCACCCCGGCCGCGCCCAGCGCCTGTGCCGCACGCATAGCCTCTTCGGTGCAGATCCCGGAAGAAACGATGGCCAGATCACTACCGGCAGATAGCCGCCGGGGCCGGCTGAACGGTAGGTCATCCGCAGGGTCGAACAGGCGGGGCACCGCGCCTCTCAGCATGCGTACATAAACAGGCCCCGGCACCGCGTGAGCAGCTTCCAACACCTGCTCCACTTCCGTCGCATCGCCGCACTCCAGCAGCGTCATGTTGGGCAGCACGCGCATCAGCGCGAGATCGTCCACCGCCTGATGGGTCACGCCCCCGGGGGTGATGATGCCCGGCACAAACCCCAGGAGCCGCACAGGAAGGTTGGGATAAGCGATACACATGGCGACCTGGTCAAAAGGCCTTCTCGTCAAGAAGACCGCGAACGTATGCAGGAAGGGCGAAAAACCTTCGCGGGCCATGCCGCCCGCAAAGCTCATCATGTTCTGCTCGGCCATGCCAAGGGAGAAGAACCGGTCAGGATATGCGTCCCGAAATTCATCGGCCTCGCACGAAGCGGTCAAGTCCGCAGACAAAACCACCACTTCGGGCCTGGTCTTCGCGAAGCGAACCAGGTTCGCCGCATGGGGCCTGGAAACCTGAGGCCCGGAACCTGAAACCTGAGACATGCTACATCTCCTCCAACGCCTGTTCATAGGCGCGAATCTCTGCCTCGGACTTGAACCTAACGTAGTGCAGTTTGGGCGCCCGGGAGCGAAGCAGGTCGAGGCCGCGGCACGGGTCGGTCCGGGCGATGACGGCTAGAGGCTGTCCAGCCGACCGCTGCGCCCCCGCCGCGGCCAGGGCTTCCACATCGTGGCCGTCCACTTCGACGACGTGGGCGCCAAAAGACTCGAGCCGGCTGGTCAGCGGCTCGATGGTCATCACCGCGTCTATTGCGCCATCGCACTGTTGCGCGTTGGCGTCCACGAAAACGCCGACATTGTCCAGCGCGTGATAGGACATGGCCGCGAACGCCTCCCACACCTGCCCTTCCTGGAACTCACCGTCGGACATGAACACCCAGTTCATGCCCGTTTCCCCTTTGAGCTTCCGGGCCAGGGCGACGCCCGCAGCCTGGCTGATGCAATGGCCCAGGGAGCCGGCGGTAACCTCGTGGCCGGGAGAATGCTCGGCCCCGATCAGTTCCACCGAACTGCCATCGGTGTTGAACTGCTCCAACCCTTCCGCAGCCAGACGCCCGGTTTCGATGAGGGCGCCATACAACACCAGGGCGTAATGCACCGGGGAGAAAAACAGACGGTCAAGGTGCGGCTGATGAGGGCCGTTGTACCCTGCACCCGTGAAATAGTCCGGGTTATCCGGCCCGGGAACCCCGGGAAAAGGAAGCGGCACCCGCGGCGCTACGCTCTCACCCAGAGTCATCACCCGAGCATAGAGGGTCGCCAGAATCTCTGCAGAAGAGCACGCCTGGCTCAGATACCCGCCGTTATTGGTGATCGTATGGTGGAGCACATGCCGGCGTATCCCCCGAGCCAACTCCTGTGCCTCGCCCTGCCAGCTATCCCCTGCCATCTCCGTCATTTCACCCACCCGAAACCCGAAACCAGCCTCTAAGGTCCGCAATCAACAGCGCAGTTGCAGATGTTTTCGCCCGGTCCGCATTCGTCGTCACCACACGCGGTGCAAACAACACCGCACCCATCCCCGCACTCACATTCACCCGCTTCGTTGGGGAAGCAGCAGTTGTCGGTCGTGACCAACCCGGGGCAGCAGTGAACGTCGGGATCCGCCCAGGGCATATATGATTCCCCCTCGGTCTTACATTTGCCATCCGGGCACTCGCCGTCGTGGTCCTTGTTCATCTCCTCGGCTTCCATCATACATTCATTGCCGTAGGTCACCCCGTCGCACCCGCAAACCGGGGCGTACATCTTGTTGCATCCTTCGGGAATGATGAAGCACTCCCCCGAGACCCCGACAACATCGCAGGAGCCGGGGGGGATTTTGCAGAACTCTCCGTCCGGACAGGGCGCCAACGGTCCGTAGCAGGCGTCGTCCGCAGGCACACAGCATTGCAGGTCCTCGCCGCAGCCGGACAGGTTCGAAGGTTGCAGACCTGCGGGGCAAGGCGCCCCTTCCGGCGGCGGAATCCCCAAACACTGCCCGCCCGCGTCTTCGCACGCATTTTCCGGGGCCAGATCCTCAAATACCTCGGGTGGCTGGGTCCACTGGTCTGCGACCTGTGCGTCCACAGTCTCCGGAGCGCCAATATCGGTCATGCTGTCCGAGACGACTTCAGTCGGTTCGGGAATTGTCTCCTGTTCCGGAACGTCCGGAGCGGCTGCGTCCTGAGCCGCGACATCCCCTGAGCTAGCGACTTCCGCCGCGGTTTCGCCCACCAGGTCCACCAGCTTCCGGCTGCCGGCCGAGCCGCTGCATCCGGCAACCAGAGTGTAGCAAATAATCGTCATCAACAGCGTCCGGAATCTCATGCAGTTTCTCCAATCAGATCAACGTTCGACGCATTATAGCGGAGCCGCCCCTCCGGGACAACCTGATACGGAATTTGGACTACTTCAGAGAGGAATTTCGTTGACACGCTTGAGGCCGGCCGTTACAAAAGGGATCAGAAGCAGCCAATCATGTTGTCAGGAAAGAGGGGGAATCGATGGGAGATATGACCCAGCAGGACACGGAACAGCAGATGTGTATGGAGAAGAAGGGCAATCCCAACGTGAAGTATGTCTATCGGCGCTGCGCACCGATCCACGTCAGAGTCGAGGTTCCGGTGAAAAAGCTGGGGTCGGTCAGCGCGGGCAGCGCACAGTGCGTGCACACCAGGCTGAAGGGAACCGACCTCAGGAAGTGTTTCCCAAAGGACGGTTGGGAGCATCTGTGCGACGACATCACTATTGAGGTCGTCGAGACGGTGGTGATGTTCTAGTTCTTGATGACTCGCATTACTCTCGTCAGCAGTCCGGCACTGACCGAATACCAAGACCTGCAAGATCTGCAATCTCTCCGGGAACGATACCTGGACTCCCCTCCTCTGGGAATTCTCGTGGTGGCCTCACTGTTCCGGAAGGCTGGAACCGAAGTGTCCGTGGTGGACTCGAACCGCCAGTACCTCCAGCACCTGGAGCAATCCCTTCCGCAGGAGCAGTTCACCGAGACCCTCGCCACCGCGCTGGCGACCCATGAGTCAGACCTGTTCGGCTTTGCCACCATCTGTTCCAGCTACTATGTCACCCTGGATTGCGCCCGGCGGCTGAAAGAAAAACGACCGGACTGCACCATCGTTCTCGGCGGCCCCCAGGCGACGGCAACGGCGGTGGAGACTTTGGAACGTTTCCCAGCGGTAGACTTCGTACTGAGCGGAGAAGTGGAAGATTCGGTGGGCCCATTTATCGAGGGCCGGGATTCGGCTCCTTCCGAAGTGCCCGGCCTGTTCTACCGTGATGACACCGGCAAGGTTCTCCAAACAACGTCATTGCCCCCACCAGATCTCGACTCCACTCCCTGGCCGGCCATCGACCTCTGGACCGACGGGAACGTGTCCAAGCTGGCCCTCGAGGCCGGGCGGGGTTGCCCATTTGACTGCAAGTTCTGCTCAACCAACTCCTACTTCGGCCGCCGCTACCGCGTGAAATCTGCGGAGCGGCTCATAGAAGAGGCCGCGGTTCTGTGCGAACGATACGGTACGAATCACGTAGTGATGATTCATGACCACTTCGCGGCCCGGAAGGACGAGTTTGCACAATTTTGCCGGACCTGGGCTGCCGACCCACGAGTACAAGGGATCGAGTGGAGCTGCAGCCTGCGCATCGACGCGGTCAACGCGCAGATGACAACGACCCTCGCCGGGGCCGGTTGCGAAGGCGTTTTCGTGGGCATCGAGACCGGCTCGCCCCGCATGCAGAAGCTACTGCGGAAACGGCTCAACCTGGAACGTGCAAAGGAAGCCATCGACCATCTGCAGGATGCGGGAGTAAAGTCGGCAGTTTCATTCATCATCGGCTATCCTGAAGAAACTGTCGAAGATCTTTCAGCCACCCTCGATTTCTACCACTACTCCTTATGCCGGCCTCTGGCCGCGCCGCAGGTTGTGACCCTGAGCCCCCTGAAGGACTCAGACTACTTCGACGAATTCGAGGAGCAACTCTCGTTCGACGGAAATTTCTCAGGTATCGCACACCAGGGCGGATGCCTTGCCCCGGGGGCGGCGGAAATTGTTCGCTCATCTCCAGCCCTCTTCTCCGCCCACCATTGCCTACCCCTCCAACATCTGGAACGCGCGGAGATGCTGGCCCTCGCCGAGTTCTTGAAGCAGGGAACCAACCGCTACCGGTGGGCCCTGGCTGCCGCCGCGGCGTGCGCAGGCGGACTGAAAAACGTGTTCGACCTGTGGTGGGAACAGGAGAAGGACAATCCCGAGCTGAACGAATCCGGCTTCTATGCCGGCCCCGGCTTTCGTCGCAGCATGTTCCGGCTTCTCGACCGCCTGCCGAACACTCCCGATTTTGCAGGGGAAGCCCGCAGCCAGTTCGAGAGCGTCAAGAGCGTCTATGACAAGCCCCTCGGCAGCGCCGAAGACATAGCCGAAATGAAAGAACGGGCCGCCGCGCTGAACGACGTGACAGAGTTGAGCGGTGATGACGAGTTGACCGCGTGCTGCCTCATACGCCCCCTGGAGTTCTCCTTTGCGCAGATGATCTCCGCGCTCAGGGAGGAGCGGCCCCTCGCAAGCATCCCCCGACACCCATGCGCCATCATGTTGGCTCTCTCTGAATCCGGACAGGTGGACATCGAGGAAGCCTCCGAACTGACCGCCTGCATCGTAGGCCGGTTCCGCTCTCCAACAGCCATCTCCGGAGCCCTGGAACGGCTGTCTGAGGAGAGTGGCGACCTGCTGCCCGATGGCGTCCCCCCCTTCGAAGGGATGCTCGTCGCGGTGGAACAACTGGTGCGCAGACGTCTTCTGGCGCCGACGCTTAGAAAACGTTGATTTTTCTTTGACATTGGCAGTAACCCAGCAATATAGTGTAGCAGGAATCAAGAACTTCTTCAGGAGGAAACCATGGCGCAGAAAATAAGACTCGACGTCAACGTACCGGTCCACAGGCGGGGCGTAATCACTTCAAATATGGTCGACAAAGTCGAGGACGCACTTCAGGACATCGACTTGACGGACTGTTTCCCAAAGAACAATCCCAACGATCACTTCCCCGAATATTCCACAACCAACACGGTCCGAGTGGTCGAAACCGTGGTGATGTTCTAGAC
>CAZVFX010000023.1:0-49484 GCA_964626565.1 uncultured Myxococcales bacterium
CAACCTTGGCAAGGTAGCAGTCGTCACATGCCGCGATGAGGGGCGGTCAACCTGGCGCTGTCCCTGGACAGGTGGCTGTTCATTTGCTAGCTTTCAATCATGAAGCCAATCAAAGACCCCGACCTGCTTGAGCAATACCGGTCGGACGAGTCCGGAGTTTCGGGAACTGTGGCCGCTGCAGTGCGGCCCAAGTCCTCCGACGACGTCGTCGAACTCGTCAAACAGTGTGCGGCCGACGGCACGCGCCTGCTGCCGGTCGGCTGCCAGACCGCTACCACCGGTGCTGCGGTGCCCCAGGATGACCTGGTGGTGGACCTCACCACCGTGGCCGGCGTCGTGGACATCGACCGCAACAGGATGACGGCCGAGGTGCTCCCGGGCACCATCACTTACGACCTGAAGCAGGCGGTGCAGGCCGAGGGCCTCTACTATCCGCCCGACCCCACCAGCGAGAAGGAATCCACCATCGGTGGCAACGTGGCAGCCAACGCCTCGGGTGCGAGGACCTTTCGCTGGGGTATGACCGCAGACTGGATAGAGGGTCTGGAGGTGGTCACAGGTAAGGGCGAGTTGCATCGCATCTTCAGGAGGCGAGTCGACAAGAACACCGCAGGTTACCTCCCGTTCCATGATCCTTTAAGGATGTTCCTGGGGTCGGAAGGGACCCTGGGCTTCGTCACCAGGGTGTGGGTGAAACTGATTTCCGACCCCGGACCGTTCGTCGCCTTCATCCTCTACTTCCCGTCGCTTCGCGACGCGCTGGAAACTGCAGTGGACCTGCGGCTGGCAAAGATCTCCCCTTCCCCCCGCTGCGTCGAACTGTTCGACGAACAAGCCCTGGACCTTCTGGGCAGCTACCCGAAAGCCCCTCAACTTCCTTCCGCGGCCCGGGCCGCGCTGTACGTGGAATACGACACCAACGGAAGGGACCTCGACCGTATCATTGAAGAGGACCTGGCCGGCATCGGCCACAGTGTACTGCTCGACGACACCTTTGTCGGGCAGACCCTGGCTGAAAAGGCCTACATCAGGGAACTCAGACATCATGTGCCCGAAACCGGCAACCAGATGGCAAAGGCCTTCCACGCTCGGGGCGGGTTAAAAGTGTCGACGGAGTTTTGCGTGCCGCCGCAGCGGTTTCTGGAGATGATGGATTTTGTGGACAAGACCAGCGCCCAAGCGGGAGTGGACTTCCTGCTCCGCTACGGACATGTGGGCAACGGGCATCCTCACGTGTACACCCGCGGGCGGGACCCGGAGGAAGTGGCAAAGCTCAAGAAGCTTGCCCATCTGTGGTGCGAACGAGCGGTGGCGCTGGGCGGCACCATTTCAGGTGAGCACGGCATTGGTAAGACCCGCCGCGACTACCTGAGACACATGTATCCTCCCGCAGTCATCGCCGCGATGAGGAGTGTGAAGAGGGAGTTGGATCCTGCCAACATCTTCGCCGTAGGGAATATTTTTCCGGACACCGAAGCCCTCGTTCCCGAGTTCTTCTGAGAAGGCGGCTATCAGCGTTCAGCTAGCAGCGGTCAGCTTGAGACGAGATCCTTCGACGTTGCTCAGGATGGATTCTGAGGCCCTGGACCCTGACCCTGGACCCTGACCCTGCCTCTCCCCTACTTCGCCCACACCAGGGTGCGAAGATTGGAGTCTGCCCAGTCGCCGGCGGACGAGCAGTCGTCCTCCGAACCACCACCACAATACGCGGCGGAGTGGCCAACTCCCGACGTAACGTCATTGGCCCAGGGGCTACCACACTGACCCGGGGCCGAGGGACATTCGTAGTCGCCGTCCGATGCCTGGAAGCAGAACATGCATGGCTGGCCGCAGCCGATGGGACAGTCCCCGAAGGTTCGACAGGACCCTTGCCAGTCGCACTGGCCGCCCCGCATGAAGATGGGCGCACACTGGCGCTGCGCACCGAACGCCTTCTGCCAGCCCTCGAAGTCAGGATAGGAAGCGAAGTCCACAATGTTTGTCGTCATCAAGATACGCGGAGAAGAGGGCTCAGCAAATACCACAGAGGTGCCGAAACCCCGGCTGGTGTAGAAGCGGATCTTCGTGGTGTCCTGCAGCCGGAAGAAGGCCAGCGACTTGGCGTCGTACTGCTGGGCTGCAGGCAGCACCGGGTCCAACATGTACTGCTCGTTGTAGCCGAATTCGTCCGTCCAACGCTCACTTTCATAGCAGAAGTCGTTCTTGGACAACTTCATGACCAGGGTCCAGCCTCCGCCGTCCGTTACCATATCGCAGTACACGGCAAAGGGGGCGTCGGGCCCCCCTCCATCCGGGTCGATGACGTAGGTTCCCGATGGCAGGCTCGGGCTGCCTTCGTGGAGGGCCACGCACGATGCAGGCGGAGCGAGAGTGCACATGGAGCTGCATTCGTCCCCGTCTTCGACGTTGCCGTCGTCGCACAGTTCCCCCGGTTCGATGACGCCGTTGCCGCAGCAGGGCAGCACCGGGGAGTACACGCAGCCGGCCAGCGCATTGCAGGAATCCTCGGTACACGGGTTGCCGTCGTCGCAGTCGGCCATGTCCAGGCCTATGCAGCCCCCGTTTATGCAAGTGTCTCCGGTGGTGCATGGGTTGCCGTCGTCGCAAGAGCTCTTGTTCGCCACATACACACAGCCGAAATCGTTGTAGCATGAATCGTCGGTGCATTCGTTGCCATCGTTGCAGCTCAGCTCTTCTCCGCTGACACATTCCCCGTCTTCGCACACGTCGTTCATGGTGCACGCATTGCTGTCGCTGCAGTCGATGTGGTTGTCTTCATGGTAGCAACCCGAGTCAGGGTCGCAACCGTCGTCGGTGCAAGGGTTGTCATCATTGCAATCCGCCTCGGTCGCGGCTGAGCAGGCGCCCGCTTCACAGTAATCTCCGGTGGTGCACGGATTGCCGTCGTCGCAAGTGTGGTTGTTGGCCGTGTAGGTGCAGCCGGTCAGTGGGTCGCAGCTATCGTCCGTACACTCGTTTCCATCTTCACACGGGCTGGACCCTCCGGGGGTACATTCCCCGTCGTCGCAGTAGTCGCCGACGGTGCAAGGATCCCCGTCGTCGCAAGCGTCGTCGTTGCCATCGTTGACACACCCTGAGTCGGGTTCGCACCAGTCGTCGGTGCAGGGGTTGCCGTCGTCGCAGTCCAGAGTGGCCGCTCCTGCGCATGTTCCGTCGCTGCACGCGTCGTTCTCAGTGCAGGCGTCTCCGTCGTCGCAGGGGGCCCAGTTGGGATCGTTTGCGCAGCCCGCTTCTCCGTCACAGTAATCGTTGGTGCACGGGTTGTCATCCCCGCAGTCAACCTCTTCGTCCCACTGCTCATCGCAGTCGTCGTCAAGGCCGTTGCACACCTCCTCCGCCGGTACCGCCGCATCGCAATCGGAAAGACCGTCGACAGTACACCAGCGATCGCCGGTACAGGTGCCGTAGTCGTTGGTTACACTGCAGGTAGTGCCAAGGCCATGTTGTATAGCCGTGGTGGAGCAGGCGCAGGTGTCCACAACCGCCACGCACAGTTTGTAGGAATCCCCGTCCACCGTGTCCGCCGACTCGCAGGAATACCCGTTGGGGCATCCCCCACCGCTGCAGAAAGAACCGCAGAAGTTTCCACCTTCCCCGTAGTCAACGCATACGTCCTCGACTCCGGTGGGAGACACACAGTCGTCATCCGAATGGCAGGGCAGGCACAGGTGGGTGTGGTTGGAGAGGCACGCTTTCACTGTCGAGCCTGCCGCTCCGCTCAACTCCTCGCAACTCCAACCCTCGTCACAGTCATCGTCGCAGGTACGGGTGCACACCGGGTCGCCGAGGTGGTGGACACAGATGCCCGAAGAGCAGTCCCAATCGTTGGCGCACGGCTCAAGAAAACACCCCTCACCGGGGCTGCACCCCTGGGCTATCTCCTCGGTTCCCACGTCGGGAGGTGATGTCTCCTGCAATTCGACGACTTCTTCTACGGGCGGCAGTTCTTCTTCGGCTATGTCCTGCGGTTCTACGGAAGGACAGACGAGTTCTCCCTTGTCGGTTGAATCCGATTCCGCAGCGCCACAGGCCCCAAGAAGAAGAACCATCAGGGCTGCCCGTGCGGCTATGGTTGCCACACCCCTTGTGTTCCCTCTCATCCTCTCCCCTCCCTGACGCCGTAGCGGGTTCGGCTCAGGCTTATTCCCTCGGGAAGTCACGAATTCCAACTAACGGACATTCCTTCGGTGTGCTTTAGGATAAGCGCGAACGGCGAGGAGGGCAAAAAGCTGTTCGCTCTCCTAGCCCTTGAGGAGCTCGGCGACGTCGGTGAGTTCCCAGGTGAATTCCGGCTCGGAGCGGCCGAAGTGGCCGTAGGACGCGGTCTTGAGGTAGATGGGGCGCAGCAGTTGCAGTTTTTCGATGATCGCCTTGGGCCTGAAGTCGAAGTGCTTCTTCACCAGGCTGTCGATGCGGGCAAGCTCAACTTTCTCGGTGCCGCCGCAGTCGATGCGGACACTCACTGGCCGGGCCACGCCAATGGCGTAGGCCACCTGGATGGAACACTCATCGGCCAAGCCGGCGGCTACTACGTTCTTTGCCACGTAACGGGCGAAGTAAGAAGCGGACCGGTCAACCTTGGACGGGTCCTTGCCGGAGAACGCACCGCCGCCGTGACTCTCCCAGCCGCCGTACGTGTCGACGATGATCTTGCGTCCGGTTACACCGCTGTCTCCGTGGGGACCGCCCACTACGAACCGGCCGGTGGGGTTCACGAAGATCTTGGTCTCGGCGTCGATGAGATGCTCGGGAACCATGGGGCGGATTACCTGCTCCACTACCGCGTGCCGCAACTCGTCGTACGTGGGCTCGGGGTCGTGCTGCGTCGAAATTACGATGGCCTCGGCGCGCACCGGCTTGCCGTCCTGGTACTCAATGGTGACCTGGGACTTTCCGTCCGGCCGGAAGAAGGGTGCTTCGCCGGCTTTCCGCACCTTGGCAAGCTGCAGAGTAAGCTGGTGGGCCAGGTGGATGGGCAGCGGCATCAACTCTTCGGTGTCGTTGCACGCATAACCGAACATCAACCCCTGGTCGCCCGCACCCTGTTCTTCGAACAGCCCGGTGCCTTCAGTGACACCCTGGGAGATGTCTCCCGACTGCTGGTCGATGGTGGTGAGGATCGAGCACGACTTGTAGTCCAGGCCGAAATCCGCATTGGTATAGCCGATGTTCTTGATCGTTTCACGGGCCACTGCCGGGATGTCTACCCACACCTTGGTGGTGATCTCGCCGGCCACGACTACCAGTCCCGTGGTCGTCAGACATTCGCATGCGACTCTGCCGCCCGGATCTTCACCTATGATTGCGTCCAGCACCGCATCGGATACCTGGTCGCACAATTTGTCCGGGTGCCCTTCTGTAACGGACTCGGACGTGAAAAGCATTTTTCCCTGTCGTCTCGACATATTCTGATTCCTCCTCGAAAATTACCGCGGGGTAAACGTCCCCGGATTCGGCAGGCAAGCATACCCGCGAAGGTCTTGCCGGTCAAGTTACAAATCCGCACGCTCGCGAGGGTCGTTTTTTTGTCAGCGCACAGGCGCACTGCTACTATTGCACCGTACCCCGAGTGCGAGCGAGGGGCCTGCTACGAGAGGAGCATCATGAGTCCGCCGAAGCGCAAGCCCAAGAAGAAGACAAAGAAGAAAAAGAAGAACCGAAGCCTGCTGCTGCCGGCCGTAGTCTTCATAGCCAGCATCTCGGTGGTGGGTCTCTACATGCTGCACAAAGCCGATCCTTCGATCCTGTCCTCAGCCAAGACCAAAGCCGAGCAGGCCAAGGACTTCTTCACCTCGCTTATCCCCGGTTCGGACAGCCGGGTCGAGGTCGAGGCCCCCAGGGACATTTTGCCCGGCCAACGTCAACCGGTGGCGGAACAGGAAGCCCCGGTCAAAGACATGCCGGTACCGATTCCCCGCCAGCAGACTCGTCCGGGCAAGGCGGAACTCGCCCCGGTCACCGTCAAGCAGGCCCAGCGCCTGGCCGTGAGGTTGTTCGGCGGCAAGGTGGTGGGCTCACTCACCAAACCGGGAGCCGAATGGTACGAATTCTCGCTCCGGAACACCGCGAAACGGCAGCCTTACGGCGTGACTCCACGGACAGTGTTCGTCGCCAGCACCGCGCTCGCCGGTACCTTTGTCAAAGGCGTGCCCGGCTTCGCACTGCCGATCCGGGTCGAAGATCCGTCAGGGCCCCAGTGGACCAGTACCTACCTCGGCGCGACCATCTTTTCGGGGTCGCCTTCGAAGGTGGGAAAGGTGCTCGGCAGCACTGCAATGCAAGCGCCCCAAGGCGATGTCACCCGTCTCGAGGCCATCGACTTCCAACCCGATGGCGTTCTCGAACTGGCCCTCGAAGTGGAAAGCTCGGGGCCGGGAGGGTTTCTTTTCAGAGATCTGGCAGTCCACTCATTCGGCAAGGGCCGCACCCGGGCCCTGTTTGCAACCCGCACCCTGGAAGACGGCCCCGGCGTGCCGGTTGATGTCGCGGACTACAAGGATGTCGGATTCGGTGACATTGACGGCGACGGTGTCCTCGACATCGTCGTGGAAGAGGGAAAAAGGCACTTCAGGGTGCACGACGACATGACCAGAACGCTCAAGGGAGAGACGGTGGTGAGGACCAAGACCTACCGCATGTCCCGGGGCAAATTCAAAGTGGCCAGGAAATAACCCATGCCCGCAGAAAAACCGCTGACCAAACTGGAGAAGGAGTTGCTTCTCGACCTTGGCGAAATAGAGGAGATGTTTCGCGAGGGAAAACTCAAAGGGGGCACCATCCGCAGCCACGCCATGTACAAAATGGCCACCCGCCGCGGCAAAACCCTCCCCGCACCGGTGGCGGGTAAGGTCAAGGCGGATCACGTCTTCGTCGGTACTTTTACCCGCACGGTGAATCGGCTGATATCGAGAAAGCTGGTCTACAAGCGAAGTGTTAAAGGCGACTTCGACGGCTTGCCGTACCAGTGGGGCTACGCCCGTCACGGCAAGAAGGACAAGGACGTCTTTCTTACCGATGAGGGCAAGGACGCGGTTGAGACCCTGCGCAAGGAAGCCGCAAACGTCGAGAAGCCCAAAGCCCTTCCATCGTCCGCCCCTGCACTGCCGCCGACTCCCCCCGTCCGCTATGTCTACGCCCCGCCATGCAAAGTCAACAAGAAGGTCGTCGGCCGCCACAAAGTCCGCATGGGACCTCACGATGTGACCTACGTTTATTTGAAGGAAACGTAGGAGGCGTGAAGGCCTGAAGGCGTGAGGGCGTGAAGGCCTGAAGGCGTGAGGGCGTGAAGGTACGGCAGGCCATCGTCAGTCGTGATGTGACCGAATCAACGCAGCTAGTACCCGGGCGACCTCGGCCTTTCCCAGATCATCATGCATGGCACCATTCGTTACCCCGACTGCTGACCGAGGATCCGACATCATCTCCAGGCACGGTTCGTCATCGAGGCGAGGGAGGGGCTCCTGCTCGTCGGATCTGCTGATGTCATGGATGCCTGGTAGGTCTCCCCGGCGCCGGTGCGCTGACCAGGTCAAAGTCAAAGGCAGTTGGAGGTGGTGAGACGCAGCCCCTCCCTCGCCTCGACAAGGACAGGTGCCAAACGCATAGATCGGAGCTCGGTCAACAGTCGGGGTAGCGAGCGGTGCCTGATGCGGAGGAAGGAGTGCCTTGTCGGTGCGGAATCGCGGCGAATAGCTTAACTGAGTGGCATTCGGCTTGGAGGCCTCCACGCCTCCACGCCTAATCTGCTGCCAAACTCCAGATCAGCAGATTAAGCCCCACCGCAGTGAGCCCCCCGGCCACATCCCAGGCAAGGTCCTTCCCTGAGAATTCTTTACCCATCCCAAGGTCGTAGAGCTCTTTGCCCACGCCGACCGTTACCACCGTCCCCATGGACATGGCACTCCAAGCCGCGGGCGTGCCTTCGTCGTAGAGATATGCACTCCCCAGGAACGCCCCGCTTCCTACCGCAACACTGGCGGAGAAGTGGTAGAACTTGTCCTTGCCCAGCCACTCGTCCGCGTGCGCGGGAGAGGAGGCCAGAAGGAGGATGAGGGCGACGAAGCATGCCGGGACAGCGCGTCCGGGGATAGCTGAGATCGTCACGCTCCCTCCGGTCCGAGGCCCAAGATTTCGTCTTCCTCCGCTCTTGTCAGCGTTCTACCCAGCAGCTCCGGAGGCACCTTTGGCCACACCTCTTTTTCCAGGAAGCGGATTAGCGCCTCCAACTCGGCAACCGGTTGCTTGACCTCACCATTCTTGTTGCTCATGCCATACCGTCCCTTCGAACTGAGGATATGCCGCAGGGCATGATTAGTCGAGGATAATGTATAGAGCCGAAGCAACTCGTACTCACCCGGGTTGACGTCAACCTTGGCAAGGTTACACTCACACGGGAATGCCGGTGCGGGTTCTATTCCGATGAAGGGCAGGTGACGAGGCCTGCTTCATTGAGCGAGCGGGCGAGCACCTCAGCCGCAACCCGGTGGCCCGCCGGGGAAAGATGGCAACATGTGTCGATGCGGATCTCTTCCAGGGGGTGCTTGGCCAGTTCCGGGCGCATCTCGATGACTGCGACCCCGTTCGCCCGGGCCCATTCGCGCAGGCGCCCGTACACGTGGGTCGTGTTTTCGTCCTCCGGCTCCGACAGCGGCCGGTCCAGCATGGGGAACAGCGCAACCACCAGGGTGGCGCCGACCTTGCGGCAGCCTTCGAGGATCCGCTCGTACTCCTGGACGGCCAATTCGACCTGGCCACCCTTGCGTCCCGAAATCTCGTCGAAGGTCTTCACCCCCGTCAGGGTCAGAAACTGGTAGAACACTGAGTTCGAAACCAGGAACCGGTTCAACCCGTCCGGCAGCGGCAGCGTGGAGAACACCGGCACCCCGTTGTGCTCCTTCATCCGGATGTCGTACGCGGCTGACCCGATCACTGTGAATTGCTCAATGTCGTTGGACAGCGCGCCCACAAACACCAGGTCGGGTTTCACCGCAAGCCCGCTGCGTTCCAGCGAGATTCTCTCCTGCACCGCGCCGTAGCCGGGTACCGCCAGATTGTAGAACGCGGCCTTGCCGCACCGTTCCTTCAGCCGTTGCTCGAGCAGGTATGGAAAAGACTCCACCAGCGGCACACCGACCCCAAACGTCACCGAATCACCCAGGATCACGACTTTCAGCGCGTCGTCCGCCGGCTCCCGAAATCCGCCTCTATAGCCGTTGGTGTCAAAATCCCGGGCATCCCGGTACCACCAATAGGCCTGGTCATCGACCTCTTCCACAATCGCTTCAGCCGCTGATCCGGCACGGGGTTTGGCTTGAAAATAGCCGCCCGGAACTGCGATCCGAAAGGCCAGCTCAAGCAGGGTGAGGGTCAGGAACATGCCAGCGGGTAACAGGCAGGCGGCGGACAGTCCCTTGAACAGTTTTTCGGATTTTGGATGGGCCCGGGCGGTTTTGAAAGTTAGAAACGCCAGTACGAAGAACAGCAGGGTAAGGCCTACCGTGATGACGAAGTAGGTGGCCTCCAGGCCGCTTACCGGCTGCTGGTGCATGGGGTTACGCCAGAATCTTGGTGAAGTCAGCGAAGCGCAGGAACAGTTCGCCGATTTCGCCCAGCATGGCCAGGCGGTTGTTGCGCTGCTCCTCGTCGTCGCACATGACCATCACTTCGTCGAAGTATCGGTCGATCACCGGTTTTCCGCTCAACAGTATGTTCAGCACATCTGTGAAGTCGCACCGCACCAGTCCTTCCATAACCTGTTTGCGGAGCGGGACGAACGCCTCCCACAACGCTACTTCGGCGGGCTCGGTCATGAGCTCCGGGTCGAAAGTCCCGGTGTCGTGGTCCCGGGTGATGTTGATCACTCGCTTGAACGGCTGAATCAGGTCTTCGTAGTTCTCCTGGCCCCGCAGCGGCTCGGCGGCCAGCACCTTTTGTAACACTTCGTAGGGACACTCGAATCCCGGCGCCATGCAGGCATCCACCATCTCGGTGGCGTGGTCCCCTGCCAGCCAGTGGCGCAACCTTCCCCGGATGAAGCCGAGAATGTCTGTGGCCAGCTTCTCCCGGTTGGCGGCGATAACGTCCGCGTAGTTGTCCACCGCAAGTTGTACCAGGTCTGTGAGCCCCGCCGCGGTGACGCACTTCTCGGCCAGGATGCGCACGCACGCGAGCGCGGCCCTGCGCAACGCGTAAGGATCCTTAGTGGCCGTAGGCACCAGGCCCAGGGAGTAGCATCCCACCAGGCTGTCCAAACGGTCTGCCAGTGCCAGTGCCAGGCCAGCCTCGGTCTTGGGCAATTCATCCCCGGCGAAGCGGGGGAGGTAGTGCTCGAATATGGCGGTGGGAACCGCGGCCTCTTCGCCGCTCATGGCCGCATATTCTCTTCCCATGATTCCCTGCAGCGAGGGGAATTCACCCACTACCGCGGTAGCAAGGTCGGCTTTGCACAGCAGCCCCGCGCGCGTGGCCGCAGACTCGGCGTCGGGGAACAGCGCCCCGGCCAGTCGCCCGGCAAGGCTCGAAAGCCTTTGGGACTTGTCTTTCATTGAGCCTAAGCCCGCCAGGAAGGTCTGTCCCGACAAATCCTCGACGAAGGACTCAAGGTCTTTCTTGCGGTCTTCGTTGAAGAAGAAGAGGGCGTCCTCCAGCCTGGCGGCCAGCACCCGCTCGTTGCCTCGCACCACCAGGCTCATATCCATGGCCTGGGTGTTATTCACCACCAGGAATCGGTTGGCTAGTTCTTCACCCTTCCGGAAGGCGAAGAACTTTTGATGATAGGCCATGGAGGTGATCAACACCTCCTGGGGCATGACCAGATATTTTTCCCCAAAGCCTCCCGTTGCCACCACCGGGTTCTCGACCAAATGGACCACCTCGTCCAGCAGCGCTTCGTCCGCGATGAGTTCAAGGCCCAGGGAGGCGGCCAGCCGCGCGGAATCCTCTCTGATCTTCTCTTTTCGACGTTCCGGGGAGAACACCACGTGGTTCTCCTCCAACGTCCTCGAATAGTCCTTGGCGTCCTTGACCTCCAACGGGCCTTTCTGGCCCATGAACCGGTGGCCGAAAGTATGATTGGACGATTTGATGCCGGAGAACTCCAGGGGTACAATTTCTTCGCCAAAGAGGGGTAGCAGCCAGTGCACCGGCCTTACGAACGCCTGCTTCAGCGAGCCCCATCGCATCGACTTGGGGAAGCGCACGGAGTTCAAGATCGACTCCAGCAGCGCGGGGAGTAGCGAGATGGTCTCGGCCCCGGACTCTTCCTTGCGCGCAAACAAGTATTTGACGCCGCCCAAATCCACAGTTTCGAGTTCAGCAACGTCCAGGCCCTGGCTGCGCGCGAACCCCAATCCCGCCTTGGTGGGATTTCCGTCGTTGTCAAAAGCCACTTTCACCGCCGGGCCCTTTTTCTCCGTGACCCGGTCTTCCTGTCGCACCGGGATGCCCGCGGCGTGCAGTACCAGCCGCCGCGGGGTGCAGAAGGTATTGCACTCTTCTGCGCCCAGGCGCACTGCCTTCAGCTCTTTTTCGAACAGCCTCCCCAAATCGGCCGCCGCCTTCGCAGCCATGCGCGCAGGTATCTCTTCGGTTCCAACCTCGAACAGGAAGTCGCGTCGTTCTATCGAAGAACTCATATGGAAGTCCTCCATTCTCTCTGTGCCAGCGGGAAGCCCAATTCTTCCCGTCTCGCCAGATATTTCTCCGCGCAAAGACGGGCCAGGTTTCTTACCATGCCGATGTATTTTTGCCGTTCCGCCACGCTGATGGCGCCCCGGGCGTCCAGCACGTTGAAAACGTGGGAGCATTTGAGGCAGTAGTCGTACGCAGGCAGCGCCAGTTCCAACTCGCAAAGCCGCGCACACTCTTCCTCGAAGCGGCTGAACATATCCAGATGTAGCCCCACATCTGCTTGTTCGAAGTTGTGGGTTGAGAACTCCAACTCGTTTTCCTTGAATACGTCGCCGTAGGTTACATCTCCAACCCATTTCAGGTCGTAGACGTTCTCAACGTCCTGGAGGTACATGCAGATGCGCTCAATCCCATAGGTGATCTCCACCGAGATGGGGTTCAGGTCGATGCCGCCGCACTGCTGGAAATAGGTGAACTGGGTGATTTCCATGCCATCCAGCCATACCTCCCAACCCAGCCCCCACGCGCCCAATGTGGGCGATTCCCAGTCGTCTTCCACGAACCGGATGTCGTGTTCCAGCGGGTCGATGCCCAGTACCCGCAGGCTGTCCAGGTACAGCTCCTGGATGTTCAGCGGGCTCGGTTTCATGATCACCTGGAACTGGTAGTAGTGCTGGAGCCGGTTGGGGTTCTCCCCGTACCTGCCGTCTGTCGGCCGGCGGGAAGGCTCCACGTAGGCGACGTTCCACGGTTCAGGACCGAGGCAACGCAGGAAAGTGGCCGGGTTGAAAGTGCCCGCTCCTTTCTCCACGTCGTAGGGCTGCCAGATGATGCATCCCTTCTCGGCCCAGTACTGCTGAAGCTTCAGCATCATGTCTTGAAGAATCATCCTCTTTCTCTCCTCCAAAAATCCCAACGCAAGCTATCATTGTCGACGGGGGGAGTCAAGTCGTAACGTGCAACTGATAAAAGGTCCCTTGACATCCGCTTCCGGCCTTACTAAGTTCCTTTCGAAATGGAAAATTGGAGGACGTTATGAAACGACTGCTCTGCCTTACTATCTTTGTGTCTATGTTGTTGCCCGCGGTTGCCGCAAGAGCGGATAATCCCAACGTCAACATGAACGATTTTAACCCGTCGGTCCACAGTTGGGATATCGGCAATATCGCTACTACCCGTATCGCCCCTCACCTGGAAATCTCCGGGGGCCTGTGGATGGTCTATCGCAAGAATGCGTTGAACTTGGAAAGTCCTGCCGGCGCGGGCGAAACCCAGCTCATCAGCGACCAGCTTGTCAGCGACCTCTATTTTGCGGTGCCGCTGCTCAATATCGCCAGCATCGGTGTGGACATCCCCATCTTCTTCATCTCCAGCGGCGACGACCCTTCAGCCATCGTGAACTCCATGACCAAGGCCGAAGGCGCCTCGTTCGGTGATGTCCGCCTGTCCGGCAAGGTGAAGTTCTGGGACAACGGCAACAAGGGATTTGGCGTTGGTCTGCTGCAGGACCTGACCCTGCCCACGGCCACCGGCGACAAATTCTCGGGCGAAGACACCGTGACGTCCAAGACCGCACTGATAATAGACTGGTCCGGTTCCGGCTTCGTGGTGGGAACCAACTTCGGGTACTTTGCCCGGGGCAACTCCAGTGCGTTCAATCCCGAAATAGCCGATGAGATTCACCTGGGCGCCGGCATCCAGGTTCCCCTCATTTGCGATGACCTGGAATTGTTGCTGGCCAACAACACCCGGACTACCGCTGCGTCCGCGTTCGATTCCGACGCGCACCTGGGCTCCACCTTCTTAGGGGGCTTGCGCGTGCGGCCCATTGACGGACTCGTGCTCACGGGCATGGGCGGCGCGGCCATCGGTCACCTTCCCGGAACTCCGGAATGGGAAGGGATGCTGAATCTTGGGTGGGAGCCCAAGCCCAATAGCTGCGACCTGGACGGCGACGGAATCTGCGACGGCGAAGACAAATGCCCCACCATTCCAGGGCCCAAGGTCAGCGCGGGCTGCCCCGACCGCGACCTCGACGGCGTCATGGATGACGCCGACCGTTGCCCCGCAGTTCCGGGCGAAGTCGACCTCGACGGTTGCCCCGACCGCGACAAAGACAAGATCGCTGACTTCAAGGACCGCTGCCCCGACCACCCCGGGCCTTTTGAGACCAAAGGTTGCCCCGACACGGACGGTGACGGCATCATTGACCCCGACGACGCTTGCCCCAAGGTTGCCGGTTTGAAGAAGTTCGCGGGTTGCCCTGATACGGACGGCGACGGCCTGGAAGACGAAGTCGACGACTGCCCCAAGGTGCCCGGTCCGAGCAACACCGGCGGCTGCCCCGACAAGGACAAGGACGGCATCAGGGACGCCGAGGACAAGTGCCCCGACGTCTGGGGGACCCCCAAGTACAAAGGCTGCCCGCCGCCGACTCCGAAGAAGGTGAAAATCACCAAGAAGAGCATCGTCATTCTGGACAAGGTCTACTTCGCCTCCAATAGGGCTAAGATCAAGCGGGTGTCCCATTCGATTCTGAAGGATGTCTCCTCCGTGCTCAAGGACAACCCCTGGGTCAAGAAGATCCGTGTCGAAGGTCACACCGACGACGTGGGCAAGGACAACTACAACTTGGAACTGTCCCAGAAGCGCGCCGATGCGGTGAAAGACTTCCTGATCAAGGAAGGCGTCGAGGCGGAACGGATCGAAGCGGTCGGTTATGGCGAAACCAAGCCTCTCGTGGAAGGTAAGAGCAAGGACGCCCGGGACCAGAACCGGCGTGTCGAGTTCTCCATCATCAACCCTAAGTAGTGGGCTTGAAGGCTTGAAGGCTTGCAGGTACGGCAACTGCGGCGGGATTTCCCTCCACGCCTCCACGCCTCCACGCTTGCCTCTCACACAAAGTCCGAGAGGCTATACCCCTGCTGATCCAATCGCCGTCGCATCTCGGTCATAGCCCTGGCCAGCAGCCGTGTCGCCTTTCTCCGCTCCAATCTCAACTCACGGGAGACCTCGGCAACGGGGCGACGCTTCATCGCGCATTCCACCACCAGCCGTCTAGGTGCGTCGGGCAGCCGTCGCAGCAGGCGGGCGACGACCATGGCGGCCCGCCCGGCCGTGATCCGTGACTCGATAGTCCGGGAATGACCCGTCTCCGGTAGCTGGTTCGGCCCCGGCCGGATAAGCTGGACAGCCGGCTGGACCGTCGGTACGTGCTTGTCGTCGCTCCCATCCTGTTCGTTAGCGGTGAACCAGGGTGGAAGAGCCTGGTAGTAGCGGCGGCGGTTACGTATGGCGGACGAGATGCGCCCCCTGATGCGGTGGTAAGCGTAGGTTCCAAGAGCCGCTCCTTTCTCTGCGTCGTAGAGCGGTGCGGCTTCGGCCAGGCCCAACAGACCCTCGCTGAACAGATCTTGCCTCATCTCCAAGGGCGCACCGTTGGCTTCCGCTGACTTGACTACGAATCGAACGACCTTCATCGCCTTTTTCATTTCCCCCTCCATGTATCGCCGAGGTGGAAATGTGCAACTGGCATGCCAAGAGAGGCGGGCTGCAGGAACGGAGAGGCTTCAGGCTGTAGGAAAAGCTGAAAACCGGGGTCTGCAGACCCCACTTTCGGGGGGTGAAGTCCCCGGTTGGGGAAAGAACTGCTACTGCTCCATGATCTCTTTTTCTTTCTCGCCTGCCACTGCGTCGATCTTTTTCACGAAGTCGTTGGTGACATCCTGAAGCTGCTTCAGCGCCCGGTGGCGGTCATCTTCCGGGATGCTGTCATCATCTTCGAACAGGCTCTTGTAGTCGCGGCGGACGTTGCGCGCTGAGACCCGGGCCCCCTCGGCCAGTTTTCCAACCTGCTTCACCAGCTCCTTGCGGCGCTCCACGGTAAGTGCGGGTATGGGCAGCCGGATGATCGTGCCGTCGCTGTTGGGAGTGATTCCGATGTCCGCGCCCAACAAGGCCTTTTCGATGGCCCCCATGAGCGTCTTGTCCCACGGCTTGACCGTGATCAGGCGGGGGTCGGAGATGTTGACGGTCGCCACCTGGTTCAGCGGTGTCGGGCTACCGTAGTACTCTACTTTCACGCCTTCGAGAATGGCGGTGTTTGCCCGCCCGGTACGCAGGCGTGACAGATCCCTCTGGAAAGCCACCACGGTCTTTTCGAAGCTCTCTTTAGCGTCGATGAAGATTTCGTCAAGCATCGCTATTTCTCCTCTTCGTTGTCCACTAGTGAACAGGGCAGGGTGCGCTGAAGCGCACGGCCCAGATTCCCCTTGCCGTGGGCGTTGAAGACCACGGTGGGGAGGTTGTGCTGCGCGCAAAGTGCGGCAGCACTGGGGTCCATGAATTGCAGGCCCCGGGCCAGCACCTCACCATAGGTGAGATGAGGCAGACGCACTGCCGGGTCCGGTCCATCAGCCCGCGGGTCGCGGCTGTAGACGCCGTCAACCTGGGTGCCCTTGAACAGGGCGTTGGCCTCCACCTGCAGGGCGCGCACGCACGCGGCCGTGTCAGTGGAGAAGAACGGCAGCCCGGTGCCTCCCGAAAACAGCAGCACCGCGCCGCGACTGAGGGCCGCATGAGCTTCGGCCATGTCGTACCGGCAGGCATGGGGAACCGCATCCAGCGCGGTCATATGCACCGCC
This sequence comes from uncultured Myxococcales bacterium, assembly GCA_964626565.1. Classification (GTDB taxonomy): domain Bacteria; phylum Myxococcota_A; class UBA9042; order CAIXZC01; family CAIXZC01; genus CAZVFX01. The sequence continues at coordinate 16,293 of CAZVFX010000023.1, forward strand.
TCAAGCTCTTTCTGTTGTAACCGGTCCTGTAGCGCGATGGTGTTGATGGCAGTCGCCAGCATTCCCATGGTATCGAGTTTCTGACGGGTCACGGTCAGGGCCGAAGGATTGGGTCCCGCACCCCGGCACAAATTACCCGCCCCCACCACCAGCGCCAACTCGACCCCGGTCTGCTTCGCCGTCGCGATTTCATCGGCCACGAAACCGATGGCATCATCGTCCAGACCGTCGCCACCGGGGCCGGCCAACATCTCTCCGGACAATTTGAGCAGAATGCGCTTGAAAGGTGGTGATGAAGGGTCCATGAAGTGTGGCTTATTCCCCGGTAAGGTCGTAGCGGACGAACCGGCGAATGCTCACGTTTTCACCGAGCTGTCCCGCAACGTCCTTGACCATCGCCGCAATGCTGCGCTGCTCCGACTTGTCCTGCGCCAGCGCGTAGGTCTGGTCCAGCAGGCAGTTCTCTTCGTTCCACTTGCGGATCTTGCCTTCTACGATCTTTTCCAGAATGTGTTCCGGCTTGCCGCTTTCTCGAAGTTGCTCCAGAAACAGTTCTTTTTCCTTGGCCAGGGTCTCTTCCGGCACTTCGTCGGAGTTGAGCCAGCCCGGCGACGCGGCTGCGATGTGCAGGCACACATTGTTGACGAACTCTTTGAATGTGTCCGTCTTGGCGGCGAAATCAGTTTCGCAGTTGACTTCCACCAGCACGCCGATGCTCGGCACGCCGCCGTCCGACCGGGTGTGCAGGTAGGATCCGATGATCCCTTCCTTGGCTTCCCGGTGAGCTTTCTTGGCCGCAATGTCGGCCCGCTGCTTTCTGAGCAGGTCCACCGACTTATCCATGTCGCCGCCGCACTCTTTGAGGGCTGCCTTGCAGTCCATAATGCCGGCGCCGGTGATTTCCCGCAGTTCCTTTATCATTGCCATCGTAACTTCAGCCATGGTGTTTTCCTCCTCTGTTTTACTCGAGTATTGTGAACAGTCTCGTCGCCGGCACTACTCCTTTTCGGCTTCCTTTTCGGCCGGAGCTTCTTCCGCCGGTGCTTCTTCCGCGGCAACTTCTTCCGCCGGTGTCTCTTCCGCCGGTGCTGCCTCGGCTGCAACTTCCTCGGCCGGAGCTTTTTCGGCCGGAGCTTCTTCCGCCGGTGCTTCTTTCGCCGATGCTTTTTTCGCCGGTGCTTTTTTCGCCGGTGCTTTTTTCGCGGCAACTTCCTCGGCCGGTGCTGCTTCCGCGGCTACTTCCTCGGCCGGTGCTGCTTCCGCGGCTACTTCCTCGGCCGGTGCTGCTTCCGCCGGGACCTCTTCCGCCGGGACCTCTTCCGCCGCAGTTTCTTCAGCGGCTGCTTCGGCGGCCGGAGCTTCCTCGACCTTCGCCTTCGCCTTCTTGCCCTTCCTCGGGCCCTTGCCGCGAACGATAACTTCAACGTCCGAGTCGGCTTCGTCGCCTGCCGGGGTCGCCTTGTCGGTACCGGCAATAAGGATCTGCTTGTGCAACTCGCGCCCTTCCAGGCAGGCATCAGCCGCAGCCCGGGCGAACAGTCGGATCGACTTGATCGCGTCGTCATTGGCCGGAATCGCATACTGCACAGTGTCCGGGTCGCAGTTGGTGTCCACGACGGCCACCGTGGGAATCTTCAGCTTGGTCGACTCCGCCACCGCAATCTTCTCCCGCATCGGATCGATTATGAAAATCGCCTTGGGCAGCCCGTTCATGTTCCGGATTCCCTCAAGGTTGCGCAGCAGCTTCTCCCGGCGCTTTTCCAGCCGGAGAACTTCCTTCTTTGGCAGGCGCTCTACCGAACCCTCAGCCAGCAGCGTATCCAGATCTTCGATGGTCTGCAGACTCTTGCGAATGGTCGCGATGTTGGTGAGCATGCCGCCTAGCCACCGGTACGTCACGTAAGGCATGTCGCAGCGGTTTGCTTCTTCCGTCACGACCTCACGGGCCTGGTGCTTGGTGCCGACGAACATCACCTGCTCACCCTTGGAAACCACCTTGGTCAAGAACTCCATCGCCTTCTTGAACAGGGGGTAGGTCTTCTGGAGGTTGATGACGTGAATGCCGTTCTTGGCGCCGTAGATGTACGGCCGCATCTTCGGGTTCCACCGGCGAGTCTGATGCCCGAAGTGGGCGCCCGATTCCAACATGTCTTTCATGCTTACTTCAAATGCCATGATCTCTCCTTCTTCGTTTGCCTCCACTCCGGAATCCCCACGGCCTTGCCGGGGAACACGAAGAACCCGAAGTGTGCAGCGTTAACAAATAGCCTCAAAAAATGCGGCTAGCTACTATATCCCTCTTTAAGTTTAATGCAATGAAAAAAACACGCTCTGGCCCAAGGCGCTTCGCAGCCGAAAATTCTTGACAGTGTAGGCGCGCTTCTGCTAGCTTCCGGGCGTCGTTTGATAGCGTGCGAAAGTGGCGGAACTTGGTAGACGCGCTAGATTCAGGTTCTAGTGGGCTTTTTGCCTGTGGGGGTTCGAGTCCCCCCTTTCGCACCACATGATTGCCCAGCTTATTTCACGGTTTCTTCTCGTCGGTACAAAGCCAACTGTCGCAGTCGTCTGTGTATTTCTGCTCGCGGCCACGGCAGGGTGCCGCACCGAAGGCGAGCGACTGGTAGACGAATTGACCGGCTCCCTGGAGAAAGTGGTCGTCGTCATGGAGACCCCGCCGGAAGACGGCAGGCAACCGGTGGAGGCCGCGCTTGAACTGCTGGAGGAACAGGCGGTACGCATGCGCCAGCTTGAGTCAAGATTGGATGACGTGGTGCGCACCATGAATGAGCGGCAGAGAGAGGAACTGGCCCGCTACGCGGCCGGTCGCTTCCAGGCAATCGAAGACCGCCTGGCCGCGGCCGTACGGGCGGAATCCCCAGAATAAGAGGAAAAACGATGAAAAGACTATGTTTGATGGCCCTGCTGGTGGTCGTAACGATGCCGCTGCGTTCGGCCTCAGCCGATGTGGATCCGTTTATCCAGCAGAACCTGCTGCCTGAGCACGACACCTTCGCGACCCATAACGACAACGTCGCCCACGGCGGAGAGCCTATTATCAAAGTTGGGATAGAGCCCCAGGAGTGTTTCGAACAGGGCTGGAACGCCTGTGATGACGACGACATGGTCTGTTGCGAAACAGCTCAGACCTACAACTACTGCGCTCCCGAAGGGGCCTGCGGGTCGTCCGCACCGATCTGGAAGGCCCACCGCAAGTTCCGTGGCTATATCCGTTTCGACCTGTCAGGTCTGCCCGTATATCCCGAGGTCAAAGTGGTCTCCGCCAACCTGCGGTTCCAGGAAATGGGCAAGGTGGAAGAGATGGGCGGCCCTGTGAACGTCATAGTCACTCGTCTCAAGCAAATCGGGAACCCCGACCCTATTTGCCAGTGGGACGAAGGCACACTCAACGACACCGACGGCACCACCTGGAACTCGTTACCCCAGAATCTCGCCATTACCCCGGAAGGAGCCTGGGCCTACGATGTAACTCAGGCCATGACCGACTGGTTGGAATCGATGCCGCCCGCGGAGAACTGCGGCTTCCAACTCTACGACCCCGATTTTGGTAAGGCCGACAACCCGATCCAGCGGTGGGTGGCGTTCTCCAGCAAAGAGGGAGGATTCCCACCTCAGTTGCAGGTGACGCTGGCCAAGGACCTGGACTTTGACGGTCACTACGGCGACTGCAACGAGGAGGACCCCGAAATCAACCCCGACGCGATTGAAACCTGCGATGGGGTGGACCAGGATTGCGACGGGGATATCGACGAGGAAAACTGTGACGGGCTGGACAACGACTGCGACGGCCAGATCGATGAAGGGGAGAACCTGTGTGGCGACGGGCAGCTTTGCGTCTTCCATGAGTGTATCGTTACCTGCCAGGATGAATGTGGCGGGGATTGGGATACCACCTGCAAATTTAATGAAGACACAGGTCTGTGGGAGAAGTGGGGCTGCGGCGACAAGGACGGCGACCCCTGTCTGGAGTACTTCAAGGCCATGGACTGCAAGGAAGGGTGGTTCTGCAACTGGGGAAGCTGCTCCAGTAACTGCGTTGACGACTGCGAAGAGGACGAGATCGGCGACCAGGAGTGCGCCGAAGACAACGTCGGCAATCTGTACGTCGCCGAGTGCGGTGACTGGGATGGTGATGGTTGCCTTGAGTGGGGCAATCTCGAACCCTGTTTGCCCTCTGCCACCTGCGAAAACGCTCAGTGCCTGGGCGGCTGCACCGACGAGTGTCCTGAGTCGGGCCAGACTGAGTGCCTGGGCGAACTTGGGGTGAGCGCCTGTTACGACTCCGACCTGGACGGCTGCCTGGAGTGGACCGAGGTGGGGCAGTGTAACGCTGACACAGAGTACTGCGAGGGTGGACAGTGCAAACTAACCAATCCCCCTTGCGTTGACAACTGCGCACCGGACAGCACCAAGTGCGAGACCTTCGACGATGGCAATTCGTTTCTCTACCCGTGCATCGAAGATGGTGACGAAGACCCATGTTTCGAGTGGGGTACTCCCGAGGCGTGCCCCTATGCCTGCGCCCCAGACGGCGTCGACTGCGCAGGTGAGCCTCTCGTGGAACCCCAGCCCGACATAGTCGAATGGGAATTCGATATCGGCCAGGATGTTACCAGCGACCTGGGCGTTGACACCGCTGTCGTCAATCCCGACAGCGGGGGAACCGCGCCCGAAGCCGGTTCTCCGGATACGGGGATGCCCACCGACTCCTACTCACCACCGGTCGACAGCGGCGCAGTAAGCTCCGGCGGCGACAGCGGCTGTTCATCGGCCGGGGGCCACCCCGCCGCGGGCTTCTTGCTGCTCTTTCTCTGCGCCGCACTTTCCTGTCTCCACCGGCGTCGCTTCAACTAGCCTTCGCCGACAACTCGGCTTTGTGTGATTATCACCGTTCTGCTATAATCCCATTCCTGTGAAGTCGCTGCATTCCGATCGTGGGAGGGAGTCATGAAGTTCACCTGTCAGGTAGCAGGTTATGCGAGATGCTCGAGCCTTTTCGCCGCGTTGGCCTTTAGCTTGTGGTCATGTGGCGGGGGCTCCGCCAGCCTCCTGGAAAAAGAGCTGCATCAATCCGGAGATGTCGCGACCCACGATACCGAAGGAGATTCCTCGGTAGCGACCGAACTTCCGTTGGAAGAGGCGTGGGTACTTCCCGACGGGAAAGCCGACCCTGACTATCTCTTCTTTGAAGACCAGTGGCAGGAGGACGCAGACAAGAAAGGCAAGCTCGGCGACCCCTGTTACGACAACGAGGATTGCGAGAGCGGGTTCTGCCTCAACGTCTCTCAGGACCAAGGAGTCTGCACCGAAACCTGCGTCGAGGAGTGTCCCGACGGCTGGAGCTGCCAGGGCGTAACCGGTCTCGGTCCGGACCTGGTGTTCGTGTGTGTGCCGATCTTCGAGAACCTGTGCAATCCCTGCAATGAAAATCCGGACTGCGGCCAGGAAGGCCACTGCGTTCCACTGGGTGAAGAAGGGGGTTTTTGCTTCTACCCTTGCGATGGCGATTGCTTGAGTGGATTCGAATGTGTGCAGGCCGCGACCGAGGACCTCGGTCAAATCGACCTGTGCCTTCCCGAAACCGGCAGTTGCATCTGCTACGCCGGTCACCCGGCGCCGGACGTCGACTGTTTCCGGGAAAACGAATACGGTAAGTGCGAAGGTGTTTCAACCTGCGATACCGAGGCAGGGTGGAGCGAGTGCGACGCTCCTTATCCCGCGCCCGAGATTTGCAACGGATTGGACGATAACTGCAATACCGTTGCCGATGAAGGATTTCCCGATATTGACAAGGATGGAGATTCGGATTGCGTTGACGATGATGATGACGGTGACGGTGACCCGGATGATACCGATTGCGAACCCCAGGATGAGACCATCCACCACGGCGCTGAAGAGGTGTGTGACGGCATCGACAACGATTGCAACGGCGAAGTGGACGAAACCGACGTCGACACCGACGAAGACGGCCTCGCCGACTGCTGGGACCAGGACGACGACAACGACGGCATCGTCGACCTGGTGGACAACTGCCCCCTCACCTACAACAAGAAACAGAGCGACACCGATGATGACGGGATGGGAGACGCGTGCGACGACGACGATGACGGCGATGGCGTGCCTGACCCCCTCGATAACTGCCCCTTCGACCCCAATCCGAGCCAGGAGGACCTGGACGGTGACGGTGTCGGCGACCTGTGCGAAGGGGACATGGATGGGGATGGCTGGGACGATGTGGAGGATTGTGCGCCCAAGGACCCTGATGTTCACCCCATGGCATTGGAGCTCTGCGACGGCATCGACAACAACTGCAACGACCAGACCGACGAGGGGTTCCTTGATTTTGACGGTGACGGCATCGCCGATTGCGAGGACAAGGACGACGACAACGACGGCGACAACGATGAGACCGATTGCGCCCCCCTTGACCCTTCCATCGGGCACACTGCGGACGAAATGTGCGACGGCATCGATAACAACTGCAACGGCAAGGTCGACGAGACCTTCCTCGACACCGACGACGACGGCCTGGCCGACTGCCAGGACGCTGATGATGACGACGACGGAGTAGCCGACGAGGGGGATTGCAAACCCCTCGACCCGGCGGTGTTCCCCGGGGCTCCGGAAGATTGCGACGGCAGCGATAACAACTGCAACGGACAGGTGGACGAAGGTTTCGCCGACACCGACGGTGATGGATTGGCCGATTGCCTGGATGAAGACAGTGACGGGGACGGCATCCTCAACGGCCAGGACAATTGTCCTCTCATCGAGAATCCGGCCCAGACCGATTTCGACGGGGACGGCGAGGGCGATGCCTGCGACCTGGACGACGACGACGACGGCGCCCAGGACAACGTAGACTGTGAGCCCCAGAACCCGGACATCAGCCCACTGGCGCCCGAGGCGTGCAACGGTATCGACGACAACTGCAGCGGCGACGCAGACGAGGAAGGTGCCGAGGGGTGCGAGACGCACTATTTCGACGGCGATGGCGATGGATTCGGCAAGTCGCAGGGCGAAGTCTGCCTGTGCGCGCCTGAAGGATTCCACACCGCGAAAGTGCCCGGCGACTGTGATGATTATGACGGGGCGATTAACCCTGACGCGGTGGAACTGTGCGATGGTAAAGACAACAACTGCGAGGGCGCGGCCGATGAGGGTTTCCCCGACCTCAACGGCAACGGCATCGCCGACTGCGTGGATGACGATGACGACGGAGACGGCTTCACTGACTTCTTTGACAATTGCCCCCAGATCGCCAATCCCGATCAGGCCGACTATGACTTTGACGGCAAGGGAGACGTGTGCGATGTCGATGACGACAACGACCTGACTCCGGACGAAGAAGATTGCGCTCCGTTCGACGCCGAGATTCACCTTGGAGCTCAGGAACTGTGTGACAACCTGGACAACAACTGTGACGGGATTCTTGATGACGAGGATGCGGGCGGCTGCCTGCCGCACTATATCGACCTGGACGAAGACCAGTTCGGGGAGGAGCATGGTTTTGCGTGCCTCTGCGCGCCCAATGACGAATTCAGCACCGTTGTCGCGGGGGACTGTGACGACGACGACCCGGAGGTCAATCCCGACGCTGAAGAGGTGTGCGACGGCTTGGACAACGATTGCAACGCCGAGGTCGACGACGGTTTTCCCGATACCGACCAGGACGGCCTGGCGGACTGCACCGATAAGGATGACGACAACGACGGGGTTAATGACGGCCAGGACAACTGCCAGTGGGTGGCCAATCCGGAGCAGGAAGACGGCGATGAAGACGGTGCCGGCGACGCTTGCGACGGCGACGACGACAACGATGGTCACGATGATGACGACGACTGCGCACCCCTCGACCCGGAAATTTTCCCCGGCGCACTGGAGATTTGCGACGGCATCGATAACAACTGTGACGGCGCTAGCGATGAGCCGGGTGCGGACGGATGCTCAGAGTTGTTCAAGGACCAGGATGCGGACGGCTACGGCAAGAACGGAGATTCCCTGTGCCTGTGCGAGGCGTGGGAAGCCTACACTGCGCTTACCGACGGCGATTGCAACGACCTGAACCAGGACATCAACCCTGCCGCATCGGAGCTGTGCGACGGGCTGGACAACAACTGCAACGGCGACAACGACGAAGGGTTCAGCGACACCGACGAGGACGGCATCGCCAACTGTATCGACGACGATGACGACAACGACGGAGTGCCCGACGCGGCGGACAACTGTGTGCTCAAGCCGAATCAGGAGCAGACTGACAGCGACATGGATGGCATGGGCGACGAGTGCGACCAGGACGACGACAATGATGGTTGGGCCGACGGCGTCGACTGTGAGCCCCTCAACCCCAAAGTCAGCCCCGGGCATGACGAAAAGTGCAACGGCGTCGATGACAACTGTGATGACATCGTGGACGGCGAGGGAGCAGCCGGTTGCCAGACCTACTACTACGACGGCGATAGCGACGGTTTCGGTGTGACCCAGAACAGCAAGTGCATTTGCGAAGAGTCGGGAAACTACACCGCTTCCCTGGATGGGGACTGCAGCGACGAAGACGAAGAGATCAACCCGGGAGTGGCGGAAGCCTGTGACGGCGTGGACAACGACTGCGACGGTGATGTGGATGAGGGCTTTACCGACGCGGACCTGGATGGCCTGGCCGATTGTATCGACCCGGACGACGACAACGACCTGGTGCTGGACGAAGACGACAACTGCCCCACGGTGCCCAATCCGGATCAGAAGGACGCGGACGGCGACGGGCAGGGGAATGCCTGCGACGGGGACGCGGACGGCGACGGGTTCGGCGATGACGTAGATTGCGGCCCGCTGGACCCGGAGATATACCCCGGCGCGGACGAAAAGTGCAACGGCTTCGATGACAATTGCGACGGGACTCCCGATGAAGAAGACGCGGTTGGTTGCAACCTCTACTTTGCCGACGTGGACAACGACGGCTGGGGCGATGCGGGAGACGCCAAGTGCCTGTGCGCGGAAACAGGCAAGTATACCGCTTCCCTCGAGGGAGATTGCAACGACACCAACAACCAGGTGCATCCCGGCGCCGCGGAAGAGTGCAACGGAGTTGACGATAACTGCGACGGTGCGGCCGATGATGAAGATGCGGCGGGCTGTGTTGCCTACTACCTGGACGGGGACGCCGACGGTTATGGCCTGCCCGGCGAGTCCCACTGCTATTGCCTCCCCAAGGGCAGTTGGAGCTCCACCAACAACCTCGACTGTGCCGATGCAGACCCGGCGGTCAATCCCGGCGCCACAGAGGCGTGCAACGGCAAAGACGATGACTGCGACTCTTCAGTTGATGAGGAGGATGCGGCCGGTTGCGACGACTTCTTCAAAGACTCCGACAATGACGACTTCGGCGCCCCGGGAGTGTCTCACTGCTACTGCGAAGCTACCGGTATCTGGAGCGCACTCAACGGCGACGATTGCAACGACTCCAACAGCGCGGTGAACCCGGATGCGACGGAGTTGTGCAACAGCGTGGATGACAACTGTAACGGGGCGGTGGACGAGGCCAACGCGGATGGCTGCACCGTCTATTACCAGGACGCGGACGGGGATACCTATGGTAATCCCACTGCCTCCTCTTGCCTGTGCGGCACCTCCGGCAACTACACTTCGGTCACCGGCACCGACTGCGACGACACCGACGCCGCGGTCAACCCTGCGGGCACCGAAGTATTGTGCAACGGCAAAGACGACGACTGTGACGGCGGCCCCGATTCCGGGATCATTTACGAGGAGAATTTTGACGATGGCTCCGCCAACAACTGGAGCATGTCCTCCAATAACGGCAGCGTCAACTGGCACGTGGACTCGTATCGCAAGCACAGCCAGCCGTACTCGCTGGCCATGAATAATGCCGCTACCCACAGTTACAACTACGGCGCTGTAGACGGCACCGCGGTGTCCCAGTCGGTGCCGCTGCCCACGGTCGCGGGCGGAACCATCAAGCTGAACTGGCGACTCGACGCGCACACCGACCCGTCAGAGTATTGCAGTGGTAACGATAACTACGACGTCCTTAGAGTCCAGGTAAACAGCAACACCGTGTGGCAGAAGTGTGCCGACCAGCTTGAGCAGGTCCCCTCCTGGCAGAACCAGGAGATAGACATCAGTGCGTATGCGGGCCAGAGTGTGCAGACCAAGTTCAGGTTTTACACTTCCGACTCGTTGTACAACAACGGCGAAGGGCTGTACATCGACGACTTCAACATTACGGTGAAATGCAACTGACAACCCCTGCAGAGATCTCCCTGTCCGTCGTCGTTATGGCGTACAACGAGGAAGAGAACATTCCCCACCTGCTCGAGGTGCTCACCACGTACCTGGACGGGCACCCCCGGGTGTGCGAATGGGAGGTAGTCGTTGTTGATGATGGTTCGGCGGACGGGACCGCGGCGGCGGTGGAGCAGTGGTCCGGGCGGATGGCTGCGGTTCGTCTGGTGCGCCATCCCCACAATATGGGCATGGGTGCGGCCATTCGTACCGGTTACCAACAGGCTCGGTGCGAGTTTGTAACCCAACTTCCCGCCGACCTCCAGGTCCCTCCCGAGATTTTTAACCTATTCCTGCCGCATATTCCGGAATGTGACATAGTCTTGTCGGTGTACGAGAACCGGGGCGAAGGTATCACGCGCCGGTTCCTGGCCGCGGGCTACCGAGCCGTGGCCAGACTGCTCCTGGGGCAACGGGCCGACTATACCGGCACCATGATGTTCCGGCGTGAACTGGTGGACCGCATCACCATCACCACCGACACTTTCGTGGCCAACCTGGAGTTCCCTCTTGCAGCCCTCGACCTGGGCGCAAAGATGCAACTGGTGACCTTCACTCCCTCGCCCCGCAGGGCCGGCGAATCGAAGGTGGCCAACAGTCGCCGGATCCTGTTCGTCTTCAAAGAACTCCTGGCGCTGCGGCGGCGCCGCGCCTCAAAACAAGCTTGAAAGTCTAAGCTTCGAGTGGCACACTACGGGTGACGTGTAACTTGGAGGCAATGCATGAACAGGTTACTGCTGATTGCGGCTTGTTTTCTCCTGGCCGCAACAGGTTGCAGTTCGCCGGCGGATGGGCCGGAAGACGTCGCCGATGTGGAGGTGCAGGATGCTGTAGCTCCCGCGGACGGCGACGCGGTGACGGAGCCCCAGGAAACCGAGGAACAGACCGACGCACCGTCCCTCGACCTGGAAGGCGACCAACCCCTCCCGGAAGTCGTGGATCCGCCGGACGAGGCTACTCCGCCCCCGCCTTGCGACTCCGACCCGGACTGCAACGATTTCGACCCCTGCACAGTTGACCAGTGCAAAGAAACTTACGGCTGCGTCAATCTGCCCAAAGACTGCTCCGATGACGATGCCTGCACTACCGATTCCTGTCTGCCTTCGGATGGAAGCTGCACTCACGAAGCGGTGAGCTGCGACGACCAGAACGCCTGCACCCTGGAGTCCTGCGACGCGACCCTCGGATGTCTTTATGACGTGGTGGATTGTGCCGACGACGACCCCTGCACGGCCGATGGCTGCCTCCCTTCCGGAGGTTGCACGCACAAAGCAAAAGACTGCGACGACGGCGACCCGTGTACCGAAGACTTCTGCGACCCCGAGGATGGATGCAAGAACAACCCCTCCGGCGATCCCAACTGCTGTGTCGCTGATTTCCAGTGCGAGGACGGACTTCCCTGCACCCTGGATAGCTGCAAATCGTTCACCTGCGTGAACGAGGCTATCGCCGGACTGGTCTGCTGCGGAGCAGACACAGAGTGTAAGGACACAAACGAGTGCACTGAAGACCTGTGCGTCGATGGGCTCTGCCAGCACTTCGCAGCAGGCCCGGGCTGCTGCATCGACGATCCGGATTGCGAGGATTTCGACGGCTGTACCACCCACTACTGCGAGGACTACACCTGCATCTACTCTGACGTGGAAGGCTGCTGCCACGATGACTCGGAGTGTGACGACGAGGATGTGTGCACCGAGGATGTGTGCAGCCTCACCGGGGGCGACTTCGGGTTCTGTGAGAATAAGCAGATCCTAGGCTGTTGCCACGGCGACGACCTTGAGTGCGAAGACAACAACTTGTGCACCGTGGACGTCTGCCCCGGCGTCGGGGAGCTGTGTGAGAACGAGTGGACCGAAGAGTGCTGCCTCACCGCCGAACACTGCGACGATGATGACCCGTGCACCATCGATTCCTGCGCCGACAACAAATGCGCGCACGAGGACATCTGTTGCGCAGCCGACGGCGAATGCGACGACGGCGAGGTTTGCACCGAGGACGTTTGCGACCTCCAGTTCGGGGAGTTGGGATACTGCCACAACAACGACATTCAGGGCTGCTGCCACGGCGATGACCAGGAGTGCGAAGACAGCAACGTATGCACCATAGATCTTTGCCCGGGAGTCGGCGCGATTTGTCAGAACGACTGGATAGACAACTGTTGCGTCGTGGACGAGCACTGCGACGATGGCGACGATTGCACGGTAAGTTGTTGCTTGGACGGTGAATGCTCCTCCGAGTACATCTGCTGTTCAGGCGACGCAGAGTGCGACGATGGGAACGACTTGTGCACGGTGGACGAGTGCGTGGACAGTATGTGCACCTACGAATTCACCGGCGCCGAAGGGTGCTGCGCCCAACCACTGCTCCTCGACGACTTCTCCGACGACCTCGGCTGGGAATACGGCGCGACCTGGGAGCGGGGTGCCGCGGTATCCTCCTTTGGCCAGCAATACGGCAATCCCGACCCGGAACAGGACCACTCCAGTTCCGATGATAACTTCCTGGCCGGAGTGCAAATTGGCGGCAATACATCCACCGACATGCACGAATTCTACTACCTGACCTCGCCGGTTGTGGATGCCGCGGGAACGGCCAACCTCTATCTCGCCTACTGGCGTATGCTCAATTCCGACTACACTCCCTATATGAGCAATATCGTCGAGGTGTGGGACGGGTTCGGCTGGGTCACTTTGTGGCAGAGCGGTAGCTCCCCCGGCGTCCAGGATATGGACTGGACCTACGTCGAGATCGATGCGAGCCCCTTTGCCAACGCCGACTTCCAGGTTCGCTTCGGATACGAGATTGCGTCGGGAGGAGTCTTCAGCGTAGCTTCGTGGAGTCTGGACGATGTGAAGGTGTTCGAAAAGAGCGGGCCTTTGTGTTGCAACCAGCCTTCCGACTGCCAGAACGAGCAATTCCCCAACGCCGATTGCGGGGGTGGTATCTGTGCCTCGGTGGAATGCGTCTACAACTGTGACTGCATCGATGACAACAGTTGCACCGTGGACGCCTGCACCGGCGGCAATTGCACCCATGACATGATTGAGGGTTGCTGCAACACGCCGGCGGACTGCGACGACGGTAATCCGTGCACCGCCGACCTGTGCATGGAGGGTGAGTGCGCCTACGAGGACGTTCCCGACTGCTGCCTCGGCGATGAAGAATGCGACGACGGGAACGCTTGCACCGACGATGTGTGCGTCTTCAATGTGTGTTCTTTCCCCGCCATTCCCGGCTGCTGCCTCGACGATGCCGAGTGCGACGACTTCAATCCGTGCACCAAGGACAGTTGCGATAACAACGAATGCGCAAACTCCGACATCGCCAGTTGCTGCCTGGACAGCGCCGAGTGCGACGACTTCGACGTTTGCACCGAAGACGCCTGCGAGGACAACAAGTGCGTCCATTCTCCTGCACCGGAGTGCTGCAACACCGATGAGGACTGCAACGACGACATCGATTGCACCGATGACACGTGCAACCAGCAGCTCAACACCTGCACGTATTCGTTCAACGACCCCGATTGCTGCTTCACTGCAGAGGAATGTGATGACAGCGATCCGTGCACCGAGGATGGCTGCACCGGCAATCTGTGCGTCAATGACCCGGTGCCCGACTGCTGCCAGCTCCCGGCCGACTGCGATGACCTTGACGACTGCACCGAAGATGAGTGCGTTCAAAATGTGTGCACCAATACGCCCATTCCCGATTGCACCTGAGCCCCGGTGATATCTGCCTTGACTGGAACTCGCCCCGGGGGTAACATGACTTTCGGTAGTCACAGGAGGTTCAGCATGAACTGGAGACCGGCACCCAGGCCCAAACCGACGCTTCCGTAGGTTGGTCCGGATATTTTCCTGAAAACCGCACTGCAAGCGCCTTGCCAACATCCGCATTGACTTATGCAGGCCTGTGCCTATACTCGCTTTCGTCTGTTGTGCAACGGTAACGGCTAAAGGACCAATCGGAACGGAGGGAGATCGTGGGAAACGGATCATTCAAGATCTTCTCGGGATCATCGCACCCCGGCTTTGTGAACAGCATCTGCGACTACCTGGGCATGAAGCCCGGCGAGCGTGAGATCATTCAGTTCTCCAACCAGAACATCATGGTGAAGATTCTCGAAAACGTCAGAGGTGACGACGTCTTCGTGGTCCAGACCATGTCGCCGCCGGTGAGCGACATGATCATCGAGGCCCTCATCATGATCGACGCGTTGAAGCAGGCTTCCGCGGCCCGAGTTACCGCGGTGCTTCCCTATTTCCCCTACGCAAGATCGGACAAGAAGGACCAGCCGCGAATCTCCATTGCGGCCCGACTAATGGCCGACCTCTACGAGACCGCCGGGGCGGACCGCGTGCTCACCATGAACCTCCACGCACCCCAGATTCAGGGGTTCTTCCGCATCCCTGCTGACCAGCTTATCGGCGGGCCCGTCATCTGTGACTACTTGCGGGAGTGGGACCTCTCCAATGCAGTGCTGGTGGCCAGTGACGCAGGCGAAATCAAGGATGTCACCCACTACGCTAATCGTCTCCACCTGCCCATAGCCATCGTTGACAAGCGGCGCTACGGCAACGATGAGAAAGCCAAGGCGAGGCACGTCATCGGCGACATTGCGGGCATGGACTGCATTCTCACCGACGATGAAATCGCTAGCGGCAGGACCATGATCGAGGCTTTTGATTTCCTCCTCGACCAGGGCGCCAAGTCGGTAACCTGTGCCGCGGTACACCCGGTGCTCACAGGCAAAGCGCCCCAGGAACTCACCGACAGTGCGGTAAAGGAGATCATTGTTTGCGACACGATCCCGGTGGCGGACAAAATTACCCCGAAGATGAAAGTCCTGACCGTTGCACCACTGTTTGCCCGAGCCCTCAAGTGCATTCATGAAGGTGAGTCGGTCTCGGACCTCTTCCGCTAGCCCGGGCCGATTTCGGGGCAGAGATGACGATGGACGACTTTATCTACCTCGACAACGCCGCAACCACGCCGCTCGCACCGGAAGCAGCCGAGGCTATGGCCGCGTGTCAGGCGACTATCTTCGGTAACCCTTCATCATCACATTCCCTGGGAGTCGAAGCCGCCGCTGCCCTGGAGAAATCCCGGCGCAAGCTGGCGTCGATTCTGGTTTGCAATCCCGACGAGCTGGTTTTCACCTCCAGCGGCACCGAAGCCGACAATCTCGCCCTCTTCGGCGCCGCTTATGCGTCCCGCCGCAAGAGCTTTGTTATCTCGGCCGTAGAGCATCCGGCAGTCCTTGAAACCGCGGACGAATTGGTGCAGCGCGGCTTCGAGGTCCGAAGAGCGCCTGTCGACAGTCGCGGTGTGGTGTTGGTGGATGAACTCGTGGAACTTGTCGATGAGGACACCTTCCTGGTCTCCGTGATGTACGCCAACAACGAAGTGGGTACGGTGCAGCCGGTGAAGCGGCTCGCCAGGGCGGTGAAAAAGAAGAACCCGGAAGCTCTCTTCCACTGCGATGCAGTGCAGGCCTTCACCAGAGAACCCATCTCACTGGCCGACGGGGCCCTCGACCTGCTCTCCCTATCAGCACACAAACTCCACGGTCCCCGGGGGGCCGGTGCGCTGTACGTCAAGAAGGGGACGAAACTTAGACCCCTAATCTGTGGTGGCGGGCAGGAGAAAGGCCTGCGCTCAGGCACCGAAAACGTTGTCGCAATAGCCGGGTTTGCCGCCGCAGCCGAGTTGGCCCACCGCGCTCGGGAGGCCGACAACGCCCGTATCCGGAAGTGCATGGCCACCCTCGGCCGCATCGTTACCGACAATTTGGACGGTGTCATCATCAACGGACATCCCGAAGACGGTCTTGCGGAGATTCTCAGCCTGGGTACCGCGGGGTTAAAATCCCAGAATCTGCTGCACTTCCTGGAAGACGAAGGCGTAATCGTTTCCGCGGGTTCGGCCTGTCATTCCACAAGGACCAAACGAAGCCACGTTATAGAAGCCATGGGGGTCTCTCCCGACTACGCAGTAATAAGAATCTCCGCCTCACGCTATACCACTATGGAAGAGGCGGAAGAGGCTGGCCACATAATAGTCGCCGTGGTAAACAAGCTGAGGCGATAGCAACAGTACCCTGAGCGTGAGCAACGGGCTTGCGCAGAGCCGAATGTGCCTCTCATGGGCGGGTGTAAAAATGTATAACTCCATTATCGTTCGTTTTGGCGAAGTGTTTCTGAAGAAAGGAAACCGGCCGCGGTTTCTAAAGATCCTCAGGCGCAACCTGCGCAGGTCCATTGAACGCCTGGCGGATGTCGAGGGCGTGGAGGTGTCATCCTTCCACGGTAGATTCGAAGTGTCGGGCCCCGACGGTGGGGAGTTCACCGAAGGCGATCTTGCCCAGCTCTTGAAGGCTGTGTGCAGCACCTTCGGCATAGTCTCCGCCAGCCCCGCAGTGCGCAGCCCCCTCGACTATGATGTCATGGAGAAAACCGCGGTGGCTCTGGCCGAACGCGTGCTCGAAAGCTCCGAAGTGAGGCATTTTAAGGTCGATGCTTCCCGTTCCTACAAACGTTTCGACATGACGAGTCCGGAACTCAATCGACAGTTGGGCGCCGCGGTGGTGAAGCGGTTTGGCCTCAAGGGAAAAATGAGCTCTCCCGACCTCACCATCGGTGTGGAGATCCACGAGCACGGTGCATATCTGTACGCTGAGCGTACCCCGGCCCCGGGAGGCCTGCCGGTGGGCAGTAGCGGCAAAGCGGTGCTGTTGCTGTCCGGCGGCATCGATTCCCCGGTGGCGGGGTGGATGATGGCCAAGCGCGGATGCGTCATCAGACCGATCCATTTTCACTCCTTCCCCTATACCTCCAAGCGGTCTCTTGAGAAGGTCAATGACCTGGCCGGGACGCTCTCACAGTGGCTGGGGCGAGTGCGCCTCACCCACATCAAACTGACGCCGGTGCAGGAGTACCTGAGAGACAACGTTTCGGGGAGCCTCCTGGTGCTGTTCTACCGCCGCTCCATGGTGCGCCTCGCCGCCCGCCTCGCCGAAGAGGTGGGTGCTCTGGCCCTGGTCTCGGGTGAGAGCCTGGGTCAGGTCGCCAGCCAGACCATGGAGAACGTGGCCGTCATCGAAGACGCCACCTCCCTGCCCGTCTTACGTCCCCTCATCGGACTCGACAAGGTTGAGACGGTGAACAGGGCCAAGGAGATCGGCACCTACGAAACCTCAATCCAGCCTTATGACGATTGTTGCTCGCTTTTCCTTCCGCCCCGCCCGGAAACCAGGGGAGACCTGGACCGTATCCTCAGCCTGGAGGCGCGCCTCGAAGAGCTTGCCGCCCTGGAAGAAGAGGCCTGGAGCTCCCGCGAGGAAGTCCGGTTTGGAAATTGAACATTGAAAATTGGTAATTGAAAATTGGTAATTGAGAATTGCATATTGACCACAGCCTCCCCCGCCTACGGCCCCTCAGGAGTGGCCCGGCGGGAAGACGGCAAGGTCGTCATGGTTCTCCATGGTGTGCCCGGCGACCGGGCAAAAGTGCGTATCACCCGGGAAAAGAGCAGCCTGGCCGAGGCCGAGATTATCGAAATACTCGAGCCATCCCCTCATCGACGGGCCTCTCCCTGTCCCTCCTGGCCTGAGTGCGGGGGGTGCAGTTGGATACATGTGGGTCCCAAGGCCCAAATCGACCACAAGGGGCAGATCCTGGCCCGGGCCGTTCGCAAGGTCGCCGGCCCCGAACTGATCGCACCGTTTCAGCTTTCCCCCCGGGAATTCGGCTATCGTCGGCGCGCCAGACTGCAAATGACCGCAACCGCGGGTTCACCCCTGAAGGTGGGCTTCTTCGCCCACGGAACTCACGACATTGCTCCCATCTCGGCCTGCCCGGTTTGCGTGGAACCGATTAGCCGACTGTTCGGTGAACTGGCCGCGTTGAAATCGCCCCTGGATTTCTCAGCCTCGGTGGAAGTGGTTGCAGACGACGACGGCCGCACCATGGCCGCCGCGTTTGTGGCCGCCCCCCTCCCCTCACCTGAGAATCTGGCTCGTTTTCTCGTCGAGAAAACTTCGCTGGCCGGTTGCCACGTCGCAGCCCCGAAATCAGGGCGGGGCGAGTGGGGACTCCCCTCGTCGGTCATCACCGTTCAGGACGACCCGAAATGTGTGATTCCCGTTTTTCCCGGGGCCTTCTGCCAGGCCAATGGGCAGGTCAATCGGCTGTTAGTCTCCCGGGTCAAGGATATTGTCGGCGGTCTACTGCAAGACAAACCGGGCGCCGAGGTGCTGGAGTTGTACAGCGGTCACGGCAATTTCACCTACCCGTTGGCTTCCGCGGGGCACAAGGTGACCGCGGTGGAGGTGGGGCTGAGGAAGGAGTTCCTCGTCCCTGCCAAGGGCGCAGGTTTCATCGGCGGGGACGCGGTGAAACTCACCCGGCGGTGGGCGCGGCAGAAGCGTCGGTTCGACCTGGTATTGCTGGACCCGCCGCGCCAGGGGGCCAAGGCGGTTGTGCCCTTCCTGCCGGATCTTGACCCCGCAGCGATTGTCTACGTTTCGTGCGACCCCAACACCTTTGCCAGGGACGCGGGCCAGTTGGCAGGCCAGGGGTATAAAATCACGCAATTGATCCCGTTCGACATGGTCCCACAGACCCACCACATAGAGTTGCTCGCCGTGCTGCAGCGCTAGCTGATGGACATGCGTTTGCTAAGGGCTTTGGCGTCGGTAACGCGCACTTCGGTAGGTGCGTCAACGAGGAGCCAACCGGGTCTTGCCCATGAGTAGAGGTTGGCCTCCAATTCGTCGGGCCACAGACCGCACTGTGACGCCAGCCACTGGAAATCCACAGGGTTACGGCCGTCGTTGGATGCGTCAAGAAGGATACGCGCGACGAGCGCGTCCTGCGCAGGCACGCCTGCACCTTCCACCTGGGCCCGCAGGCGTTGACCCAAAACACGGCAGATGGCGTAGGCTTTGTCCCGGCTGTCTCGGAGCTGAGAGAGAAACTCGTCTCGAGACCACACCATCACGTCGGTCTCCCGGGAATGGGCCACCACCGTTGCCGTGCGAAGGCCGCCATCCAGCATGGACAGCTCACCGAAGATCTGGCCGGGCCCCAGAAGTACTTCCCGCCGGGCGCTGTGTGTGTCGTCCGCGGCACTACCGTTGCCTTCGATGGCCACCCGTACCGAGCCTCGCATCACGAGAAACGCCTCCGCCCCGTCGTCGCCTTTCCGGATCACTGCTTCGTCCTGCAGGTAGATGCGGCGCTCGTTGGAATCTTCCAACACAACGCTCAAGGGGGCCAGCATGGTCTCCCGCACCCCCGGAGGCAGTTCTGCGGAGTCGATGTGGATCGGCACCATGGACATGTTGAGTTCTGCAGAATGGAATTCCGCACCCACCTCCTCTACGCCGGTCTTTCGCAACAGGCGTAAAACCGATGGCCGCAGCGGCGCGACTACGTGCCGGACCCCGGACCTCCTCATCTCCCGTACCAGAGTCTTGAACAGGCCGAAGATAAGCCCCGGGTGAGACCGATAGGCCTCGGCAATGCACAACCAGGAAACGGCGCAAACGCCTCCTTCCAGCGCGTCCACCGTCGGGCCAAAGTCGAACTGATCCCTCGCAGGACAGCCGAGTTGGTTGGCCATGGTGACCCGCATCGTTCCAACCGGCTCGCCCCCGGCCAGAGCCACGATGTTGGCAGACTCTTCAAGGGTGTCGTATCTGTCGAACAGCATATCTGACTGGTGCTCGAAGCGAGCTTCCTCATTGACCAGCACCTGCCGCCTCAGGCGAAACACTGCCTCCCGGTCCGCAGCATTCTCCGCAATCTTCAAGGTTATGTGCATCTTTGGCCTCCCTGGAACTGCTCCCGCCCCCGATTCTAGGGGAGCGGGAGCAGTAGGGTCAAGAAGGGAATGAAGGCTACCCGTTCCGCTTCAGTTTGCCGGTCTTCTTGGCCCACAATTCGGCACGGTTGAACGCGCATAGGCCCACGGGCAGGAGCAGAAGGGAACTGAGGAAGAGGACCAGTAGATCTCCGCTTACCTCTCTGAGCCCCGCACCCTCCAGAAGCGCGGCCCGTACCGAGCGCAGGGTGTAGGTGGCCGGTGAAACCACGGCCACCGGCTGCAGCCAGGCGGGCAGCACCGATACGTCGTAGTAGACTCCGGACACCAGCAGAATCCCCGCCTGAAATATGTGGGTCGCCTGCGCACCCTTCTCCGGCGATATCAACGGCAGAATCCCCGCCAGAATCCCTAAGCCCATGAAGGATATCCCCGAAACCAGCAGTACCGCAGCAGCACTCAGGAAGTTCGCCTTCGCCAGATCCAGATCGAAGAACACCGACAAGACGATCAGGATTATCACCGTCCTGATGATCCCGTACACCACCGCGAACATACAGGTACCGCCCAGATGTGTGAGCCGGTGAATGGGAGCCATCAGTGTGTACTCGATGGTCCCTTCCCAACGCTCCCACGAAATGGAGTTGCTCACGTCGTTGAAGATGACGCTCAAGAAACCCCACATCAGGGAACCGATCACCAGAAACAGCACCAGTCGCTGGTCCTGTTGCCCTACCGCGATGAGGCCGATAGTCAACGCATTCACCACGTCGTAGGCCAGGAACACCGCTTCCCATTCGATGTAGCGCCGCACCAGGTTGAAGTTTCGCTCCACAAAGGCCAAAGAAGCCTTGAGCTCTCGTATTATTGTCTTGAAACTCATTTCAATCACCTCAGTCAGTCGTCGTCGGTCATCTCCAGGAACACGTCCTCGAGATTGCCGCCGTTTTTCAGTCCTCTCTTCAGGCCGTCCGCAGTGTCCACACCCACCAGTGCGCCCTGGTTGATCACCGCAATTCGGTCGCACACCCGCTCCACCTCGTCCATGTCGTGAGAGGTGAGCAGGATGGTGGCGTCGTGCTCATCCCTTACTTCCCGCACGAACTGCTGCACCTGCCGCTTCGACTTCGGGTCCAGGCCCGTGGTCGGTTCGTCCAGCAACAGCAACACCGGCGAGGTGAGCAACGCTCTAGCTACCGCCACCTTCTGCTGCTGCCCGCGGCTCAGGTTCTCCAGCGGCTCCTTCAAGCGCTCGTCGTCAAAGCCCAGCCGCTCGAGAATCTCCCGAGACTTGCGCAGCGACTCACGGCCGCCCAGGCCGTACAGCCGTCCTGCGTAGGTCAGATTCTCCGCCGCGGACAGCCGCTTGAAGAACGCTGCCTCCACTGATACCCGGTTGATGAGCCGCCGGGCATCGAGCGACCGCTCTACGACGTCGATGCCGAACACCGATGCTGAACCCGCATCGGGGATCAGCAAAGTCGACAGGATGCGAATCAGGGTCGATTTACCCGACCCGTTGGAGCCGATGAGGCCGAAGATCTCTCCCCGGTCCACCTCAAAACTCACATCGCCAAGGGCCCGAAATCGTCCCTTGCGCCGGCCGTTCTTGTTGTAGAAATACTTGCCCAACTCATTGCACTTCAGCGCGTTCATGGCGCACCTCCTTGAAGAAAAAAAAAGCCGTGGACTCGATCCCTCGAACCCACGGCTTTTTCGAAATTAAACAAAAAAGGCCATGGGTCACCGCCGACCCATGGCCCGGATGTCACGTTCAGGTATTACTTCCCGCCGTCACCTCCAGGCATAGAGCCGGCCTTCCCGGTATCGGTGCCGAATCCGAAGATTCGAGAGACCCCTACCGGGAGACTCACTCTGTTGGTTTTGACCATTCGTATATCCATCAACTATTCACCTCTCCTACTCGACTCCATCAGCCACAGTTGGTTCCCCCTGTCAACCTTTTCTTTGCCGAAAATGCAAAAAATGTCCCCATTTGGGGCGTTGCCTTGGGTAACTAATATAGACGATACAATATACAGGGAAAATGCCGGGAACCGCCCATGAATCGGCGCGCGCTGGTTTTACTGGCAGGTCTAATGCCTTTGAGGGTAGGGTCGAGACAAGGAGGGGTGAGGTGAAAGTGGAGCTATCCGGAATCTGCGTACTTCTCGCGGTTGCGTTACTGGCGGTGCGGTGCGCCGGGAGCGACGAGGCTGCTCGAGACCTTGCGCTGCCGGGGGAACTCAACCCCGACCAGGGTTGCCTGCCGGATTGTTCCGGAAAGGAGTGCGGAGACGACGGGTGCGGCGGCTCATGCGGAGAGTGCTTTACCTTTGGGGGCCTGCCCGAACCGGAACTTTGCACAGTGAGCGGTAGTTGCTGCCTCCAGCAGTGCCTGGGCAAGGTGTGCGGGGACGACGGCTGTGGTGGTCAGTGCGGGCATTGTGCACAGGGCCAGGACTGCGCCCAGGGCAAGTGCCTTGAACTAGCGGAATGGACGGTCTTGATCTACCTGGCAGTGGACAACGACCTGGAAGGAGTGGCGTTCGAAGATCTGGACGAGATGATGACCGTCGGTCCAACCGAAGAGGTGAACCTGGTGGTCCAGGCCGATTGGGCTCCGGGAGTCTATGGCCGCCCCGAACACTGGCGAATTGGTGACTTCGTGTCGACCCAGAGGTTGCTCATCAAGCCCGGCGAAATGGAGGTGCTGGCGAACCTCGGGGAACAGGATTCTTCCAGCCCGGAGGTGTTGGCCGATTTTATCTCCTGGGGGGCTACCGAATACCCGGCCAGGCGATACGCACTGGTGCTCGCTGACCATGGGCTCGCCTTTGGCGGCTTTGGCTACGACTACAGCAGCGATTCGTCTCACACGTCCATCGCACAATTGGTCGAAGGGCTGGAAGAAGGCATCTCCCTGGCCGGCCCGCTGCTGGCCGAAGGGTTCGACCTCATAGCGTTCGACGCCTGCCTTATGGCCAACTACCTGGTCGCCTACCGCATGGCGCCTTTCGGCCACTACCTGCTCGCTTCTGAGGAAGTCGTCCCGGGCAGCGGCCTGGACTACGCCGCGCTGGGGACCCTGCTGTCCGGCCCCCGTGTCGACGCGAAGGACCTGGCCGTGGCTCTGGCCAAAGCCAGTTCCGATGTGTGGCTTGATGTGTGGAACGACGCGACCGTTTCGGTAGTGGATCTCGGACAGATGCCGGCTCTGGACCAGGCCCTGGCATCTCTTACCGGCGCCCTGATTGAGGACCTTGACTCAGCAATCGAACCGGTCATGACCGCGAGATTCCTGGCGCAACAACTGCAGCCCGCCCCATACGAGTTTCTGTCCACGCAGTTCATCGACCTGGGAGACTTCGTTTCCCGCCTGTCCTCTCTGGCGCCGGAATATGAGGTGCAAACCGAAGCGTTTCTGAAGGCCTTCTCGGCGGCAGTGGTCTACAATCGCTTCGGGCCGGCAGTTCCGGGAGCTACCGGCCTCACCATCTTCTTCCCGTCCAGTAAGCACTACTACGACGCGGTGAATCCGCTGCTGGGAGAGGTCGCCGGCGAGGTATATGAAGCTGCTGGCCCCCCGGCATCCTGGTTCGCGTTTCTGCAGGAGTGGTTCGCCGCGGTGGAGCCAAAGCACATGGGGCCCGAATTCTCTTGCGAGGGGCTGGGGCAGGAGCAGTGCGACGACGGGGTCGCGTTCATCGAAGAAGGGACACGAACGGTGACCGTGTACCGCGACCTGGACCTGCAAACCGTACCCTACGGAGCCCACGTCCAATTGGCCTTCGGGTACCAGTGGCCCTCCGGCGCCGGTCCTACCGAGGACATGGACATTTTTCACCGTAGGCCGGCCTCGTTCGACCCCGCGACGGGACGGGTAGAGGGAACATTCGACCTGAGACGCCTCATCCTGCGCCAGGGCGACATCTCCGCGGAGGCGTACTGGACGCTCCAGCCCACACCTGCGGGCCGCAAGGTCGCAATTCCACTCTTCCACTACAGTCCCGATTCCGACCTCCGGTCAGTCCTGATCTGGAAGGTGCTTCTGGCTCCCGACGAGGACACCGTTCTCCACTCAGCCTATTATCATCACGTTGGAGGCTCCGCTCAGGAAGTTGCGGCCCCGCCTGACGGGATTCTCCAGGCTCAGGCCTACTGGCACGGTGTGTCTTGGAGTTGGTTCACCTACTACCCGAAGCCCCCCGAGTTTGACGCTGCGGAACCACTGGAATTGGAGTTCCAGCCTCTGCCGCCAGGTAAAACCGGCACCCTCTGGCTTGAAGCGACAGACCGGCTGGGTCGCGCCGCGGTGGCTGCGGCCAAGTTTGAACCCTAGCCGCCGGCGCGCTTGACGGTCCAACCCCTGCCGCTCAGCAACTCGACAACCTGGTCGCGATGGTCGCCCTGGATTTCGATGATACCGTTCTTCACCGTGCCGCCGGAACCGCACTTCTTCTTCAGTTCTTTCCCCAGCCTGGTCAGGTCCGCCCCGTCGAGAGGAACCCCGGAAACCAACGTTACACCCTTGCCTTTGCGACCCTTGGTCTCCCGCATCACCCGCACCACACCGTCTTTTTTCGGCTGCGATTGCTGCTGTTTTCCGCGGCCCGTGCGGCGCTTCGACTCGGCGCGGTCCACCTTGCCCCACTCCGTGGAGTAAACCAGCCTCGAATCGGACTCCCCGTCCCTGTCATTCATGCGTCCTCCGCCGGCCGGAGTGGCGGGCTCGCGGCCCCCGGCTCAACGGCAATTGTCACCTCCGCTGCAACCCGTGTCAATCGCGGTGTAGGACGGCACGGCAGGTACGATTTTTTCACTTTCTTTGGCCACATCGGTTCAAAACTCCCGATAACACTAGGTGCAGGCCGGTCACAACTGCCAACGCATAAGGGCCGGAAGCACTTGACGTGTAGTTGCTATATACATATATTGTAAGGCGGAAGTGATGCAGTTTGAATGGGACGAGGGAAAGGAACAAAGGAATCGGCTAAAGCACCACGTTTCCTTCCCGGAGGCTCGGTCGGTGTTCTTCGATGAGAACGCGTTCGAGGCTTTTGACCCGGACCATTCCGAGGAGGAGGAGCGCTTCCTGATGCTGGGCTTGAGTTCGAGAATGCGGTTGCTGGTGGTGTCTTACCATTATCGCTTCAGTGAGCCGCTGATTCGAATCATCTCGGCGAGGAAGGCGACGCGCGAGGAGCGGCGGTTCTACGACGCAGGGAAGGCATGAGAGACGAATACGATTTTTCGAGTCTGGAAGGGCGCAGAAATCCCCATGCGAGACGAATGAAGAGGCAGGTTACGATTCGTCTTGGTGTAGACATCATCGACTACTTCAAGCAGCTCTCCGGGGAGACCGGAATTCCATACCAGAGTCTAATCAACCTATACCTCAGCGACTGTGTCACCAACAGCCGTAAGCCGACCCTCGAGTGGACCTCCCGGTAATACCCTATTTGCAGACGGTGTTTCTACTCTTTTTGGCCGCGTCGGTTCAGAACTCCCGATGCTCACCGTCCTTGACTGCGGGGAATCGACGTGATGGTTGTCTAGTCCTTTTTGCCGCGTCCCTCATATGGTACACTGCCCGAGTTGCGGTTCGTGAAGAGAGTGAGCGTGGTGAGATGAGAAAGCGAAATCCCGTAGCACGCGTATTTCGAATTGCCCCCGTCCTGTTTCTATTGTTAACCACCGGTTGCCCATCGGATGATCTGAGCCCGAGCCTCTCCATAGGTGGCGGCGAGGATTCCGCGTCGAACTCTGAGGTCGTTGACCGGGGAGAAACGACATCGCCCGACCCCATCGGCGCGGATACGGAGGCAGAGTTCGATTCCACAACGGACCCGCCCTGTCTTCCTTCCTGCAAGGGCAAGATGTGTGGGGTTGACGGTTGTGGTGTGTCGTGCGGTACCTGCGACCCCGGCCTCGACTGCGTCGAAGGGATGTGCGCAGTTGCTTGTGGCTCCCCAGGTTGTGCGCTCGGCATGCCCTGTGCTCTTCCCGATGGGAGCGCGGCGCTCTGCGGCGGAGTCATCGACTGCGACCACGGGCCCCAGGGCAATCCACTGCCGGTGAACCTGGATGTCGAGAATCTCTTCGGGCAGGCGGGAGTGCTTATGCACACTCCCAATCCCAACTCCATCGTGGCTACCAACCCCTGGGAGCTGGAATCGGCGTCTGGGAAACAATCGTGCGCCAGTCTTCAAGGGGCGCAAACCTACTGGCAGCACCACGTTACCATCAGGTTCGTTGTCCCTTCGGCCGACGGATACGCCCAGGCGGCCACCGATTACGTGAGCCTCTACCTGGGACAAACCTGGAACGGCGGCCTGAAAGTACAATTCTATCGTCCCGACAGCCCTCCCAATGTGGCGGGTAGCACCCCCTTTCACGTGGAGACCCCCGGCGGCAAGCCGCCCAACTACCTGGGCACCTTCTTCATCCAGTACCAGTCTGCACAGCCCATCGGTTTCGTCCGCATCCGCAAAGCGGACGACCCGGACTTCACCTTTGATGACCTGGCTTTCGGGACAATCGTACCTCAATAATCCGGCTCGTTCCGTCGAGCAGTCAGAGAAAATGTAACGCGTGGGCTTGACTCTTCCAACTGGTATCCACACTATTGGTTAGGAGTCCTAACGGACGCATCGGTTCCGGTGGAGGTTTTGATGGTATCGGGAAAGCAGGAAGTCGACGAAAAGGTCATCTCGGCAATCGAACGTGTGGGATACGCATTCCGGGTGTTGCAGTGGGATGCCTCCAAGCGCGCCCGGATTACGCCGCTGCAGCTTCAGTTGCTTGACCGTCTGGTGCGCCTTCCCGAAGAAAGGTGTACGGTGAGCCAGCTTGCTGCAGACCTGGCCCTGACCAAAGCCACCGTGAGCGATGCGGTGCGGGCGCTGGCCGGCAAAGGGCTCGTAATCAAGCGGCGCTCCGCCCGAGACGGCAGGATCGCCGCGTTGGCGCTCACCGATTCCGGGCAGGAGCGCGCGGCCGAACTGTCGGGATGGAAAGAGGTGGTCAGGGAACAGTTGGCCAGCTTTGCTGATGATACAAAAGAAGAAGTGTTTGTCTTCCTGGCGCAGTTCATCGCCGGCCTGCGGGGCGAGGGCGTAATCAGCTCGTCCCGCATGTGCCTCACCTGCAGTCACTACCGTTCCGACGGTGGAGTAGATTGCGCCTCGGGATTT
This sequence comes from uncultured Myxococcales bacterium, assembly GCA_964626565.1. Classification (GTDB taxonomy): domain Bacteria; phylum Myxococcota_A; class UBA9042; order CAIXZC01; family CAIXZC01; genus CAZVFX01. Next base: position 43,634 of record CAZVFX010000023.1, read on the forward strand.
TGTTCGCTCGCCGAAAAGGCAGTGGACGGAAAAGATATTCAGGTCGATTGCAACACCCATGTGCCGCGGGCGGATGTCCCGTCGGCCGCGGTTTAGAATGATACTTAACCCATGAGGAGTAGCCGATGAAGAAGCTGAGAAAGATGATCGTTATCGACGAGGAACTGTGCAACGGCTGCGGAGACTGCATTCCCGCTTGCCCTGAAGGCGCGCTTCAGATCGTAGATACGCCCGACGGGCCTAAGGCCCAGGTGGTCAAGGAGAGCTTCTGCGACGGGCTCGGGGCTTGCCTCGGCGATTGCCCTATGGACGCGCTCGCCGTTGTCGAGAAACCTGCCGACGACTATGACGAAGACGGCGTCATCGAACACATCAAGAAGAATCGGCCCGAGGTTCTGGAGCGGCACATGCAGCACCTGGCTGAGCACGGCATGGGCCCCGGTCAGGCCGATGCCCCTGCGAAGCCCGCTCCTGCGGCGCCTCATCCCCATCACGCCATGGGCGGCTGCCCGGGCGCACGCAGTTTGAGCTTTGACGCCGCTGAGGAAGCTGCACCCGTGGCGACGGCACAGCCTGCCTCTCAGGAGTTAAAATCGGAGCTTCGCCAGTGGCCGGTGCAGCTCCATCTGGTGGCGCCTTTCGCACCTTACTTCAAGGAAGCGGACCTGATGCTGGTGGCCGACTGCGTGCCGTTCGCCTATGCCAATTTCCACCAGGATTTCGTCAAGGACAAGGCGCTGGCTATCGCCTGCCCCAAACTGGACGACACCTCGCCTTACATCGACAAGCTGGTAGCGATGATCGACCAGGGCGGAGTGAAGAGCATCACCGTCGCACACATGGAAGTGCCCTGCTGCTCCGGCCTCATCCACATCGCCCAGCAGGCGGTTGAGCGCGCCGAACGGAAGGTCCCTTTCCACACCCGTATGGTCAGCATTAAGGGCTAGCTCTCCTTCCGCCGTCTCCATCTCGTTGCCGCAAAGATTCGTCTCTGATATGCTCATGGAAGAAGGTAATGCAGAGCAATGAGGGGACGGATGAAAAGAGCGAATCTGTTACTGTGCGGTGCGGTGTTGTTGGTCGCTTGCTCGGGAGGTGGAAAAACCTCTCCAATATTGGAAGATCTGGGGACCCTGCCCGACGTGGCGCTTGATGAAGGGCAAGGGACGGAACTGCCTTCCGGGTTGGACACCGGCGGCGAAGAAATCTGGGTTGTGCCGGACACCATCCTGGATGTCGCAGTGGAAGAACTCGCTCCCGAGTGTCTTCCGGGGGAGGGGTGCTTCGGCGACCAGTGTACCGAAAACGAGCAGTGCAAGTCCGGTTGGTGCATGGAGCACATGGGTGAGGGTCTCTGCTCCATGGCGTGCGAAACCGAGTGCCCGGTGGGCTGGACCTGCAAACAAGTGGCCGGAACAGACCCGGACATAGTCTACATTTGCGTGTCGGACCTGGCTTCGCTGTGCAAGCCCTGTGCGGACAGTGACGACTGCCAATCGGGCGTCGCTGAGGACGTGTGTGTGGCGTATGGAGAGGGCACCGGATTCTGCGGCGGCAGTTGTGCTGATGATAACCCCTGCCCCGAAGGTTTTTCCTGCCTTGACTCCGAGACCACGGAGGGCGTCACCCTGCAGCAATGTGTCTCGGACGCCGGCGAATGCGAATGCACTGAAAAATCGATACAGGCCGGCCTGTTTACGCCTTGTCAACTCAGCAATGAGTGGGGCACCTGCACCGGCAAGCGCTTGTGCACTGAGGGTGGACTCACCACTTGCGATGCCGAGGAACCTGATCAGGAAATCTGCAACGGTGCGGATGACGATTGTGACGGCGACGTGGACGAACCCAACGAGGTGGGTGGGGACTACGTGAACCTGTGCAACGACGGCAATGACTGTACCGAGGACGTGTGCGAAGGAGAAGCCGGCTGCACCAACACCCCCCTGGCCGGAACAGAGTGTATTGACGGGGATCCGTGTACCACGGCAGACCATTGTGAGGCAGGAGAATGCGTTTCTTCTCCGCTGCTGTGCGATGATGGCAACGGCTGCACCGATGACCAGTGCGATGAAAGTGGCGCGTGTGTTTTTACTCCCAACAACGCGGACTGCGACGACGGCGAACCGTGTACCATCGGTGATGAGTGTGACGAAGGAGAGTGCGCTGGTTTGCCGGTGAATTGTGATTGCGAGGCGGACGCGGATTGCGCTCAATTGGAAGATGGAGATGTTTGTAACGGCACCCTCTATTGCGACACCGCTGAGTTGCCCTATATCTGCAAGATTGTGCCCGGCTCCATCGTCGAGTGTCCCCCTCCCCAGGGTTTGGATGCGGTGTGCCTAGACGAGGTCTGCGATCCGGTCACCGCCGAGTGTTCTTTCGCTCCCGCCTTCGAGGGATTTGCGTGTGACGACGGCGACGCATGTACCGTGGGAGAGGCCTGCGGAGACGGTTCCTGCACGGGAGGAGTAGCGGCCAATTGCGCGGATGATAACCTCTGCACTGATGACGCATGCGACTCGACGGTAGGTTGCGTGTACGTCAACAACTCAGCCGCGTGCAGCGACGGCGATGTATGTACCACCGAAGACTTCTGCGTCGACGGCGCATGCGCCGGTGGTCCGGCGTTGATGTGCGATGATGACAACCTGTGTAACGGCCTCGAGAGCTGCGACTCTCTGGTGGGATGCCTGCCCGGTGAGCCGTTAGTGTGCGATGACGGCGATCCCTGTAATGGCGACGAGTCGTGCGCCCCGCTCACCGGTTGCCACCCGGGGGAGGCTCCGGACTGCGACGATGGCAACGTCTGCACCGACGACCTGTGCGTTGAAGGTATCGGCTGCACCCACAGCGCCAACTCAGCGGACTGCGACGACGGTAATTCGTGCACCGCGGATGAGCACTGCGAGGGGGGCGCGTGCGTCGCCGCAACCGTGACCGACTGCGACGACGGCAATGTCTGCACCGACGACTCCTGCGACCTCGTGCTCGGTTGCATAAACGAGCCCAACAATGCGCCCTGCAACGACGACGATCTATGCACAGCAGGAGACACTTGCGCCGATGGGCAATGCATGCCCGGGGCAGAGGTGGATTGCGCTGACAACAACCCCTGTACCGATGATTCCTGTACTCCTGAAACCGGCTGTCAATTTGTGCCCAATGAAGGGGAATGCGACGACCTCAATGCGTGCACCGACGGGGATTTCTGCGACGGCGGCGTGTGCCACCCCGGAGACGCCGTGGTCTGTGACGACCAGAACCCCTGTACCACCGAGTACTGTGACATCGCAGACGGATGCGTTGTCGAGAACAACGACTGGCCTTGTGATGATGGTGATGCGTGCACCGGGGAAGACCTCTGCGTCGATGGAGCGTGCGTGCCCGGGGCATCGATCGTGTGCAACGACTTCAACGACTGCACCGACGATACTTGCCATCTAGACAGCGGTTGTGTCTTCTCCCCCAATCAGGCCGAGTGTGACGACAACAACGCGTGCACCACAGGTGACGCGTGCGCTGCCGGCGCCTGCGTACCAGGCGCGCCCGAGAACTGCGACGACGATAACGAATGCACCCAGGAGTTCTGCGACGCCTCCGACGGCTGCACCTATTTCCTCCTGCCCGAGGGCTCTCCCTGCGAAGCTCAAGGCGTGTGCGTCGGTGAGTGCAGTGTGGGCCTGTGCGAGGATATCGCGGTGGAAGTGTGCGACGGCCAAGATAACGACTGCGATGAAGAAGTCGACGAGGACTTTGACGATTACGACCTTGACGGAGAAAAGGACTGTGTGGACACGGATGACGACGACGATGGCGATCCGGACGACTCCGACTGCGAGCCGCTGAATCCGGACGTTTTCACCGGCAACGAAGAGGTTTGCGGCAACGGGGTGGACGATGACTGCAACCCGGCCACCAACGATCCATGCTCAATGAAGGACTGCAAGACCTGGCTCGATTCCGGGTTTTCCACCGGTGACGGCATCTACACCATTGACCCGGACGAGGACGGAGTCGACGAGGCGTTCGAAGTTTACTGCGATATGACTACCGACGGCGGCGGCTGGACCCTCTGTCTCAACAGCGTGATGGACAGCAAGAGTCCTTCCACTGACATCGTGAGCAACGAGGGCGACGCGGATTGGAATGCCGGTTATACCCGCAACTGCTCCAAGCTGGACATCGATGACGAAGTCGAGATACGTCACCTGATTATCGATGATGACCGCAATCGGGTGGTGAATGCCTACTACAAGGGCAAGTATCACGGTACCTTGCCGCAGCAGGCGGGCTGGGCGTTGGTGGCGGGAGACGACGCAAGGGAAGGGGAGGAGCACACGGAAATCGGCGGCGACTGCGGCTTCGACTATCACTTCGGCCGCACCTGGGGTTGCGAGGGCAACTGCTGCAATACCTACACCCTCGAGTGGTACTACTGGGGGTGCTGGAACTACATGCCGTCCGTGCCGTCGGGTGGGTACTGCCTCACCGGCCCGAGCGACGGGTGCGGCGGCGCGCCCGGTTCATGTATCGAGCGGTACAGCATCTTTGTGCGTCCCGCGGTCCCGGGGCCCGGGGACACGCCGGAGTTGGCCGGCACCGACTGTAAGTCGATCAAGGATGCGGCTCCTATCTCTCAGGATGGCTTCTACTGGATCGACCCTGACGCTACCGGAGAACCGTTCCAGGCGTACTGCGACATGACCTTGGACGGCGGTGGCTGGACCAGGTTCAACTGGGTGCTGCAGAAGTACCCCAACGGGCAGGACCCGCTGGCCCTCAATCTATCCGAGTGTGCCGTAGACGCAACCCACTGTCCGGCGCGCATTCCTGCGGCCGCCAGCCCCGCAGACCTGCTGGTGAAAGACAAGTCTGAGAACCAGCATGCGGCGTGGCACTTCAGCGGGGGCACCATCTCCAACGCGGTCTTGGGCGCGCTACAAAGCAAGCAGCAGTACTGCGCTGCCAATCAGGGCGCGTTCCAGCCTTACATCAACACCTCCTCCGAGGGGTATTGCGGCACCGGTCAGGAAGGAGGGTGTGATTCGTTCTACTACACCTCGGGAAGTTGTCTGGGAGCCGGCAACTGGGGGCTGCACTGGGACGGCGACAACCACTGGTGCGCCGCGGTTTTCAAAATGGGCGCCACCGTCGCGGGCGGCTGCGGCCACGACGATCAGGGTTTCCTCAACGACTGCGACTGCGACGACGAACAAGGCGAGTTGTACTACCGGTAGCTAGCTGAGTCTTTCATTCATTCGTGTTTTTCCGTACTATGGCCGGGTCAGTGAGAAGTCTCCTTCTTGAAGGAGACCGAGACCGGGGAGGCGATGATGCGGCTGCGCAATTCGATGTTTGCCGGAATAGTACTTGTGTCGCTGTCTACAGTCCTGCTCTTCGCCGCGTGCAGCGGCCAGGGCAAGAATCCGCTGGGTAAGGATGGCGGAGAGGACCTTGCCGAAGGGGGCGGCGATGTCGCGGATTCGGAGCTGGTGGCGGCGGACGCGGTTAGCCCCGACGCGCTGGCCGTCGACGGCATAGAACCTGCCGCCGATGGGGAAGAGCTACCCGGCGAGCTGCCGTGCCTGCCGCAATGCGAAGGCAAAGAGTGTGGCGATGACGGCTGCGGAAGTCATTGCGGAATCTGTCCCGAGGCTGCTCCCGTCTGTGAGAACTTCAAGTGTGCGGTGGAGTGTTTCCCCGACTGCGACGGCAAGGAGTGCGGCAGCGATGGTTGTGACGGCGAGTGCGGGGTCTGCCCCGAAGTGGCCCCTTACTGCGTGGAACACAAATGCGCAGTGGATTGTGACCAGGATTGCGTAGGCAAGGAGTGCGGCGATGACGGCTGCGG
>CAZVFX010000023.1:49584-72200 GCA_964626565.1 uncultured Myxococcales bacterium
GACGGCTGCGGCGGAAGTTGCGGTGGCTGTGCGGGGGAACTGGAGGAGTGTTTTGAACACCAGTGCGTCTGCGTGCCCGACTGCGGGCCGGGGAGTTGTGGTGACGACGGTTGCGGCGGCGACTGCGGCGTTTGCGAGTGTGATGAGAAGTGCTCAGGAGGGATGTGCAGCTTCGTTGGGTGTGGTGGAAAAATCTGTGGCGAGGATGGGTGTGGTGAAAGTTGCGGCGCATGCCCGGGCGGCTCGGTGTGCACCGACGAGGGCTCTTGCCTGAACCAGTGCGATCTCAATTGCGAAGGCAAGGAGTGTGGCAGCGACGGCTGCTCAGGGTCCTGCGGCAGTTGCGAGTCCTGGGCAGTCTGTACGGATGACGGCGCTTGCGTCGAGTATTGCGAGCCGGATTGTGCGGGCAAAGAATGCGGCGGAAACGGTTGCGGTGGAAGCTGTGGTGCCTGCAATCCTCTGTTTGGCGGCCAGTATTGCGTGGCAGGGCAGTGCGTGAACGAGTGTGAGGCCGAATGCGGTATGAAGGAGTGCGGCGACGACGGATGCGGCAATTCCTGCGGCGACTGTGCGGGAGACCTCCTGTGCACCATGGCCGGCACCTGCGGCGGCGTTTGCTCGCAGTGCTCTTTCGCTGATTTCTGCTACACCATGGATTTCTCCGATGCCTCCCTGGCCGACTGGGCTGCCGAGGCGGTGGTGGTGGTCCACTCTATGGGCGTCACGGACGCGCCTTCCGGAGGGGCGATGCTGAAGCTAACCACTGGTGAAGGACTGACTGAGTCGTCCTCCAGCGCGATCTTCCAGGACTGCCTCCCGGGAGGAGAGTACATGCTGTTCGTGCGCTGGAAGCTCTATTCGGAAGAATTCAAGGAGTGGTGTGGTTCCACCTACCAGGACTCTATGAAGGTCTACGTCGAGTCTGAATTGGCCTCCGCCGAGATGCTTGAATACACGATTGATGATCTGTGCCCTCCTGAAGATTGCCAGGGGTGCGGGTCGGCCTACGACGGGCTCATCCAGTCGGACGTGATCCTCGACCAGGGAGATGTGTGGAATACGACATGGCGGGAGGAGTGGCTGCCGGTAACGTTGCCGGACGGTGAGGTTTTCGACCTCCACCTGGAGCTGGAAGACGCCGGAGATGGCATCTACGACACAGTGCTGCTTGTGGACCGACTGCAGTTGCTCCCTTGCGAGGAAGCCTGCCAACAGTTGGAATGCGGTGAGAATCCCTGTGGCGGGGACTGCGGAGAATGCGACGCAGGAGGCGAATGCATGGCTGGAGTCTGCTGTTATCCCTCCTGTGACGGCAAGGAGTGCGGCGACGACGGCTGTGGTGGAAGTTGCGGCCTGTGCGGTTCGTTGTCTGCCTGCTCAATGGAAGGAAACTGCGTTTGCAAGCACGAGGAGTGCGACGACGGCTGCTGCGGCCTGAACGATGTCTGCTCGGCCCTGAGCGGCAAGTGCTGCCATCCGGTGTGTACCAACAACCAGTGCGGCGACGACGGCTGTGGCGGGCTCTGCTCCGGCTGGGGCGTGGAGTGCTGCACTCTCGTGCAGGATTGCGACGATGGTGATGATTGCACCATCGACCAGTGCCACGATAACGTCTGCCAACATACGCCGAGCGGTGCTCCGGAATGTTGTGACCAGTTCTTGTGGGAAAAGGACTTTGATGATGAAACCGAGCAGGGTTTCACGCTTGAGAACACCGGCATGGGGTTCCCCGGCATGGACGTTGGCTGGCAGGTAGCCGGGGAGTGCGGATTCCACTCCGCCCCCGCCGCGCTTTACTTCGGCTCGGTTGGCAACCCGTTCTTCGGCGAATGCACCTACGCAGGTGGCATTCCCCTACCTTTGCCGCTGCCGCTTTCCGGGACCGCCACCTCGGAAGAGATCGGGCTTCCCGACGGCGGACCCATCTCCTTGTCGTTCTGGACCGTGACCGACATTCAGGCGGCTGCAGATATCGACGTCTTGCTACTGGAAGTCATTACTCCCCCGGAAGAACAACTTGTGTGGAGCAAGGCCGATGTCGATTGGGGGTTTGGCGAAGAGTGGCACAAGGTGACGGTGGATCTGTCGGACTGGGCCGGGTACGACGTTCGCCTGAGGTGGTCCTTTGATACCCCGGGTGGAGCCGACGCCGGCGGCATCGGCGTGCTCGTTGACGATATCCAGGTAATTGCGGAATGTGATTAGGGATAAGGAGGAGCGGAGACTGGCGATGACCCCGGAATCGAATGACAGGATGGACGGCGAAGGGCAGGAACTACTGCAGGACTTCCGGTCTCTCTCGAGGGAACTGCTCCGCGGCGTGAACCGTGCGCGGCCCCGCGCCCGATTCCTGGCCGAAGCATCAGAGATGCTGCTCGACTTCTTCGGCTGCGACGAGGTCGAGCTAAGAGTCCGGGAGGCGAGACGGAATTGCACTCGTAGCCGGGCGACCCGGCGGCCTGAGCGGGATTTCTCCTATGCCGTCATCCATTGCGCCGCGGACGAGACCGCGGATGTGCTCTGCGGCCTGGAGGGCGATTCGGCCCTGGAGACCATCTTCCGCACGGTGCTGGCGGGGGCGGCGCAGGAGAGCACCGACGGCTTTACCGAAAACGGCAGCTTCTTCACCGGCGCTGTAAACACGCTGGAGGGAATCCGTCGAGAGCGAGAGTCAGGGGGGCGCACAGGTGCTTTGGGGCCGACGGGCGGCTACCGTTCCCTCGCAGCAGTGCCCGTGACGATTGAAGACGAGAAGGCCGGGCTGTTGCTGCTCAAAAGCCTGGAGCCCGATTTCTTTGACCTCTCCGCCATCGGGCTGGCCGAGGGAACAGCAGAGATCCTCGGCATGAGCCTCGCCCACGGAAAAGCGCAGGCCGCACTCGGGGAGCGGGTCAAGGAACTTACCTGTTTGTATGGCATCGCGCGGATCGTGGAAGAGCCGGGGATCGGCTTTGACGACATGTTCGACCGGATCGTCCACCTTCTTCCTCCGGGTTGGCAGTACCCGGAAGTCACCGAGGCACGCCTGATTCTCGACGAACGGGAGCATGCCACCAGCGAGTTCAAGGATAGCTGGCAGGTGCAATCCGCAGACATTGTAGTCAAGGGGCAGCGGCGGGGGGTCGTGCAGGTGGCGTATTCCGAAATGAAGCAGCTCCTGGATGAAGGACCGTTCCTGACCGAAGAGCGCAATCTCATCGGCGCCATCTCCGCCCAGTTGGCCCACATTGTCGAGCGCAAAGAGGCGGAACAGGAGACGGAAAGGCTGCAGGTGCAGCTTCGTCACGCCGACCGGCTGGCGACCATCGGCCAGCTGGCCGCAGGGGTGGCCCATGAACTCAACGAGCCGCTGGGCGCGATTCTCGGCTTTGCCCAACTAGCGATGAAATGCCCTGGTCTGCCGCAGCAGGGCTCCGAGGATATCGACCGGATTATTGCGGCCTCCCTCCACGCGCGTCAGATTATCACCAAGTTGCTCCTCTTCGCCCGCCAGACCCCGTCCAAAAAGATAGATGTCGACCTCGACGAGGTGGTTGAGGAGAGCCTCTTCTTCTTTGATGCCCGTTGCGCCAAGGAAGGTATTCGCATGGTGAGGAGCCTTGCTGGTGGATTGCCCATGATAGTTGCGGACGCCGCGCAACTCAGGCAGGTGACTACCAACCTTGTTGTCAACGCGATTCAAGCCATGCCTGAAACCGGTACCTTGACGGTGGCGACTCTGGCGGGCGACAAATCTGTCGAACTGGTTGTGGAGGACACGGGCACCGGCATGAGTGAGGAGGTACAAGAGAAGCTGTTTTTGCCCTTCTTCACCACCAAAGACGTGAATCAGGGAACCGGACTGGGAATGGCGGTGGTGCACGGCATAGTCACGGCTCATGGCGGTTCAATCGAGGTGGAAACAGAGGAAGGGAAGGGCTCCCGGTTCCGGGTGAGATTTCCCGTGGCGGGCACTGGCCGCGGAGAGCAGGAGAAAGAAGGATGAGCGAAGCACGCAGAGAGCGAATACTCGTTGTTGATGACAATGTCTCCACGGTAGAGGTGCTGCGTCGGAATCTCACTGCCGAAGGCTACTCGGTTCTCACCGCAGATAGCGTGCCGGCCGCAGTAGAGGTCTTGTCCGGAACTACGGTGGACCTCGTTGTAACCGACCTGAAGATGCCTAAGGTGAGCGGCCTTGACCTCATTCGCCATGTTCGGGAGAACTACAGGGATACCGAAGTCATGATGATTACCGGCTTTGCCACAGTCAGCGGCGCGGTGGAGGCGATGAAGGTGGGCGCTCAGGAGTACCTGGCCAAACCTTTCACGGACCAGGAACTGTTCCTCTCGGTGCGGCGGACCCTCGACAAGTTGAGTATCCGGAGAATGGCGAAAGAAGGGGAGATCGGTACCCCACACGAACGATACGGGATGCTCGGCGCCTCGCCGGCCATGCGAGCAGTTTTCAAGGCGGTAGCCAAGGCGGCAGCCACCCCTGCTACGGTATTGCTCACCGGGGAAAGCGGCACCGGCAAGGAACTGGTGGCGCGGGCCATCCACTATTCAGGTCGGCGAGCTTCGCTGCCTTTTGTCCCCGTGAACTGCGGAGGCATCCCGGAGACCTTGCTCGAAAGCGAACTGTTCGGGCGCATGAAGGGGGCTTTCACCGGGGCAAACGAAACCCGTGCGGGGTTCTTCCAAACTGCGGATCGGGGCACCATGTTCTTGGATGAAATCAGCGAGACCAGCCCCGCCATGCAGGTCAAACTACTGCGTGTCCTGCAGGACAAGGAGGTGTGCCTTGTCGGATCCACAAAGGCGCGCAAAGTAGACGTGCGGATCATCGCCGCGACCAACCGGGACCTGGAGTCACATATGGCGAAAGGCGGATTCCGGGAGGACCTGTACTATCGGCTCAACGTCATCAACATCCACCTTCCCCCCCTGCGAGAGCGGGGAGATGACGTCATGCTGCTGGTGCCCCACTTTGCCGCCCGGTTCGGCCGTGAACTCGGGGTCGAACCGCCCCAATTCACCCCGCGTGCCATGGAGGTGCTCAGGGCCTACCTCTGGCCAGGAAACGTCCGCGAACTGGAGAACATGATCCAGCGGTTGGTGGCCATGGCCGATGGGGATCTAATCGATGTTCCCGATCTACCTCCGGGACTGCGCTTCTCGGCCGACCGACAGGTGCGGTTGGGCCGCACCCTGGTAGAGGTCGAAACTGAGCACATCCGTCGGGTTCTGGAAAGCGTTGACGACAACAAGACGCGAGCTGCCGAAATTCTCGGCATCGACCGCAAGACCCTGCGCGAGAAGTTGAAACGGCTGCCCTGACCGGGGCGTTTCGCCCCACCGGGGCGTTTCGCCCCGCCCGGGCCGCGTCTCAGGCATCTCGTCATTTCCCCTCGGCCCTTGACGACAAACACCGCCTCCTCCCTTGCCCTTCCGCACATGGCACGATGGTTGCACCGCACTGCCCGGCGTTGAGACTGAGGCTATTCGTGGAGGGAGCCGTGAAAGACTCCTGGCAGAAGTACGCCGTAACCGCCAGCAAGGAGGACAAAACAGGGCTGTGCTCGAACTGCAATCACCGGCAGACATGTTGTTACCTGGAGCGGGCGAGCCAGCCGATCCTGCACTGCGAGGAGTTCTTTGCACATACGCCTGAAACAACGCGTTCGACCACTCAGGTCCGCACCCGCACAGACGGGGGCGGTGACGTCGACAAGTTCAACGGGCTGTGTGTGAACTGTGATTTTCGCTTGGACTGCAAGAACGCCGGCAAAGAAGGCGGCGTTTGGCATTGCGAGGAGTACGCATAAGTTATCGGGTTTCGTCCCCGCATTGGTGGCGGGGCTGACTGTTCGACTGGGGAGTTGATTCTATGCGTGAAGACACCGTTCTTGAGATTTTATCGCGTGGGCGCGCTGAAAACAAAGGCCTGATGGCCATTCTGGGAGAAATCCAGGCGCAGTACAGCTACCTGCCGGAGGAAGCCCTGCGGCTGGTGGCCAACGAGACGGGGAGGTCGCTAGTTGACATCTACGGCGTCGCGACCTTCTACAAGTTGTTCAGCCTGAACCCTCGTGGCAAGCACCTGGTTTCGGTTTGCCTGGGCACCGCGTGTCATGTCAGGAACGCGCCGGCCATTGTCGGGGAATTCGAGCGCCAGTTGGACATAAAGGCGGGAGAAACCACTGAAGACCAGGAATTCACTCTGGAAACGGTGAACTGCCTGGGAGCCTGTGCATTGGGCCCCATTGTGGTCGTCGATGGAACCTACTTCTCCAACGTCAAGCAGACTGAGGTGAAGAAGATCCTGAGGGCCGCCAAAAAGGGTCCGGATGCAACCGGCATCGCACAGGACAGCCGGATCTTCCCGGTGGAGGTGAGTTGTCCCCGGTGCAACCACAATCTTATGGATCCGGGGTACGCAGTGGATGGGCACCCTTCCATTCGGGTGACCACCTCCTTCGACGAGCGGCACGGTTGGCTGAGGCTGTCTTCTCTCTACGGCAGCTACAACGTTGTTTCAGAGTATGAGATACCGTGGAACACGGTTTCGCAGTTCTTCTGCCCCCACTGTCACGCTGAGCTGGCTGCGGCCAAGGATTGTACGCAATGCCAGGCTCCCATCGTGAGCATGATCGTTCGGGGCGGCGGGTTGTTGCAGATCTGCTCTCGGCGGGGATGCAGGAGCCATATGTTGGACCTTTCGGGAGTCAATTTGTGAGCAGGAAAACGAATCGAATGTTGGTTGATTGCACGAGCAGGTGCCACTTGGACACGGGTAGCGGACAATGAGAAGACGGACATCGACTGCTGAAGTGAGGAAGTTGCGTTCCCGGCTTTCCGCCGGCGTCAACAAAGACAAGATCAGGATCGTTGTTAGTGCCGGCACTTGCGGCCAGGCTAGCGGCGCTAATGATCTGATTCGAGCCGTCAAGCGGGAAGTTCTTGCCAAGGGACTTTCCGACGAGGTGGGGCTACGGGTCACGGGGTGCCACGGTTTCTGTGAAATGGAGCCGTCGCTGCTGGTAGAACCCTTGCGGGCTTTCTACCCCCGGGTCGATCCGAAGTCGATCCCCGGCATCATTGAGGCCTCCATGGCCGGAGAGGTGATTGAAGATCTGCTCTACTCCGACCCTGGCTCCGAAACGAAGTTGCCCACCATCGATGAGATGGGCTTCTTCGCCGGGCAGACCCGGTCACTGCTGGCGCAGAACGAACAGGTGGATCCCATCCGCATCTACGACTACATCGTGGCGGGAGGGTATTCGGCGCTGTGCGATGTTCTGGACCGTGACGACCCGGCGTGGGTCGTAGACCAGGTCAAGACCTCGGGGCTTAGAGGCCGCGGCGGTGCCGGCTTCCCCGCCGGACGAAAGTGGGAGTTTCTGGCGGCCCAGCACACCTACGAGGACAAGTTCCTCGTGTGCAACGCCGACGAAGGAGACCCGGGCGCATACATGGACAGAAGCCTGCTTGAAGGCAGCCCCCATTCTATTCTCGAGGGGATGATCATCGGGGCCTTCGCCACCGGGGCCAGCCAGGGAATCCTGTATGTCCGGGCTGAATACCCCCTGGCTATCAAGCATCTGCTTATCGCCATGCGTCAGGCGCGGCAACTCGGGCTGCTCGGTGACGACATTCTGGGCACCGATTTTTGCTTTGACATTGAGCTTGTTCGGGGCGCCGGCGCGTTTGTCTGCGGTGAGGAAACAGCGTTGATCAAGTCCATTGAAGGCAAGATGGGTGAACCGCGCCAGCGCCCCCCTTACCCCGTTCAGCGGGGCATAAAGGGACAGCCGACGGCCATCAACAACGTGGAAACATGGGCCAACATTCCGCTGATGTTCCGCATGGGCGCCGACAACTTCGCAGAGACCGGGACCAAGGGGAACTCCGGTACCAAGGTGTTCAGCCTGGTTGGGAAGATTCGTAACACCGGACTGGTGGAAGTGCCCATGGGCGCAACCATCCGGCAGATGTTGTTCGATATCGGCGGCGGGCCTGTGGACGCAGGCACCATCAAGGCGGTACAGACCGGTGGGCCCTCGGGAGGGTGCATCCCTTCCGACCTGTTTGATCTGCCCATTGACTATGACAGCCTCGCCGAAGTCGGCTCCATCATGGGGTCGGGTGGCATGATCGTCATGGACGAATCGACTTGCATGGTTGACGTGGCCAAGTACTTCATGAGCTTCCTCAAAGACGAATCCTGCGGCAAGTGTTTCACCTGCCGCAAGGGCACGCAACGAATGTATGAACTGCTTGAGGATATCTCCAACGGTGAGGGTGGGCTGGCCCAGATTGGCCTGCTCGAAGAGTTGGCCCTGGCCGTGAGGGACACCACTATGTGTCAGTTGGGGGGCACCGCTTCCAATCCGGTGCTCTCGACCTTGAAATACTTCAAGGATGAGTACCTGGAGCACATCAAGGATGGGCGCTGCCGGGCCGGCGTGTGCACCGGGCTCATCACATACAGCATTGATGAAACCAATTGTAATGGGTGCACCGCGTGCGTCAAGGCGTGCCCGGAAGGCGTCATTACCGGCGAGAAGAAGCAGTTGCATTTCATCGAAGCGGAAGGATGCATAAAGTGTGGCGCCTGTAAAGCAACCTGTAAATTCGATGCGATAAGAATCACCTAGGCGAAGTGAGCTATCGGCAGGGGAAGATGCGATGATTACTCTCGAAATAAACGGCCTGAGCGTAACAGTGGAAAAGGGGGCGACCGTACTGGAAGCAGCGACTTTCCTGGGGTTTCCCATTCCCACCCTTTGTCACATGGAAGGGCTGTCTCCCTATGGAGCATGCCGCCTGTGTGTGGTAGAGATCGGTGAAGGAGAGCGGGCCAAACTGGTCTCCTCCTGCACCTATCCCGCCGAAGAAGGCGCCAAGGTAAGAACCGCTTCGGCCCGGGTCGTCAGAGCGCGGCGGATGGTGCTGGAGTTGCTGTTGGCCTCTTGCCCCCAGTCCAAAGTGATTCAGGACCTGGCGTCGACTCACGATGTGCGGCAGCAGCGGTTCCGGCAGGAGCACGAGGACTGCATCCTGTGCGGGCTGTGCGTGCGTATGTGCGAGGAGCAGATGGTGGCCAAAGCCATCGGCTTCCGGGGTCGGGGAGAAACCAGAAGTATCGGTACGCCGTTCGACGTCAAGTCCGACGTCTGCCGCTTCTGCGGCGGGTGCAGCTATGTGTGCCCGGCCTGCCAGTTGCGTTGCACTTTCACGGAGCCGGATGCCGCAGTTTGTGGGGGGTGTGCCAATATCGCCCCTCCCTGCGTGGAGAAGGAGCCGTTCGACGATATGATGTGCTATATGAAGCCATGTGTTGCTTGCGAAATATCTGAGGATTGATCAGGAGGTCCAGGATGTCCCTTACGAGAACCAACGCCACGGCGGCAACGCTGACCAAGAACAGGACTGAAGATTCGGTAGTGCCCGCTTCGGGCATGTGTGTGACCTGCGTAGACGGGTGCGTAGGCATGTGCGAAATCGGTAAGTCAGCCTATCGGGGCCATGAGGTGATCTACCCACAGCCGTTTGGGGTGATCACTACTGCGTCCGAGAAGCGCTACCCCCTCGACTACTCCCACTTCAACATTATGGGCACCGCAGTGGGCGCCCACGGTGTGGAGGCCGACAGTGACAAGGCGGTATTCCCCGCTGTCGACCTGGAGGTGAAGTTCGGGCACGACGGAGGGTTGAAGTTCCGCTACCCCTGGTTGATCGGAGGTATCGGCTCCACCAACGTCGCCAAGAACAACTGGGACGGACTGGCAATCGGTACCGCGCTCGCCGGCACCGGACTCACCATCGGTGAGAACGTCGCAGGCATGGACCCCGAGTCGGTGGTGAAGGACGGCCGGGTCATTGACACCGTAGACCTGAAGAACCGGGTCAAGCTGTTTATGGACAACCAGCGCGACGGCTATGGCGCGATTATCGTCCAGGCTAACGTCGAAGACACCCGGCTGGGTGTTCAGGAGTACGCCCTTAGCGAGTTGGGTGTCCAATGTGTCGAGCTTAAATGGGGCCAGGGCGCCAAAGACATCGGCGGCGAGGTGAAGATCCGCAGCCTGGAGAAAGCACAGCTTCTCCACAAGCGGGGCTATGTGGTTCTGCCTGACCCCACCGACCCGATTATCATCGAAGCCTTCAAGAAGGGCGCCTTTGCCGAATTCGAGCGTCACTCCCGGGTAGGCATGGTCACCGAAGAATCCTTCGCCGAGCGGGTCGAAGAACTGCGCAAAGCGGGCGCCAAGTACATCTTCCTCAAAACCGGGGCATATCGGCCGGCCGACCTCGCCAGGTCGCTGGTGTTTGCGTCCAAGTACGGCATCGACCTGCTCACCGTCGACGCCGCCGGCGGCGGAACCGGTATGAGCCCCTGGCGCATGATGAACGAGTGGGGCGTACCGCCTATCGAGTTGCACTCCCTGCTCTACCAGTACGCGGATCGTCTGGCCAAAGCCGGCCGCCCCGTACCCCCCCTGGCTGTTGCCGGCGGGTTCTCCTTCGAAGACCACATCTTCAAGGGGCTGGCCATGGGCGCTCCGTACGTCAAGTTCGTATCAATGGCGCGTGCTCCCATCGCCGCAGTTATGGTGGGTAAGACCCTGGGCAAGGCCATCGATAGCCACGAGGTGCCGGTCTACGTCGAGCGGTTCGGCCGCACCCGGGACGAGGTGTTCGTGACGTCAGCCGAGCTTCGAAAGGAACTGGGCGACAAGGAATTCGAGGCGCTGCCCACCGGCGCCATCGGCCTCTATACCTACTACGAACGGTTGGGCCAGGGCCTGCGCCAGTTGATGTGTGGCAGCCGCAAGTTCAACCTCTCCTACATGACCCGGGACGACCTGGCCGCGCTTACGCCCCAGGCAGCCGAGGTGAGCGGGATTCAGTACATCACCGACACTGACAAGGAAGAAGTAGAAGGCATCCTCGCAGGTTGAGAGTCTCGGCAGTTCCGGCCTATCCGCCCGTCAAATCCTGGTCGAAGCTGAATGGCCGCGACATCGGGATCCACAGTACCGCGTAGGGACAGAACAGCAGAAAGAATGTCCGCGATACGCCTCTTCGGGACTCTGTAGACTTTCAGCAGCACGTAAACACACTCTGCCAGGTCGAAGTGCTCCTCGTGGTCGGCCAGCAGGTACCGAAGGACTACGAATGTGATCTGTCCCTTGGACGAGATCTTGACCATCTTCTCAAGCGCCTGCATATGGCCCTCCTTGGCTGATTTGCCAAGTAAGGCATATTCATGACCGCTTTACCTGTCGAGAATGTAAAGGCGGTGGAGTGCCAGCAGCGTCAGCAGCAGCAGCGCCAGACTGGCCAGAGATGCCCGGCCGCCCGGGCCTGCGCTACAGCCCCCGGATTTGCCCTTTTTGGGAGCGGCTTCTTCGATGACGGCCGCGTCCTCGGTCACGAGGTCCGAGAACAGTTGCTCGGGGGGAGTAGAAATGTCCTGGCTCGGTTCGGGCTCCACCACAACGACGCAGTCGACAGGGCAGGTTTCCTCGTTTTCCGGGTCTTCGCACAAGCCGTCGCCGCACTCCACCAGTGGTGCTGGTTTACAGTCCGCCGGGCAGTTGTATTTGTCTTCCCCCGACTGGCACAGGCCGTCGCCGCAAAACGCGTTCTCCACCTCGGTACAGGTCAAAGGGCTCATGCCGGTAGGGTCAGCTTCGCCGGCCGTGCCGCACCAGTAGTAACCGTCTCCGTCGGCCCAACCGCAGGAAGGGTCCTCCTCGCAGTTAACCATGAACAACGCGCTGCCGATGCACCACTTGAGCACCGAGCCGTCGCAGCACCCTTCCTCCCTGATCTTGCCGCAGCCATCCTGGTAGCAGTCCTCGGGGCACAGTGTATAGTCTTCGCCCGGTGCACACTCGCCGTCGCCACACCCTTCCGGCGGTGGCTCGCAGTCGTCGGGGCAGATGATGTGATCCTCCTCCTCGTCACACTCCCCGTCCCCGCACACTACGGCCAGGTATTCGTCGCAATCCTTGAGCAACAGCCCTTCGGGGTCCTCGGCGCCATCGGTGCCGCATCCGTACGACTGATGCTCAGGATTCCAGCCGCAGGATGGATGGTGTTCGCAACTCATCATCTGCTGGTCGCCGCCGAAGCACCACACCGCAACCTCCCCCTTGCAGCAACCGGATTCCGTCTGGTAGTCGCAAATGTTGGTCTTGCAGTCCTCAGGGCAACGCTCAAAGTCCTCGGTGCCGTTGCAGATTTCGTCACCACAGAAACCCTCATACAGGCAGTCCACAGGGCATAGCACCTGCCCTTCGCCTATCTCGCAGATGCCGTTTCCGCACTCGGGCCCCGGAGGCGGGCAATCCTTCGGGTAGACCCCTTCCGGTTGGGCTTCGCCGATGGTGCCGCAGCCGTAACGCCCAAGATCAGGATTCCAGCCACACAGCTCCTTTCCCGCACAGTGTTCGCTCACCAACTCATCACCCGCGCACCAGGTGGCGACCTCTCCTCCGCAGCAACCCTCGGCACCTACGTCCCAGCAGTCAACCTTCCAACAGTCCGCAGCACAGGTCTCGAATCCCTCCCCTTCTTCGCAAACTCCGTTTCCGCAGTTGCTCTCCGCGTATCCAGTGTCGACGCAAACATTTTCCGGTTCACCCTCGTCCTGAGAAACCGCCGCGCAAACGGAGCCGCAGGGACACCCCGTCCCCGTCTCCGGACCAGCACACGGGGTGACCGCGCCCTCACCGTCAGCGGGACAGTCATCGGGGCAAGATTCAGCGTCTTCCACGTATTCGCAAACCGCGTTGCCGCACAGCGAAGGAAGCCATTCGGGATCCTTGGATTCGAGTTGAGTCAGGAACCACGCGGCGTGGACGTCGGTGCGTACCGCAAAGGTCTCCCATTCGCACCACTTGTCGGCCAGAGAAAGCACGCCTACAACCAGGGTCTGATCTCCCAACTGAAGAAGCACCGGCCCTCCGGAATCCCCGGGGCATGCGTTCTTCGGCGCACCGGGAATGGTGTAGGTCCAGAATCCGCTGTCCACGATCTTGCCCAGAACGGTCGTCAGAGTGTTTTTGCTGCCGCTGCTGCCCGGTTCTGCCGGATCGGTAATGCCGAAACCCACGAAGGTAACGGGCGTACCTTCCATGCATTCCAGAGCGAGCATGCCAAAGGGTATCGGCTCCACGGGTGCAGGTTCGGCCAGGACCAGCAAAGCGACGTCGTTTTGCTTGCCCAACTCCGAGTTGGAAGGGGCGTCGTCATCATAGAACGGGTTCTGCACCGCTTCGACCACTTCCAGCGCGAGGGTGGGCTCGGCCAGGCTGCCGCCCAAGACGAAAAATGTCGGCGGGCTGTCCGGTTTGACGCAGTGGGCGGCGGTGAGCACCACCTTTGGGGAAATGAGCGTGCCGGTGCACGTCCCGCCCTCCATGACCACCGCACCCACCGCAGGATGGCCTTGGTCAGGCTCTCCCCCCACCAGCGGCCGCTGCGCCGTCTCTACCGTGGCCGACGTCTTTTGTCCCGAATCCCGGCAGCCCGCAATGACCACCAGGGATAGTGCCAGCGCGCAAATCGACAACCCCTGCATCTTCATACCAGGCCTCCTCCGGGGACTCAGAGCGCTTGTGTAGCCCCAATGACTGTCGTCCCACCAATAGGCTGTGGTTGTCAAGAGATGAGTGCTTGGAGAGGCGTTCTTTGGTATCATGAACCAGGAGTGCTTGCGGGAGGCCGGATGTCAGCAATAATCAGAACATGCATGGTGCTGGCGCTACTGGCTGGACCGGCTGCTTGCGGCAAGAGTGCCAACCCAAGCTCGGCTGAGACTCAGTTTCTTGACGCGGTCGAGACCGCCTCAACAGACCTCAACGACTCCGGTCCGGCCGATACGCAGCGCAGGAACGATAAGGGAAGCGATTCGGGGCAGGACTTTCGCACCGACGAACTGGTTGATGTTGTCGTCGACAGCAAGAGCGACGTTGAGCACTTGGACGCAGGAGAGTTAGACCTGTTTGTCATTCCGGACGCCGACGCTGATTTGGTGCCGCCGGACGTTCCCGACATTCTTGATATCCCCGACGCCGGCGCAGAAGACCTCCTCGATGATGAGATGGCCACAGCAGAAATCGACCTGGAACCGGAAATCGACCTGGTCGAGGGGGACAGCGATTCCGCGGACGTGGAACAGCCGGAGTTTCCCTTCGATGCCTGCGGTGAGGCGGGGGGCAACGGCCTGGACAATATACCTATGTGCCCGGTGCCGGAAGGAACTTTCTGGATGGGTACCCCCGACGGCGAGTGCGACCAGTGGGCCGAACTGTTTGGGCAAACTCCGTGCTACCTGGTTGAAGACACGGAGCAGCCGTTTCACGAGGTCAAACTGGCGGCTTTCGCCATTGACCAGGTCGAAATCCGCGCTTCGCAATATCAGTTGTGCATTGACGCCGAAGTCTGTTCCTTGCCCTCGGACATTGCGCTGGCTGGGGGCGGTGGCGGCGGCCGTGACGGCAAGGGGACTCTTTCTGGAACCATCACATTTGTCGGCGAGGAGTTTGATCCGAACTGGGAGCTCACCATGGGGCTCTACACGAATTGCGATGGCAACGGCATGCCCAATGCTCTCCAAACTTTCCAGCCGCTGACGCCTGTCTTCTCCTACACCTTCGCCGACATCACTCCGGGGGAATATTGCGTTGGTGGCATGATCGACAATTTCCCACCCATGGAAGATACTGAGGGAGAGCCCGGGGACGAGGATCTCCTGGGCCTCTACCCGACTCCCGCCGCGGTTCAGAAAGTGACGATTATCGCGGAGCAGATAACCGGGGGTATCGACTTTGAAGTGATGCCGTTCCCGCAGTTCAAGGAGGCGGCGCTCGGCAACACGCTTGACACAGCTCCTGAGGAGAACATGCCCATCAATGGCGCCGATTGGGGGCAACTCAAGACCTATTGCGAGTGGGCGGGCAAGCGGTTGTGCACCGAGGCGGAGTGGGCCAAGGCAGCCAAGGGCGAGACACATCAAACCTGGCCGTGGGGCAATGACTGGCACGATGGCTGGGGTAATACCTGGGAAAGTGCGGCAGTGGACGGATTCGACTGGGTCGCGCCAATCGGCAGTTACCCCCAGGCCGCTTCCCCGTACGGCGTCCTCGATATGGATGCAAACCTCATGGAATTCGTACAGGATTGGTACGGTGCGTCCTACTATTCCGTGTCCCCGTTGGAAGACCCCAAGGGCCCATGCGACGCCTTGTCGCCATGCCCCGACGCGGTTGGCAAAAGGGTCCTGAGGGGGACCTCATGGCGGATCGAGGTTTCTTCCGGATTTGGCGCGGATTTCGATTCCCGCGCCGCGTTCCGTACTCCCTATCCGGCTGCCGGAGGACTGTATGACGACGTCGGCGGACGTTGCTGCGTGACTGTCGAATAGGGCGGGAGGTTCTTGACTCGACACGAGTTTATGGGCTAAACCATCGGGTATGAAACGGAGTTTCATCACCCCGGGGCTACTGGTCAGCCTGTTTCCCTTCATCCTTCTTTCTCCGCTCATTGCGGTGCGGTTTGTGCTGCACATAATCATCGAGTTTCCAAAGGTGCTCTATGTCGTGTCGGTGTGCCTGGCCCTGGGGCTGGCGTTGCCCGACCTGCTGCCGGCCGCCGCGGCCCCTGAGGACGCGGATGCGATGGAATACGTACTGTCGGAGCAGCTCGACCACGCACGGGTGAAGGTGGTGCGGAAGGGGAAGAAACCCCTTCGGTTCGTACGGAAAGGACCGATGTTCTCCAGCCCGCAACTGCCGGGCTGGAACTGGGTGGGTCCGCTCCCCGCGAAAGTGAAGCCGCCCAAGAAGCACGAACATTGGCTCTGGGCGCCAACGGGAAACGACAAGAACATGGCGACCACCTGCATCTGGGTGCACCCGCCCGGTGCGGGGAAGCTGGTGATCGAGTTTGCCGATGCTCCCCCGGGAGAGAGAGTCGTGGGCTTCGTCCACTTCCTCCGCTCGGCGGCCAAGAAAACGGTAATCTCGATGACGGTCAAGCAGGGGAAGAAAACGGTGAAGCGTCTCAAGCCGAGGGCCCCCAACGGGTCGGCCTGGGAATTTGCAGTCGAATTGGACGAAAAACAGGATGGCCCCCTGACGTTCACGTTTGAGGCGGGCAAGAGGGCCAAGAACCACATCTGTTTCGACGCGGTGGTGCAATGAATACGAGTGTCGGGAGCAGACGACTGGCTATCGGTCTGGTCGCAGTGGTCGTTGCCTTGGCTGGGTTCGCCGCCTTTCTGGTCTACTCAGCAGAGCACCGCATTTACACCACCTCCGGCGCTCGCTTTGCAGCCACTGTGGAAAAGGTCGCCGGCGGAGCCGGAACTCCCTTCTCCAAAGACCAGCTAAGCCCGCTGTCTACCGCGTCTGCCGCGCTGCTGGCCAAGGCGGGCGACGGCGACGCGGTCCGGGCCGGCCGCCTCCTCGGGGCGTCGTCGTTCGCGTTGCTGTTGATGCTGCTGTTCCTTGCCGCTTCAGCGCTTGTGCCCTGGTATTTCGCACTGTCCGCTCCACTGTTGTTCGCACTCCATCCGCAGGTGATGCAGTCCATGGCGGAAACCACCCCCGCCCTCACCGCCACGCTCTTCCTGGTAGGACCCGCAGCATTGCTAATGTGGGCCACCTGGTCACAGGGATGGCTGCGAGGTTCGCTGTGCGGACTGGCAGGCCTGGGCGCCGGCGCTGGTATCTTCGCCCACCACCTGGGCCTGTACATTGCGGTAGTCGCACTCATGGGACTGGCCGTGTCGGGCCGACGCAAACGCCCCGTCCCGGGGCTCGTCTCCCTCTCCCCGGTCGGGCTCGAAACCATCACAGCCATGATGGCCATGATGGCCGCATTCATCGGCGCGACCATGCTCTTCGGAGCCAAAAGCAAGCAACTGATCGACTACCTTTTCGGGCCGCTTTCCGCGGCCCATCCGCCCTTCGCCCTCCTAGGCCAGACCTACACTGCCGGCGGGGACGGGGGGCCGCCATTTTGGGGAACTACGGTGCTCATTTTCGTGCGGACGCCTCCCCTGCTTCTCGTCGGGGCGCTGGCGGGCGCAGCCTTTGCGCTGCACAACGCGTCCACCGACCGCGTCGAGCCCCTTAGACTAGGTCTTTTTACCTTCGCGGTGCTGTTTGTCACAGCCTCTCTTTCGGGCTCGCCCTTGTATCTTCCCGGCATCAGCCTCGCACCAGGGATGGCCTGGTTCGTGGCGCTTCTGTTCGCCTACGGCATGTTCTGCCTCTGGCGCACAGTCAGGAACCGGCTGTGGGACGGCCGGCGAGGGGAGCGGATTTTGTTTGCGGTGCTGATGGCCATCCCCCTGCTTCATCAGGGCTACATCGCCTGGTCCCACGCCCCGTATCAGGCCTCCTACGCTAACGTCCTGGGCGGCGGTACGGCAGACTTTCTCGCCGCCGGCAATGACCTGTTTCTCGAGCCCGCAATCGATTCTGTCGGCGCGGCCGAAGTGTCCGCCGTTGCCGGGAAGGTTGTGGTCGTACCCTGGGGAAAAAGGGCCCAGGGGATGCTCGACCGGTATCGCCGTGACGTGGATCGCAAGCAGAAGCTGAAGGCGGTCGACGGAGGCCCACACCCGACACTTACGCTATACGCACCAGGCTCGGACTACTACCGGCTCATGCGTCGCTATTGCACATCCGCCGAACAAGTGGCATCTTTGGAAATAGCTTCTTTTTCGATCAGGCAACTTTTCCGCTTCGCGGGGGAACCATGAAACTTAGCGTCATTATTCCGGTCTACAACGAGGAGAGAACCCTGGCTGAATTGGTGGGCAGGGTTCAGAAATCACCTTACAATAAGGAGATTCTCCTTATCGATGACGGGTCCTCCGATTCGTCGCGGGACGTCATGCAGGCGCTCGCCGAGAGTCCCGAGGTGAAGGCGTTCTACCAGCCGCGCAACCGGGGCAAAGGGGCGGCGTTAAGGCGAGGATTCGAGGAGGCAACGGGTGACATCATCCTCATCCAGGACGCCGACCTCGAGTACAACCCCAAGGACTACGAGGTGTTGCTCCCGCCACTCCTGGAAGGAAAGGCCGACGTCGTCTACGGCTCACGTTTCTCTTCCCGGGCCCGCAAAGTCCACTCCTACTGGCATACTATGGGAAACCGGGCACTCACCACTCTGAGCAATTGGCTTACCGACATGAATCTCACCGACATGGAGACCTGCTACAAGGTCTTTCGGGCCGAGGTAATCAAATCGTTGAATCTCTCCTCCGACCGGTTCGGATTTGAGCCGGAAGTTACCGCCAAGATCTCTCGTATTCCGGGCATAAAGATCTTCGAAGTGCCGATTTCCTACAACTATCGTACTTATGAAGAGGGCAAGAAGATCGGGTGGAAAGACGGCGTCTCTACCGTGGCGCGGATTCTCTACTTCAACTTACGTCATCGCCCGGCCGAAGCGTACAAGGTTCCACCCGAGCAGATAGGCGAAGCTGCGAGTCGGAACCGAAGCGACTAGGAAAAGAACCCGGCCCCGGCCGTTCTCAGGCGGAGAACTTGCGGTCCAGACTTCTTTGGATCTGCTCCTTCAATTGACCGGCCAACGGTTTCAGGAAGATGCCGAACTCCACATCGACGGATACTGATGATTCGGTGACGCTGAACTTGGCGGAGAAACCTCTGCCGATCGCTTCTCCCTTTGTTCCATCAGCAGACCAGTTGACCTCCTTGATGGGCAGCTTGTCGCGGAACCTCTCCGCCAACTCGTGAGCCCGTTTGGTAGCTTCGGGCAGGTCGAATTGATGCTGCGTTGAGACGGTGATTCCGGCCATGACATATCCTCCAGTGCGTTTACAGTCCTCTCAAAAACTCCGGTTTGAGCAGTGTCTCGTCCTGTTTGGCCAGGACATCCTCCAACTGCTGGATAGCTTCCTTTTTCTGGTAGGGGAAGACCACTCTGAGCGGCAAGTAGTTTGATGCGTGTTTCGACGTCAGCAGCCCCCGCTGCAATTCAAGGTGCTCCAGGAGCATCTTCAGTTCTTCCAGCAAGCCCAGACTGGAAGGCATCTTGAACTTGCCCTTCTCGGCCAACGCGTACAACGGGGTGTCTTCTACCACCATGGTGGTGAGCACGCCGACAAAGTCGGGCTGGATCGCGTTGAGGACGCGGGCCGTTTCCACCGCGTGGTTTTCACTTCCCTCGCGGCCGGCGATACCCAACAGTACGATGGCGGAATACACGATGCCCGCATCTCGCACCCTCAATCCCGCATCAATGGTCTGCTGGGCAGTTGCCCCCTTCTTGATCGCTTTCAGCACCTTGTCGTCGCCACTCTCGATGCCATGATAGATGACACCCAGACCCAACTCCTTCAGGCGCGCCAGTTCCTTCGGTGTCTTTTTCAGAATCGACCTGCAATCGCCGTAGATCCCGACCCGCTCAACCGACAGCATCTTCTCCTGGATAAGGCCGAGCACTTCTTCCAGGTAGGCCTGGGGCGCAATGAGGGCGTCTGCATCGCAAAGAAACACCCGCTTGAAGCGGTAGTGCATGCTCTCTTCGATATCCGCTCTCACCGTCTCGATGGGCTTGATGTAGAAGTCCCGGTCTTGATACATTGAGCAAAACGTGCACCGGCCATAGCTGCACCCTACAGTCATTTGTATCAGCAGGCTCTGCGACTCGCTGGGTGGACGGTACAACGCCCCTTCGTATTGCATGCAGACCTCCAAGCGGAATCACCGCCCCACAGTTATAAATTATTCCCTTTTAATGTTGCAAGGATAATCTTACCAGCATATACTCTGAGCAGTTCGGGTTCGGATGGATGGATGAGTTTTCAGCCCCCAAAACTCGAAGAAGTTCTTGACGCGTTGGTTACATACCATCCCACTGCAGATCTGGACCTGGTCAAGAAAGCCTATGTCTACGCTTCCGGCCATCACGATGGTCAACTCAGGGATTCCGGCGAAGAATTCATCATCCATCCCCTGAGCGTCGCCCGCATCGTTTGCGAGCTCAGGCTCGATGAAAAAGCGGTCGCCTCCGCAATTCTTCACGACACGATCGAGGACACCGAGGCCTCCTTTGAAGAAGTCTCCGAATTATTCGGCAAGCAGGTGGCCGATATCGTGCAGGGCGTGACCAACCTCTCGAAGATGAGCTTCTCTTCGAGAGAGCAGCGCCAGGCCGAGAACTTTCGCAAAATGCTCCTGGCGATGGCCAAAGATATCCGGGTGATCCTGGTGAAACTGGCCGACCGTACCCACAACATGCGCACTTTGCACCACTCGTCGTCCTCCAAATGGGAGCGAAAGGCCCAAGAGACGATGGAGATCTACGCTCCATTGGCCAACCGGCTGGGGCTGTACTGGCTCAAGTCGGAACTGGAGGACCTGTCGTTCAAGTACCTGAACTCCGATGCCTATGAACTCCTTGAGAAGAAGCTGGCTTCAGGGGAGCGGGAGCGAAAGAAGTTCCTCCAAACCGTCAGCGCCATCCTCGAAAAAGAGGTCAAGGACGCAGGCCTGTCCAGAGCCACGATTCAGGCGAGAAAGAAGTTCCGCTACAGCATCTGGCGGAAGATGGAGCGCCAGGGCGTGCCGTTCGAGAAGTTGTACGATATCGTCGCCTTCCGTGTCGTGGTGGACAGCGTTGAGCAGTGCTGGCGGGTGCTGGGGATTGTTCACCAACTGTGGAAGCCGGTGCCCGGTCGCTTCAGGGACTACATCAGCTTGCCCAAGCCCAACGGCTACAAGTCGCTGCATACCTCGGTGATCGGCCCCGGTGGGCAGCGCATGGAAGTGCAGGTGCGTACGTACGAGATGCACGACATGGCAGAGCGCGGAATCGCTGCTCACTGGAAGTACAAGGAAGGGCGCATGGTCAGCCCTGCCGACGAAGCCAAGATCAGGTACCTCAAACAACTCATCGAGGAGCTGCTCGACCTCAACGAAACCGTGGGCGATTCGGTGGAATTATACTCGGCCATCAAAGAAGGCCTCGCCTTCGAGGAGATCTTCGTCTTCACCCCCAAAGGTGACGTGAAGAACCTTCCCCGCGACGCCACCCCGGTCGACTTTGCATTCGCCATTCACTCCGAAGTGGGCATGACGTGCACCGGTGCGCGCGTCAACGGTGTAATGGCCCCATTGACCCACGAGCTCAAGAACGGCGACGTCGTTGAAGTGATCACCAACCCGAAGCAACGCCCTTCCCAGGATTGGCTCAGGTTCGTGAAAAGCACCGCGGCCAAGGCAAAGATCCGCCGCGTGCTTAGGGCCGAGGCCCGGGATCGATATCAGCAAATAGGCAAAGTCCTTCTGGAAAAGGAGCTCAAACGTCATAGCATTACCCTCAACCGCCTGTCCAAGAGCGGCAAGTTGGCCGCACTCTCCAAACCCCTGAGTTTTGAAACCGAAGCTCGACTGTACCATCAGGTAGGTTCTGGGCGCCTCGACGCCGCGGAAATGGCGCAGCAGATCTTTGACACCCTGAATCCCAAGGCGGAGGAAGCGCCGAAACCGGCTAAGTCGACTTCCGGGTTCTGGGAGCGGCTGAAGATCACTGGCAAAGGCAAAGTTCTGGTAGGGGGACAGGACGATGTTGTAACCAAGTTCGGCAAATGCTGCAGCCCGATCCGCGGAGAGCGCATAGTGGGATTCGTAACTCGAGGTCGGGGCATCACCGTACATGCAGGCGACTGCCAGTACGTACAGGAACTCGACCAGGAGCGACTGGTGGATGTCGCCTGGGACCGAGCGGGCGACAGCGGAAGAGAGGTGTCCCTAAAGGTTACTTCTATGGACCTGCCGGGGCTGCTCACTTCAATGTCCCAGGTGTTCAGCTCGCTGGGCGTCAATATCTGCCAGGCCATTTGCCGGACCACGAACCACAAAGCGGAGAACCTCTTTCAGGTTCAAATCCAGAACCTGGGGCAACTCAAGAGCATAGTGCGCGCGCTTCAACGCATTGATGGCGTCGAAAAAGTCGAAAGAGTAAAGGGCTAGTAGCACCCCAGGCATCAGCGCCGGGTCTGCTCTGCGCTGGAAGTGCCGACTTTAGTCAGCAGAAATGCGGGCTACTGCTTCTTCAGGTATCTTGCCGTAATAGACTTTGCCGTCAATCAGGAATGCCGGGGTGCCTTTAAGGGTCAGGCCGATGCCGTCTTCCACATCTTTCTTGATCGCGTCCATGGTCGCTGAATCATCCATGCAGCAGGTGAATTCATCGAGATCCAGCTCCAGGCGCTTGGCGATGTCGATACCCGCCAGCTTCGAGGAACGAATCTCCTTGGCGTGTTGAAACAAAAAGTCGTTCATCTCCCAGAAACGGCCCTGCTTCCCCGCACAAACCGAGATTGCCGACAATTCGCACGCCCGCTTGTGCCCTTCTGCCCCGATGGCCCTGTTGCACTTGTTGCTTAGCGGGTAGTGCCGATGGAAGACCTTGATCTTGCCCGGGTACTTGGAGATGAGCTTGCGTAGCATCAGGTGGGCTTTCCGGCAGTACGGGCACTCGTAGTCGGTGAATTCCTGGATCTCCAAAACCGGATTGAGCCCGCCTACCCACTGGTGGCCCTCATCAGTGACGCCCATCTGGAGCCCCTTGGC
>CAZVFX010000024.1:0-63066 GCA_964626565.1 uncultured Myxococcales bacterium
GGCTCATCTAGCCCCTCCCCCTGAGGCACGTCAAGCACAGGGTGTGGCAGAAATTATACGCTTGGACGGTAGGATTTTCGCCGGTGAAAGGCCCTATTTGCACTTCTGAGTGACCTTGCGAAGCACCTTTGAATCCGCACCCATAGCGCGTGCTGCGCGGGCGATTGCATGGGCTTCAACGCACCTTCCGGCGTCGGCCGCGCGACTGGCGGCTCGAGGCGCTTGCGTCCGGGCAGCAGACCGGCACTGACGGCGGCCCTCGCGCGCGCTGCACATGCCAAAAGCTGTCCCCGCGGTCACGAAATCTCCTGCCTTAAGGGCAGCGACGCATCGATCACACGAGTCGCCCCCGGCGGGGGGATCGCTGGGCCGCGCCCTAGTTCGCGTTGGGCTATGTGGGGTGCGCCCCCCACCAACGCCCCCCTAAACTCCTGACGACGCTTCGACCACGTCGAAGCGTAGCCCACAGTTTCGTCTTCCCAGCCGAAACCGCTGGAGAACACCCCCGCACAACGGTGGAGTTTCAGGCATCCCTTGCATGCAGGGTGCAAATAGTGCGTCACCGGCGCCTTTTCACCGGCCTCCAGCACGAAACCGTGCGCGTTCTTCGCAGCCAGCGCCTCGACCTCCTCCGCTGCGGACGCAGTCTCCCACAGCTCCAGGTCCACTGCTCCCCGGTCCACCAGGGCGCTCAACGGCCCCGGGCCCGGCGGCTGCTCCCCGGCCGCGCACGCTTCGACGT
This sequence comes from uncultured Myxococcales bacterium, assembly GCA_964626565.1. Lineage (GTDB taxonomy): Bacteria > Myxococcota_A > UBA9042 > CAIXZC01 > CAIXZC01 > CAZVFX01. Next base: position 743 of record CAZVFX010000024.1, read on the forward strand.
CGAAGCGGGGCAGCGCGTCCTTCTTCTCCATCTCCAAATCGGCAACGTACAATTGCCCGGGGGCCTGCAGCCCGGCCGCACCGTGCAGCGCAATCACCCCGGGCGCGGCCACGGAACAGGCGTCCAGCAGCTCACACCCGAGGCACGGAGCCGGCAGCGGCGTGGCAGGGGTCTCCACCGCGGGGTAGCCGGGCAGTCGCCGCAACGCCTCCCTCTCCAAGCCTTTCAACCCCGCAGTACAACAGCAGGGGAGCAGTGAGAACGAAAGGCGGCTGTCATCCAGACCCGACGTGCGGGCGTACACCAACGCTTCTTCCACCCGCCGCGCACATTGGGCCACAGGTACGGCCAGTTCATCCCCCCGGGGCACGTCTGTACCCACTGGGGCAAGATGCAGGCCCAGGCGCTGGTCGCGGCAGAAATCCACAAGTTTCTCGAGCCCGTCGATGTTCTCCCCGGTGACGACGCAGTGAACGATCACATTGGCCCCGAACCTGCGCAGGTTTCTTATCCCCTGCACCGTCTGCTCGAAGGCATCGTCCCCTGCCAGCCGGTTGTGCACCGCTGCGTCAGCCGAGTGCAGGTACACCACAAACCTGTGGGTGCCCGCGTCAACGATGCTGCGCGCGTATTTGTCGTAAGCGAACCGTCGCCCGTTAGAAACCAGAACCGCCTCGTGCCCAATGGTTACCGCGGCGCGGATAAGTCTTCCCAGGTCCTTGCGCAAGGTCGGCTCCCCGCCCACGAACCAGGCCCGCCCCGGGGCCTGATGCTGCAGAAAGGCCACCAGCTCTTTGCCCGGCGGAGGTGCGGAAGGGCCCAACTCCTCGTCTGAAACCGGGTAGCGGTTGTTGGTCCTGTGCTCAGTCCACACTGCGAATTCGGCTTGTGCGGGACGCGCCGGCTGCGGGTCCGGTTCAGGCCGATATCGTCGCTGACGGGAGAGAGCCTCGCCCGACGCTCTGGCATCCCCGAAAACAGCGGGGTCCACCGACGACAACTCAGCGGGCACCACAAAACGTGATTCCGACAGAATCGACGGCTCCAGGGGTTCTATCCCGGCGTCGCCGTGGATCGAAAGGTAGCGGAAGTTCACGCCGGGACAGAGTGCGCTCACCGGGCAGTCGAAGCAGGCGTCAACCCGGTAGTACTGGGATTGGTCGTCGTTGGGCGCGACATCCTCGATGCGAAAGGTATCCTTGGCGTACCGAACACCGCGCAACATCTCCTTGGTCGCACGCAGATAAAGGAAGTAAGGCCCCAGGATGCAGCCGGGAATGGAATCGACGGTAAAACTGAGGCCCCGCCGCTCCGCTATTTCCAGCCCGTTTTGCACCGAGTCCTTCACCGCCGCATAAGTGGGCACCAGCGAGTTGTCCATGGCTGGATAGCCGATGGGGTCCACGAAGTTGATAAACAGTTCTTCGATGAACGGATATTCGTCCGCGACATGCTCGACGAACGCGGGAAGTTCACTGTAGTTCGCTGTAAACATGACGAAATTAATGGACACCCCGGGACCGTCGGAACCAAGTTCCCCCAGCAACGTCAAAGCACGGACTTGCCTTTCAGGGGTGAAACTGCGTTGGCTGATGGTGCGGGAGAGCTGAGGGTCAACCGCGTGCATGGAGATCTCGATGGAGGTGAGGCCCGCCCTGGTCAGGCCGTCGAGGAGTTTCTTCGTCAGGGGCGTGCCGTTGCTGGTGATTCCTACGCTCAGGCCCAAACCCCGGGCGTACTCCACCAACTCCACGATGTCTTTGCGCACCAGCGGTTCGCCGCCGATGATGGTAACCGAGTCAGCGCCTTCCGACCGGAGGGCGAGGATCTTCCCCTTGGCCTCGTCGGTGGTCAGGTCGTGCCCCGACTCTTTGACATCGCCGTCGCAACAGAAGATGCAGTCCTGGTTGCACCGAACAGTGAGATTAACCAGTCCACAAATGGTGTTCACTTTGTCTTGTTCTTCGGTACGACTCACGGCGCGAGCCTCCCTCGCCTGTGCCTCGGCCTAGCATACGCTTTTGCCCGACTTCATTGCAACAATGTTGCCGCCGGAACCGGGCCCAGACCCAACCTGCGGTAGAGGTCCACCCGATCCTGCTCCAGTTGCGTTGAGCGCTCAGGAAACAACTCGAGGCATTTGCCATGGGCCATTTCAAAGCGGGCCGTCTCGGCAAAACCGAACACGGTTGTGGTGGACAGCAACACCTTCCCTTCGAAAGCCCGTAAGCCCAGCCAATCGTTGCCGGACATGGAGTTGTTCGAGATCTTATCGCCCCACGTTTTCCGTTGTCCGATAATCGCCCGGTTTCCGAATTGACGGTAAAGATCATGAGAGCGCGGGTCGTTTTCGCGCCGGCACTCTTCAGCCAGGTTGACCCTCAACGGCGCGGTGAGTTCCGATAGTTCACGGGCGAAATTGAGAACCAGCCCCGCGCACTCGTCCGCGCCAAGCGCCCGGTTGCCCAGCCACTCGGCCACGAACAGCTTGTTGCCCCGGCGGGGCCGCAATCGCTCGTCTTTCGCCAGCACCTCCTGCAGCGACGCCCCGATGAAAAAGGCGCGGGGCGCCTCGTATTCGAGAAACGGGAAGAAGTCGGAATTGAGAACACCCTCCCCCGGATAGGCCTTCTTGAAGGACTCGGAGCTCATCATCTGGGTTGCCAGAAAGCTCAGCACGTCCTCCATCTTCTCGAGCACCCGGGGCTGGTTGAGATTGCCATGCACAGACGGGCGGGCCAGCTTCTCGGCCAGCAACTGCCAGGAAGGAGTCTGAGGCGACATGGAGCCGACCATGATGATGTCGGTGGCCCGCGGATGCCACACGGTGACATGGGTAAAAACGCTGCTGAAGGTGTTGAAGACCACAGACAAGATGCGATCGTCAATCTCGTACAGTTGCACCCACTGGACCATCAGGCCGCCCGGCTTCAAGTGGCGGGCCGCTTCTTCGAAGAACTCCACGCTGAACAGGTTCCCGATGCCCGCAATCCAAGGATTGGATGGTTCCGAGATAATCGCATCATATCTAACGTCAGCTTGAAGGTGTAAGAACTCCTTGGCGTCGGCCACTGCCAGCCTGGTGCGCGCATCTTCCAAGGGGCGCCCGTTGAAACGGTCAAACAGGTGGGAAGCTTCCACTACCGCAGGTGAGATCTCCACCACGTCGCACCGCTCCACCGGGTGCTTGAGGACCGCGTCGACGGTGACACCGCTGCCCAGCCCGATAACCAGTGCATCTTTGGGGTCGGGGTGGAGAAGCATGGGCGTGTGGCCCAACAGCAGTTGGGTCCGCATATCGATCCCCGTGCCGGCATCGCTCTTGCCGTTGACCTTGAGGAACAGGTTGTCGTGATCCTCCCTGGACCGGGTGACCACCACCGAAGCGTTGGGACCGTCACGATGGAAGACAATTTCGAACTCGGCGGCCCGCTCCTTGAATTCGTCGAAGGTGTTACCCAGTTTGTCCCGGTGCCGATAGCCTCCGAAGTTGAACACACTTTCGCTCCAGCGGGGTCCAAATGCCATGAAAAGACCGGCAATCAACACCACTGCCACCAGCCCTGCAACACTCCATTTTCTCGGCCATTCGTCGAGAAAGAACAGGAGACCGGCGCCGATAAGACCGCTGAGCAGGATGCCCACTTCCATAGTCATCTGAAGCCCGAGGGCCGGAACCAGCACCAGTCCACCCAGGGCCGCCCCCACCAGGTTCCCCATGGTGTTGAAGGAGAACACAGAGCCTACACCCGCACCCAGAATCGACAGACCGCGTACACAAATCCGGCTGGCCAGAGGCAAGGTCATCCCGATAAGGATCGTCGGCACCGCCATGATGAGAAAACAAGTGGCCACCTTGGACACCTGGTACAGGGCGAAAGCGGAAGGGGTCCGGGAGAGAAGGGAAGCCAGCCCGTTGAAGTAATAGGGAAGACGCTCGTAGACAGGGAGCATCAGCAGGAGAGAAGCGAATATTCCCAGCTCGCACAGCGCCAGCAGCAGCAACGCGTTGCGGTCCTTGCGCATGATCATTGAAACCAGTACACCACCGATGGAAATGCCGCCGATGAAGGTCATGAGCATTACGGAGAACGAATAGGCCGACGCGCCCATGACCAGGCTCAAGAGGCGTGTCCAGACCACCTCGTACATCATAGAGACCATGCCCGACAAAGTGATCAGCGCCACCACGCCCTTGATCTGGCCGTCGGTATAAGTGCGCAGCGTTTCCAGCCCGTCTTTGGGAGGCTCGGCATCGGCTGCGGGCGTGGAGTCGGGCCCGGACTCGAATCGGCGCAAATATAAAAAGGCCGCGCCGATGAGAAGGTTGATGGCCGCAGTCCCTACCATGGACAACTCGAGGCCGAAGGTGGCGATGAGCCAGAAACCCGCCAGCACACACCCTGCGACCGCTCCCACACTGTTGATGAAGTAGAGCCAGCCCACTTTGTGGCCGACATCGGCCATCTTCCTGATCACAAATTTGGACAGCACGGGAAGTGTACCGCCCATGAGCACCGTGGGCAGCAGCATAGCCACGATGGAGAAGATGAACTTCACCACCAGATTGCCCAGGGACTCGGGATCGGCGGAGGCCAGGGCCAGGTAGAGGTTGGACAAAGCGTCGAAAAGCGCAGGAAACAGGAGACAGGAAAAGCCGATCCCCAACTCCAGGCCCGCATAAAGTGCCAATTTGCCGATACGACGATCGGCCAGCCGCCCGAAGAGCGCGTTGCCCAGGGCCAGCCCACCCATGAAAGTGGCCAGCACCACTGCGTGAGCATAACTTCCGGCCCCTAGAAAGAGCTGGAGGTACTTTCCCCACAGCACCTGGTACACCAGACCGGTGACTCCTGAGAGGAGAAAGCAGATGTAGATGAAAACGTTCATCGCCCGGACTAGAACCGCAAGGTGAGTTCGCCTCTCACGCCGCTGAAAGGTGGAAAGATTCGACAGACGCCGCCGGCGCAACGCAAGCCCCCGCGGGTATCACCCACCACCACTTTGGCCGACGAATCGGAGCGGAAACGGCAGACCAACTCTCCCGACACGAAGTTCTCCTTGCCCTGAGTGGGCGGCTCGTCGGAATGCTCGTATACCCCCGACAGCGAGAACATGGGCGCCCACGCATAAGTAGCGGCCATGCGGGAAATGGAGAAATCCGATGCTACCGTGTCGTCGTAGGTCTCCCATCTTCCTTCCAACTCCATGCTGTGCGGCCCGAAGAGAGGGAACACCACGTCGCCGGCAAAATGCCGCATGGCCCAGTCGTGACCCAGCTTTTTCTCCCGCCGGCTGCCTGCGGACAGGGTGCCGACAATGGACAACTGATCCACGCGCTGCTCAACTCCGCCGTAGAAATGCCGCACGAAATAATCGTGCTCGGTAATGAACTGCTGGTCCCCAACCGTCTCCACCTCGTCGGGCACCTGGTCGTCAAAGTAGGCGTAGTTGACGAAGAGTACCGTGTTGGTCCAGGGCAGCTCCGCATCCAGCCGCACCCTTCCGCCCAACACATCGTAATATTCGGGCTGCAAAAAGAGCTGGTCATCTTCCAACGGCGGCAGCGCCCCGTAATACACCGGCTCGGAAGTGCCGTCCTCCCGATACTCGACGTTGGCGCCCACGAACCCGTCCCCGCCCATGCCGTCGTACCACTTCATCTCGCCCAGGAGATGGAAGAGCCCCCAGTCGATGGTGGTCATGGCGTAGAGGGCGTTGCCTTCTTCGCCGTGCACGGAGTGCTGAAATTCCTTGTCCGTGGAATCATACTCGTAGCTGATGCTGCGGTTGGTCATCCGATCGTATTCCACGAAGAAGCTGCCGAACCCAAACAGGTCGGGGACGGAAAACGTGCCACCCACCATGCTCAAGGACTGGCGCCCGAAGTTGCCCCCAAGGATCTGGTCGTACTGCTCCTTGTCCTTGATCATGCTGGTGTGCATGGAGAGCCTCATCCATTGCAGCGGGGCCAGCCGTCCCTCAAGGCCCACCACCAGGTCATTAGGGTCGTCGAGCCTCTCCTCCAGCTTGTCGCCGACATTGACGATATTGGACACCCCGCCCATGGCGGTTACTCCCACCACGCCTTCCTGGTACACCGCCTTTGCTCCACGCAAGGTCGTGTCGATGGACAGCTCGTCCAGCTTCTTGACACACAGGGCCATACCCTTGCCCAGGCAGCCGTAGACATCTCCAATTTCTACGGTAAGTCCCCGGCGCCGGGCCCTCATGAACACCTTCTCCAGAGTCAAGTCGTTGCTGTAGGTTTCGTCAAAGTCCTTGCGAGCTTCGCCACCATCGGGACCGAAAAAATGCGCGCTGTCCATCCGGGCGCCGAACGACAGCCAAGATGAATCGGCGGAGAGGTTCAGCCGGTTCTTGATGTCGAAAAAGTCGTAAGTGTCTTTCCTGGTTTCGCCCGTCGCTGGATCCTGGTACGTGACCGTCTCGCCCCAGTGAGAGTCTGCGTGAACGGTTTCAGTGAGACTGAAGTCAAAATCTCCCACCGACAGGAACTGAGCGGCCGCGTCTGCGGGCTGCCACAAGACCGCCATGCAGACAAGCAAAGTGGTTAGCCGTCTCATTTCTCAAGCAGCCCCTTGACCAGGTTCTCGAGATACCCCTGGTCGCCCACTGAAAAGCCGTCCTTCTTCAACGCCAGCTTCCCCTTGCGATCGATTATCACCAGGAAAGGAAGCACGCTCTTCGAGTTGAACTGGATGGTGGCATCGCTCTGCCGATCGATGCACACCGGGAAGGTATACCGGTTGCGCTCGATATAGGGTTTCACCAGCGCCTCTGTGTCCGGAGAGTCCAGGCTGATACTGACAATCCGGAGCCCCTGCTCGTAGTACTTATCGTAGAGCTGCTGAAGGAAGGGCATCTCCGCCTTGCACGGCTTGCAGAACGTCGCCCAGAAACTCACCATGATCACATTGTTGCCTGCCATCTCGGCCAGCTCCACCGGCGCTCCCTTGAGGTCGGTGAGCGTCAAGGACTTCAGCGCCTGAGAGTAGTCCTTGCCGGTGCCGGCGCCACCTACCTGGACGCCGGAGCAGGCGGGGCAAAGGAAAATCGTCGTCAAGAACAACAACGGCAACACTGAACGATACGTCGTCATGTAAGGACTCCCTTATTATTTCAAAAGTTTCAGTAACGCGGCCGCGAATTCAGCCGATGCCGGCGGGCCGCTGGCGGTAACGATGTTGCCGTCTACCACCACCGGCTCATCACGGTACAACGGGCCGTGCTTGGCGAGACTCTCGACGGTAAACTTGCCGCCGGTCCACGCCGTTGCGTAAAGGCCTTCCAGTACTCCCGCCTTAGCCAGGGTGAACGGGGCCAGGCAGATGGCGCCCACCACCAGCTTGGCATCCACCGCCTTGCGCACCAGGTCATGAGCCGTCTCGTTGTCGTGGAACACCGTGGCCCCCGGCCCGCCGATGAGCACCACCGCACGATAGGAATCGACTTGCTTGACAGCCTCCATCAGAGTCAGGTCCACCACCGCCGTACCTTCCAGCGCGCCCTGGGCAGTGCCGGTCTGTAGCGACGCGGTGTCCACCTTGTAACCGGCATCAAGCAGCACTTTGTGCGTAGTCTCGTATTCCTTGTCCTGAAAGCCGTGGAAAGCGATGACCAACAGCACCGCGCCACGGGACTCGGCATCACCGCCCGGCTTCGCCACCGCCTTGCTCTCTACCTTGGGTGCCTCGCCGGCAGGAGGCGCTTCGTCGTTGCTTTTGAGCAGATGACAGCCGGCGAGAATAAAGGCCAGAGAAACTAGCAGAGCTGCGTTTCTGCGCATGACTTCCTCCTTGTTTACGGCCGATGCTGCTCGGCGCAGGCCCCTCGCTCGCTCTCGGGGTACCGGATCATGGCCCCTCGCTCGCTCTCAGGGTACTGTGATCATTTTTCTTTGTCTTTCTTCTTGCGGCGCATAGGGACGAACTCGACGGTGGTGAGCACTTTCTTGTGCACCTTGCCGTCTGCATCTTTAGCTACGAAATAGAGCTTCCCCGGCTGGTAGCGCGGCCCCACCGGGATAACCATAAGGCCGCCCGGTTTGAGCTGCTGCAGCAGCGGCACCGGGATATGGTCCGCGGCGCAGGTGACGATGATCTTATCAAACGGAGCGTGCTCCTCCCAGCCGAAATAGCCATCATCAATTTTCGTATTTATGGCGTCTTTGTACCCCAGCTTTTCCAGCTTCTTGTGGGTCCGCTTCGCCAGCTTCTCCACGATCTCGATGGAGTACACGTGGGGAGTCAGTTGCGCCAGCACCGACCCCTGATAACCCGACCCGGTGCCGATTTCCAGCACCTTGTCCGTGGTCTTGACGTTGATGAGTTGAGTCATCCACGCCACCATCCCCGGATCGGTGATGGTCTGGCCGTACCCGATGCGGTACCACATCTGCCGGTACGCGTTGTCGTGGTCCTTTTCCAGCATGTATTCCTGCCTGGGCACAGCGCCCATGGCCTTGAGCACCCGCTCGTCATCAATCTTGTGCCGGTATCGTTCGGAGACGAACTCCACCATCTGGGCCCGCCTTTTGCGATCCCATTTTCCTTCCTTTACGTTAAACGCGGGCGGAGTGTATTCGTCTGTCGCCGTCTTGACCTGAGCCGTAGCCTGGTCCGGCACACAAACCACCATGAAAAGCGCCCCGAGTACCAGAGCCAGGGCCACCGTTACAGTCCTTTCAATCATCTACGCACCTCCAATAATCAAGAATCGTATGTCCCCCCCCGTTGCTTGTCAATCAACTTGTCTGTTGTTGACACGTGAGCAGGAACCGACTAAAAAGGGTCGACTGCAACGCATCGTGACAAGACAACTTTACCGGAGCAGGAAGCCGACATGAGTGATCAGAACACAGGGCCGGAGAAGAAGCAAAGCCCACTGCAGGAAATCGTCCAGCCGTTTATCGACCTGGTGCATGCGCCCAGAGCTTTGTGGGGCATCAACGTCCCCTACTTCTTCGAAGGGATGGTGTACTTCGGCATGCTGGGGTACCTGGCCATCCACTTCTCGGAGTTTATCTTCGTGGGCGTGCCCCATGTCGAGGAGTGGTCCCACAATATGGTTATGGTTCTCACCGCGGGCATCACCATCTCCATGTTCTTCCTCGGTTTCGTCGGGGACAAGTGGGGGGTCCGGAGAGCTCTGCTGCTGGCCTTCACCCTCATGCTTATCGGCCGGGTCCTCATTTCCGCCGCACCCACGGTCCTGGGGATGGAACCGGCTGGGCTCTGGTCCCCGCTACACCTGGTCACCATGGGCGGTATCGTGTTCGTAGTCATCGGCTACGGCATGTACCAGCCGTCAGCCTATTCCGCGGTGCGCCAGTTTACCAACCCGAAGAACGCGGCCATGGGCTTTGCCATGCTGTATGCGCTCATGAACCTGGGCGGTTGGCTACCGACCTTTGCCTTCATGCTGCGCGACAACGACTACGCCGGCCTGGGCATTCCCGGCACCTATTGGGTCTACACCGCATTCACCATCGTAGCTTTGCTGGCGACTTTCTTCATTCTCACCAACAAGACCGTCAAGGAGGCCATCGCCCGGGCCAAGAAGGAAACGAAAGAGGTTGAAGACGAGACGGCCGCAGCCCCCGTCGCGGAACAGGAAACGGAAGGCGCCACCGACGAAGCTGCAGCTCGGCACCTCAGTGACAAGGGCCTGACGGTGCCGAAGCACGTATGGTTGTTCCTGGCAGCCATCGTGGGAGTGCTGCTCTGGCGTGTGCCCGAACCCTATGGTTACTACGCCGCCGCCGGGTTCGCACTTATGCCGCTGTACATCAGGCTCCTGCCCACTCCGACCAGAAACAAGGTCCTGTCTTTCATCGCCAACCACCCACTGGCGGACGCCAAATTCGCATTCTTCATCTTTGCACTGATTCCGGTCCAGACTCTGTTCACCTACAACTGGCTCATTCTTCCCCAATACATCAAGCGGGCGTTTGATGGATGGATCGGCGACTACTTCGAGATTGCAGCCAATGCCAACCCGATAATGATCTTCATCCTTGTGCCCATCATCACCGCTCTCACCCAGAAGAAGAAGGTGTACAACATGATGATCTGGGGCACGCTCATTATGGCCGCACCTGCGTTCCTGCTGGTCATCGGCCCCTACGCCTGGACTCTGTTCACCTATATCGTCGTTATGACCGTGGGCGAAGCGATGTGGCAGCCCCGCTTCCTTCAGTACGCGGCAGAGATCGCGCCGGAAGGCCGCACCGGTACATACATGGGCGTCGCACAGTTGCCGTGGTTCCTCACCAAGTTGCTGGTGCCTTTGCTCTATTCGGGCTGGATGATGGACCGCTACTGTCCGGCAATCGGGGATAAGGACACTCAAACCATGTGGCTCTACTTCGGCTGCATCGCGATTTCTTCCACCGTGATGCTCGTGCTGGCAAAAGGGTGGCTTGGTAAGGACTTTAAAACCAAAGCATAGAACGGCCGATCCGGTACTCGATTCGGGATTTGCGTTGACAACAGCAAGGGGCCGCGCCAAGAATAGGGTTCTAATACGGAGGCTTTAACAGCATGAAACGGCTTGTCCTCATCTCGATACTCTTGAGCCTACTCCTCCCGGCTGTTGCGCAAGCCGAGGTCTTCTTTGCTTTTTCCGCAGAGCAGATGAATTTTCAGGGTCAGCAACGCATCTTCTTTGTGCCGTTCAGCTTCGTCGGTCCGTCCGAGCGCGCCATCGAGAAGAAGATGGGGGTACTGTTTGAAAAACTCCACGGCTCCAGGCAAGCCATCTACGGGGAAACATACCTTATCGTCAAGGACAGGGACGGAGTGCTCGACGCGTACCTCATCCTCGACGAAGCGCAGGGCCGGTTCCACGACATCATCATCGGCGAAGTATATCTTACCTTCTCCAATATCGGCGTGGACAAGCTCTATGTTGGCGAAGAAGCCAAACTGATCACCGATGAAGCGCTGAAATTCCCCTACTTTGCACCGACGGTGCCGCTATGGGAGGCTTTGCCGCCGGTACATTTCTCCCACGCTTTGATTCGCATGGGAGTCAACGACTACATCGAGTCCAAGACCTTCCACGAGCGCATGGACAAAAGGGACCCCGAGCTGCTCACGCGGGTGTTGGCCATGCTGAAGTCGGAAGAACCCTACGTACGCCTGAAGACCCTCGAGGCATTTCCGCAGCTTCAACTTGCCGATGAAAACACCCAACTCATTCCCATGCTCACCGACGCGGATGTCGGCGTGCGCTACAAGGCGATCGAGCTGGTCGAGAACAAGACCGAACCACCGGTGCTGGACGCACTCGCGGCTATGGCCGACTCCACAGACGACCCTGAGTCCCAACTGCGCGCGGCTCGCATCCTGGTGAAGAACGGACGCAACAACTATCAGCTCTACATCCTGTTCGAGGAGCTGAAAAGCGAAGACGTCAACGTGGTTGTCACCACTTTGCAGAAGCTCGCATCGTCCGGGGACAAGCGGGTTCTGCCCGCGCTCGTCCGCTACCTCACCCACGACCAGGAGGCGGTACGCAAGGCCGCATTCGACGGGCTCAATCAGATGGGCGACGTGGGCAGCTTGCGCCAGTTGCTGCTGGACGTTTCCATTTCCGAGGATTTCAGAAAGCAGATCGCGATCGCGCTCATGCGCCAGAACCTGGAGGACCCGGCCAAAGAGGGGATCAAGTACCTGGTGACCAAGCACGCGGGCAAAGAAGCGGTGGAAGCGATCACCACCATCGAGATGCGAAAGTACCTGGATCTCACCGACATGCTCGTTGCAGGCTTGCAGCATACCGACGCCAAAGTGGCGACCACTGCGATCACCGCGGTGGGCAATCTGGGGCTCATCGACCAACTCCCCGAGCTGTCCAAGGCTGCGGCGAGAGAAGAACTCAAGACCGCGGCCCGGGAAACCATCTCGGCGCTGTTGGAGACTCAGAAACTCCGGGCGGTCATGAAACTTGCGGCGTCCAAGGACATGCTGATCAGGGAATTGGCGGTCCTGGCCCTGGTTGCCGCGGCCAAGAAGAAGCAGGCTGCCGACCGCGACATTGAGCCGATCCTGGCGCTGTTGGGGGAGACGGTAAAGGACGAGGAACCGGTGATCAAGCGGGCGTCGGTCCAGGCGCTGTACGAAATCGGCGGCAAGCGCAACTGGAAGCGCGTGCTCAAGGTGAAGAACGACAAAGACCCCAAAATCCGGATTATCGCGATCTCCGCCGCCGTCTCCATGGAAGCGAAGGAAGGCGATGCGGTGGTCGTCGAAAAGCTGGCCGACGAAACCGATGAGGTGAGGATCGAGGCGGTAGTCGCCACCCGGGGCCGCAAGATCAAGGCGGCTCGGGCCAAGTTGAAATTCATGGTGGGTTCCAGAAACAAGAAGGAGAAGCTGGAAGTGTTGAGAACCATCGTGGCCCTCAACGAGACCGAAGACGAGCACCGGGAATTTGTCGAGACCTACAAGCAGCTCCTGTTCGACATGGAGCCGGAGATGCAGCTAGCCGCGATTCGGGGCATCCAGTGGATAATCGACCCGGCCATCCCGCCGCTTCTGCAGTCGGGAATCCTGCTCATGCACAAGGACGCACGGGTACGCGCCGCGACCATTATCGCACTGGGCCGGTCCCGTGACCACAACGTCATCGAGTTCATCGCCAGAGGATTTGCCGACCCGGACCGGGACGTGCAGGCCGCGGGCGTTGAGGGCCTCAGGCTTATGGGACACAAAAAGGGCAAAACCCCGCTGGAAGAATTCGTGCGCCAAACCGACGACGACGAGTTGAAGGCCGCGGCCGAAGCTGCACTCGATCATATTGAGAATCAGCCTAAGGGGCTGCTTGAGCCGTGAGCCGGCTCGAGGCTACAGTCGACACAATCCTCGGCCCCGTCACCATTGTCCGGTCACCGCGGGGGGTGACCCGGATCAGACTACACGGATCCGGAAGGGGGCTCTCAGCCCTTCGACTTGCGCTCAGGGCAAACTCGAGCAGCTCTCAGCGGTCAGCTCACGGCGAAAGACCACAGACAACGAACGAAATCGGCGCTAGGATAGCCGCCCACCTGGCAGGGGATCCGCAGGATTTCACCGACGTTTCCGTCGACATGGCATGGGCTGGCCCCTACGCCCGGGAAGTCTATCGGGAGCTGCGCAAAGTCCCGTCGGGAGAGACGGTCACCTATGGTGAACTGGCAGCACGTACCGGTCGGCCGCAGGGTGCCCGGGCGGTTGCTCGGGCCATGGCTACCAATCGGGTGCCGATTGTTATTCCTTGCCATCGGGTATTGGGTGCGGGTGGGAAACTCACCGGCTTCAGCGGAGCGGACGGAATCAAGACAAAGTGCCAGATGCTGGTGGCGGAAGGCGCTGCCGCACCGGTGCTGCCGAAGGACCAACCTCTCTTCGACAACCTGTTCGAGCCGTATGCGCATGCGTCCGGCGTCAGCCACCTCGCCCGATCAGACCGCCTCTTCAAGCGACTGTATGAGGCCGTCGGCCACACAATGCACCCGCAGCAGTTCCCGGGCAACCCCTTCGCCGCCCTCGTCGAATCGGTCTGCTACCAGCAACTTGCCGGCGCCGCAGCCGTCACCATATTTCGAAGAGTCAAGGGACTGGTGGGTGAACAGCCTTCACCGGCCTCAGTCTTAGGCGCTGGATTCGAGGGCCTTCGTTCCGCCGGAATGTCGACCAGCAAGGCCAACACCGCCCTGGCTCTGGCCGAACTGTTCGACCGCAATACCTCGCCTTGCATGGACGAACTCCTGGCCATCAAGGGCGTGGGCCCCTGGACCGTGCAGATGTTCTCTATGTTCCACCTCGGCCTCCCCGACATCTTCCCGCCGGGAGATCTCGGCGTCCGCAAGGCCGTGACCGCACTGACCGGGGCGAAGGAACTCCTTTCCCCCGACCGCGTCGAAACCATCGGCAGACGATGGAAACCCTATCGGTCGATTGCCACCTGGTATCTGTGGCGATCGTTGGGAACGGTTACGATAGGAGAGGGGTAACGGCCTCCACCCGGAAAGGTGGGTGTGTCGGGGTCACCGACTAACGAACGTCCCGCATCCACTTGTTGCAGAACGGGCACGGGATCTTCTTGCCGTGGTGGGCTCGTTTCTTTTCTATCTTGACGCCGCAGGTGCGGCACTCGATGTACGACCGCTTGCGTTGACTGCGGTCTTGAGACTGGCGTTCCTTCTGCTTTTTGGTGCTGCCCCAGGACGACACGGGCGAACCAAAGGTCCAGTAGGGATCGTCGGGCGCCAGCCCTGAAGAATCCACCGGCTGGGTTATGCCGTCCTGCTGCTGGCCGCCGCCCCGGCTGGCGCCCCAGGATTCCACCGGCGTGCCGAACTGCCAGAAGGGATCGTCCTGGGCCAGTGAGCCGCGCTTGCCGCCCGGTCCGCGTCGCCCGGCCCGTTTGGCTGCCTTGGCCTGCATGGCCACCTGGCCGTCGGGGTCTTCCGGCTCGGGCTCAGGCTGTGCAGGCCCCTCGCTCACGCTCGGGGTGCCGTCGGGTCCCGAAACCATGGCGGTGCGAACCGCTTCCGCCTGCTCTTCCTCCAGGCTCGACATGTGGTTCTTCACTTCATAACCGAGTTCAAGAGCCTTCGCCACCACCTCTTTGCTCTCGGTGGACAACTCTTTTGCCAACTGGTGTACTCTCACTTTGCCCATGGTGCTCTAGCCTCACATGTTCTGGTGCCCGGACCCTACCGTTTGCCGGGGTAGGGCCTGCCGCTACGGCACAGGTGCTTCAAATCGCTGTTGGAGATGAAGCCACAATCCTTGCGGCAGTGGTGTTTCATGTCGGAATCGCCGATGAACCCGCAGTCGCCCCGGCAGTAATGCTTCAAGTCTCCGTCCGCGATAAAACCGCAATCTTTGCGGCAGTAGTGCTTCATGTCCGAGTTGGAGATGAAGCCGCAGTCCCCCTTGCACAAGTGCTTGAGGTCGCTGTCGCCGATGAACCCACAGTCCTGACGGCAGAAGTGCTTGAGATCACTGTCGGCGATGAAGCCGCAGTCGTTGGCCGCAGCAGGTGCGCCGGCCAACGCGACCAGCGCGGTCCAGCCGATGAACATGGCGTTGAGAAACATGGATTCGGCTCCTTGTCGGGTCGGTTTAGTCTCTTACGGAACGGAAGCGTATCCCGAGGAACAACGCCAGCACCAACACCAGCAACAGGTTGGCTCCGCCGGTGGACACGGGCGGGGTGGTGGCGCAACTGCACCCGCCTCCGCCGCCGCCGCCATCGCCGCAACCGGGCAGGTTCTGATCTTCCACACACTGCCCGAAGAACAGCTTGTAGCAGGGCGGGCAGGTCTTGGGCGGGGTGCCGGTATCCGGAACAGGCGTACCGCCGGTATCGTCCTCGGGTTGAACCGTCTCGGGTTGGTCCGTGATATCCTTGTCGTCACCGTCCGGGGTAACTACTTCCTCAGGCAGTTCGACACACATGTTGTCCGCGCAGGTCTCCCCATCTGGGCAAGTACCGCAGTCCTGGCCCTCGTTCTCCCCGCACTCAAGACCGATGCACTTGTCATCTTCGGGCAGCTTCTCGCAGACGTTGCCTGCGTTGCAGAACTCATCGATGGAACAGATGCCGCAGGAACCGCAACTGACGCACTTCTCGGTACCCCAGTTACACACCGTGCCCTCGGGACATTCACCGTATTTGCCGCAGTCCTCTTCGCCCTTTTCCAAGCAGCCGCCGAAGCAGAGCCCATCGGAGTTGCAATCTCCGCAACCGGTGGGGCCGCACTGTTTGCCGAAGCAGTTGGCCGTGGGCTCGCACACTGCATCGCACACAAACCCGGCCGCCTCGTTGCATACCAGCGGAGCAGGACAGATTCCGCACATCCCGCCGCAGCCATTATCCCCGCACTCCTTGCCGGAGCAGTTGGGTACGCACGGCTCACACACGTAGATCTCGTCGCCGTCATCCAGCGAGGTATCGCAGATCCAACCCACCGGGCAGGTTCCGCAGGATTCGCACTGCACGCATTGGTGGGTCGTCGCGTTGCAAAGCTGGCCCAACGCCTGGTCGCAATCGCTATCTTTCTGGCAGGGCCCGAGGCCTGCTTCCAGGCAGCCCGCCGGGCAATCCTTGGGCCCGCACTCCATGGGCACGACGCCGGCAGGAGGAACCATGCAGGAAGCATCACACGCGACGCAGGTACCATCCAGCGGGCTTTCAGGTTCGTCGACACAGACCACTCCTTCCGGGCACATACCGCACCCGTTGATGTTGCCGCAACTGTCCGGACCGCATTCCTTGATCATGCCGAACGAGTTGATGCAGTTGGGCACACACGGCTCACACTGGAAGTAGTAGACATCGCCGTCATTGGGGTCTTCGTCACACGCAAAGCCGGGCATACAAGGTTGGCCACACTCGCCGCCACAACCGTCACCGCCGCACTGCTTCGGCGTCCCGTCGTCCTTCAAGCAATTGGGCTGGCACATCTCACAGACGTTGGTTTCAGGGTCGATGTCTATTTCCATGTCGCACGACAATCCCTCCTCGCAGCCGTTATTGGGGCCGTCGCCGCACACCGGGCAGCCATCGGAAGGGGGCCCGCACTCAACACCGACACAGGAGCAGGTGTCTTCTACGCAAATATATCCGGTGCTGCAGTAGAAGCCGGGGGGACAGGCGCCGCAAACTCCCTGGCCCATGCATTCCCCGTCAACACCGGGGCACTCGTCCCAACCGCACTGCTTGTAGGCCATGTAGGTCGGCGGCACCAGACATTGGGGCGAGCATTGAGGTACGCACATCCCGTTCTGGCAGTACCAGTTCATGGGACACTCGCCGCAGTCTCCGCCGCAGCCGTCATCTCCGCACTCTTTCCCGGCGCAGTTGGAAGGGCACTGTTCGGGCATCACACAGATGCCGGGCGGGTCCTGACAGACCATTCCGTCGGCGCAAGTACCGCAACTCCCGCAACAGTAATCGGTTCCGCACATTTTGCCCTGGCAGGCGGGGAAACAGGGAGGGGTGCACTGGCCGGCATCGTTACATGACAGACCTGCGGCACACTCGCCGCAGCTGCCGCCACAGCCGTCGTCACCGCACATTTTGCCTGTACAGTTGGGCGGACAGTAGGTCTTGCATTTGCCCGACGCCTCATCACACGTGGACCCGGGAGGGCAGAAGCCGCAGAACCAACCGCAGCCGTCGGGGCCGCATTCCTTCTTGTCACAACTGGGTACACACACGCCTTCAACGCACGCTCCGTCCACGCAACCGGTGTTCTCGGGGCAGACGCCACAGCTACCGCCGCAGCCGTCGCTGCCACATTCCACACCAGTGCAATCCGGCTCGCACGGTGGCGGATAACACTTGCCGAACACGTTGCACAGGTGGTCGCCGGGGCAAACACCGCAAGCATCGGGCTCTTCCAGGCAGCCACCGTTGCCACAGTCCTTGCCCGCACAGTTAGGCTGGCACGGCGGGGGTACGCACTGGCTCCCCTCGCACTCCCAACCACCGAGACATACGCCGCACTTACCGCCGCAGCCGTCACCACCGCACTCTTTCCCTGCACAGTTGGGAACGCACGGTTGGCAACCCGGATCTTCGCACTGCTCAAAGCACAGGGCCGCGCAGATTGAATCCCACTTATTGGTGCAGCAGAACGAATCAAGCTCACACACACACAACTCGCATGCACAACCGGCACATCCCGGCGTGGATGAAGGAGTGCAGCCGTCCTTACTGCCGCAACCGTCACATTCGTGACACTTTTCAACGCAAATCGGGTCCCAGGACTGAGCGCAGCAGAACGGATCCGCCGCGCAGACACAATCTTCGCATTCACAACCACAGCACCCAGCCTGGGCATCGGCCCGAGCGCACCCGTCGGAGAAGCAGGAATACGGGTGCTCACAACTGGGGTCACCCTTCGGTGCGGTGCCGCAGCCGTAGGCTCCGGCTGACGACTTCCAGCCACAAGCCGGCGTGGACGCGCAAGACGCCTCGCACAGCACTCCCCCCTCGCACCAGCGCACAGAATTGTCGCCGGTGCAGCAGCCGGCGTCGCTGACGCCGAGACAATCGTCCGCCACCTTAGTGCCGGACGAGCAGGGGTTGGACCCGTTGAAGGTGCCAGCCTGAATGATAAGCGCAAGAACTATGGTCAAGACCTGCATGGCTTTCTCCATACGTATTCGGCTGTAAACGATACCATAAGGCCTTTATCTAAACAAGTTTAACCCCATTGTAAGAAAGTGCGGAGTTGAGCTACGGCAGGTGCCGTTGGCAGAAGTCGCCCACCAGCGCGGTGATGCGGCCTTCCTCGGCAGGGGTGAACCAGTGCACTCCCGACTCCTTTCGGAACCAGGTTCGCTGTCGCTTGGCGTACCGCCGATGCAGTGCGCAGACCCGCTCTATCGCCGCCCGCTCACCGATTTCGCCCCTGACGTGCGCGGCAACTTCCCGGTAACCCAGCGCCTTGAACGCGCGTGAGTCGAAGTCGTGGCCCACGGCCAGCAGCCTGCGCACTTCGTCGGCAAAACCAGCTTCGAACATGCCCCGCACCCGCGTCACGATACGCCGGTTCAGCTCTTCTTTGGGAAGCTCGAGCCCGATTTTCAGCGCATCGTAGCGAGGCGTACGAAAACGATGCTGCTTCTGATAGTGAGAAATCGGCTTGCCCGTCTCGTAGTAGACTTCCAGCGCACGGGATGTGCGCTGGCTGTCGTTGGCGCTCACCTTGGCGCCCGTTACGGGGTCGACTTTCATCAGTTCATTGTGCAACGCCTGGCCGCCCAACTCCTTCATCATGCTGCTAACCTTGTCGCGAACCTGATCGGAGACGTCCGGAATCTCCGCCAGCCCCAGGGTTAGCGCCCGGATGTATAGACCGGTGCCACCGACAAACATGGGCATCGACTTTCGCTCCAGGATCTCTGCGGCCTTACGGTCCGCCATTTTTACGTATTCGCCCGCGTTCAGCGGCGACTCCGGCGGACTTATGTCGTAGAGATGGTGCGGCGCCCGAGCGCGTTCGGTGCGGCTCGGTTTCGCGGTGCCTATGTCGAGGCCGACGTAGAATTGCGACGCATCGCAATTGACGATTTCCAGCGGCAATCCGGTAGCCAGGCCCACCGCCAGGCTGCTCTTGCCCGTGGCCGTCGCACCCAGCACGATTACCACCGGTTCCAGGTGGGGATGGCCCGTGCGAGGCCGGCGCCGTTTCCGGCGCTGATATTCTTCTATGTTCTCTTGAACCATCTCGCCACTTCGGATTCGGGAAAAAACACTACCACCGGCCGGCCGTGGGGGCAGTATGCCGCCAGGTCCACGCTGTCCATCTGCCTCAGCAGTTCCAACACCTCTTCGGGAGCCATGGGGTCGCCCGCCCTCACCGCGGAGTGGCACGCCATGGTAGATATTGTCTTATGGAACAGGGCGGACGGGCCGAGACCCTGATTCTCCGCCAGTTCGTCCAGCACCGCGAGCAGCGGAGTCTCCGGGCTGCGCTGTCCCAGCAGCACCGGTGCGGCCTTCACCGCCACCGTGTTCCCGCCGAAAGGCTCCACGTGAAACCCCAGCCGCTCCAGCAACTCCGACTTGGCCTCCGCCTCGGCCACAAGGGAGGGCCCCAGCTCCAGCAGTACGGGCACCAGCAAGGGTTGGGATGCAACTTTCGAATTCTCGAACTGCTCCTTCAGCCGCTCGAACATCACCCGCTCATGGGCCGCGTGCTGGTCGACCACCACCAGGCGATCACCGCTTTGCCCCAGGAGAAAACAGTTGGCAAACTGGCCCAGGTACGTCATGCCGGTGAAACCCAGGGCGGGCGCATGTACACCTTCCGCCCCAGCCGCGCCGCGGCCTTCCCCTTCCGGCGCCAGATGCCCGGGCAGGTCACGCACTTCCCATGTGTAGCGAGCAGAACCTTGCCCGGCCGGGCGAAACTCCAACTCCGGCTCATTCTCGGGAACCGCACGGCCGCCCCAACCGGAAGGGCCTTCCACCGCGGAGTGGACGTGGCCCGCGGCCAGTTCCTGGCTCACCCAGGGGGTCTCCTCGAGGGTGAGCCTCACCGCCCGGCTGACGGCAGAGAAAACCTCGTTGGACGCCGCGAACCTCACTTCGTTCTTGGTGGGATGGACGTTCACGTCCAGTTCGCCGGGCGGCACCGAAATGTTGAGCACCGCACAAGGGTATTCCCCCCGCCCCAGCAAGGTGGAATAGGCTTTCGAAACCGCCTGTATGATCACCTTGTCCCGCACAAACCGATTGTTGACGAAGGTGTAGAGCTTGCCAGCGCCGCGGGTCTTGTATTCCGGGTCGGAGATGAAGCCGGAAACCGAGATGCGCCCTTCCAGAAAGCACTCGTACAGGTGCTTGCAAACCTTTTTGCCCAACACCCCGTAAATACGCCCCATCATGTCGTTTTCGGGCGGTGCGGAGATTACCTTGCGCCCGTCATTCACCAACTCGAAGTGAATCAAGTGATTGCACAGCGCTATTTTCTGGACCACCTCGACAATAGCCTTCGCCTCCGTGGCGTCCCTCTTCAAGAACTTGCGGCGCGCCGGGACGTTATAGAACAACTCGTTGGCCGTCACTTCGGTGCCCGGCGCCATGGCCGCATCCGAAACCGTCAATTCCCCGCTGGACGAGACCTGGATCTCGGTGCCCACCGGCTCATCATGGGTGCGGGTCTTCAACGTAAACTTCGACACCGACGCAATGCTGGGCAGCGCCTCGCCGCGGAAGCCGAATGTACGGATGTTCCTCAGTTCCTCAATGGAGGTCAATTTGCTGGTGGCGTGCCGCTCCACCGCCATCAGCGCGTCCTCGCGGGTCATGCCGCAGCCGTCGTCAACCACCCTGATGAGTCGCTTGCCGCCATCAGCAAACTCCACGACGATGCGCCGGGCTCCCGCATCCATGGAATTCTCCACCAGCTCCTTGACCAGCGACGCCGGTCGCTCCACAACCTCCCCCGCGGCGATCTGGTTCTTCAGAAAATCAGGCATGACTTTGATTGTCGCGGACATTGGAAGTACTCCTTGCAAGAGCGCAGGTGAGAAGATAGCATAACGTAGGTTTCGCCACAAGCGGCGGAACGAGGAGAAGGTGCCGGCATGAACGGCTTTCGCACCGCCCAGGTAAGGCGTGAGACTTCCCAGACGCTGGTCGAGGTAGACCTGACCATCGAAGGTTCGGGAAAGTACATGATCGAATCTCCGGTGGGCTTCCTCACTCATATGCTCGAATCGTTCGCCAAACACGGCCGCTTCGACCTCAACGTCAGCGTCCAGGGAGACCTGGATGTGGACCAGCACCACACTCTGGAGGACACCGGGGCCGCGCTGGGAGATGCGTTCGAGCAGGCGCTGGGGAATCGCCTCGGCATCAACCGGGCCGGGTGTTTCGTCTTCCCCATGGACGAGGCCGTGGCCTTTGCCGCGGTGGACATCTGCAAACGGTCGTACCTCAAGTACGACGTGCCGTTCACAGCCGGCGTACTCGGCGGGTTGAACGTCGCTTTGCTCCACGACTTTTTCGAGGCGTTTTCGGCCCAGCTCAAATGCAACCTGCACATCCATCTGCCCTATGGCCGCAGCGATCATCATAAGGCGGAAGCCGTCTTCAAGGCATGGGGCAAGGCGATGCGCATGGCTTGCTCTATGGACCCCCGGGACATTCGGGACATGCCTACAGTGAAGGAGATTTTCTAGGTGATGTCATTCTGAGCAAAGTCGAAGGAGCTCGGATTGAGAATTGAACAACCACTGCTTGTTGCCTGCCTGCTGCTGACAGCATGCCTCGCCGAGCCGGCTGACCCCGGTGAGCCGGGGGAAACTGTTGTCATCCTGTTGGAGTCTGCGCCCCGGGACCTTGACCCGCGAGTAGTTGGAGACGGCCCGTCCACCAAGGTGTCGAAACTGATCTTCTGCTCGTTGACCACCGTGGAAACCGAGGACCTCGTACCCCGCCTCGAAGCCGCGGAGTCTGTGCGCCCCGCGTGCCCCGAAGGAGACGAGGGTTGCACCCACTGGGTGGTCCGGGTTCGCAAGGGCATCTACTGGCATGACGGGGTCGAGGTCGCGGCCGAAGACGTCGTCTTCACCTATCGTTCCATAATCGAGTCGAACCTCGCCTCCCCCTTCCGGGGCCCGTTGCAGCGAAACATCCGTCGGGTGTGGGAGAAAGACGGCGAGGTGCACTTCCAACTCAACATGCCCATTGCCTCCTTCCCGCTGGATCTCTCCATCGGCCTGGTGCCCGAACACATCCTGGCTCCCCGCGGCGGCCTGGCGGCTCGCTTCGAAGACGATTACGTGGGCTGCGGACCGTTCCGTTTTGTCTCCCGGTACCGCGACCAGAAGGTCGTCCTGAAAAGGAACGAGCATTACTTCGAGCCGGTAGGGCCGAAATACGTCGTCGTCCGCACGGTCAACGACGAGGCGACCCGCATCCTCTCGGTGATGGCGGGTAGCGGGCATATCGTGGTCAACAGCCTCTCTCCGCCCGTGGTGCGGCGCCTGGCCGAGAATCCCGAGGTAACAGTATCGCACCGCCCCGCAGCCAGCGTCACCTACCTTTCCTTCAATCTGCTGGACCACCGCCTGGCCGACCCGAGAGTGCGAAAAGCGATAGCCCACGGCATCGACCGGGAAGGCATAGTCCGAGAGCAGTTCCGAGGCATGGCCACCGACGCCACCAGCATCCTCCCCCCAGTCCACTGGGCTTATAACGATAACACCGCCCGCTATCCTTACGATCCGAGCAAAGCGAGGGGACTGCTGGACGAGGCAGGGCTGACCCCGGACCCGGAAACCGGCTTTCGCACCAAGGTCAGGTTAAAAGTCACTACTGACCGATTCCGGCGCAATATCGGTGCGATTATCGCCCACGGCCTCGCCGAAGTCGGCATTGAGGTGGAGCTCATTCCGTTGGAGCTGTCCACCTTCCTGTCCGACGTGCGCAAAGGGAACTACGAGATGTACATCCTCCAGGCTCCGGAGGTGCTGGAGCCGGACATTTTGCGCTGGTTCTTCCACTCCCAGGCCGCACCCTTCCTGGAACCTCTGCCCGAAAAAAGCGCCTACGGCGCGGTCGACCGCCAACTCTTCCCGCCCAAGTTCTCAGAACTGACCGGGCCGTTTGCGAAAGAGTGTGAAGAACGCTGGTTTCCGCTGGTTCACCGTCAGGCGTTCGAGAGTTTCGTAAGAAAGTCGTTCGGGTTGCCACTGGCACTCGGCAACGGCAACCGCAGCTTCTTCTTCGACCCCGACCTCGATTGCCTGTTGGACCTCGGGTACAGCACCATGAACCGTGAGCGGCGGTTGGGCTACTACCTGGAGGCTCAGCGCATTATCGCGGATGCGATCCCGGTATTGCCTCTATGGCACGAAGACAACGTTGCGGTGATTCGCAACGAACTGGCGGGCTTTCGACTGCTGCCCATTAATCGTTTCTCACCCGTCTCTAAGGTTGAGATTTGGAAGACGCCATGAGTGGATTCTCACTCTCCGGAGCACCAGATTGTAACCAACGGACCGCTCCCGCACTCCATGTCTGGGGGAGGTAAGAAATGAAAATAGACAGGCATAAGATAATTCGGCGGGGGTTGGATGTAGCCCTCGTCGCGCTGATTGCGTACGTCGTGTTGTTGATGTTCGGAGTGGTGCGGCGCGGGGGGCAGTTTGAAGACGGCACCGCGGCGCCCGACTTCAAGGTGATGTCGGTCACTGACGGCAGTTTTCGTACCCTGGACAGCTACAAGGGCAAGACGCTGCTCCTGGATTTCTTTTCTACATCCTGTCCATCATGCAAGCGTGAGCTTCCCGAGATCGAGGAGTTAAAGGAATTAGGCGGCGACCGGCTGGAGGTGCTGGTAGTGTCAGCGGATCCCCCGGCGCAACTGAGAGCCTACCTCGACGCGCGCCAAAGCCCCTTGACCGGCGTCTACGACCCCGGCGGCGCGCACCTCAACTACCGGGTCGACACCATCCCCTACCTGGTCCTCATCGACCCCGAAGGAAAGATCCGAGCCGATTACGTCGGCGGTATCCGCTGGTCCGACATCGAGCCCTGGCTGCCGTAGGCAGACACGGCACCCAAAACCCAAGGGCACAAATTCCCGCGTGATACCGCGGCTTCACCTGTAGCAGGTACTTGACACCCCGCTCTGTAAACGTTAACATGTAAACGTAAGAATGGGAGACCATCATGGATGGAGTCTTTTCCGCGCGGGTGAGTGAAGCGGTGGTGCGACGCATTGGTGCTCTGGCTCGCCGACTACGTGTATCCAAGAAAGCGATCGTCGAGAGGGCCATCCTCGAGTTGGCTGAGCGGGTGGAAAATGAAGACGAGATGGACGTCCTCGACCACACTCACGGCGTTTGGAAGCGAGAGGAAGGGATTGAAGAAACCGTGGCAGAAGCGCGCAAGGCTTTTCGTGACTCCATGACCCGGCGCCACCGATGAGGGCTTATGTCGATAGCGACGTACTGATCTGGCACCTGCGGGGAGAACCGGAAGCGCTCAAATTCCTGCGCCGGCTTGCGCAAGACGACGCGTTGGAGCTGTGGACCGGCGCTCTCCAGCGGGCCGAGGTGAGCTTCTTCATGCGGCCCGGAGAAGAGGAGGCCACGGAGCTGTTCCTGTCCCAGTTCAGGACCGCTCCGGTGGACCACAGGCTGGTGGACGCCGCAGGTAAGCTCTTCCGCACCTGGAACCCTTCCCACGGCGTCGACGTCAACGACGCTTTCCTCGCAGCCACCGCGCAAAGCACCGGCGGCAAAATCTTCACCCTCAACGTCAAACACTACCCGATGCCCGACCTGACCGTGCAGAAGGCGTGGTGAGGGGCAATTACCAATTTCCAATTATCAATTCTCCGTTTTCAATTATCACTGTGTGGCTGAACGCTGAACGCTGATCGCTTTCTTGTTCTTGATCTCTTTCTGTTGTATTTCTAGTATGTGGAAAGGGGGAGTCGATGCAGCTCATTTTGCGCGGTCCGGAAGACGAAACCAGGGAGGTGGAACTCACTGGCGCCCGGGTTCATGTCGGCCGTGCTCACGACAACACCATCGTGCTTTCGGAAAACACTGTGTCCCGGCATCACTGCAGCATGTTCCGGGACGATCAGGGCCGCGCGATCCTGGAAGACCTCGAGAGCCGATACGGCACATATCTCGACGGGGATGCGGTCGAGGGCCCGACGCCGGTAACCCCGGGCCAGAAGATCAAGGTGGGCGAGTGGACCATCAAGGTCGTGGACGACCAGGCCACCGCATCCACCGACACCACCCTCGAAGCGGTCTCGTCGGAAGAAGAAGAAGAAGAAACTGAACAGTTGGACTCCCAGGGGCCGACCCGAAAGACTCGCCTCCTGGACGACATAGAGCCCGCCGGCCAGACCTCATCCTCGGGCTACCTGGCGCTGCTGCTTACCCTGGCGGCAATGGGGGCGCTGCTGTTGGCCTATGTGGTCGTCAGTTCGACCGGGGGGTGAGAAACCACCCGCCATGCAAGTCGAGCTGACAACTCTCGCAGCCCGGATTCTAGCCAAGACCGTTCGCACAATTCTGGTTCTCCTTGGAGTACTCACCCTCGTCTTCGCAGTGGTCCGGGCGGTCCCCGGCGACCCCGCAGTATCGATCCTGGGCGAACAGGCCCCGCCCGAAGAGCTGGCGCTGCTGCGCTCGGAAATGGGGCTCGACCTTCCCCTGTGGGATCAGTACGGCCTGTACATGGGACAGGTGCTGGATGGTTCGCTGGGAAGGCCGTTTTCCCGGGTCCGCCGTGAGCTCACCGTATCCGGACTCATCGCCGGAGTGTTTCCGTACACCCTCGAACTGGCCCTCGCCGCGGTATTGATCGCCTGCTTCATCGCACTGCCGCTCGGGGTTCTCTCCGCCTTGCGCAGAAACGGGCTTACCGACAACGTGGCGCTCATGGGAACACTGTTGGGTATCGCCATGCCCGGATTCTGGCTCGGGCCGTTGCTCATTCATTTCTTCTGCGTCCATTTGCGACTGCTTCCCGACCCTGCCGCAGGGGTTCAGGGCCTCCCTACCCTTATCCTCCCCGCATTCGTCCTGGGGCTGGCCTTGTCGGCCAAACTCACCCGCATGGTACGCAGCAGCATGCTCGACGTATTGCAACAGCCTTACGTGCTGGCCGCCCGGGCTCGGGGGCTGTCGAAACAGCGCATCATCCTGCGCCACGTATTGAAGAACGCGCTCATTCCGGTGGTCACAATCCTCGGGCTGCAATTTGCCGCCCTCCTGTCGGGAGCCATCGTCACGGAGAAAGTGTTCGCCCGGCCCGGCATCGGCACGCTGTTGCTGGAAGGAATCGCTCAGCGTGACTACGCCATCGTCCAGGGCACTGCGCTGTTCATCGGTGCGGTGTACGTGGGGGTCAACCTCCTGGTGGACGTGCTGTACACGGTCATCGATCCTCGAATCGGCCACTCGGCCGCGGGAGGGCGGTGATGCTCCGTAAGCATTTAGGCGCAGTCCCGCCCGCCATCGCGCTGGGCTTCATCGCGCTCATAGCCCTGGCAGCTTTGGCCGCGGACCTTATCGCCCCCTACTCCTTCGACTTCCGCCGGGCTGCCCTGCTGCTGGCGCCGCCGAGCCCGGACCACATCCTCGGCACCGACGGGCAGGGAAGAGACATCCTCTCGTTGCTGCTCCACGGCGCCAGGGTCGCGCTGCTGGTGGGTTTCGGCGCCACCCTCGTATCCATGTGCATCGGCATCCCGCTGGGGCTCATATCCGGCTGGCGGCGGGGGGCGCTGGACAGCCTGCTCATGGGAGTCACCGAGGTGGTATTCGCGTTTCCCGGCATCCTGCTGGCTATCCTGCTGGTGTTCATCACCCAACAGCCTTCCATCTTCAACATCATGCTGGCGCTGTCGGCCACCGGGTGGGCCGGATGGGCCAGGCTGGTGCGGGGCCAGGTGCTCCAGGAGCGGGAAAAGGACTACGTAAAAATGGCTGTCACCGCAGGCGCCGGCACCACCCGTATTCTCGGCCGGCACATACTGCCCAACATTGCGTCCATCGTACTTGTGCAACTGAGTTTCGCAGTCGGGAGTGCGATTCTGGCGGAATCGAGCCTCTCGTTTCTGGGCTTAGGCCCCCAGGACATGCCGTCATGGGGCGCCATGCTGAGTGAGGGGGCGGCCCTGTTCATCTGCTCCCCGTACGTGGCCACTTTTTCTGGCCTGGCCATCTTTGTCTCGGTACTATCCTTTAACATTGTGGGGGACCGGCTGCGAGATCGCCTCGCCCAGCCGGACCCGGTGGCACGGGGGTAGGTTAGATGCCTTCCAAAGAGTTGAAGAAGAAGATCGGCCAACTGTTCATCTGCGGTTTCGAAGGGCGCGCCATCACCGCGGGGGTAAAAAACCTTCTCGGCCGGTACCATGTGGGCGGGCTGGTGTTTTTCGCCCGTAACATCTCCGAACCCGGCCAGGTGTGGGAGTTGATTCGGTCGCTGAAGAACCCCGGCCTCATCACCGCCATCGACCACGAAGGGGGAAGAGTGGTAAGGCTGCCCGAACCGGTGACCCGGTTTCCGGCCGCGGCCAGGTTCGGTGAGGTCAACGCACCAGCCCTGGTGAGGAGCGCAGCCGCGTACCAGGCCCGTGAGCTGAAAGCCATCGGCTTCAACTTCAACTTCGCACCGGTGCTGGACCTTAACACCAATCCGCTGAACAGGGTCATCGCGGACCGCGCGTATTCCGCGGACCCGGCCCGGGTTTCCACCCTGGCGGTGGAGTATATCCATGGGTTTCGAGATGAAGGCGTAATTGCGTGCGGAAAACACTTTCCGGGTCATGGCGATACTCGGGAGGACAGCCACGAGGTGCTGCCCAGGGTGAAGGCTGGGGTAGCCGAACTGCTGGGACGGGAGTTGGTGCCGTTCAAGGCGGCCATCGACGCCGGGGTCCCTTCCATCATGACCGCCCACGTGGTCTACGAGGGAACCGGTGAAAAGCGTCCGGCGACGCTTTCGCGAACGCTGCTGGAGGATGTTTTAAGGAAGCGGCTGGGATTCACCGGGGCAGTGGTTTCCGACGACCTCGAAATGAGCGGCATTGCCGACAACTACGACGTAGAAGACCGAACCATCCTGGCGCTCAACGCGGGCGTTGACCTGCTGATGTTCTGCCACAGCCTGGACGTCCAGGTGCAAGCCATCGAAACGGTCTACCGGGCCGTAGACGGACGGATCGTCTCGGAGCAGCGCATAGAAGAAGCCTATAGTCGGGTGATGGAATTGAAACGCGCGGCCGCCGCCGGTCGAACGGCAGCCAACAGAGGAGAACTGTATTCCGTGCTGAACAACTCCCAACACAAATCGCTGGCAGCATCGCTCTCGTAACCAACAGGAGTCTATCCGTGACCACAGCTATCCATTGCCGACCGATTCTCCCCCGCGAAGCGGAACTTATCGAAGAGGCAACAACCATCAACAACGACGTGTGGGGCAAAGGGCTCACATCGTCACCGGAGGACTTCCGGTCCCGGGCAAACTTGGGCTACCTCATCGGTGCGTTCGGCCCGGAAGGGCTGCAAGGCACCATCTCCACACTGGAGCTGCCTTCCTCAGCCCTGGCTGAAGACGTGGCCGGCGAAGGCCTGCTGTCCACCTGGGAAGGGGCCACCGGAAACGGCCGTTTCACCACGGCAGAGCCGGGCAGCGATACTTTGTGTTGCGTCGCGGTGACCGCGGTGACCGCGCGCCGGCCCGGCGCCCGCCCTCCCCGGCCGGTGGAAGGTCTTGACGACAGCGAATACGCTGACTGGGCCCGGCTCCTCCTCGAACAGCCTTCAGTCTTCCCCCTTCCCGAGCCGCTGGCAGACCTTGCCCGACGGCTGTTCCCGGCCTACCTGGACAGCAACCTCGATCCGGTGCTGCGCTTTCACTCCCGGGACAAGGGTCCTCTGGGCGGAACCACCCCCTGGCTGCCGGTGCCCGGCGGCAGGCCTTCCGACGCCGGCTCGCTGGGCTATAACGTGCTGCTGCGCTACCCGGAATTGACACCCCGGGCGCGCCAGGCGCTGCTGGCTCCCAGCGATTACGCGCCGTCCGCGGTGGGCGAGGCGCTGGTGTTGGGCGCGGCTCGCCTGGCCGCATCGCTCCCTTCCATCAAGTATGTGGTTCCCTACAGCCGCCCCGCCGCGTTCCGCCGCAATCTAGGCCGCCTCTGCGCGCGCATGGCCGGCGCAAAGATCCCATTTTCCCGACCTGAAGAGCAGAACTTCGACGCGTTGGCCCGAGAAGCGTAGGTCGTAGCTAAGGCAGCACCCGTCCGATGATACCGCCCGCGTCCCCGTCCTGCCCATCGGAGCGCCACAGCAGAACATAGTTGCCGTCGTCAAGCGGCAAGGCGGCGGGGCTGTCCTGGTTGCTCAGGTAATAGATATTGCCCAAGAAGTCCAGGCCGTCCACCGAGAAGTCCGAATTGTAGTGCTGGAACTTCACTGCATACCCTGCTTCGTCCTCCGACAAAGTCTTCCACCCGGCGAGCAGCGTATTGTCCGACAGGAAGGCGACGGTGGGCGAGGACTGCTCCGAAGCGGTTACACGGTTGAGTTTGAACTCGTCGCCCACGGCGTTCCCCGCACCGTCATAACGTTGGGCGTACACACCATAACTGTCCCCGTCCTGGTTGAGAGAGCGCCAGGCCACCAGGAACGAACCGTCCGACGCGGCTGCAATGGTCGGCTGGGACTGGACGTTGACCGCGGCAGTGTTGACCTGAAACGGGTCGGCCTGTTTGGTGCAAGTGGGCGTCAGGCGCTGCGCGTAAATGCCCCAGTTGTCACCGTCCTCGTTTTTGGACTGCCAGACCAATATGTATCTGGAAGGGCCGCTCGGAATATAGGCCAGCGCCGAGGAGGTCTGGTCGTTTTCGGTGTTCGCGTTGACCAGCAATTCGTTGCCCACTGGATTGTCCGAAGCGGAGAAGCACCGAACCATGATGTCGTAGTCCTCGCCGCCCGGTTGGAGGAAGGAGGTCCACGCCAGCGCAAACGCGCCGTCGAATCCAGCAGACTGGTCCACCGCCAGGGACGGTTCGTACTGCTCATAGTCGGTGTATTGGTTGGCCTGAACCTCCTCGGAAAGGGCTGTCCCATCCACGTCGAAGCGACGGAAGTAGACCCCTTCCACGTCGCCGTCCTGACCGTACGACTGCCACGCCACCACGAATTTGCCCGCAGACGAGGCACCGACCGCTGGGGCATTTTGCCATCCGGCATCGGTGGTATTGACTGTGAACTCGCCATCCAGCGGTTCTCCGCTGGTGTCGAACGTACGGGCCTTGATATCGACGTCGTTCTCGTCGTCGGAGTTCTCCCAGGCCACAACGTAACCGACATCCCCCTGCTTGGCGGCCACAGGGGAAGCCTGGTCCAGGTCAGAGGTCTCGTTTTTGACCCGCTCCTTAGAGTGAGTCAACGCCTCGCCGTCGGAATCATACTTGCGCGCCCAGACATGGCCGCCGGCGCCCCGCCACGCGATGATCGCCTCCTCGCTGGACAACACCTTGATGTTGGGCACAGTCTGCCCACCTGTGGTCTCCACATTGACGATCTTCTCGTTGCCGATGGGGGCGGCGTTCTTGTTGTAGAGTTGGGCCAGGATGCCCGTACCGGAAGGGTCTACCCCCTGCCATACCACCATGAAATTGCCGGCCAGGTCAAAAGCGGCGACGGCAGGAACTGTCTCGTTGCCGTTGCTGGACGTATTCACCTTGACCTCCGCCGGAGCCACCGGCGTACCGTCCTTTTTGAAGATACGAGTGTAGATGTCCTTGTCCCCGCCCTGGTCCGACTCCCAGGCCACAACGAAACGTCCGTTGTAGTAGGTATCCACCGCGGGATTCACCTGGCCGCCTGAAGTGTCGGAGACGGTGATTTGTACGCCGTCGGGAGTACCGTCCGGCGTGTAGAGCTGGCCGTAGAGGTTGGCGTTCTTGGACCAGACAATAATAAACGCATCGTCCTTGTGAGTCGCGACGTCGAAGCCACTATAGCCGGTTCCGAGGGTGCCAAGGTCCGTGATCTGAGAACCGGTGGGGCCGTAGATGCGGCCCTTGATGGCCGTGCCGTCCTGCCAGAGGATGACGGTGTTGCCGTTGGGGGAAGCCGAGATTTTCACCAGTCCGAAGGGATCCGCGTACGACCAGGGCACCGAACAGTCCCACGTCAGGTTCTTGCTGTTGCTGCGGTCAAACACCGTGACCGTCTTGGTGGTCTGGTCGAGAGTGTCGAACCACCGCAGATAAATGCGCTCCTGCCGACTCCTCGTGCCGTTGTACTTGGTGAATGCCTTGGTACATTTATAGCATTGGTTGTACGAATAACAGTAGTTCTCGTCGTTGCAACTGCCGGTGTAAATGGACTGATAGCAGGTTTTGCTCGTGGGCTGCTGGCTGAGTCGGTGGACGTAGGCTGCGACGAAGCCGCCATCATCAAAGCCGTCGGCATCAATTTCCGAGTCATCGGAGCCGCCGGAGTATGCCTCGAATTCAGACCACTCCTTGGACCAGGAATTGGTGTAGCTACGACCATAGAACTTGTCCCGGGTGCTATCGGTCCAGAGGATGGCGTACCTTCCGTCCTGGTGGTCTGCGATCGCCGGTGCGAAGCCGGACATGGAAGTGTGGAAGGTGGAGGCCTTATATTCACCGCAGACGTTGCTTGTGCCCGCGCAGATACCTGCCTGGCAGGAATCGCCCATGGTGCACGCGTCGCCGTCATTGCAGGAGATTCCATCCGCTTTGGGTTCGGGCAGGCAAGCGTCGTTCTGCTCGTTGCAGACCGCGTCGTTGCACGCGTCGACCGCGTCATCACAGGGGTTGTCCTCCCCGCCGCCGCACCAGCCCGCACCGTCGCAACTCTCGTTGATCGTGCAAAACAGGTCATCGTCGCACGGCGAATCTTCCGGCTTGAACTTCGGATCGCAGTTATAGCCGTCGGGGTTCCCATCCACCGGAACGCAAACACCGATTATGCATTTGTCCGAGACAAAGGAGCAATCCGCGGCCTCGCCGGCAACACAATTGCCGTCCAGGCAGGAATCACCCGAGGTGCAGCCGTTGTCATCCGCGTTGCACGAGATTCCGTTGGCCACAGGGTCACCCTCGCACTCGTCGGTCTGCTCGTTGCAGAGTCCTTCGATGCAGCCACCGCCCGCCAGGCTGCAGTCGACAGGATTGCCGCCGATGCAAGTCCCTTGGGCGTCACAACCGTCATTCTCGGTGCAATACTGGCCGTCCTCGCAGGGAGTACCCTGCTCTTTCGGCGAGAGTGCACATTTGTAAGTCTGGACGCCGGTGCTCTGGCAGGCCGCGGACTTGCACTCTTCCTCGAAATCCGAGCAATCGACCGCATCCCCAACAAGGCACTGGCCGGCTGAGCAGTAGTCGCCCGCGGTGCAGCCGTTGTTGTCCGCGTTGCACGAAAAGCCGTTCATAGGCGTGGGCTGCGAGGTACATTGCCCCGTCTCGATGACGCAGATGTCCTTGGTGCAGGCATTGCCGTCGTCGCAATCGGAGTCCTTGAGACAGCAGGCCTCGTTGCCCTCGCCAACGCAAGAACCCTCGACGCAGACATCGTTCTTGGTACATTCGTTGCCGTCATCGCAGGCGAGGCCGTCAAGCTCCTGATGGCCGCAGCCGCCGTCGACACACTGATCCACGGTACATGGATTGCCATCGTCGCAATCGAGGGACTCACCCGGCAGGCAGTTGCCAGCCTGACAGGCGTCACCCACAGTGCACGTATTTCCGTCATCGCACGGACCTGACACGGGTGCGAAGGTGCAGCCGTTGTCGGCGTCACAGGCGTCGGAGGTGCAGGAATTGGAGTCGTCGCAGCTCACCGCCTCGCCCCCGCACACTCCTTGTTCGCAGACATCGTTCTTGGTGCAGGCATTGCCGTCATCGCAGGGGAGCGTGTTGAGGGAATAGCCGCACCCATTCGCCGGATCACAGGTATCGGTGGTGCAAGGGTTGAAGTCGTTGCAATTGGCCTGGACCCCGCCCACGCAGGTGCCGCCCTGGCAGACATCGCCACTGGTGCACGAATTGCCGTCGTCGCAGGGAGCTTCGTTGTATGCGTATTTGCATCCCTGGGTGGGGTCGCAAAGGTCGTTGGTACAGAGTTTGCCGTCATCGCAATCGAGGGGCGCACCACCGGTGCAAAGTCCTGCTGAGCAAAGGTCTCCGGTAGTACACTTGTTGCCGTCGTCACACGGGAGCGCGTTGTTGGAGTGGACACACCCCTGGCCGGGAACACAGGAATCGTTGGTGCAGGAGTTGTTGTCGTTGCAGGGCAACGGCCCGCCGCCGACGCAAGTCCCCCCTTGGCACGAATCGCCTATAGTGCACGAGTTGCCGTCGTCACATGGATTGGTGTTGTAAGTGTGGAGACACCCTTGTCCGGGCACGCAGGAATCGTCGGTGCAACCGTTGGCGTCGTCGCATTCCTTGCTCTGGCCGACACAAGCGCCGGCCTGGCAAATCTCGTTTACGGTGCAGAGGTTTAGATCGTTGCAGACCAGTCCCTCGTTGTGCGCGGCCACGCCGCATACCCCCGTCACCGGGTTGCACTCGGCCTTGGCGCAAGTGGGGTCAGTGCCCGGAGGCAGCGAACACTCCGGAACAGAAGCAGGATTGACCACACATTTGTAAGGTGGGGCAGCCTTGTCGCACACCAGCGTCCCGTTGCACAGATTGCCGTCCTCGAACTGGATGCAGTCGACATCGGAGCTGCACTGGCACCCGGACTGAGTACCCGAGCAGAAGCCTTCTTCGCACACGTCGCCAACCGTACACGGATTGCCATCGTCGCAGGCCCCGTTGAAGTAGGTGAAGGTACACCCTATCAGCGGATCGCAACTGTTGGCCGTGCAGGGATTGTCGTCCTCGCAATCCATGAAGCTGCCGGTGCACTCGCCAAACGCACAGTGGTCACCTTCGGTGCACGGGTTGCCGTCGCTGCACGGGTCGGAATTGAACTGATTCTTGCACCCCTCCGCCGGGTCGCACACGTCGTCGGTGCACAGATTGTCGTCGTCGCAGCTACCCTCGTCGATGGGTCCGTCGCAGTCGTTGTCCTGACCGTCGCACAGTTCAGGGGCAAAGGGATAGATATTGGCATTGAGCGGGTCGCAATCCTGGTTATCCTTGGTTCCGTCATCATCGTCATCCGGGTCGCAGGCATCGCCCAGGAGATCGCCGTCGTAGTCGTCCTGCGCCCCGTTCTCCTTCAGCGGGCAGTTGTCGCTCGCGTCCAGGATGCCATCGTTGTCGTCATCGGTATCGACGCAGTCCGCCTCCAGGTCGCCGTCGGTATCAGCGAACCCTTCATCAGTGAACCCGTTGCAGTCGTTATCCTTGCCATCGCAGATCTCTTTAGCCGCGGACGGCCCTTCGCAGGCCTCCTCGCCCAGTATGCACTTTACCGTACCTTCGCAGGAACCAAACTCGTTGTCTACCAGGCAGGTCGAGGCGGGGATGTTGTCGACATCTCCGTCGCAGTCGTTGTCCTCTCCGTTACAGCTCTCCTCCGCCGGGATGGCGGCGTCACATACTGACAATCCGGGCGCCTCGCACGACCGCTCCCCGGGGCAACTCCCGAACTGGTTCTCAACAAAACAGTCGGTGGCCAGTTGAAGGTATTTTGAGAGCGCGGAGCACTGACAGGTGCCGGCCCCCTGTTCCTGGCGGCGGCACTGCTGTACGTTGCTGCCGTCCGGCGCCGCCTCTACAACGCAGTCGTAGCCTCCCGGGCAGACGCCATCCGCACATTCCGTGCCGCAGAAACTACCGCTGGCGCCGTAGTCCAGGCACAGGTCGGTGCCGGCCCCCCAGATGGGTTGGCAGTCCTTGTGCTCGCGGCATGGCTGACACAGCTTGTCAAAACGAGGCAGGCATATGTAGGTGACGTCAGGAGGCGTGTTGCTCACCGGGGCGCAAACGTAGTCTGCCGGGCACTCGGTAACACAGTTGACCGTGCAGATTTTCTTCTCCCCCGTGAGAATGCAGTAGCCCGAGTTGCAGTCTTCCGGCGCGCTGCAGGGCCAGCCGAACTCACCCTCAACCAGGGGAATGTCCCAGCTTCCGTCAACCGGCACCAGGTCAAATCCCGTATCCGGGGTCCCCACCTCGGTGAAAACCAACTCGGGTTCTCCGCCCACGTCCTTGTCCGACGACGTTTCACCCTCGGTGAGATCCTTGTCCACGTCGCTGTCAACGGTCCCGCAGGCCAGCAGCAGCACGGCCAGGGAAAGAGACAGAAGCTCGCATCGCATAAGACTCCGCCACCGCGCACAACCAAGGGTTTCCCTCATTACTTCCTCCAACTGCCCGGGGCGCCCCCGGTCGTTCACTTCATGTCAACGGGCCCAAGTTTGCCCGCGGCACCGACGAGGATCAAGATCTTTCTTTCCTGAAAGAAGAGAAGGCGCTATTCCCGAATGAACATGAACCAATAGACGTTGGGAGCGACTTGCGGAGTGTAGGGCCGGTATGGCGCCTTCCCTTCCCGCACCGCCTCCATGAGCAGGAATTCACCGTAGTTGGAGGTGCTGATCTCCGTCCCCCGGCCAAAGGGGGTCGGGCTCCAGACGAAAGTGACTATCAAGTCCGGCTCCTGGGCCAGGATATAGTCGGTATAGTGGCGCTCGTGGCCGATGTTTTCCCGCTTGAGGTCCGGCCTCGTTGCACCGTGTTTAGCCACCTCGCGATTGCACACGCCGACAATGTCGACGACGTGAGCCCCCGAGAAATAGCTTATCGCACCCATCGGGGTCGCAGCCACCTTGGCGCCGGGATGGACCTTGTTCAGGAAGCGGCCCACCTGGGCCCACCGCTGCACCTTGGCAAAGGGGCCTTGTGGGGGAATATCGTGACGCCAGGCTGCGGTAAGGGCCAACGTGGCGGCCACGCCTGCCGCCACCCAGGGCGCCCAGCCCCGAGCATAACGAGAAGCCAGGCACCAGACCCCGACCACGGCCAGCAGGTCCAGCAGGGGAACCACCGGAATGGCCAGACGGCTGTAGATGTAGAAATCCCCGCCGCTGCGCAGGAAGAAGGCGAACCAGAGAAAGCAGGCGGCAAGCACGAATGCGATGGGGCGGCGTGCGCCCTTGTGCAGCAGCGCCAGCGGCGCAGCCACGATAAATGGATGCTCTCCCACCACCTCGACAATGTACTCCAGACCCAGAACAAAATGAGTCGCTGAGCCTCCCGACTTGGCCCAAAACGTATTGGGCAGAACGTCGTGAAAAACAAGCCAGCGGGCCAGGGCGATGGCGATTCCAGCCCCGGCCAGCGGCATCCAATAGCGGATCTTCCTCGCTTGCGGGAAGATGGGCAGAACGATGGCGAACAGAGCACACTCGGGCCGGGTGAGAATCGCCAGCACTATGAGGGTGCGAAGTCCCTTGAGTTCCGGGTGCAGCGCGGCCCGAAACAGCAGCATGATAACCAAAATGGCCAGACCCGCCTCAACCCCCACAACCCCGTACAGCAGAATATGGTGGTCAAGACCGAGGAGCAACGCGACGCCCAGGGTCAGGAGGAGAGCGGTCTTGGTGTCACTGCCGGCGAAACGCTCATGGCCCGCGGTGAGCGCGGTAACGACCAGCGCGGCGCAAAGCAGCAGGGGGCACAACACCTGAGTCAATAGTTCCAGGTCGGGAATGACCAGCCCCGAAAGAGTGAGGACCAGCAGGTACAAGGGAGAGGTGAAACCCTCCAGCGGTCCATCCGCACAGTTGAACGCCAGGGGGCAACCGGCATAGATTCTGTCAACGTACCGCAGGAAGATGTAGGCGTCGTCGAAAATGGCGTACGCGTGCCGCGCGGCGAAAACCAGGACTGCTGCGCACAGCGCCACGCCCACCGCAATCGCCGGACCAAATCGCATCTTCCAGTTGACCGTCATCTTCCTCATTCCCACGCCGTACCGTCGGAGCGTCATTAGACCACAGGGACGGTTTGAAGTCAAAAGCCCGGGGATGGAAAAAATACGCCGGTAAAGGGGCGCTGAAACCGCGCTGCGCGGCCCGTTGCCGCACCGCACAAGGAAGCGCGTTAAAATTGGTTTGACCTTGCCGCTCGATCAGGATCTACCGGCGTTGGAACTACGCCGCGGTGCGTAACGATTTGAAATCAAAGGAATTTGGCAAAAAAAGTTTTTGACTGGCCACCTTCTTTGGGGGTAGATTGCCCCCCGGATAGCACCCGCGCTGAGTTGGAAACTGCCGATCTCTCAAGAACACCTGAAATCTTCACCCATGAAAAGCAAGACTGGAGGGTCATAAAATTGAGTGGAGCACATAGCGAAGAATCAGTTATAGATATCGTATTAGAGAGTTTAAAAAGGTTCTCGAAGAAGCACCTGCCTGATGACGTATGCCTGGAGCTGGACAAGACGGAAGATTTTCCAGAGGAAATCGTCGGCAAGATGCTGGGCCCGGACCTGGGGCTGCACCTGGCGTTCATCCCGGAGGACTACGGCGGCTTAGGGGCCAGCGCCCACGACATCTACCGGCTGTCCGAAGAGATGGCGCGTATCGACCTGGCAGTGGCCACCGCGTTCCTCGCCATTTCCCTGGGCACCGACCCGATCCTGGTAGGTGGCACGCCGGAGCAGAAGGAGAAATGGCTCACCAGGATCGCGGAGGAAGGGCTCATCGTCGCGTACGCGGTAACAGAACCCGGCGCCGGCAGTGATCTCACACGCCTCGCGACAAAGGCCGTCCGCCTTCCGGATGGGAGCTACCAGCTTGAAGGAGTAAAACAGTTCATTACCAACGGCGGTATCGCGGCGTTGTTCACCGTGCTAGCCATGGCCCCCGACGGGCCGACCTTTTTTGTTGTGGAAGGGGACCGGGAAGGTCTTACCCGGGGAAAACCGGAAGACAAGCACGGCATCCGGGCATCCAACACGAGCCAGGTGATTCTCGAGGACGTTGTGGTG
This sequence comes from uncultured Myxococcales bacterium, assembly GCA_964626565.1. GTDB lineage: Bacteria > Myxococcota_A > UBA9042 > CAIXZC01 > CAIXZC01 > CAZVFX01. The sequence continues at coordinate 38,749 of CAZVFX010000024.1, forward strand.
CCGGCGGAGCACGTCATAGGCGGTGCGGAAGGCTTGGGGCTGGAGCAGGCCACAAAGGTGTTTGGATACACCCGGCTCATGGTTGCCGCATTCGGCCTGGGCGGGGGCGAAGAAGCGTTGTCCCGGGCCATCGAATACGCCCGCGACCGGGTGCAGTTCGGCTCCCCGCTCATCGACAAGCCAGGCCTCATGAATAGACTGGTCGTGCCCGCGTACGTTGGTCTGGAGGCTTCCCGTGCGTACATCGCGCACATAGCCAACGGACTGGATGCAGGCGGAAGAGACCTGGCCGTAGAAGGCGCGATCGCCAAACTGTTTGCCAGCGAGTCGGGCAACCACGCTGCAGATATCGCGATTCAAGTGCACGGCGGCTACGGCTACACCAAGGAATACGTGGTGGAGAAGATCCGCCGTGACGTGCGCATCACTACCATTTACGAAGGCACGAGCGAGATCCTGCGCCAGGTAATCGCCCGTGACCGGTGGCGGCTGAACCTGCAGCAGCGGGGAGCTTATTTCGAAGGCATCGCAGACTCCATCGGGAAACTCGACTCCGACGGCAGCGATCCGGTCGGCGGCAGGCGACTCGCCCGGGCCTCCCGGATCCTGTCGAAAACCATGGAGGCCGCCCGGACCCACCGCCTCACCCGCAACCAGTCCGCGCTGTTCCGGCTGGCCGACGCGATCACGCTGATCGAGGTGGGATGCGCGTTCAGCACCGAGGCGGCCAATGGCAGCGAGCGGCAGCAGGCCATGGCCCGCATACACGCCCGGGAAGCGTTGAGGACCACGGTGGAAACCGCGGTTGCAGTGACCTGCGGGGCCGGGAACCTCGGCGTCACCGCAGGACTGGAAGGCTGGGAGGCCGACTTCAACGGCCTCGAAGACGACCTGACGTTCGTGGCCACATGGCTGAAGGAGCACTAGCGTGAGGATGGATGGTCAGCGGACGATGGTCAAGGATGGGCGATGGGCTGTGGCGCTCGGCGGAGTTACCGTCATTTAGGGAGAGTAAAAAAAGAGAGGTAGAAAATGGAATTGGATATTGCGGTAATCGGGATTGGGGCTTTGTTGCCTGGAGCGGACAGTGCCGACGGATTCTGGAAGAACGTAATGGACGCCAGCTACTCCATCGGCGACGTGCCTCCGGAGCGGTGGAGGCTTGAAGAGCATTACGACCCGGATCGCAGTCGTCCCGATAAGACCTATTGCAAGATCGGCGCGTTTGTGAAGGACTTCACGTTCAACTCGCTGGAATACCGCATCCCGCCGCGAGTTGCTGCAGCCATGGACCCGGTCCAACAGTGGACGCTGAAGGTCGCGCGGGACGCGTTGCAGGATGCGGGCTACCTGGATAAGGACTTTGACCGCGACCGCACCGGCGTAGTCATCGCCAACGCCATGGGCGGGGAGTTGCAGTTCCATACAGCTTATAGAGTCTATCTGGACCATGTTAATGGAAGGTTGAAATCGGCCACCGACGCGCTGGGCCTTGACGCCGAGACCATCGGCAAGCTGGTGGAATTCTTGAAGGAGGAGTTGCCGGAGATCTCCGAGGACTCCATGCCCGGGGAACTCTCCAACATCGTAAGCGGCAGAGTTGCCAACGTGTTGAATCTGAAAGGGGCCAACTACACGGTGGACGCCGCGTGCGCGGCCTCCCTGGCCGCGGTCAGTTCGGCGGCCCGGGGGCTCAGGACCGGTCAGTTCGACATGGTCCTTTCAGGTGGCGCTGATCGTTCCATGGGACCTGCCACCTTCGTGAAGTTCTGCAAGATCGGAGCGTTGAGCGCGGACGGCAGTTTTCCGTTCGACGTCCGGGCCAACGGGTTTGTCATGGGCGAAGGGGCCAGCGCCTTCCTGCTGAAGCGTCTGGAGGACGCGGTCCGGGATGGAGACAAGGTCTACGCGGTGATCAAGGGCGTTGGAGCGTCCAGCGACGGCAAGGGCAAAGGGATAACCGCACCCAACCCGGTGGGCCAGAGCCTGGCTCTGGAGAGAGGCTATGCGGAAGCAGGCGTCGCGCCGGACACGGTAGGCATGGTGGAAGCCCACGGCACCTCCACCATCGTGGGGGACGCGGTGGAAGGCGAAGTGCTGCACAAATTCTTCAGTTCCGGAAGCCTCAAGCCCGGCACGGTGACGTTGGGGTCGATAAAATCCCAGATCGGGCACCTCAAAGGTGCCGCAGGTGCGGCGGGCATGCTGAAATCAGTGCTGGCCATTGATCGGGGGGTTCTGCCTCCGTCCGCCAATTTCGAGACTCCCAACCCCAACATCGAATTCGACAAAGGACCTTTCCTGGTGCACACCGCGCCTAAGGAGTGGCAGCGGAGAGGCGACGTCAACCGCCGGGCCGGAGTCAGCTCGTTCGGCTTCGGCGGCACCAATTTCCACGTGGTTCTGGAAGAGCATAGGATTCGAACAGGAGGGGTGGCTGTGCCCGATACACTTACGAAGACTGGACCAACAGGAGACACGGGACCTACCCTTTTTGCGGCCGCGGCCGACAGTGCAGGGGAGCTGAAATCACAGCTCGAGCAGGGTGCTGGGGGTGAACCTGCCGCAGACCTGGCAGGCAAGCGGTTCCGGGTGGCATTTACCTGGACGACGCCGGAAGAGAAGGCCAAGAAGGCCGGGCTGGCCGCCAAAGTGCTGGCTTCGGGAAACGAGAAGGCCGCGGCCGCGCTGCGGGGTCAGGGCATCTTTCTGGGACAGGGAGAGCCGGGCAAGGTCGCGTTCCTCTATCCCGGCCAGGGCTCCCAGTACGTCGGCATGTTGCACGGCCTGGCCCAGACCTATCCCATCGTCAAGGAGACCCTCGACCAGGCGGACCGGGTCATGGAGCCGATCCTCGGCAGGCCTTTGACCGCGGTCATGTGGCCGGAGAATTTCTCCGACAAAGCGGTGCGCAAGGAGTTTGAACCGCAACTGAAACAGACCCAGGTGACCCAGCCGGCCATGCTGGCCGCGGACGTGGCCATCACCCGCCTGCTGCAGAGCCTGGGGGTAGAGCCCGACATGGTCATGGGCCACAGCCTCGGCGAGTACGGCGCGCTTGTCAGTGCCGGCATCATGGACTTCGAAGAAGCGCTCATTGCGGTAAGTGGACGGGCCAACGAAATGGCCAGCCTCACTATCGAAGATTGCGGCAAGATGGCGTCGGTATTCGGTCCTTTCGAAGAGGTCCAGCGGATCTTGGGCGAAGTGCCGGGCTATGCGATCCCGGCCAACATCAACAGCACGGGCCAGACCGTGGTCGCGGGTGAGTCGGTAGCCATCGAGGCCGCGGCGAAGATCTTCGAAGAGAAGGGCTTCCGGGCCGTGATGCTGCCCGTTTCCCACGCCTTCCATTCCCGCATTGTCGCACCGGCAAGCAAGCCGCTGCGTAAACTGCTGGAGCGGCTGTCCATCAAGCCGCCGCAGATTCCCATCGTGGGTAACGTAGACGGACGGTTCTACCCCACCGGACCCGACGCTCGGGAAGGGATCCTCGACCGTCTTGAGCAGCAGATAGCCGCGCCGGTGCAGTTCGTGCGGGGCCTCGAAACCCTCTACAGTGCAGGTGCGAAGACCTACGTCGAGGTGGGCCCCAAGCGGGTGCTCGCCTCTTTCGCAGACGACGTCCTGGGCAGCCGGGGCATCCTGTCCCTGTTCGCCAATCATCCCAAGAAAGGGGACCTCCCCTCCTTCAACGAGCTGCTGTGCGGCCTGTTTGCCGCCGGGCTGTATCCCCCCGAAAAGGCACCGGAGCAGCGAGCCCCGGCGACGGTTGCCAACACGGCGCCGAAAGCTCAAACCATGCTGGTCACAGGCGTTTCCGCGGGACTACCCGGGAAGGGTGAAAAACTGTTTGCGGAAGGCCGCATGGACTCACTTCTCAGCGGCGCCAACATGATCGACTCGGTATCGCCGGAACTGAAGGAGCGCATGGCCAACCAGCGCATCGTACGGCTGAAGAAAAGAAGCGACGGTGGCGACCCCGAGTTCGAAGAAGTCACTTCCCCGGAAGAGGTAATCAAGCTGGCCGGGCAACGGGGTGAATTCGACCTGGTGGCAGAGTATGGCGTTGAGAAACGTCTGGCCGATTCCCTGGACATCACGACCCAGATGGCACTGGCTGCGACCCTGGAAGCACTCAAAGACGCGGGCATTCCCATGGTCAGAACCTATCGCACAACGCGTAAAGGCGCCCACCTGCCTACCGGCTGGGCGTTGCCTGCGTCGCTGCGCGACGAAACCGGCGTCGTCTTCTCCAGCGCGTTCCCCGGCTATAACTGCCTGGTGGACGAGCTGGGCAAGCACCATCGCTTCAGCGTGTCTAAGGCTCTGGCCGACATGGGAGCTGAGATTTCACCTGAGGCCGCAGACAAGCTGCGGTCGAAACTCGGTATTGAAGCGGACGACGACTACCGTTTTCCCCGAGATTTCCTGTTCCGGGTCTTAGGCATGGGGCACTCCCAGATCGCGGAGTTCATCGGCGCCAAGGGACCAAACGTTCATGTAAACGCTGCGTGTGCGTCCACCACTCTTGCCCTGTCCACCGCGTGCGATTGGATTTCCCAAGGCCGCTGCAAGCGCGTGATTGTGGTTGGGGCGGACGACATCACCAGCGAACAGATGCTCCCCTTCTTCGGTTCCGGATTCCTGGCCCTTGGAGCCGCTACGACCCAGGCAAAGGTGGAAGACGCGGCGCTCCCCTTCGATCGGCGCCGCCACGGCATGATCGTAGGCATGGGCGCGGTGGGCCTGGTGGTGGAAGAACAAGGTGCGGCTGCGGCCCGCGGCGCGGGCGGCATCGCCGAGATACTGGGCGTCGAAGTGGCCAACAGCGCATTCCACGGATCGCGGCTGGACGTCGAGCACATCTCCGGAGTCATGGAAGACCTGGTCGCAGGCTCAGAGTCCCGTTACGGCCTCGACCGCCGGGAACTGGCGTCGAACATGATCTTCATGTCCCACGAAACGTACACGCCGGCCCGAGGCGGGAGCGCCGCGGCGGAAGTGATGGCCTTGCGCAACACTTTCGCGAACAAGGCGGACGACATCGTCATGACCAACGTGAAAGGCTTCACCGGCCACCCCATGGGTGTAGGCCTGGAAGACGCCATCGCGCTGAGGTCGTTGGAGACCGGAATCGTACCCCCGGTCCCCAATTTCAAGGAAGTGGACCCCGACCTGGGCAATCTTAACCTGTCCAAGGGCGGCGCTTACGATTTCCGCTACGCTCTGCGCCTCGCGGCAGGGTTCGGGTCCCAGATAGCCATGGCGTTGTTCCGCCGGGTATCCGACACGACGGAAAGGGAGTGGAACGAAGCGACCCGGGCCGCCTGGCTGAAGGCGGCCACCGGGCTCGACGAGCCGGTTCTGGTGGTTGAAAACGGAACCCTGAAAGCAGTCGCGGAAGCGGATGCCGGCAACTTGCCGACTTTCGAAACAGCGGGCTCCGGTGCGCCCGCGTCGCGCCCTACGGCGCTCCCACAAGAGGCGACACCGGCCCCGGCAGCGACGGGCGATTTCGCAGCCGAGGTAGAAGCCAAACTGCTGGGCTTGATCGCGGACAAGACCGGCTATCCGGTGGACATGCTTGAGCCGGACCTCGACCTGGAAGCGGACCTCGGCATCGACACCGTGAAACAGGCGGAGATCTTCGCCATGGTGCGGGAATCATACGGTATCCCCCGCCGAGATGACCTGAAACTGTCCGATTATCCGACCATTGGTGCTGTAGTCGGTTTTGTATTGGCAAACACCGACTCCAGCGCGGCCGCCGTATCTGCTCCGGCACCTGCTCCGGCTCCTGTCACTGCTCCTGCTCCAGAGCCCGTTCCCCCCCCCCAGACCACCCCGGCAGCGGGTAACTTCGCGGCCGAAGTACAAGACCGGCTGTTGAACCTGATTGCGGAGAAGACCGGCTACCCGGTGGACATGCTCGAACCGGATCTCGACCTGGAAGCGGACCTGGGCATCGACACTGTGAAACAAGCGGAGATCTTCGCGATGATCAGGGAGTCCTATGGCATCCCCCGTCGAGATGATCTGAAATTGTCCGACTATCCGACCATCGGAGCGGTGGTGGGTTTTGTGTTGGAAAACTCTGGTGAATCCGTAACCCCGGCGCCGTCGCCTGAACCCGCGCCGGAGCCCGCACCCGAGGCTGTGCCGGCAGGAGGCGACTTTGCGGCCGAAGTGCAAGACCGGCTCTTGAATCTCATCGCGGACAAGACGGGCTACCCGGTGGACATGCTCGAACCGGACCTCGACCTGGAGGCGGACCTGGGCATAGACACGGTGAAGCAGGCGGAGATCTTCGCGATGATCAGGGAGTCCTATGGCATCCCCCGTCGAGACGATCTGAAACTGTCCGATTATCCGACCATCGGAGCGGTGGTTGGATTTGTCCTTGAAAACGCATCCGACGCGGTTGCCGAGCCCGCTGCTGAAGCCGTTGCTGAAGCGACCGCCGAGCCCACCCCCGAACCGTGGCCCGAAGATGGCCCCGAACCGGTGGAGGATGTGCAGTCCCGGCCGGAAGCCCCATCGGGCGCGCAGGCCCAGCGATTTGCCGCGGCCGGCATTAAACGCCTGGTGCCCAAAATCATTGCCGAACCGCTGGTCGAGACCAACCCGGTCACTCCCGGCGGCGTGGTCGCGATTGTGGGCAGCCGTTCCAAGCTGCTGTCCTCGATTTGGGAGCAGTTCAAAACGGAAGGCTTCGAGGTGAAGCAGGTGCGCCGCACCGCCAAAGGCGGAGTGGGCCAAGTAACTGAAGCCCTCGCCAAGATCAAGAACCTCCAAGGCGTGATTTTCACCCTCCCGGGTTCACTGTCGTTTCTTCCGCCAAAACTTGCTGAATTCAAGAAGCAGCTCGACGACAACGTGGTGTCGCTGTTTCATGCAGCCAGAGCCATCAGGGAAGAACTGACGTCCGGTGCTGGCGAGGGTGAGGGTGTCAAGGGTGGAAGGTTCTTTGCGACGGTGATTCGGGCCGATGGACGGTTCGGATACGGCGACGGCAGCGACGCTTTCAGCCCGATTTTCGGGGCTGTCTCCGGCTTCACCAAGGCTCTCTCCCGGGAGTTCACCGGGGTCCACACCACTGCCATCGACGTCGACAGCGAATTGGACGCGACCGCGGCGGCCAAGACGGTATTCTCCGAAATCACCGCGGGTGCGTGGAAGGCGGAGGTGGGCTATCGGGGCGATGTCCGGGCCTGCCTGTCCATGGTCCACGAGCCGCTGGATGAGTCGGGTAAACAACTGCTGACGCTTGACGACAAGTCCACCGTTCTACTCACTGGCGCCGGGCAGGGAATCACCGCCCGGGTAGCCCGGGACATCGCGACCCGCTCAGGCGCGAAGATTGCCATTCTAGATATCGTGCAACTACCCGACGATCCGGACGCGCTGAAGAAGCGCCTTGCCGGAGATGAAACCAAGTTGAAGGCGGAGCTGTTCGCATCCCTGAAGAACGAAGGAGGCCGGGTGACCCCTGCCGTGGTTGAAAAAGAGCTGGGCCGCATGAAGTCGTGCCTGGCGGTGCTGGACAACCTGGCCTGGTATGAAGAGAACGGTTTCACTGCCACCTACCATGTGTGCGACGTCACCGACCCGAAGGCTGTGGAGGCTGCGGTCAACGAGATAGGGACGGTGGACGCGGTGGTCCACGGTGCGGGTCTGGAGGAGAGCAAATCCATCGAGAAGAAAGACCCCGTCGTGTTCGAACGAATACTGTTCGTCAAGGCGTTGGGGGTCTACAACTTGTGGACTTCGTGTAAGGACCGGGGCCTCAAGGCGCTGGCCATGTTCTCGTCCATCGCCGGGCGCATGGGCAACCCGGGCCAGACCGACTATTCGGCGGCCAACGACCTGTTCTCCTGGTTCGCTCGTGCGATCAACGCAGACAGCGGTGGAGCGACCCGTGGAGTGTCCATATGTTGGGCCGGTTGGGAAGGCGTGGGCATGGCCACGCGCGGCAGCATCCCCGAGATCCTCCGACGCGCCGGCGTGACTATGATCCCGCCGGAAGCGGGGACCGGAGTTGTCGCAGAGGAATTGGCGCTCGGGCCCAATCCGGAAATCGTGATCGCCGGAGCCCTGGGCACGTTGGACCGGGACGGTGCAGTACTTGCGGAGCAGCACGAACTGGCCGAGGGAATCAAGGGTGCGGCTTTGCCGCTGGAGCTCACAGCCCTTGGCAGCGACGGCACCGCGACCTTTGAGATGGTGTTGGACCCGAAAGGGCTACCCATGCTGGAGGACCACGCCATCGACGGCACACCCGTATTGCCCGGCGTCATGGGACTCGAGTGTTTCGCCTCAGTTGGCAAGGCGTTCCTCCCCGCGTCCAACCTGGCAGGCTTCAAGGACGTGGCGTTCTCCGCACCAGCCAAGTTCCACCGCAATCAGCCCGTAAAATTCGTCTGTCGGGCGCGCAAGATTCCGTCGGGCCTGCACGGCACAGTCGCGGTGAGGGCGAGCCTGAGTTCGTTGTTCAAGGCGAAGGTGAAAGGTGCGAAGCTGACGGAAAAAATCCACTTCGAAGCCACGGTTCTTCTCTCCGGATGGTTGCGGCCCCCGGTGGCCGGCAAAGCCCCTTCCAAGACGGGAGACATCACTTCGAAATCGATTTACGACGTCTATTTTCACGGCCCCTCGTTCCAGGTTCTGAACGCCGCGGGCGTGGAAGGAAAGCAGTCGGTGGGGTTGCTGAATCCCGCCATCCCGGACGCGGGTTACGTTGCGTCTCCCATGTTGGTGGAGTTGGCGTTCCAGACTGCCGGACTGTGGGGGATTGTCACCCGTTCGGCCATGGCTCTGCCTGCCGGCATCGGAGAGATACAGTTCGCTGATGCCGAACCGGCCCGCAAGCCGGCCGCCGCGGTGGCTTCCAGTCTCGGTGACAACCTGTATGACGTAACGGTCCTGGCTGACGACGGAACCGAAGTTCTGTCGGTCAAGAACTTCGTGATGGCGGAGATCCCGGGGCGTAAGGCCGCGCTGGAGGTCAAGTCATGAGGATGATGGTAGAGTCCATGGCCGAGCTTCTGCGCCCCGGCTCACACGGTGGCCCGGAAGCCTTGCTGGGCCGTGAGGAACGTGCAGTATACGACGGCCTGACGGCTCCGAAACGACGGCAGGAATGGTTGGCCGGACGTGTCGCTGCCAAGCGCCTGATCCTGGCGTACCTTGATGAGTACCAGGGCCGGCAATTGGAACCACAGCAGGTTCAGGTGGTCCCTCGCGCCGACGGCTCCCCAGCGGTATACATCGATTTTCGGGACGGCCACGGCAGAAGGGAGGCCGAGGTGGACTTGGGGGTGCTAAAACTCTCCATCAGTCATCGCGGCCTACTCGAGGGGGATTCTGACGGCAGCGAAGATGTGGATGGCCTGGTCGCTGTTGCGGTTGTGGAACCACCTCTGGCCATCGGGATCGATGTAGAGTTGGTTGAATCCCGCGACCCTGTATTCGAGAAGGACTATTTCACCGAGAACGAGCGTGGGTGGACCGGGTCGGACCCATTTCGTATCACAGTGGGCTGGTCTGCCAAAGAGGCGGTATTCAAGGCGACCAGGACGGGCCTTAGCGAAGACCCGCGGGCGGTAGAAGTGCGGGCAGGCGCCGGGGGCGGGCCCATCTGGTTCCCGCTGGATTTGCGCTGCTCCAAAGTGTCGGGTCCGGTGTGCGGCTGGTTCACTCGGAACGGCGACTTCGTAACCACCCTCGTACTGTGGGGTGAAAACTGCCGGGACCAGGATCTGCATCCTGACCCCTGGCGGGCAGGTGTTTAGAGCTTTTGGGGGGAGTAGTTTGAAAGGCACCCTGTTCGTAGCTAACCGGGGCGAACCTGTAGCCCGTGCGAAACGAACTGCCGAGCGTCTCGGCATGAAGTTGGCGGGAGTGGTGTGCCGCGACGAGACTGGATGCGGCTTCATCCGCCACTTTGACCGCGTGAATGTGGTCAAGCCGGTACCAGACCTGTACACGGTGGCGGGTCGGCTGGTCAAGCATGCTGTACAGTTGAAAAGCGATGCGGTGTGGCCGGCATGGGGGTTTCTGGCCGAAGACCCCGGTCTGGCTGCCGCGGTAAGCAAGGCGGGGCTGCTGTGGGTGGGGCCAAGTCCGGAAACTCTGGCGCTGCTGGGAAACAAAACCACTGCCAGGGAGGCGGCTTTGGAGGCCGGCCTGCCGGTACTTCCTCAAACCACGGTCACCGACCTTGAAACCGGTGCGGACCAGGTAGCCCAGTTGATCAACCGCTACCCGCTGATTCTCAAGAGCACTGTAGGCGGAGGGGGCAAGGGTCAGGTGGTGGTGGACGGCGAGGACGAGCTGGGTCCGCTGCTTGCCCGCGCCTGGCGAACCAACCTGGAGCTGTACGGCTGCGGCGACCTGGTGGCTGAACCGTTCGTAACCTCGGCCCGGCACATCGAGGTCCAGTTCGCCAGAGACAGTTCAGGGGGCTTCCTGGCGCTGGGTACCCGCGACTGCACGGTCCAGCGCCGCTTCCAGAAAGTGATCGAAGAGGGCCCCGCTCCCGGGATAGAATTCCCGTGTGAATTGGTGGCAGGAATGGCCCGTCTGGCCGGCAACATCGAGTATGTCACCGCGGGCACGGTGGAGTTCCTGTTCGACGGCAAAGAGTTCTTCTTCATGGAGGTTAATCCCCGGCTGCAAGTGGAGCACCCCGTGACCGAGGAGACCTCCCGGCTGGGCGGACGGCGCCTGGATCTTCTGGAGTTGATGCTGGTGTGTGCCTCCGGGGGAAAGCTGCCGGTGACCCAGGAGCAGGTGGAGTTTCACGGCCACGCGGTGGAGGCCCGCATCTACGCCGAGGATATCTCCCGGGGCAACCTGCCCGAGACGGGCAGCCTGTCTCATGCCGGTTGGCCGGGAGGCGAAGGCATCCGCGTCGATTCCGCGGTGGCCGGTGCGGGGGAGAAAATCTTCCCCCGGTACGACCCTATGCTCGGCAAAGTCATCGCGTCGGGGGTTTCCCGGGATGAAGCGGTGGACCGATTGGCCAGGTCGTTGGACGCCACGTCGTTGCTGGGGGTGTCGAGCAACATCCCGCAGGTGAGGTCGGCGCTCCGCTCCGAAGCGTTCAGGAGGGGCGAACACACCACGAGCCTGCTTGAAGAAATCGAAGTCCAACCCAACCTCACCGTAGACCTGTTCCTGCTTGCCGGCAGCCTCGCCGCTTACGATTTCCGGTGGCAGGAGGTGCTGGCGCCATGTCTCGACGACGCCGGCTTCGACAGCGTCGACGAGCCTCCCCGACGGCTGACGGTGCGCATGGAACTGTTCGGCGCCGAGTACGTCTCCACCGTCTGGAAGCTGGGGCCTGAGCTCTATCTGTGCCGTCGGGATGGTCAGTCAGCGGTGGTCACAGCATTTACGCCTGAAGCAGATGTCATGGTGGTGCAGCGAAAAGGAGCCGACGCGGCCTTCTTCAGCTTCCACATCAGCGGCAACACCCTGGAACTGTCCCACAAGGGCGACTACTGGCGGGCCCGGTTCGTGTGCGGAAAAGAGACTCTGGATGCGGACCCGCACCTGGCGCCAACCGGCGGCATGGTGCGACGGATCCTGGTGGAAGCCGGGCAGCAGGTGCATCCGGGCAACCCGCTGTACATTCTGGAAACCATGAAAATGGAGACCGAGATAGCCGCTTCCTGGGAAGGCAAAGTTGCCGGCGTCAACGCCCGGGAAGGAGACACGGTGGAAATGGGGCAGCCGGTGGTGCAGATAACTGCAGACGCCGGCCCGGCTGACCCGGAAGTCACACCGGAAGAGACGGACTACGGGTGCGGCCTGCTGGAAGCGATCCAGAGCCCCTTCGACCTGGTTCTGGACTATTTCCTCGGCTACGACGGGGAAGCGGAAGACGTGGAGGAGCTGTTCGCCGCCTTGGAGCCGGCGAGACAGGTGAAGCTGCTGGAGCGAATAGTGGGTGCGCTCTGCTCCATGGAGAAAGCGAGAAGCGACGAGCATCTTTACTCCATCCTCTACCTCATCGGCACAGGCGGAGAGGGGTTCGCAGGCAAGGACAGCCTGGCCTTGCTGCGCAAGTTGTCGGGCGCATACGGCTACAAGGATCAGGCGCTCTTCTGCACCAGTTTCGAGCCTGTGTCCCGGCTGGTAGCAGTGCTGATGATGCTGGACGAACGAAGGGCGACAGCCATTGCGCTGCTTGGTGCAAACTCGCTGTGGGGCAAAAAACTGGTGACGGGCGTGGGGCAGTGGTACCAGACGTTGTCCCCTCTTTTCGCTCCCACCCGGCGGGCCCACCTGCTCTCCCTCATCAGTGAGCAGGACCCCAAAGAGTTCTACAACCTGTCCGCTCCTCCGGTTGCGGAGGAGTACTGGGAAGAGTGGATCGACCATCAACTGCTGTTGCGCTCCGCGCCCCCGCCCATACGGGACGGCTTTGACCTGGAGCAGTTGCCGCTGAAGAAATGGCTGACGGCCTGGTTCGAAGATTTCGAACTGTCCCCGGTGCTGACTCGACGCATTGAAGGCATGGATGTATACCTTGTGGAGGCGACGTACCCCGACACCCCGCCTCGCCTGCTCGCGGTGGCCCGCATCGACGCGTTCGAGCCCACCTACCCCATCAAGGCGCTGCCGCCTATCGAGCGGGCGGCCATCGAATGCTACCGGCTCATCGCCCGCACCGAGAATCGGGTCTATCAATCCAACCACGTATTCATGATTGTGGACGACGACGCGGTCTTTCAGGGTGGTGTCGACGGACTCACTGTTGATTCCTCTCGAATTATCGCGGCCCGGGTCGCCGGTTTTGCCCGCGGGCTTAAGATCGATGCGACGGAAGTCGCGCTGAACTTCGACGAGGGCTACCGGCTCCTCGAAGTGCGCCACGCTCCCGACGTGGGCATCATCTCCCGCCCGCCCTACTGCCTTTCCGAGCGCCGCTCCGAGAACGACCCCGAGCGGTGGCTCGATTCTCGTCAACAGCGCATGGGCAAGTTGCTCAACCGTGACCGTGCGAGGCTCTTGTTCGAAGACGGGGAATTCCAGCGCGTTGAAGTGCCCGGCATAGAAGGAGACACCCTGGACCTGTTCGCAGGGACCATCGGCTCAGTGAAGTCGTTCGCCTACGCCAACGACTTTAGAAGGAAGGGCGGCGCCGTGGGCGAAAGGGAGGGTAAGAAACTCACCCTGGCTGTGCTCTACGCCTATTTCGAGGGCATGCCGCTGGTGGGCATCCACGATGGGGCGGGAGCCAACGTCAAGGAATCGATTACGTCGTTGGCATGGGCCGGGGCCTATTTCGGAGCCATCGCCGCGACGGGCGGGGTATCCGACCCCGAGACCTTCCGGGCCTGGTGGGAAGGCCACATCTGGCGTCCGGAATTGGAAGAACATCTGACGGCCATGGGGGTCACGGATTTCGCCCCCCGTCCCCCTCTTGTTCACGTCCACCTGCACTTAGGTGCGTCGGTGGGAATGCTAGTGTACGGACCGTCCATATCCTCGTTGTCGATCATGGTTGATCACCGCAACGTGTACCGGGTGCTTACCGGCAGCCGGGCAGTGCGGCTGACCACTGGTGAGCAGCTTTCCAACTACCTGCTGGGGGGCGCTCCGGTACACGGGGAAGTGTCTGGAGACGTGGCGCTGGTTTGCGCCACTGAAGGGCAGGCGATCAGCCGGGCAGTGGAGTTGCTGAGCGGGCTGAAGACCGACCGGCCCCGGTGCCGGCCGGAGTTGGTCGGACATACTTACTGGACTGTAACCGAGAATGCCGCGTGCGTGGTGGAAATTGAGGCGCTGAAGCAGGTGCTGGACGAAGGATTCTTCTATGAACTGCGCCGGGATTTGAGGGAAGCGCACAATGTGATCACCGTGGTCTCCCGCCTCGGGGGCGCGCCCGTGGTCGCGGCCGCAATCGCGACCCGCACCGCGGTCACTTCCGGAGCCGGGTGGAAGAAACTCTATCAGGCGGTGCGACTGGCCCACGATTTGAGGCTCCCTTTTGTCATGGCGCTGGCGGTTGAGCCAAGACCGGCCGCGGCATCGCCCGCGTGCACCTATCACCTTCGGGAATTCGAGCAAGCCCTGGAGGCCGCACCGGTCCCGAAGGTGGCCATTCTGCTGGGCTCCGGGGCCGAATCAGGTTCCACTGCAGCCCGCTTCGACGTCACCGTCGCGATGACGACAAAACAGGAGACGGGGTCGGTGTCGAAGGCACTGACCGCGTTGACCGCCGACGGCTTCTCAGCCGCGTGGCGAACGGCCGCGGCATTTCTTAGCACCGCGGTCCAACCGTGCATCCCGCGCTCGCTGGATGACGCCGGTGAGCCGGAAGGTGTACCTTCCCTTCCGGATAAACTGGCCGCCCCGTACGATATGCGCGGCTTCATCGGGACGGTAGTAGACCCCGGCTCCTTTCTGGAATTGTGGGGCGCAGACGACCTGCCCCTGATTACCGGTCTGGCGACGGTTCGGGGCAGGGCGATAGCGCTGCTGGCCGACGACCCGCAGGTTGCGGGCGGCGCCCAGACCATGGCAGCCATTACCAAATTCACCCGTTTCGGACGGCTGGCCGAACGGTACGGCATTCCCATGGTCCAGTTCAGCGACTCCCCTGCATTTATGCCCGGCAGCGTGCAGGAAAGGCTGTCCATCCAGGCGGAAGGGGGCAAATCGCTGCTGGAGGAGTCACTGTCCTCCCTGCCCCGCCTGGGTGTGACGCTGCGGCAGAACTACGGCGGCCGCCTCATCCACGCCAACCTGCCGACCCTGGGTCCCCCCCGCACCGGCATCGCGTGGAATGGCGCCAGAATGGGCGTCATGGGCGCGGACGGCGCGGCCGCGGTCCTGCTCACCAAGCGCCGGGGAGCCAAATCCCCCGATGCAGAATTCGTCGCCAAGTGGAAGGACGACTACATCCGCGACCTGCTATCGCCCAAGCTGGCCCTCGACGCGGGTATCATCGAGCAGCTCGTAGAGCTGCCGGAACTGCGCGACGAAATCGAACACTGGCTGGCACGCACCCAGCACTCCGACCCACCTTCGCAGGTGGCACGCTTTCCCCGATCATCGATCTAGGTACAGGCGTCGCCGATGCCGTCGGCGTCTTCGTCCTGTTGGCCGGGGTTGTACAGTTGCGGGCAGTTGTCGCAGGCGTCGCCGACTTTGTCTTCGTCCTCGTCCGCTTGCAGGGGATTCTCTGTGACCGGGCAGTTATCGTCACAGTTGGTGGTCTGGCCGTCGGCGCACAGGGCGTCGCCGGGGACGCCTGAGCCGTCGCCGTCAAGGAGCACTCCGTCCCCGTCCTCGTCCTCGGCGGGTGGCGCATCGCAGAACTCGTCCACCTCGCCGTCACAATCATTATCTTCGCCGTCGCAGTTGTCCGGCTCGATCTCCAGGTATCCCGGCACGTCATCGTAGTGACAGACGACGCCCTCGGCCGTGCACTCGACGAAGATATCATCCGAGTGCTCCCCGCAGACGCCTGAGAGCATGCATCCGGCCGCGGCGGGAGTGTAGATAGACTCATTGATACAACCGATGTCCGACTCGCAACTGTCAACTGTGCAGTCGGTGCCATCGTCGCAGTCTACCGGTGCGTGGGTGCACACGTTGTCTACGGTGCAATGGTCGAGGGTGCAGGCATCGCCGTCGGTGCAATCCTCGTCCAGGTGACAGCACCCGGGAACAGGAGCACCGGGGAAGCACTCTCCGGCCAGGCAGAAGTCACCCTGGCTGCACGCGTCGCCGACATCGCAGGGCAGGTCGTTGGCGACAAATACGCAACCCGTCTCGTCTTGACAACTGTCGTCGGTGCAGGGATTCACGTCGTCGCAAACAGTGGGCTCGCCCGCACATTCGCCTTCAAGGCAGGCGTCTGAGACCGTGCACACGCTCCCATCGCTACAAGGAGCCCCGTCGGCCAGCGCGTCCAGAGCGCAGACTCCACTGTCCGGCAGGCAGACATAAGTCTGGCAGGAATTCGGCCCGGGAACCTCGGCGCACTCCACGTACTTGGCCGCGGTCATGGCGCAGACCTCGTCGAGACACTTGAACTCACCGTCGCATTGGTCGTCGTTGTCCAGGAACGCGCAATCCGCGTCTTCCACGCATGAAACCTCGCCATCGATTTTGGGGACGCAGGTGCCAAACAGGCACCATCCTGCCTTGAATCCCGCGCCCTGGTAATCGCACGTAGTCTGGTCGTCGAGGGGAGTAAACTTGCACCCCTCACCGGAAACACACTGGTCGGACGTACAAGCATTGCCGTCGTCGCAGGTCAACGCCAGGTAGGCGACGCAGGCCCCGTCATCACACGAGTCTTTCACGGTGCATGGGTCTGAATCGTCACAGTCCAACTTGTTGTCTTCGTTTCGGCACCCGACGCCTGCGTCGCACCAATCGGTAGTGCATTCATTACCGTCATCGCACGAGTCCAAATCGTCGTGAACGCACATCCCTGAAAAGCAATGATCGCTGAGCGTGCACTCCACCCCGTCGTCGCAGGGAACATCATCGAGCGGCTTGACGACACAGCCTTCCGACTTCAGGCAGACGTTTTCAGTACAAGGATTCCCATCGTCACACTCTTCCAGCCCCTGGAAGCAGAGCGAGCCCGGGTCGGCCACCTCCTCGATGTCCAAGCCGGCATCACAGGGAAACAGGCCCTCTCCGTCACCTCCATCCGCAAGAAGGTCGGTGCGCATATCGGCGCCGGCGTCCGCCATGCGAAGTTCAAGGCCATCCCGTCCCGCGAGGTCCTCATGTTCCGTAGCTGACTGCGTGTGGCAGGAGGCGGCAAAAAGCCCGCCCATGAGCACCCCGGCATATAGTGTGCGCCTCAGGCTCATCTATTCCCCCCCGTCCACGGCGACGCAAACGCTATCAACGCACTCGGTGGCCGGCCAGCATTTGCCGCAAACCCCGCCACAGCCGTTTGGACCGCACTCTTTGCCCGTGCAGTCGGGGAGGCACTCCTGAGTCCCGGTGCGGCAGACCACCTGGGGGTAGTGGAGGAACTGAGCCGGTTCGAGGGCCCGGTTCATGATGCGCACTGCGGTGAGGCGGCCGTTGAACACTCCTGCCATCTCACCTGGTCCGCTGCAGTCCGCCGGGGCAGCGCCAAGCAGCAAGTCGGATTCCTCGTAAGCGAGACCGCCGGCATGCTCGACTGAGTAGCTGCAGTCTCCGCGGTAGACGGTGATATTCGAACCGTCGAACACGCCCCGGTACGCCTGCCAGACTCCTGCCAGCGATTCGCCGCACGATACCGACGGAGCGGAAGCACACCCGGCTGCCGTGCAAACCTCAAACGCGGCCAGACCCGACAGCGCCGGGGTCTCTGCGTATTCTCCGTAAATTCTCAACGCAAATGAAGTGACCGATTCCTGCCCGAAGCAAAGAGGACGGGCCACCGGATAGGCATAACCTTCGGGGCCAAAATCATCGGCGGCCAGCAAGGTCTCCACCGTGATGGTGTCGGAAGAAAAGGCGGGTAGCCGGGCCCAGGGAATGGCCCAATAATGGTCGCTGTCGGTGTGGTTGGCTGAGACACCGGCAGGCCCCGACACCCACGAGGGCTCCGGGACCTCTTCGGGCAACGCACCGAACGCCGCGCCTGCCGCCCGGTCTTCCAGCACGCCACCTCTGGTTGCGTCTGCGACCCACCACGCGGCGTAACCTGAGCAGGGGGAAAGCAGCGACCTGCACCTGCACTCACCATCGGCGCAGGTTTCTCCCGCCCCGCACTCCTGGTCGGAGGAGCACACGGGGGAGAACTCCTCCGGATAGGGGACCAGCAGCGGCACAAAGGGTGCCCCCGGGTTATCCCAATACAGGTCATAGCTGCGGAACGGATAGGTCCCGGCAGGACCCGGCGCCGGCTCGGTGTCGGCCAGCAATCGCAGCACCGGGTAGCCGGGGCGAACGCGGCTGCGGAAATAGTCCGCGGTCCTGGCCACATCGTGAATGATCACTTCGTCAAGCCGACCGCACAGGTCGTAGCTGTTCCCTTCCTGGTCGATACCACCGGACATGGCCCCCAGAGTGGGATCACTGTCCGGCCCGAAGATGGCGGCTTCAGAACTCTGGCTGCACCCATCGAAATGTGCGTAAACCATCTCCAACGCCTGTCCGTCGAGGTAGACAGCCAGTTCCCCTTCCTCCCTGACGAACGCGGTGTGATGCCACCGGCCGGTGACTATGGGAGCCGGTACGTGGGTAGATGTCGACCCTGCCTCACATCCAACCGTGTAGTGGAGAGAATACACGCCGTCGGCAAAATCGAGGGCCATTGAGATTGAGCCTGCGACTTCTCCTTCCATACCGGGCAGGTCCAACAAGTAAGACCGTCCCTCAGGATTGGCGCCGTCGTTGGAGGTGGTGAGCCGGAACCAGGTCTCCACGGAGAAATCGTTGAGGTCTACCGGGTCCGGCCCGGGATTAACTGCGATGTGATCAAACGCGTCCGGTCCGGTGAACGACATCGCTCCGGCGGCCTCTCCAAACGCGCCTCGGGCGGGTTGGGCGCCGATGGCCACTCCAAAGAAGTCATTGGCCAGTTCCCCACCGTCTCCGTCCAACGGCCAGTGGGCAACCACACCTTCCAGGTCCTGATCCGACCGGGGACGGGGACCCCGGACTTCGTGGAGAACGAACTGCTCTGAGCCGTCCTGGTCGCGGCCCACGACCAGCAGATCATCATAGTCGGACTGGGCACCGGGCGTCAGGTCCGTACCGTAGGGAATCGTCGACAGAACATAAGACGACAGTTCCCGGGGCGAAAGCGCCCTGCTGAAGAGCAACAAGTCGTCCACCTGTTCAGACTTGGAGTCGGGAGTGAAACTGTTGTTATTGCAGCCGGCTGCGCCGTCAATACCGTCGTCCACGGCCCTGGACACGTCGGGGCAACTGCCGGTGTAAGACAGGGCGCCGTCGATGTACAACGCAGTGTGCCCCCGGTCGAAGACAAAGGCGGCGTGATGCCAGGCAAAGGGTGAGAAACTCACGGGCACAATCTGCTCGCAGAAGTTGTCTCCATCACCGACGTACAGGTGCATCTTGCCGCTACCCTGATAGACCATCCCCAGTCCGCTTTGGGACGAACTCACACCGTTGTCGTAGATGAACGACCCTTCCGGCCCCCGGAACCACGCCGCAATGGTGAATTGACCCAACGGATAAGGCAGGTTGTCGGGAACCAGGATGCACTGCTCTTCGGCAAGGTCGGCAGCCAGACCAAGCCCCTTGTGAGGCCCGTCGGAGACCGCCAGTTCCGCATCCTCCGGATACAACTCCAGTCCGGTGATTTGGAACAGACTGCTGTCGACCAGCCCTTCGTCAAAGGTCAGGTGCGTACGCAACGAATCGTTGGGTAGACCGTTCTTCAACGGCAAGTCAACCGGCTCGGCTCGCCGCTCCCAGGAGGAGGCTCCCCCTCCGTGGGCCTGATAGACGTTGTAGCAATCGCCCGAGTCATAGGCAGGCGAGAACTCGCGGCACGGCTCGACGAGCAGCACTTCCCGCCGGTACTTCCAGGTCGAATAGTCGAACACAAACTGGTCGCAGGCGTCGCCCTTGTAGTCCTGATCTCCGTCGGCCTGATCGGGATTCACAACGGAAATGCAGTTGTCGCACGCATTGCCCAGCCCGTCACCGTCCCAATCCTCCTGA
This sequence comes from uncultured Myxococcales bacterium, assembly GCA_964626565.1. Classification (GTDB taxonomy): domain Bacteria; phylum Myxococcota_A; class UBA9042; order CAIXZC01; family CAIXZC01; genus CAZVFX01. The sequence continues at coordinate 58,420 of CAZVFX010000024.1, forward strand.
TCCGGATTGTAATCGAGTGGGCAGTTATCGTCGCAACCGCCGGTCTCGCCGAAGCCACATGGTGAGTCCCCTATGACACCGGAGTCATCGCCGTCTGTGAGCACGCCGTCGTTCTCGGGGTCGGCGGATTCCGGGGCAAAACAAAACTCATCGATGTTTCCATCGCAGTCGTTGTCCAAACCGTCACACACCAGCTCTTCCGTCGGCAGCCACACGGGAACGCCGGTATAGTTGCAGGTGAACACCCCGTTGGCGCAATCAACAACGATGGCATCAAATCCGGCCCCACATACGCCAGCGCTCAGACAGCCGGCGCCAACTGCATCGAGAGGCGCGGACTGACATCCGGTATCCGGCTCACACGTGTCGATAGTGCACGGGTTCGAGTCATCGCAATCTGCCGGAAGGTGGAGGCAGGCGTTGTCAGCAGCGCAGTGGTCGGATGTACATAGGCTGCCGTCATCGCAGTCACTTGAACTGTGGCAGCAGTCGGGCACGGCATTGCCGGGTACGCACAAGCCGCCGCTGCACTGGTCCGGACTGGTGCAGGGGTCGAAATCATCACACGGTGCGGGCACCGGCTCGAAAGTACACCCGGCCAGGGGGTCGCAACCATCAAGAGTACAAGGATTGTGGTCGTCACAAGCCAGGTCCGGACCCCCAACGCACTCTCCGGCCATGCAACTGTCCTGAACAGTGCACACGTTACCGTCACTGCAGGAGGCCCCATCGGTCAGCGGACTCTCTACACACTCACCGGTCGCCGGAAGGCACGCAAAAGCAGAGCATTGAGTAAGCTCTGCGTCCCCCGGGCACTGCTCGTACAGTACCTCCACCAGAGTGCATTTGCTCTCGAGACAGGCGAAGTGCCCGTCGCACAAGTTAGCGTTCTCAAGGAACGTACAATCGCTGTCCGTCACGCAAAGCACCATTCCCGCAGCGTCGGGAACACACACGCTGTCCTGACACGTCCCGGATAACGGGACACCTTCCCCGTAAGCACACTCGGCGCCGTCCTCCAACGGGTCGTAGTCGCAGCCGAAGAACGGGCCACAGTCGTCGCTGGTGCACCCGTTTCCATCATCGCAGATGACAGGGTCGCCGGGCAGGCAGACACCGCCCTCGCACCGGTCACCTATGGTGCAGTAGTCATCGTCATCGCACGCGGCGTCGTTGGGCTCATTGCGGCACCCCATGAACAGGTCGCACCAATCGGTGGTGCACACATTGTCATCGTCGCAGTCGTCCAACTTCAGGAACACACACACGCCGTTCTGGCATTGCCCCCCGGTGGTGCAGTCGATCTCGTCATCACACTTGGGGATGTTGGCGTACTCGTAGACACAGCCGACGCCGGGTACGCACTTGTCCTTGGTGCACGGGTTTTCGTCGTTGCACGGGGGCTCACCGGGGCAGGTCACCAGGTCCTCGAGGGTCTCACCAGAATCACTCGCGATATCAACAGCAATGTCCGGAGCGTCCGGAGGCTCGCAAAGGTCAAGAGCATCGACGATCTCGCCGGGAGCGACAGTCGGCAGCTCGGATCCGCGAGCGTCGGCGTCTGCGAGCGGGGTTCCGAGGTCGGGTTCCGGAGTCCCGGTGACAGGGCTCAAGCATGACGGAACGACCAGCAAGAGTGCCAGGACCGCGAACAGCCGTGGAAGTAGTGTCCGCCAGTAGCCAGGGAGTGGTCTCATAGCCGATTCCGTCCACGATTGAACCTACTCGGATTTTGTCATTGCAGGCGTTCAAAGTCAAACCGGAGGGGTTTTTGATTGGGAAGGGGAACGCTTTTGGGTATAGTCGAGGAGCCGGCGCCCTGCCGGTGGGAGGAAGCACTATGGCGGTATCTAAAATCCGGGCGATTCTGTTCGAGTCGGTAACCCGTTGCAACCTGGATTGCAACTACTGCTACAACTGCTGGAAGGCCGTGCCCGACTACCCTCGGGGTCAACTGTCCACCCGCAAGACCATCAAGATGCTTAGAAAGCTGGTCAAGGAGTCGGGTGCGGACCAGCTCGCCTTCACCGGAGGCGAGCCGCTGCTCCGGGACGACCTTCCCGACCTGCTGGCCGCGCTCACGCTCAAAGGTTGTTCGGTCTCCGTGCTAACCAACGGCATGCTCATGACGCCCGAATGGGCCACGGACCTCAAGCGTACCGGCGCCCGGCTGGTGCAGTTGACTCTGCTTTCCATGAACGAAGAGCTCCACGACTGGCACTGCGGCAAGGGCGCTTTTCAAGGGATCATGAATGCTGCGAAGATGCTCACTGACGCGGGGCTGCGCATCGCCATGACAATCGTGGTCACGAACCGCACGGTGGACGAGCTCCCCCGCCTCATGGAGTACATGAAGAGCGTCGGGCAGAAGTCCTTCCTGCTCAATCGCTACAACCCCGGCGGCAGGAAGGTGGCCGACGGCAGCTTCCGAGACCTGATGCTGACCAAGGAAGAGAACGACCGGCTGCTGAGACACGCCGAAGAAGGGGCGGTGAAGCTGGGCATGATGCCCGCGGTGGCAGTTCCCATCCCCCCTTGCGTGGTGGACCGCAACCAGTATCCTCACGTCAGGTTCGCCGGGTGCGCCGCGGCCACCAACGACGCCTACTTCACCCTGGACCCGCTGGGCAACATCCGCATGTGCAATCACTCGCCGGAGATTCTCGGCAACATTTTGAAAGACCACTTCCTGACCATCGCCAACTGCCGGCAGGCCACCGACTGGGTTTCGGTGAAGCCCGACTTCTGCAAGCCGTGCCCCGGCTGGGACCGGTGCAAGGCCGGCTGCCGCGCAGTCGTCCAGCAGATGGGCCAACCCCTCACCGAGTTGGATCCGTGGGTAGCCGAGTGCCTGGGGGACAGGCTGCATAACCCGCCGCCGGTGGGGTGAGAAGGCGAAGGATCGTTTCGGGTTTCGGGTTTCGGGTTTCGGGTTTCGGGTCGACTCCTACATCAATTGCACAGACCTTGCACCTCGCCCTTACCCACGACCGGCTCGGCCGAGACGAATCTCCTCACGGCAACATAGTCCCAGTCGGCGAAGGCGTCCTCGTCGAAGTTGGACAGAGAGAACAGGCCTCCCTTCCACGCGCCGGAAACGAACTCAGCCTGGACGGGAATCCCTTCCGCTGAGAAGGTGAACTGCTCGCTCCCGGCGTCGTAGGTCACTTCATGACGGTACCATGCGTTGTCGTTGTACCCATGGGCAGGCGTGGACAGGAGCGTCCAACCGGAGCCGGTGGATTCGGCGGCCTCCAGCCCGGTGAGCCCGGTGCAGCGAATCCCCTGACCGGCGAGGAATCGGTATCCGCTCTTCGGGTCGTTCCCCGTGTTGTACGAGGCGTTCTGCGTCGACGGATTGTACTCATCTGTATGGAACAGATTGACTCCGTGCCCCTCGCACGATGAATCCACGCGACGGGAACGGTAGAACACACCGTAGCCCTGGGACTCGGGCTGAAACTGGAAAGCCGTGCACACGGCGACCCCGAAATCACCCGACTTGATGGGCCGGACCCGCATCATGCCGTCCTGTTCCACCATGTCCACCTCGGCGTCGGCGCTCTGCTTCCACGTGCTTTCGAAATCCCCGTCCATGAAATCATCGAAGAACTCGAATACTCCCGCCGGGTTCTGCACGAACCCCTCCTCCGAGAAGAAGAGGTGCACCACTGCTCCGCCCTGGGCGGCGAGGGCGGGAAGCTTGACCCACAGCCTCGCAGATTGGCCCGGCACATCGCACCGCTCCACCCAGAAGGGAAGGGCTCCTCCTCCGGGCAGGAACGCACCGACGTTCTGGCAGGAATCCCCGATGACGGCCCACACCTCGTCCCCTGCCCCCAACTCAATCGCCAACTGATAGTCGGCCAGTTCCTGCCCCGACTGCTCCGTTATCGTCACTTCCAGCTTCCAGCAGCCGCACGCCTCGTCCACCTCTCCGTCACAGTCGTTGTCCAGCCCATCGCAGGTTTCGTCGGAAGCCCCGGCAAGAGGATCACACACCCCCGGTGCGCCGGCGACACAGGCTGCGATCAAGTGCTGGCATTCGCCCTTCCCACACTCCAACTCGCCCAGACCGTCGTCGACCTGACCGTTGCAGTCGTTGTCGACCCCGTCGCATTCTTCGAGATCAACACCCTCCATGGGATCGCAGATCTCAACAATACCACCGACGCAGTTGTCGACCGTGTGCTCACAGGGGCCCAGGCCGCAGGTGGTGGAGCCCAAACCATCGTCAGCCTCGCCGTTGCAGTCGTTGTCCAGACCGTCGCATTCTTCGAGCTCAACACCCTCCATGGGATCGCAGGACTGGGGGATACCACCGGCGCAGTTTTCAACCGTGTGCTCGCAAATCCCCAGGCCGCAGGTGGTGGTTCCCTGTTCCTCATCGATTTCCCCGTCGCAGTCGTTGTCGGCCCCGTCGCATTTTTCGAGCTCAACACCCTCCATGGGATCGCAGGACTGGAGGATACCACCGACGCAGTTTTCAACCGCGTGGAGGCAGACTCCCAGACCACAGGTAGTGGACCCCAAACTGTCGTCAGCCTCGCCGTTGCAGTCGTTGTCCAAACCGTCGCATTTTTCGAGCTCAGCACCCTCCATGGGATCGCAGGCCTGGGGGATACCATCGACGCAATTGACCACCGT
>CAZVFX010000024.1:63166-70379 GCA_964626565.1 uncultured Myxococcales bacterium
CACCCTCCATGGGATCGCAGGCCTGGGGGATACCATCGACGCAATTGACCACCGTATGAGTGCAGATTCCCAGCCCACACTCGGTTGCCCCGAGTTCCTCGTCGATTTCCCCGCTGCAGTTGTTGTCCGCACCGTCGCAGACCTCGAATTCCGGAACCGCAGCATCGCACAGCAGTTCCCCTTCCAGGCAAACGCCGGCGCCCCAGCACACGCCCAGGTCGTTTTCAAACTTGCACGGGTGACCCTCGGTGTCCTCGTCAACCTCCCCGTTGCAGTTGTTGTCTACGCCGTCACACTCCTCGGGAGCAGGGACCACCGCCGTACAGCCGGGCTGCCCATCGATGCAGACCGTCGCCCCGGGGCACTGACCCCACTGGTTCTCGATGGTGCACGGCTCCCCTTCCGTTTCTTCATCAACCTGCAAATCGCAGTTGTTATCCTTGCCGTCGCACACCTCAGGCGCCCCGGTGTACATCTCCGGGTCCCAGGGGTTGCAATCGGTGATATCGGGGTCTCCGTCGTCGTCTTCGTCGCTCGGATCCATACAGTCGGGTATGCCGTTCTGGTTCAGGTCGGGGTGGCCTTCGTCCACCTGCCCGTTACAGTTGTTGTCCTCGCCGTCACAAATCTCCTGCGCATTGTGGTAGACTTTCGGGTTCTGCGGCTCGCAGTCGGTGCCGTCCGGATCTCCGTCGCCGTCGTCATCGAAGTCGCAGGCGTCGCCCTCACCGTCCTCGTCTAGATCCTCCTGGCCCGGGTTCGGTATCTCGGGGCAGTTGTCCTCCGGCCACCAGACACCATCCCCATCTTCATCTGGGCCGATGCAGTCGGGTCCGTCAAAGCAGTCGGCGCAGCCATCGCCGTTTGCGTCAGGATATCCTTCGTCTATCAATTCGTCACAGTCATCGTCGATGCCATTGCATGCCTCTTCCGCACCGGGATAGATCTGATCGTTGAACGGTTCGCAATCCAACTCGTCTGCGGCCCCGTCGTTGTCGGCATCGTCGTCACAGACATCGCCGATGCTGTCCAAGTCGTAGTCGGCCTGGTCCGGGTTGTAGTCAAGGTGGCAATTGTCCTCGCCGTCGGGGATTCCGTCGCCGTCTTCGTCCGACGGCTCGCAGCAGTCGGGAATGCCGTTGCCGTCGGTGTCCATGAAGCCCTCGTCGATTACGCCGTCGCAGTTGTTGTCGATGCAGTCGCACATCTCGGGCTTCGGTTCCGGTCCGTCGCACCACAACTCCCCCTCAGTGCAATACTCGATCCCCTGGCACGTACCGAACTCGTTCTGGATGACACATTGCCCGCCGTCGACGCCTTCGTCGATCTCACCGTCGCAGTCATTGTCCACCCCGTCGCAGACTTCCAAGACCGGGACGCACTGGATTTCGAATGTGTCGATGGCGTCGACAGAGTCTGTGTCTTCGCCGACGTCGACCGTGTCTGCAACGTCTTCGCCCGTTTCCGCACCCCAGTCAGGCAGGCCAGGACCGGAGTCGGACGCGAGGTCCTCCGTCATTTCGTCGGCGGTGATGTCCAGCGGTACGAGTTCGGGTACGGCTTCTGCCCACGCTTCGCCCGCAGTATCGAGGACGGCGTCTGATGGAACGTCACCTTCCTCGCCCGTGCCCGCCGGCGTCGAGCAGGCGTAGCCGGCGGACGCCGCCAACAGGGCGACAAGAAGATGGCTCACAAGTGCGCGCATGGAAATCCTCCTTCCTGGTGGGACCACCATGGAGTTTATTGGTCGCGGGGGCGCCAGTCAAGGCACCGGCAAGAACGGGGACCAACATTCCAGTACAGACAGGGGGGGCGTAGACGATGGTCACCAGCCCTGTCATCAACCCAAGAGCCGTGGGGAGGCGGTCGCCCGCCTAGAAATACGCCCCACAGGTCTTGACCTGAGTGAGGTCGAGGAAGTACACGGGATCGCCGTAGGCGATGATCTGCTCGATGGTGAGCAGGGTGTAGCCCTGGGCTTTGAGGTTCGCGATAATCTGCGGCAATGCCTGCGCGGTGTGGTCGGGCCCTACGTGCATACTGATGATGTCGCCGGGCTCAACCTGGTCGGTCACGCAATCCACCATCCCCTGAGCCGAAATCTCCACCGGGTCGTCGACCCAGTCCATGGTGTCGAAGTTGGCGATGACCGACTCGGTGTACCCTGTCTGCTGCAAAGCCAGGTGCACCCACCAGGGCGGATTAACTATGTCGGGACTGGGAATCCGGTAGACCGGACGCAAGATCCCGAACCCCAGGGCCGAATAGGCCTGCTCGTTGAGCATGATCTCAACCACTGACTCGGCCACATTGGCCCCCGGGTCGTGGTTGTAGGTGTGATTGCCCAGTTTGTGCCCGGCGTTGCGCGCCTTGACCAGGCTTTCCACCTCGATGGTGCCGTCATCGACGTACATACCGTTGATGAAGAACGTGGCATAGGCAGGATCCTCGTTGAGGGCCGCAAGCAACAACTCGAACGCGTCATTATCCCAGCCGTCGTCGAAGGTCAGCGCCACCACCTTTTCGCTGGTGTTGATCCTCATCCACCAGCGCGGCTCGATGGAGCACTTGTCGCCGAATCCGTCGTGATTGCTGTCCTTCTGATCCGGGTTGGCCACGTATGCGCAGTTGTCCACGCAGTTATCCTTGATGGCCGGCGGGTCACACAGCGGGCCCGAGCCGTAGTTGGGTACGCCGTCGCCGTCCGGGTCGAGCATGCCGACGCAGATTCCTTCCACGCACTGGTCGTCGACCGTGGCATCGATGCCGTCATCGCAAGGCACGGACACGGGTGAGTGCACACACATGCCGAGGTCGGGATCGCATGAGTCGGCAGTGCACACGCTCAGGTCGTCGCAGTCAACCGGGGTCCCGGCGCAAACCGCGTCCATGCAAACATCGTCATCGGTGCAGGGGTTGAAATCCCAGCACGGCCCTTCAATGGGCGTGTGGGTGACACCGAGGAGCGGATCGCACACGTCTTCGGTGCACTGGTTCTCATCGTCCACGTCCACGCCGCCGGCGTAGTCGGTGCCGTCTTCGTTGCACAATTCGCACCACCAGCCGTCGGCCAGGGTGACCCACTCGCCGGGCGGACACATGACCGGAACTCCGATGCAGACTCCCAGCACGCACTGGTCCAGAGCCGTCAGCGGATTGCCGTCATTGCACGGTTCGTTGTTGAAGTTATGTTCCACCCCGTTGCCCGCGTCGCAGGTGTCATCGGTGCACAGGTCTCCGTCGTCAATGACGTCGCCGTCGCCGACCCAGCCGTCGCCGTCGCCGTTGCACAGCTTGCACAGACCTTCGTCCTCGGCGTAGTCACCGGCCGGGCAGGCTACTGGTGAGCCTGCGCACACGCCGTCGGCGCAGGCGTCATTCATGGTGTCGGGGTCGCCGTCATCGCACGGTGCGGTATTGAACTCGTTTTCCACTCCGTTGCCCGGATCGCAGGCGTCGTCGGTACAGATGTCGCCGTCATCTATCGCCTCTCCCGGCCCGGCCCAGCCGCTGCCATCGCCATTGCACAGATAGCACAGGCCGGCGTCCTCAACGTAATCGCCGGCCGGACAGAAGGGTGGATCGCCTATACACAACCCATCGACGCAGGTGTCGTTGTTGGTGTCCGGATCCCCATCGTCGCAAGGGGCGCTGTTGAAAGTGTGCCCGACGCCGTCGACCGGATCGCAAACGTCATCGGTGCAGACGTCGTCGTCGCTCACGTCCTCGCCACCGGACCACCCGGTGCCGTCATCGTTGCACAACTCGCACCACCAGCCGTCCGCCTGGGTAACCCACTCGCCGGCGGGACAGATCACCGGCTCGCCCACGCAGACCCCCTGTTCGCACTGGTCATTGACCGTCCCGGCGTCGTTGTCGTCGCACAGGACGTCGTTGGGGTAGTGCTCTACCCCTGTCCCCGGGTCACAAACATCATCGGTACAGAGATTGCCGTCATCGATGGGGTCGCCCGCGTCGATGTAGCCGGTACCGGCGCCGTTGCACAGCCGGCACGCACCGCCCTCGTCGACATAGTCGCCCGCGGGACAGGCCACCGGGATGCCGACGCACACACCGTCGACGCACTCGTCATCCACGGTGTCCGGATCGCCGTCGTCGCACACGTCGCTGTTGAAGCCGTGCTCGACACCCAAGCCCGGGTCGCAGTTATCATCAGTGCAGGGATTCCCGTCATCGACGGGAGCGCCGCCATCCACAAACGCGGTGCCATCGGCGTTGCACAGCTTGCACATGCCACCGTCATCAACGTAGTCCCCGGCGGGGCAGACAACCGGCTCCCCGAGACACTCGCCATCGACGCACGTGTCGTTCATGGTCGCGGCCTCGCCATCATCGCATGGTGCGTTGTTGTTGGTATGGATCACGCCCGCAGCCGCATCACACGCGTCGTCGGTGCACACATCTTCGTCGTCCACTGACACTCCGTCGTCCACAAAATCGGTCCCGTCACCATTGCACTGCCGACACCACCACCCGTCGGCCAGGGAGACCCATTCGTCGGGAGTGCACACCAACGGCTGCCCGACACACGAACCCTGCTGGCAGACATCATTTATGGTATCCGGATCCCCGTCATCGCAAGGCGCATCATTGAAGGAATGTTCCACTCCCGCGCCCGGGTCACAAGCGTCGTCGGTGCACAGGTTCCCGTCGTCGAGGGCCACACCTGCATCCAGGTAGGCCGTACCGTCACCGTTGCACAGCCGGCACATGCCCCCGTCATCGACGTGGTCGCCGGGCGGGCACAAGACCGCGTCGCCGAGACACTCGCCGTCGACGCAGGTATCGTTGACCGTGGCCGGGTTGCCGTCATCGCAAGGCGCGCTGTTGAAGGCGTGGGAAACGCCCTGGCCCGGATCACATGCATCATCGGTGCAAATATCCCCATCGTCCACAGGTTCTCCCGCCCCTTCGTAGCCGGTGCCGGCCGCGTTGCACAACTGGCAGGTACCCCCCTCGTCCACGTATTCCCCCGGAGCGCAGACGATGGGTGTGCCGGCGCAAACTCCATCGGCACACAGGTCATCCGTCGTGGCGGGATCGCCGTCATCGCACGGGATGTTGTTGTTCGCATGCTCTACGCCCGCGCCTGCATCACACTGGTCGTCGGTGCAGACATTGCCGTCATCGATGGGAGCGCCGTCGTCGGCAAAAGCAGTACCTTCCGCGTTGCACAGGGCGCACAAGCCCTCCACATCCACGTGCTCGCCTGCGGGACAGACGAGGAGTACTCCGCTGCACACACCCGCGTCGCAGCTGTCGTTGATGGTGGCCGGGTCCCCGTCGTCACAAGCGTCGGAGTTGAAAGCATGGCCCACGCCCGAGTCCGGGTCGCAGACATCGTCGGTGCATTCGTTGCCGTCATCGACAGGCTCGCCGTCGCCCACATATCCAGCCCCATCCGCTGCGCACTGGCTGCATATGCCGTTGTCATCAACGTACTTGCCGGATTCACACACAATGGGCACACCAATGCACTCACCATCGGCGCAGGTATCGTTGCCGGTGGCCTCGTTTCCGTCGTCGCAAGGAGCAACATTGAACTCGCTCACCAAGCCGGCTGCCGGGTCACACGTCTCGTCGGTGCAGACGTTGCCGTCGTCAATTGTCTCTCCCGCACCGGCGAAGGAGGTGCCGTCGTCATTGCACAGGAAGCACAGCCCGTCCTTGGACACATACTCGGCTGCGGGGCAAACCACCGGAATGCCACTGCACACACCGTCGGCACAGGCGTCATAGATGGTGCCGGAATTGTCATCATCGCACGGTCCGTCGTTGAACACCTTCCCGACCCCGTCAAACGGGTCGCAAAGGTCGTCGGTGCAGACGTTTCCGTCATCAATCATCTCGCCGTCACCGTCATAGCCGGATCCCAGTTCATCGCACAGGTAGCATTTGCCATTGTCTTCCACGAATTGGCCAGGGTCGCAAATGATGGGAACTCCGCTACATACACCCTCGGAGCAGATGTCACTGCCGGTATCGGGATTCCCGTCGTCACAAGGCTCAGAATTAAGGGGATGGAGCACACCTGCATCGGCATCGCAGAGGTCGTCGGTGCACACATCGCCGTCGTCCACAGGCTCCCCGTCGCCCTGCCAACCGCTACCGTCGTCGGCGCACAGCTGGCACAAACCGTTGTCCTCCGCATATTTGCCGGCCTCGCAGGTGATGGGTGTGCCCACGCATTCGCCGTCGACGCAACTGTCATCGCCGGTGGCCGGGTCGCCATCGTCGCACGGCCCGTCATTGTTCAGGTGAAGCACGCCTTGCTTCGAGTCACAAGCGTCATCGGTACAGGGGTTCCCATCGTTGATTACTTCACCGTCTTCCAACCAGTCGGTACCATTGTCGTTGCACAGATTGCACATACCCTGTACGTACTTGAACTCCTCCGGGGTGCAAAATGTCCCTACTCCGGCGCACACACCGTCGGCACACAGGTCGTCGGCAGTATCCGGGTCACCATCATCGCACGGCGCCTCGTTGAACTCGTGACCGACGCCCGACTCGGGGTCGCAGAAGTCGTCGGTGCAAACATCACCGTCGTCGATCTGGGCACCCTCTTCCACAAACTCAGTACCATCGGCATTGCACAGGGCACAATTGCCGTCCTGGGCCGCAAACATGCCGGCTTCACAGAGCAAGGGAGTTCCGACGCAGTCTCCTTCGAAGCACACGTCGTCCACCGTCTCCGGGTCACCGTCATCGCAGGGTGCGGAGTTGACCGGATGCAACACCCCTTTGACCGGATCGCAGAAGTCGTCGGTGCAAAGGTCGTTGTCATCGATCTCTGTTCCCTCATCGACAAAACCGTAGCCCGCGTCGTTACACAGGTAGCAGCGCCCGTTCTTCGCTTCCTTGTATTCTCCAGGCGTGCAATGCTCGAGTGGGATCCCGTCATTTGATTCCGGCACTGACAGGTCCGCCGCATCGCCGGCGGCGATGTCCTCCGGAACTACGTCCATGGACGGATCGGATACGGTGGTGTCACCACCGCCACATGCGCTCGCTGCAAAGGTCAATACCAACAATGACAGAATTGTTGCTGTCCGGTTTCTCATTTCCGTCTCCCCTCTTCGCAGAACGCACCCATAATCAAACTCGACAGAACAATAGTTGTGCGCCCATCCCAATAACAACTTTGCATTAACGGTTGTCATCGACAGTTCTTAAGGACATTCTACCTAGT
>CAZVFX010000025.1:0-59430 GCA_964626565.1 uncultured Myxococcales bacterium
TGCAGGCGTAGTCGTTGGCCTTGTTGGTGGAGTCATAGCCGAAGTTGTACCAGTCCTCTCCGAAACCGCACTCTACGGTGAGCGCACCCGAGCCGGGGTTGCAATCCACGGCGCAGGCATCGGCGAGGGCGCAGTCGTCGTCGTCGCAGTCGACGGCGCCGTCTTCGTCATTGTCCACATCGTCGGTGCAGTCGAACTCAACGTCGGGCGGGCAGTCCACTGTAATGGTATAGGAGCCTTCCGCACCGGCCCAACCGTCCACCACCAGGTAGTAGGTGGTGCCGGCGACGGCGTCGAAGGATACTTCGGAGAAGCCGGTGGCCACGCACAGGTCGGGGTCGCACACAAGCTCGTCCGAGGCCTGGAGTACCAGGAGGTCGGTTTCTGCGGTTTCTTCGGTGAGAACCACGGTGATCGACTTGGAGACGGGGGCTACGAAGACGTAGGTGTACTCGGGTCCGTCGTATACCCAGTTGGCGCAGGGGTACTCTTCGATAACGTCGGTGGAGCCCCAGAAGTAGTTGCCCCAGGAGTCGGAGTCACCACAGTCGAGGGTCCATGCCGGCTCGCAGATGGGCAGCGGGCACGCCTCGGTGCCGAGGCAGTCGTCGTCGTCGCAGTCGGTGAGACCGTCTTCATCATCGTCCACACCGTCGTCGCAGGTCAGCTCGTGGAGAGGCTTGCACTCAACCTCGATGGTGTAGCTGCCTTGCAGCGGCTGCACGCCGTTGTCGTAGCCATCCACCACGAAGAAATAGGTGGTGCCTTCTACCGCTTCGAAGGTGACGTGGTTGAAGTGCCAGTCGCGGCACTGGTCCGGGTCACAGCCATCGCCCATGTTTTCCAGAACGATGAGGTCGGTATCGGCTTCTTCTTCGGACAGCGACACGGTTACTTCCGCGTCGTAGGGAGCGGTGAAGGTATAGGTGTACTCGGGGCCCGGATAGTCGAAGCTGTTGCATGCGTACCCGGTAACTACGTTGGTGGCGCCGTTCTTGTCGGTGCCCCAGGCATCGGAGCCGCCGCAGGAGAGGGTCCAGTCGGGGAGGCACGTGTCGCCGCCGCACAGGTCCTGCTCGCCAGGCTGGCAGAGTCCGTCTTCGCAGGTGTCGCCGCCGGTGCACGGGTCGCCATCGTCGCAACTACTGGTGTTGGGCACGGCCACGCAGCCCAACTGCGGGTCGCAACTATCGTTGGTGCACTCGTTGAAATCGTCGCAGTCCGGCGCAAAGGAGCCGGTGCAAATCCCATCCACGCACATGTCGATGAGCGTGCAGGCGTTATCGTCAAAGCAGGGCTTGCCGTCTTCGAATGCGGCCTGGGTGCAGGCGCCGGTCTCGGGCACGCACACGGTCACCAGGCAGTCGGTGTCGCCGGACTTATCGCAGAACACGATGCTGTCCTGGTCCACTACGCACTTGAATCCCTTGCACACCAGGTCACCGTTGCACATGTTGCCGTCTTCGAACACATCGCAGTCGGCGTCGGCCTGGCACACACACTCGGGGTTGGGGTCGCCGGTGCAGAAGCCACCGTCGCAATAGTCGTTCAATGTGCAGATGCTGCCGTCGTCGCAGTCCGCATTGTTGTAGCCGTGGACGCAGCCCACGTTGGGGTCGCAGCTATCATCGGTGCAGACGTTGCCGTCGTCGCAGTAGACCGGCAGGCCCTTGCAGATGCCCTCGAAGCACAGGTCGTCGGCGGTGCAAGCGTTGAGATCATCGCACTCGATACCGTCCGCTGATTCCACCAGCACGCAGTAGCCGGTTTCCGGTTCGCAGGTGCTCACGACGCAGGTGTCAAGACCCGGGATGTTGCAGTCTACGATGGTGTCGGGGTCAAGTACGCACTTCTGATTCTCGCAGATAAGGGTGCCGTTGCAGAAGTCACCATCTTCGAAGTCTTCGCAGTCGGCGCTGGAATCGCACTGGCAGGCGGGGTCGGGGTCGCCCACGCACACGCCGTCCGCACAATGATCATTAAGGGTACAAGGGTCGCCGTCGCCGCAGCTACCTTCCTTGGGCTCGTACACGCAACCCACGTCGGGGTCACAGGTCTCGTCGGTGCAGGCGTTGACATCATCACAATCGATGGGCAGGCCCTTGCAGTCGCCCATGGAGCAGTAGTCCAGTTCGGTGCAGAAGTTTGCGTCGTCGCAGGGGGTGCCGTCGAGCATCTCGCCGGTCTCGCACTCGCCGGTGGCGGGGTTGCACTTCGACTCCGTGCAGTCGCCCTCGGGAATATCGCAAACCACGATGGACTCGTCATCCACCAGGCACTTGCCTTCGATGCACTTCAACGTGCCGTTGCACAGGTTGCCGTCTTCAAAGTCCTGGCAGTCTTCGTCCGCTTCGCAGCTATCGCACTCTTCCACCAGGTCGCCCACGCAGGCGCCGGCCTCGCAGTGGTCGCCGGAAGTGCACAGGCTGCCGTCGTTGCACTCGGTGCCGTCGTCAACCGCGTCGGTGGTGCACCCGGTGGCGGGGTCGCAGCCGTCGACGGTGCATTCGTCACCGTCATCGCACTTGAGGGTCTCGCCCACGCAGCTACCGTCGCTACACGAGTCGGCTGCGGTGCACGCGTTGCCGTCGTCACAGCCTGAGTCATCCGCCGAGTTCTTGGTCTTGCACTGGCCGTCCTGCTCGTCGCAGTAGACGTCCTTGCACGGCCCCGCGTCGATGCCGCTGCAATCCACCACCGTCGCCTGGTCCACCACACACTCCGAATTGACGCAACGGACGACACCGGTGCAAGGGTTGCCATCGTCGTACTCTTCGCAGTCGTCGTCGACCTGGCAGTCGCACTGGTTGTCCGCTCCGGTGCAAACGCCGCCGTCGCATTGGTCGGTCTGGGTGCAGGCGTTGCCGTCGTCGCAGCCCTTCGTATTGTTAATGAAGTCGCACTGCCCGGTGGCCGCGTTGCAGGCATCGTCGGTGCACAGGTTGCCGTCGGAGCACTCTTTCACCGTGCCCTGACACTGGCCGATGGTACACTGGTCGTTGTCGGTACAAAGGTCGCCGTCTTCGCACGGCGTGCCGTTGAGCACCGGCACCACCACGCACTGGTTGGCCTGGCAATCCACTTTCTGGCATTGCTCGGGTGCGCCCTTGCCGATGCAGTCGTCAGGGGTCTGGCATCCCATAGGCTCAACCGCGTCACCGCCGGTCTGATCGGTGGTTGCGTCGTCATCGGGTGTGGTCGTCGTGCCGCCGCCCCCGCAGGAATACGCTGCGAAAACCAGCACAAACAAACAATAAATGGTCCACTTACTCATTTTGTCCTCCTATCAATCCAACTAAATTATTCACTCGCATCCAAATCGTTTGAAGGCATCGCTGTATATGCCCGCCCGCACATGATGTCAAGGAAAAAAGGTGCGACCGGATCCCTTCTGTGCTAACCTCCTGCCGGGAGGAGAAAATGCGGTTGGCTCACGTCTCGGATCTGCACATTCTGGACCTGCACGGGGTAAGCCCGAAGCGGTTCCTGAGCAGACGAATCTTCGGCGGCGTCAACCTGGTCTTGCGCCGCGCCCGGGAGCACCTCCCCGAATTGCTGGAGAACCTGGTGGAAGACCTGCTCAAAGAGGAACCCGACCACGTGGTCATAACAGGGGACCTGTCCAACCTGGCGCTGGAATCGGAGTTCGAACGCGTCTTTCAACTTCTGAAACTGCTGGGCGGCTACTCCAAACTTTCCGTGGTCCCCGGAAACCACGACTACTACACCACCCAGGCGGCCGACAACCGGCGCTTCGAGAAGTTCTTCTCTTCCTTCATGTTCAAGCGGGAATTTTCCGACCTCGACGTAGACGTCTACCCCTACACCAAACAGGTCGGGGATCTCTACCTCGTGGGCGTCAACTCCGCCACCCGTACCATGCCTCCCCTGTCCTACGGAACCCTGGGCGATCGACAACTCGAGTTGATCGACAAGGCGCTTGACGCGCCGGAGCGGGAAGGTCGGCTCACCTGCCTGTTCCTCCATCACGCCCTGCACGCCCGGGATTTTGTCAAGGAGGCAACTTCGGGGCTGCTGAATCGCGACCGTCTTTTCGACCTCATACAGCGACACCGGGTAGACCTGGTTCTCTACGGCCACGACCACGTTGGCAGAACCTGGAAACAAGCCACCCGCGGACACTCCACTCTGTTTGTCTGTTGCGGCTCATCAACCAGGCTTACCGACGACCCCTCAACCATGGCCCGCTACCGCCTCATTACCATCGACCACGGCCGAATCAGGCGCGTGGACACCAAGGTATTCGACGCACAAACGCGCAGGTTTGTGGTCGAATAGGCTGTAGGCGGCAGGCGGTAGGAACGGCAGAAACCTGAGACCCGGAACTTGAACCCCTTCTATGGCATTTCGACCCATGAGGTGGAAGGGCTGTGTTGCGCGCAGCGGAAGCCGAGGCCCTCCCACTGGGTGCCGGGCTTGAAATGGGAAACGAAGGGAATGGTCAATTCCATCGTGCGGGGGCTGGCGAAGTAGCCACCGCGGGCGGTGCGCTCCAGGCCCTCAACGGGACCGGTTCGGTCTTTCACCAATTCCCCCGCCTCCAGGCGCCGCCGGAAGAACCCCGGTTCCCACCAGTCGCGGGTCCACTCCAGCACGTTTCCGGCCATGTTCAACGCGCGGTATGGACTGGCCCCCTGACGGCAGCAGTCGACCGGTCCGGGGGCACCCTTGCCCGGGTCGACATTCCACGCCAGTTCGCCCCCGGGCAGCCCCGTCAGATCGTCACCCCAGGGGTAATCTCTCTCGGGCACATCGTTGGCCTCCACCGCACTCATGTCTCCGTCGACAAAAATACCCCCGCGGGCGGCCTTGACCCACTGCGCATCAGAGGGGAGGTCTTTGCCCATCCAGAGGCAATACGCCCGCGCGGTCCACCAGTCCACATTGGCTGCAGGCAGGTGAGGAGAGCCGCGATTCAACCCGGGGGTCGACGAGAGTCCGGCGCCGGCTTCGCCCGAAGAAGCTGCGGCAAAGAGGTCCAGGAAGCCGGCGCTCACCTCCCTGTCGTCGATGAAGAAGGTAGACAGATCAGCCAGCTTCAGGGGATTGCCCGCCTTCGGATCTCTGGTGCCCAGGTAGAATTTCCCCTCCGGCACTTCAACCATGTTGGCCAGAGAAGCACGACAGGACGGGAAGGACACCGAGAACCGCGTGGCCTCCTGCTCCGGGGAATCTCCCCGCGCGAATCCGGGCAGTTCTTCCAGAGTGACCACCGCAGGCCCGCACGGCTCCTCGTTAGCTCTGTGGCGCCCGAAGATCACCAGCACCTTGCGTCCGCCCGGTGCGGATACGACCTGGAATCCGTCTGCTGAGGCTGTCTTCCCGCCAATTTCGATCATCTCTTCCGGAATCGCGGGGCCGACAGGGTCTACCGCCCGATCCCCAGGCTCATGGAGCCGCCACGAAAGGTCGGGGAGATCTCCCGGGGAAACCGTCACCGGCCGCCCGTCATCATCGAGATCAAATGCAGATAGCCGAAGCTCGAACTCTCCCAGGTCGTCAGCCCGCCGGGCGAGGTCCCGCCAGTAGAAGGAACCCAATACCACGAGCGCGGTGAGGGCCGCGCAAAGTACAGTTGTCACCACGCCGGTGACAAGCCGGTGCTGGAACCGAGACTTCCGGACCAGCCCCGCCGCGGTAAAGGGCGGCCTCGACCGGGGCGGAGCCGCGGCAAACTCGCTGTCCACCTCCGCCACCACCTCCGGAGTAAGGGTGAGAGCCTTCACCTGCCGGCGGTTCAACAACGACGGCCGTTCCGGTGTCGAGTGCAACAGGTTGAAACGCAGCACCTCCCGGCTTCGTTTGCGGTTCATATCCTGCCTGTCCGCCCAGGACAAGGCTTGATCAACCAGGCAATCGTGGACCAGCTCCCAGCAGGTCTCACCGTCCAGGGTAACCGGATGGATCAGTCTGGCGGTCCCCAGCACTCTCAACGCAACTTCAACGGCCGATTCGTTGTGTATCGACATCGCCCCGGCCCGCAGTTGGCCGTCCGGACGCACTGCGCGGGTGCGCGCCGCGGTCACAAGTTCCTTGATGATGTCCCGGGCGGCCCTGGCCGCGTCGGGCTCCAACTCGCGGTCGAGAACCGACTGCAGGTGCCCTTCAAGAATCCCTTGCAGCCGGCCGATGCGCTTGTAGTGCTTAAGCGTCAGCTCCCCTTCCCTGGGTTTGAGCGATTCATACAGCAGCGCGCAAGCGAGCTGGAGGTGGGGCGGATAGATCTGTTCCCCTTCGCTGAGGGGAGAGAAATCCAACTGCCGGGCGCTCAGCACCAGGTCTTCATGAAGAACCGCGAGCAGGTCGTCCGCCACCTGGACCCGGACCATGCGGAACGGCTGCACGATCGCGGTGCGAGCGTGCTCCCAGGTCAGAAGGTCCATCCTGAATTCGTTGTAAGCGGTAACTCCCAGCCGCCGCCTCAAAGGGGCCAGGTGGGCGAGAAAATCATCCCGTACCGAGAGAATGACGGAGACCTCCAGGTCCCGCCGGTCGAGAAGCTCCACCAGTTGGTCCTCGAACCGAAGCTGCTGCTCCCGGTCGAATGCGTCGGAGACGTACAGGGACTCAAGCTGGTCCGCGATGACGAGAATTCGCTCGCCGGTTTCGCCCGCCGCGGCCTCGCAGGCTGCGGCTATGGACTCCGCCCCCGGCTTCAATTCCTGTATGGCTTCTTCCACCGGGTCAAGGCGGCAGGGCAGATATACGGTTTTCATGCGCATGCTGCGGCACGCGGGCACCACCCCTGCGCGCAGGAGCGAGCTCTTGCCGACGCCTGAGACTCCGGTGAGTAAGATGGCCCGGGTGAACAACAGGCGGTCGATGAGCTTCACCATCTCGTCTTCCCGACCGAAGAACAGCGCGCTGTCTTCCTCGGAAAATGATGAGAGAAACATGAACGGCTGAGGAGAAGTGCGCGGATCCTTCCCGGTCCGGGGCATGCGCCCTTCGAGCTGAGCAAGGAACTCCTCTGCGGTCGCGAAGCGACTCTGCGGGTCCGGCTGCAAAGCCTTGATAATCCCGGTGCGGGCTGCTCCGGGCACCGATGACCCCACCAGCGCACCCGAGACATGTTGGCTGGCCGACATATCGGTAGGCCTCGTGCCGGTCAACATCTCGCACAGGAGCACTCCGACGCTATAAATGTCCGCAGCCTCGTCAACGCGCTTGCCTTCCACCTGCTCCGGAGCCATATACCCGGGAGTTCCAACTCTCAAATAGGATGTCCCCGAGCTGCGCAGTTCGCCTTCCCGCGACCGCTCCTCCTTCCAACGAGCGACGCCAAAATCGAGGACCACTACCCGCTCGCCCCGGCCGTCCCCGGGGACCAGCATGATATTCTCGGGTTTGATGTCCCGGTGGATGATCCCCTTGGCGTGTGCATGAGTCAGCCCTTCGAGGATCTGTCGGGAGAAATGCAGAGCTTTGTCGAAACGCAACCGCTTGTCCCGCTCCAGTCGCACCCTCAGGGACTCCCCTTCCAGCAGTTCCATGACGTAGAACAACCTGCCGTCGGGCAGCCGTCCCGAATGATAGATGGTCACGATGTTCCGGTGACGCAAATGGGCCACCGCCCGCATCTCCCGCATGAACAGCGTTACTGAATCCTGATCGGTGGCCACTCCGGCCTGGAGGATTTTCACCGCGACGTCCCGCCCCAGGTCGCATTGCTCCGCACGAATAACGGTGCCGAATCCGCCGGAGCCGATCTCCTCCTTCATCTTGAGTCGGCCGGGCAGTACCGAGGCGGAGTCCTTCGCCCGGGCCGCGCCGGTAGGTTCTGTCTCCAACTCCTCAAACCAGACGCCGCCGCCGGCAGCCACCGACACCGGCGGTGCGGAAACCAGCTCCTGGTCCCTTCCTTCCGGGAGGGTAGTGACCGCGTGAAGCCGGGCACCCGAATGCTTGGCCTGAACCTTCTTCAGGAAGGCCAGCAGACTCCTCACAGTGACCGAGCCGGATTGAAAATCCATGGCCGCGCCTTCCAGGCCCCCGGCCATCACCCCGGCCATGGACGCACCTGCGAAGACCTTGCGGTCACTGACGATCAGCGTGTGGGGCCAATGAGGCTTTTCCAGAGCCCGGGCGGTCTCTTGCGGAGTCGCTTTGTGGCCCTCGATGAATTCGACGTCAAACACGATAACTGCGTGTCTCGGGACCGCAGCTCCCAGCGACTCCACGAACCAGGAGAAGGGCACCAGCCCGTCCTCCTTCCAGTGCAGATATACATCCCGGGCAATGAGGCAGGGCCCTGCCGTCGCATCAAAAATACCGTGCCCGGTGACCAGAAGAAACAGCACCGGGTCGGGAGGCAGCCCCGACAGCAACCGCGTGATTTCATGCTTCACTTGAACTTTGAGCGACCCTACCCCGGTTTCAAGCGCAGACCCCAGGCGCTTCACGTACCAGGGGGGGATTGATGACAGAAAGTCCCTTCCCAGACGGCTGACCTGGTCTTCTTCCCGCTCCAGCCGGTCGAGGCGGGAGTCCTCGGCCTGGGGGTGGAAATTGCTCAGCAGTATCGCCAGCCTGTCCGGTGTCTTCACCCGCCCATCCACGGTCGATCAGTGCCTCCTAATCGGATAACTCTTCCAGTTTTATACCGGAGCGGAGTAAGAAGCAAGTCCACTCAGGCGCGGGATCAACTTCATTGACAAAGACATGCTTTTCATAGATTATCCGCACACGTGTGTGCTCAGGCTCGTGATCGTGATGAGGTAATATGACACTCACTCTCGAAAACCTGCGAAGTTCCGGCGTCCATCTCCTGGGGATAGGAGGGATCGGAGTCAGCGCTTTGGCCAGGATGTTGTTGCAAAGCGACGTCCCCGTTTCCGGGTGCGACGTACGGGAATCCACCATCACCACCGCCTTGAGGGCCGAGGGCGTGGATGTCCGCATCGGGCACTCCCCGAAACACCTGGCCAAATCCGAGGCGGTGGTCTACTCCACCGCAGTTCCCGAAGACAACGCCGAACTGTTGGCGGCCCGGGAATCGGATTGTGCGGTTCTGCATCGTTCCGAGCTGCTCTCAGTCCTGTGCGACCAGCACTTCACCGTGGGCGTAACCGGCACCAACGGCAAAGGCACCGTCGCCACCATGATTACGTGGATCCTGGAAGCTGCCGGCATGGAGCCTTCGTTCTATATCGGCGGGCTATGCCCCAATCTCGGCACCAACGCAAGGTGCGCGGGTTCCGGGCATCTGGTGGCCGAACTCGACGAAAGCGATGGTTCGCTGGTGAACATCAAGCCCCGCTGGGCACTGCTCAACAACCTGGAATTGGACCACCTCAACTACTACCGGGATTTCGACCAGGCAGTCGCGACCATCGAGACTTTCTTCAGCAATCTGGGGGATGACGCACGAGGGTTCTTCAACGCGGACGATGAAGGCACCCTGGAGGTCGCGGAGAGGCTGCCCGGTTTGTCCAAGGTGTTTTTCGGCAAGGGCGAAGACGCTGACTACCGTTATGAGACGGTTGAGGTTCTGGACACCACCTCGAGGTTCATCGTGACCTCGAAGGGGGAGGCCGTCGAATACGTGGTCAACGTTCCGGGCGGCTACAACATAGAAAATGCAGCCGGAGCCATCGCGGTGACCACTGAATTGGGCGTACCCACTGCGGATATCCGGCGCGGGCTGGCCACCTTCCGGGGGCTGGACAATCGCTACACCGTTCTGCGGGCCGGGAATCGGCAGTTGATCAAGGACTACATGTCCCATCCCACCGGCATTCGAAAGGTGTTGGCCACTGCGCGGTTGGGGGAGCCGGAAAGACTTCTGGCGGTGTTCAAGCCGTACCGCTACACCATGATCCGGTATCACGCCAAGAATTATGCGGCTGCGTTCGCCGGCGCGGATGAGGTGATCATAACCGACATGTGGGAAGGGGGCGAGGAGCCGATCCCCGGCGTTGACACCGGCTGGCTCGTTGAGCAGATGAGAGCTGAAGGCCTCACCGTGCGCCACCTGCCGGAGATGGAGTTGATCCCGACGTACCTGCTGGACCGTTCCGAACCGGGGGATTGCGTCGTCTTCTTCGGCGGCAATGACTTGTTCGAGCTGGCTGAGGGCCTCGCTCGCAAACTCTCGGGAGGAAACCTTGGATAGCCTGGCGGGAAAGATGTACAGCGTACTTGGATTGGCTCGCAGCGGCGTAGCCGCGGCCAACTACCTGGTGCGGCACGGCGCCCGGGTGGTCGCCAGCGACCTGAAGCCGGCCGACCAGCTTCCTTTGGACAAGCTGGACGCAGCGGTGGAGGTCAGGGCGGGCGAGAACTACGTGCGGGAAGGGGACACGGTGGTGATCAGCCCGGGCATCAAGCCCGGTTCGCCCACCGACGTAATGGCGCGAGCGCGCGGCGCAGAGGTCATCTCCGACATAGAGCTGTTCTATCGGCAGTGCCCTTGCCCTGTGGTCGCAATCACGGGTACCGACGGCAAATCCACCACCACTGCGCTCATCGGCTCTCTGCTGGAGGCCGCAGGGCTGAAGGTTTTTGTCGGCGGCAACATCGGCAACGCATGCATGGATGGCCTGGAAGGGCTGGGGCCGGACGATGTGGCAGTGCTGGAGATCAGCTGCTTCCAACTGGTGAACTGTCATCGCCTCCACCCGCTGGTCGCAGTGGTAACGAATATCGCCGAAGACCACGTGGAATATCATGGCAGCATGGAGGCCTATATTGAGGCCAAGAAGCGGGTTTTCAGAACTATGGGCGAAGGAGACCTGCTGGTGCTCAACGGTGAGGATCCCGAAATCGCGACCTGGGAACTGCCCGAGGGAGCCGAGATAGTGCGATGGGGCTGGCACTCCGGGATGAATGCCTGGTCGGATCGGGAATCGGTGTTCTTCGAGGCCGACGGCCTCAAAGTCCGGATTGCAACTCTCGCGGACCTCAAGTTGAAAGGGCTGCACAACGTCGAGAATATCATGGCCGCGCTGCTCGTCCTCGACGGCCGCTTCGCGCCGCCGTCGCAAATCCTTGAGGCCCTCAAGGAGTTCCCGGGCCTGGAGCACCGCATGGAGTTCGTGGCCAACGTGGACGGCATAGCTTTCTACAACGACTCCAAGGCCACCAATCCTCACGCGGCGACCGCGGTCCTCAACGCTTTCGACCAGCGGTTCATCATGCTGGCAGGAGGGCACGAGAAGGGTGCGGACTATGCGGAACTGGGCAAGCTCATCGGTGAGCGCACCAGCGCCGCGGTCTGCTTCGGCGCCACCGGCGCCCGCCTCGCCTCAGCCCTCCCTTCAAAGCACCCTTCCACGGTGGTGGACACCCTGGACCAGGCGGTGCAGGCGGCATACAAAATGGCCGGTAAAGGCGAAATGGTGATTCTGGTTCCCGCAACCTCCAGTTTCGACCAGTTTGCCGACTACGAAGAACGCGGACGAGTGTTCAAACAACTCGTCCACAACCTCCAGGATAACAACAGTACCCCGAGTGCGAGCGAGGGGCCTGCGAAACGAGAGATGAGATGATAACTAAGATTGAAGGGTTGAAAACCCGGGCCGAACAGGAGGTCGCAGCCGCGGCCGACGAGCCTGCCCTCAGGCAGATCGAGGTCTCCCTGCTGGGCAAGAAAGGCCAGTTCAACGGCCTCATGAAGGAAGCCAAGAACGACCATTCCCTTGACCGGGCCACCTTCTTCGCCGGCTGGAACACCGCCAAGCAGGCAGTCCGGACCCTGGTTGACAAGCGACGGGAAGAGTTGAAGCGGGAGGCGCTGCTCCTGGAGGTGCAGGACCCCTATTTCGACCCTACCCTTCCCGGCCTGCCCGAAAAACTCGGCGCCATCCACCCGTTGAGCAAGATTGCAGAAGAGGTGGAAGACATCTTCACCTCCATGGGGTTCGTCATTCCCGACTACCCCGAGGCGGAATCGGAGTTCTTCAATTTCGAAGCGCTGAACATCCCTTCCGACCACCCGGCCAGGGATATGCAGGACACATTCTGGCTGAAAGACGGCAACCTGCTGCGGACCCACACCTCCCCCGGGCAGATCAGGGCCATGGCCGACTATGAGCCGCCCTTCAGAGCCATCTTCCCCGGCAGAGTGTACCGGTACGAAGCGCTGGACGCATCCCACGAACACACCTTTCATCAACTGGAAGGACTCCTCATCGATCGTGAGGTGTCGGTGGCACACCTGATACACAGCATGAAAGTGCTGCTGGAGCAGATCCTCAAGCGCGAGGTGACCATCCGCCTGCGCCCGGGGTACTTCCCGTTTGTGGAACCCGGCTTCGAGTTGGACATTCAGTGCGCGGTGTGCGGGGGGAAAGGTTGCTCAGTGTGCAAACAGAGCGGCTGGGTTGAGCTTCTGCCCTGCGGCCTGGTACATCCCAACGTCATCCGATTCGGCGGCCTGGACCCCGATGAATGGCAAGGGTGGGCTTTCGGCCTGGGCCTGTCCCGGCTCGTTATGATGAAATATCAGATAAGCGACATTCGCCACCTCATGGGCGGCGACCTGCGTTTCCTGGAGCAATTCGCCTAGAATTTGCGGCAAGCGAGGTCTCAAGTGTACATTTCGTGGAACTGGCTGAACAGACACGTTGACCTGTCGGGGCTCGACCCCATGGAAGTGGGTTATCGCTTCACCATGTCGGTCGCTGAACTGGAAGGGATCGAACAGTTCGGAGCGACTTACGACCAGGTGGTTGCAGCCAAAGTGCTGGATATCCGCCCTCACCCCAATTCAGACCGCTTGACGGTTCTGGATCTGGACCTGGGTGACCGTCGGCTCGAAGCGGTTTCAGGCGCTCCGAACATAAAGCAGGACTCCCTCATCGCACTGGCGCTTCCCGGCGTCAAGCTGGAAGGTGTGGAGGGCAAGCCGGTGGTAACCGAGGCGGAAGTGCGGGGCGTGAAGAGCCCCGGCGTCACCTGCTCCGAGCGGGAATTGGGTATCTCCGATGACCACTCAGGCCTCATGACGTTTCCTGAAGGTTCCTCACCCGGCACCCGGCTCACCGATGTGTTGCCGGTCCACGACTACGTCCTGGAAGTGGACAATAAGTCGATCACCCACCGGCCCGACCTGTGGGGCCACTACGGCATCGCCAGGGAAGTCGCGGCCCTTGTCGGGCGCCCGCTAAAGGCTTTCGACGTCACCATTCCTGAGGGCAGCGAGGACCCGCTGCAGGTGAGCGTGGAAGCCCCCGACTGTTGCCCCCGGTACACCGCGCTCGTCTTCGACGGAGTCACCATTGAACCGAGCCCCACGTGGATGAAGCTCGCGCTGGCCACAGTGGGCGTCAGGCCGATCAACAATGTGGTGGATATCACCAACTACGTCATGCTCGACGTGGGCAATCCGACCCACGCGTTCGACGCTCGGTTCGTTGCCGGCGACGCTATCATCGTGCGCTGCGCCGGTGACGACGAAGTGCTGGTCACCCTGGACGGGGAACCCCGGCGGTTGCTACCCGATGACGTGGTTATCGCTGACGGCCAACAGGGGGTAGCCTTAGGCGGCGTCATGGGCGGAGAAAACAGCGAAATCAGGGACGACACCTCCCGGGTGGTGCTGGAGGCGGCCTGTTTCAATCCCTCCAACATCCGCCGCACTTCATCCCGCCTGGGACTGAGAACCGAGGCGTCGGCACGGTTTGAAAAGGGACTCGACCGTGAATCTCCCATACAGGCCACCGCACTCTTTGCCCGGCTGTTGAAGGAATTCTGCCCGGCAAGCAACCCGGTGAGCCGCTTCTACGACGTGGCCGCGCCGGAACCGGAAACCACCATCGTCACTCTCGGCTACGACTACCTCTGCCAACGGCTGGGCACCACCATTCCCGCCGAGACTGTGGTTCAGATGCTGGAGGCGCTGGAGTTCGAGGTTGCGCGCAAGGAAGATGACTTCGTCATTACGGTCCCCACCTTCCGCGCGACGAGAGACATCTCCATTGCTGAAGATATTGTGGAAGAAATCGGCCGGATCCACGGGTACGACAACATAGCCCCCGTCTCCCTCCTTGCCCCTGTTCGACCGGTGCCGCTGGTGCCCTCGAAACAGTTGGAGCGGCGCGCGCGCCGGGCGTTGGTTGCCCAGGGCTATTTCGAAACCATGTGTTACTCTTTCGACTCTCTCGCCCTTGCCGACAGCATCGGCTACTCGCTGGAAGAGGGCGTTGAGCTGGCCAACCCAATCTCCTCGGACATGCCGGTGCTGAGAAGGTCCCTCATTCCCAACCTGCTCATCGCGCTGGGAAAGAACACCGCCCGGGACGAAGTTCGCCTGTTTGAGACCGGCCGGATTTTTCACCCCTCCGAGCACGGGCAGGAGGTTGCAACCAAGAACCGGATTCCCCGGCAGGAGCGGCATGTTGGCGGACTGGCGTACAGCCGCCGGGCCGAGGGTCTCGACCTCTTCAGAACCGCTAAGGGGCATGTGGAGGGCCTTGGTCGAGCGCTGGCGCGGGGGGAGGTCAGCTTCGGCCACTCGGATGATACCAACGGCAAGCCGTGGTTGGTTGAGGGCAAGACGCTTTCCATCTCCATCGCAGGTGTGGAATGCGGAGTGTTGAGCGTACTGAACCCGCTGGTGAGAGACCGTCTGAAGTTGAAGGGCAAGGTCGCGGTTTTTGAAATCGACCTTGAGCCTTTCGTTGCGTCCCCGGACGCAACCGAGATGTTCAAGCCGCTGCCCCGGTTCCCGGCCATCCAGAACGACCTGAGCGTCATCGTGGACGCGGCGGTCACCAACGAAGCCGTGATCGCGGTCATCACCGACAGCGGCGGAACTCTACTCGACGAACTGGAGATGTTCGCCGTGTTCCGTGGCGGACCCATTCCGGAAGGGCGCAAGAGCCTCTCGTATCACCTCCGGTTCAGGAGTTCGGAGCGAACTCTTTCGGACAAAGAGGTGGAGCCCCTCATGGAAGAGATTCTAGCCGCTCTCCGAGCTACCGTAGGAGGAGAGATCAGGGTCTAGGACCCTGCCTTCCGTCATGAATCAAGAACACGAAATACTGCTGGTGAGCAAACCGATCGTCCCGCCGTGGAACGACAGCGGAAAGAACCTGGTCAGAGACCTGGCCGGGACCGGAACGCGGTACCACTACCGAGTCATGTCGACCCGGGGCGCCGAAGCCCCCGGTCCCAGGGCCAAGGTAGACCCGGTCTACTCCGCCGCGGGCCTCTATTCCCCGGGACTCAAGCAGAACCTGTCGGTGCTGAAGCGGCTTCTGAAACCGGACCGGCAGAGCCTCTATCATTTCTTCTTCGCACCGAACCCCAAGACGTCGAAGATGGCCAGAGCCGTATTGAAGCTCAAGCGGCGAAAGTCGGTGCACACCATCTGCAGCGTACCGGCCACCTTCGAAGGGATTACGAGGCTCATGTTCGCCGACCGGGTAGTGGCCCTGTCGGAACACACCCGCGGTTTGCTGACAGACCACGGAGTGCACAACGTTGTGCACATTCCGCCCTGCATTCCGTCCGCGGACCTGATGCCGGGAGAGCGAAAAGACGCGGTGGTGAACCGGTTGAAACTTCCGGCCCGCCCTCTGGTTGTCTTCCCCGGCGACTACCAGTTCTCCAGTGCGGCCCGAATATGCGCTGACGCACTTCCCGCTATTGTTGCCAAGACCGACGCCCAATTCGTGTTCGCATGCCGCATAAAGCAGGAGCAGTCCCGGCAGATAGAGGCAGGCATCCGCGAAATGGTCGCCCAGGCTAACCTGGAAAGCCGGGTGAGCTTCTTCAACGAGGTCGACGACATGGAAGCGCTGGTTGCCGCGGCCTCACTGGTGGTGTTGCCTGCCGACTCACTGTATGCCAAGATGGACATACCTCTGGTACTGCTGGAAGCTCTAAGAGATGAGGTCCCGGTGGTGGTGAGCGACCACGGCCCGCTGGCCGAACTGGTTGCTGAGCCGGTAGGAGTAGCCGCGCCTGTTGGCAACGCCAATGCGTTCGCACATGCGGTGGTCGAACTGCTCCGTGACCCGGACCAGAGACGACAGATGGGCACGAAGGGAAGGGAGATGGTGCTGAGCAAATATAACCCGGAGACGGTTTCCGCCCGCTACGAACAACTTTACGACGAGCTGCTCTCATGACGCAAAAAGCCAACATCGACTATTACGACGAGTTCTCCACCCTGTACGAAAAGGAGCGGTGGAAACCTTATCATCGTTTCCTGGACGAAAGCGAAATCGAGGCGGCCCGGCCGTACTGCGAGGGAAAGGAAGTCCTGGAGGTCGGGTGCGGTACCGGACTGGTGCTGGAGCCCCTGTCCCTCATAGGTTCCAAAGCTTCGGGGATAGACCTTTCCCGGGGAATGATCGAGAAAGCCGCGGCCCGGGGGCTCAACGTCACCCAGGCCAGCGCCACGAACCTCCCCTTCGACGACGACAGCTTTGACTGCGTAGTCTCATTCAAGGTGCTCGCACACATTCCGGATATCGCCCAGGCAGTGGCTGAGTGTGCCCGGGTCACCCGGCCCGGTGGGCACGTCGTGCTGGAATTCTACAACCGCCACTCCATTCGCCAACTGGTGAAGATGGCCAAACCTGCCCAGAAAGTGGCCGACACCGGGACTACCGACGACCAGGTATACACTCGGTACGATACGCTGAACGATATCCGCGGCTATCTGCCGCCGGGAATGGAAGTGGTGAAAGTGGGCGGCTTCCGCTGCCTGGCGCCGACCTATCATTTCTACAACGCACCAGTTGTGGGGAAGGCCACGGTGGCCGTCGAGTCGCTGCTGCGCAAGACCCCGCTTTCCCGCTTCGGTGGCTTCCTCATCGTGGTGGCCCGGAAGAGTTGATGGCTGAAGAATGACCCAACACCTGATTCACTCCATTCTCCTCGCCTTGCACAACCTTGCGCTGGTGGTCTGCGCCGGGGCTCCGTGCTACCTTCTTCTGATAATTCTGAAGCGCGACCGGCAGGGTGGTGAAAACTCAGTTGAGTTGGACAAACTGCTGGCCCGGACCGTCAACGCCTCCCTGCCCTATTTCTTCTTCTTCGCCTTGCTCCTCATCGCCACGGGCGTGGGCATGCCGCTGAATCGAGCGCTCAACTCCGGAGCGCTGCGCCCCATGAACCCGGTGGCCGGAACCGCGGCAATGCTGAAGCTTGTTTCCGCAGTGGCTTTCTTCAGCGTTATGGCCGTCACGTTCATGCGCTTCAACCGGCCTCTGCTCCGGCTGCTGAGCGAACCGAAAGGAGACCCGGAACGGATCCGGCAACTGAGCGCCCGACGGCGCAAGCTGCTGTCCGGAGCAACCTTCCTCGCCGCGTTGATCCTGATCCTCAGCGGCTTCATGCGCTTTCAGATGTGTTGAACCTTACTGGGGAACGACTGTCACCCTGTCTATCTTGATGTAAGCGGTACCCTGCCACTGGACCCGGGTCTCCAGCTTATGACTCGCCCCCGGCCACGAAAACGAGAGCGAAAAATCCTGATAGGAGAAAGCGCCGTTGAAGTGATTCCGCTTTACCCCTTTGTTGGCCTTGATGTTGTTGGCGGTAGCATCGGCGATGTCCAGCTTCACCACCGTGTCGGAACCGGCCGTATTGTTGTCGACCATCATGCGGAAGTAGGCCACGTAGTTGCCGGCAGGCACGCCGGTGTCGTAGGGCCCGTACAGCATGTAGTTCTTGGTGTGCTCATTAGTGTTGCACGCCCAGCCGTCTCCTTCCTTCTTGCCCTGCTCGTGCCCCATCCCTCCCGACTCCGCCTCATACTTCCAGCCCAGGCATTGGAAGTTCGAGCAGGTCTGATAGGAGCTGCAGTTTCCGCAACTTCCCCCGCAACTGTCAGCGCCGCACTCTTTGCCCGCACACTGTGCCTGACAGACACAATTGCCTGTGTCGCAGATCTGACCGCTCCCGCAACTGCCACAGGTCCCGCCGCACCCGTTGGGCCCACAATTTTTGCCTGCGCAGGAGGGAATGCACAGGCACGTTCCGCCCGAGCACTCCTCGTTGCCCTGGCAAGTTCCGCAGGTGCCGCCGCACCCATTGGCCCCACACTCTTTGCCCACACATTGCGGCGTGCAATTCGACTTGCAGACGAAGTCCACGCAATCGTGGTTTTCCGGGCAGGTGGCGCACTGCCCACCACAGCCGTCGGGCCCGCATTGCTTGCCCTCGCAGTCAGGGAACTGAGCGGTGCCGTCGCAGTCGTCATCGATGATGTTATAGCAATCCTCTTCCGCATCGGGATTCACGTACGGGCTGTCGTCCAGGCAGTCTCCCAACTTCGTGGCGGTGTGATTGACTCCGGGCTGGCACAAGCACTTGGCCGCGCCGATGCCCCAGCCGTCCTGGTCTGAATCCAGGAAAAAATCGGTGCAGCCGTAGGCCCCCTCTTCGTCCACTTCGCCGTCATCATCGTCGTCCAACCCGTTGCACTGTTCCGCACCGGGGGGAACGTAGATATCTTCCGGCTTATTATCTTCGGGCTGCCACCCCGGAACATCGTCCCCGGGTTGCACTCCGCGCTCATCCGTTCCACCGCCGCCCATATCTTCCTGCGGCACAAAAACGGCCCCGTCATCGTCGGGAAGAACCTTACCCTGGCGGATAGTAGTCTGCTCACAGGCAAAAGAGAACAGAACAACCAGCGCCGCCATAATCCGTTTCATGGAACCTCGCTTGCATCGACACCATGATACCCCTTCCGGCTAAAGGGTTCAATTAGTGAGCACTCCGCACTTCTTGTCTTTCAGGCATCGGCGAAGCCAGAGGAACGAGATGAGGCCGGTGGTTACGTTGGCTGCAGCGGCCGCTGCGAAGACGCCGGGGAGACTCAGAAAATGGGCCCCCAGGTGGGCGAGAGGGACGAAGAACACAAACATGTGGGTGACGCTCAGTAGAGCCGCTTGAATCGGCTTGCCCAGCACGTTGAGCGCCGACCGGGACAGGTGGAATACGCCCTGCAAGCCATAGCCCACCGGGACAATCCAAAGGTAGAGTGCGATGTTGGACGCCACCAATTCGCTCTCACCAAACAGAGAGCCGATGGGTAGAGCAAGAAAGTGGAGCACGATGAGGGCGCCCGTGCCCCACCACAGGGCGAAACGCTGGCACGAGCGGATTCCGTTCACCACCCGGTCACCTTTGCCCGCACCTACGTTCTGGCCGACAAAGGGAGCCAGGACCGAAGACAGAGCCATCACAACGGTAAGCGCAAATACGTCGATCCTGGTGGCCACGCCGTAGGCGGCAACCGCGGCCGGCCCTTCCTGGGACACCAACCGGGTGATTATGCCCATCCCCAGGGGATAGATCATGTTCGCTCCCGCGTTGGGGAGCCCGATGTGCAACACCTTCTTCCATGACCGGAGCCCTACCCTGAGCGGCGGCGGCTTGAGCGTGATCATCCGCTCCCTGCGGTACAGCACGTGGAGTGCGACCAGCAACGTCGTGGCCCGGGCGACAACTGTCGCCAGCGCCGCACCGGCAAGCCCCAGGGCCGGAATCGGCCCCAGTCCAAAGATCAGCAGCGGGTCGAGTAGAATATTGATCAGGAAGGCCACCAGCATCACCGCGCTGGGGGTGCGCGTGTCTCCGGTGGCTCGAATTGCGCTGTTTCCCACCATGGGAATGACCAGGAAGATCACCCCGGGATACCAGATGGTCATGTACTCCCGAATAAGGGGCCTGATTTCGGGGCCCGCACCCAGCAAAGCGAACACCGAGTCGATGGTGAGCAGGCCCAGTCCTCCGAGGATGGCTACCGCCAGCAGCGCAAGGACCAGCGCATCAGTGGTCAGGCGCTGCACCTCTTCCTGGTCCCCTCTGCCGACTGCGCGGGAGATTACCGCGGCTGCACCAATGCCCAGACCCATGGCCAGGCTGCCCACAATGAAGACCACGGGGAAGGTGAAACTGAGCGCGGCCAACTCCACATCCCCCACCCGGCCGATAAAGAACGCATCCACCAGGTTGAACGCCACCATGCCCAGGATGCCGAACACCATGGGGAGCGTCAGCTTGAACAGGGTCTTGCGAATGGGCCCTTCAGTCAGAATCGCTGTTTGGTCGTTTCTCGTGATCTGGCTCTCGCTGTCGCAGGCCCGGCGCTGACGCTTAGGGTACTGTTATCCTTTAATAACGCCTACTGGAGCGAGGCGGGCGACGGGTAAGGCCAGACCCGCCTTCTTCACGACTCGCACCACGTCGGCTACATCCTTGTACGCTTGAGGAAACTCCTCTCGCAAGGTCTTTCTACCCGCAGCCCGGACAATTATTCCCTTCTTCTCCAACTCGTCATCGATGCGGCGGCCCTTGGTGGACTTCAACGCGGCCTTGCGGCTCATCACCCGGCCCGCTCCGTGCGCGCAACTTCCAAAACTCTTGTGTAACGAATCGGGGCCACCCACCGCCACGTATGAATAGCGCCCCATATCACCCGGGATCAGCACCGGTTGGCCTGCGTCCTTGTAAGCCGCAGGCACCAGCGGATGCCCCGGCGGCAGCGCTCTAGTCGCCCCCTTCCGGTGCACGCACAGGGTGCGGGACCGCCCTTGCACTTCATGTTTCTCGATCTTCGCGATGTTGTGTGCCACATCGTACACAACGTTGAGTCCCAGGCTCCCCGACGACCGCCTGAACACGCGCTCGACCCCTTCCCTCAAGAAGTGGGTTATCATCTGCCGGTTGGCAAACGCGAAGTTAGCTGCACTCGACATGGCTGCCAGGTAGTGCCGCCCTTCGGGAGAACGCAAAGGAGCGCAGACCAACTGGCGGTCGGGGAGGTGGATGTTGAAACGGGGAGCAGCCTTGTTGAGGCGGTCGATCGACTCGGAGCACACCTGGTACCCGAATCCTCTCGACCCGGTGTGCACGCTGAACACCGCACTACCCCTGGCGAGCCCCAACAGGGCAGCCTCACGCTCCCGGTAGACTTCCTCCACATACCCGATCTCCACAAAGTGGTTCCCCGAACCCAGCGTCCCGAGCTGGCTCTTTCCCCGCTCGTAAGCACGATCGCTCACCGCGTCGAAATCCCCGCCCTCGATGCATCCGTTATCTTCGATGAACTCCAGGTCGTCGCGCTCGCCAAATCCGTTGCTCACCGCCCATGCCGCACCGGTAGTACACACCTTGGCCATTTGCGCCCGGGAGAGATGAAAATCACGGTGATGAGACCCCAGGCCCGATGGAATGGCGGTGAACAGGGTGTCCACCAACTCCCTGAGCCTGTCTGTAACTTCCTCCCGGGTCAGGCCGGACCTTATGAGCCGCACCCCGCAGTTAATGTCATAGCCCACCCCGCCCGGAGAGATCACGCCGTCATGCATATCAAAGGCAGCGACACCGCCGATGGGAAACCCGTACCCCCAGTGAATGTCGGGCATGGCGTAAGAAGCTTCGACAATGCCGGGGAGACAGGCCACGTTGTTTACCTGGTCGAGGCAGGGGTCCGACAGGATATTATCCATCAGCCGGCCGTCGGCGTACACGACTCCATCCACATTCATGCGTCCCTCTTTGCGCATGACATAGCTGGAACCGTCCCGGCGTTCGAGTTTCATTCCTTCTCCCTCAAGTATCAAGCACCA
The DNA here is from genome assembly GCA_964626565.1 of uncultured Myxococcales bacterium. Taxonomy (GTDB): domain Bacteria; phylum Myxococcota_A; class UBA9042; order CAIXZC01; family CAIXZC01; genus CAZVFX01. The sequence goes on from CAZVFX010000025.1 coordinate 21,558, forward strand.
CCGTGGCGGCTAGCCCGGTGCTGCTGTGCCGCACGGTCAGGCCGTGATAGGTCGCAGCCTTCAAGTCGGTGAGCGGCGTGAAATCCAGGTCCCGGGCCCGGCAAAGTGAAATGGTGCCACTGGCCACGAGGCCCCGGCCTCTCTCAACGACGCGGACTTCGGCCGCGCGCAAGGCGACTTCGCCTCGGGCATCGAAAAGAAATATAAGCTCGTTGAGCCAGGAAACCAGCAGTTCCTCCAGCCCTTCCCCGTGGATTTCGAGTTCTGTTTTGGCGTCGGTAGAGAGCGGAGCGTCTCCGGCGTAGAGTTGCCTGACCGCGTCGGTGGCGAAGGCCAGGAGGCCTGCCGGGGCGTCGGCTCGAAGCTCGATGGCAACATCCGCGGTGTGGTCGACTAAACGATAGGCCATGGCGTCGGCTCTGGGCCCCCCGTGTGGCTAGACCTTCTTGATGCCGATGACCTTGTAACCCCGCTTCTCAACGAGCTTGGCCGCCCGAAGCAACTTCGACCGGGGATTGTCCATGGCCGCGGCGAGCTTCTCGAGCTTGGGGAACTCGCCTTTGTCCAACCAGACCGCGCCACATTTGGTGCACAGGTCCACCAGCAGATTGTCGTGGGGGGCATAGGGAAGTTCCACCCACGGCCCACCGCACTTGGGACACGCTATATTCGTGCGCCTCGCCTGCTTCAGATCCGCGGCCAGGTCCGGCACATCCGTCGCCAGTTCGAAATACTCGGCCACCTCACCGTGGTCAAACAGGATTCCATGACAGCCGGCGCAGAAATCCAGGGTCACCCCTTCTGCGGTTCCAATCTCTCCCAAACTACCTTCACACTTCGGGCAATCCATCATTTCCTCCGTTCAAGCATATCCAGGTTCGCTCTTGCATCCTTGTCGTTGGGGTCTATCTCCAATACCGCAGCCCACGCCTTGCGCGCACCGTCGAAATCGGAGTTGGCCAACTTCAGCACCCCCAGGTTATACCACGCCGCGGCCCGCTCGGGATGCAACTCAACCAGCTTCTCAAGCGCCGCTCTGGCCGGGCCGCACCCACCCTCGAAATGGGCCCGGGCCAGGTTGAGCAGAAGGTCGCCGCTTTCCGGATTCGACCGGTGCCCTTCGTCCAGGACAGTCACCGCAGCAACATAGTCGTTCAAGTGCAGGTGGCAAAGCCCAACAAGGTTCAACACCTCGGCAGTTCTGCCCCAGCTTTCCAGCAGTCCTTCCAACCGCTCCAACGCAGATTGGTATCCGCCGGCCCGATAGTAAGAGACAGCCTCATCGAAACGTTTTTGTACCTGCGCCAGCCGCTGCTCTTGTTCGGCTTTGGCCGCGGCCCGGCGCTCGGCCTCAGCTTCGGCAAACTTCCTCTCGATGCTCTCCAGCGCAGCGTGCGCAGCCCTCTCCTGCGGGGCCGGTCCTCCCCCCATCTCCAGAAACTTGCGGTACTCGGACCGGGCTTCCGCAAGCTGCCCCACCTGGGCATAGGCCGACGCCAGCGCGAAGTGCTCCATGGGCCGGTCGACTCCGGTCTCGGCTGCAAACTTGAACTTGGCGAGCGCCTCCAGCAGTTTGCCGCCGCGGAACAATTTCACGCCTTCCTGGTATGCGATCACATCATCCGGCTGTTTCGTCACCATCCGCACCTCTTGACCAGGGTGTCAACTTCCGACAGAATAGCAGCAATCGAGTTGATTTGCAGCAATTTTGGAACCCTCAAGGAGGCACCTCAAATGTACCCGACTTTACGACGCCTGGCCGGACTGCTCGCAGTCGCCGCGCTGGTTGGCGGCTGCCCCAAGGCGCCCTTGAATCTCGCTGACATCAAGATAGCCTCCATCGCGGTCGCGACGGATGGAGGCAGCCGCTTCTGCCTCGACCCACCTTCGCAACTGCTCGTCATGGTCACCGACAAGGACGGCGCTCAATTCCGTACTCCGCTGCGCGGCCAGGATAAGGGCGGAAAGCTACGACTGAAGGATTTCTCTATCAAGACCAGCTACGGAAAACTGAAGAAGAACGGGACCATCGTCGTAGACAACGGCTTGGAGACTCTTGACCGCCCGCTGGTCGTGACCGTCACACCAAAGGGGGAGAAGGACAGCCCGTTCGTGGCCACCGCGGACCTGGGTCCGCGATACGATTGCACGCCCCACATCGGATTCGACGGACTACCCGGCCCGCCCGGCAGTTACGGCGCCGGCGGCGGCGACGGCAAAGACGGCGAAGACGCGCCCGAATGTGGACCGGCCCAGAACGGCCAGAACGCGACGGACGGAGACAACGGCAGCGCGGGGGGCGCCGGTGCCGACGGCCCGTATGTGAAGGTGGACATCGCAGTAGCTCGCAGCCGCTGGCGGCACCGGGTAGTAGTGTTCAAGGCGCTCATCGACCCCAACGGAGACCCGCGCAGAGTTATCCGCGTCGCTGATGCCGCACTGCTGGGCGAGTTGGTTGTCTCGGCCAACGGCGGCAGAGGAGGGCCCGGCGGCGAAGGGGGAGACGGGGGTAAAGGTGGTACGGGCGGAAACGTCCCGTGCGCCAAGTACCAGGCGGGGAACGGCGGCAACGGCGGCAACGGCGGCAACGGCGGCAACGGCGGCAACGGCGGCAACGGCGGCCGTTTGGAAGTGACCTTCGATGAGGCCCATCCCGAATTGAACGAACAGATCAGGTACGAAGCCGCGGGCGGCGACCGGGGTCCGGGAGGGACCAGGGGAACCGGCGGCAACGGCGGCAGGCCCGGAAGCAACGAAGGGGGCGCCGACGGATTCCGCGGTCACGACGGCACCAACGGCTCCGGCGGCGAAGCCGGCCTCGCCGGCCAGGACGGTCCCGCTCCCGAAATCATCCCTGCCAAGGCGCTCAACACCTTCGGTCCCGAAGTTCATCAAGGCCTCCGACTCCGCTAGCCGGCTCCGTCGAAAACCCAGTCGACTACAGGCGCGTCATTGTGGTATTGACACAGTGCGCAATGAGTGTTATTCCGAACAGGTTCTTTGCTTCTGTGATGCTTGTAGGATGTTTACACGTTCTCCGGGAGGTTGGTCATGTCAGGGCAGAAAGTCATGAATCGCTGGCTCGTAGTGGTCGGCGCAATCCTAATCCAATTGGCACTGGGTGCAATTTACGCATGGTCGGTGTTTACACCATCACTGAAGGATGCGGGGTGGTCCGCTTCGGACACCCAGGCGGTTTTCTCAGCCGGCCTCGCTTTGTTTGCCATTGTCATGGTTTCAGCCGGATTCATGCTGCCTAAATTCGGCCCCCGTAAGTTGGCTATCCTGGGCGGCGTGGTGTTGGGCGCCGGATACGCGCTGGCTGGCATTGCCGGCGGTACCGGCTTCTGGCCGACCTTCCTGCTGGTAGGCGTAGTGGGTGGTGCGGGCATCGGTTTTGCCTACGTTATCCCCATTGCCGTGGGCATGCGCTGGTTCCCCGATAAGAAGGGACTCATCACCGGGCTGGCGGTAGCCGGGTTCGGCTTCGGCGCAATGTTGTGGGTGAAGCTCGCGGGGGCGTGGGGCCACCTCATTGCATCTGTTGGCCTTCCGACCACGTTCCTGATTTATGGCGTCATCTTCGCGGTGATGGTCATTGTGGGCGGCATCTGGATGGTGTTCCCACCTGACGGTTGGAAACCGGAAGGGTGGGAGCCTCCCGAAACCGCTGCCGGGCAGGCTCCGGCGGCCGGCACAGTGGATTTCACCACCGGCGAAATGCTGAGGACTCCTCAGTACTATATGATCCTCTTGACCTTTGTTTTCGGCGCCAGCGCGGGCCTCATGAGTATCGGGCTGATGAAGCTGTTCCCCATGCAGGCGTTGCAGGCCGCGGGGCTGGAGAAAGCGGCAGCAAGCGCGATCGCGGGGAGCGCCATGGCCGTATTCTTCTCACTGGCCAACGGCATCGGCCGCATCGCCTGGGGTGCGATCAGCGACAAACTCGGCCGCAAGCCCTCCATCATCATCATGATGGCCACCCAGGGAATCATCGTTATTCTGTTTCAGTGGATGGCCGGCAGCGAATACATGCTCTACCTGGCCGCGACCGTAATCGGCTTCAACTTCGGCGGCAATTTTTCACTTTTCCCGACCATCACAGCCGACACCTTCGGAACTAAATTTGTGGGCCAGAACTACCCCTTCGTATTCCTGGCATACGGCATCGGCGGCATCTTCGGTCCCATGATGGGCGGCAAGCTGGGCGACATGGGCAACTTCCCCCTGGCGTTCACCATCTGCGGTGCGTTGTGCCTGGTTGCGGCCGTGATTATCGCGCTGGTGAAACCGGCAAAGAAGGCTTGAGGCTTAAAGGTGGGTTGGGGTTTGGGGCCTGGGCTACTGCACTACACAGGTAAGAAGCCTGGGTAGGGTTCCGACCTCGGGATGCTCGAAGGTTTCGGGTGGACATTCGGTCCATTGGGACGCGCATTCGGCCGCGCCGGTGAAATTGGCCAGGCCGGGAAGAAGTGCGGCCAGGCCTGCTACTTCCCAGGCGCAGATTTCGTCGCTGAGCAGACCCAGGTAGTCTTCTCCGGGCGGACATTTCTCAGCTATGACGGTGCAATACTCCAGGGCTCCTGCCGGCAGAGTGGCTCCCAATTGCAGGCAGTTGTCGGTCGCCTCCCCGCACGGCATCCCGAGTAGCTGCCACAGGTCATCGCAGGCAAACCAGCCTGTGATCTGGCCCAAATTCCAATCTCCGCACGTATCCAGACAGCTAGGAATATCGGGATAGAACTCCGGGATGAGGCCGCAGTCGTTGGCCCAGCCGATGTCGCACATGTGATACTGGCACGGGTTTTCCCCCGGTTGCAGGCAGTCCTGGAACTGGGTCCCGGAGCAATCTGCGAACGCTGCAAACATGCAGGCCATCTCCTCCTGGGCTTCGGCGCCCAGGTTCCAGAATGCGGAACAGGTCAGTTTGCAGTCAGCCTGGGTGTAGCCCCACATCGCTTTGCCCAAGACCCCGCAGGCTTCCACGTTGGCGCAGTGCTGATCACAAGGTTCTGCCGGCGCCCAATCTCCGGTGCACTCCTCATAGACCGAACACCAGCTCAAGAACGGTGGCACTGCCGAAGCGCACGCGAGCCTTTTCAAGAACTCCTCGTCCGCAGCGGCCTGCTCCAGGCAGCCATCGACACAGTTTTCGGGCTGTTGGTCGCCCAGGCAGCCGGCGTAGTTGGCGCAATAGAGGTCCTGGCAAAGGTCTTCCAGGTACTGGTCGGAGAGTCCTCCCGCTTCACTCACCTCGTCGGAAGTTTCGTCGGCCGGGAACTCGCCCCAATCGCTGTCGGCGCTGTCGACGACGTCGAGGTCCTCCGGCGTATCCGGCAGATCGAATTCATCCGCGGTTTCATCCGGTGCGTCTGCATCAAGATCAGGAGCGATGTCATTGACCTCCAAAGCGTCTGCGTCGGCTTCGCCGGCCACATCCTGAGGAAGCTCGGGCAGGGGCGTAGAGTCCTTGAGATCCGGAAGGTCGGCGAGGTCGGCAGCAACGTCGGGAGGCACATCCGCGGTCACGACCTCGGCATCAGGTGCGAGGTCGGGGGCGCTCTTGGTCTTCGGGCTGCATGCGAACAGCAGCAGAGCCAGAAATGCATGCGCCGTGGTTCTCATAACCGCTCCCGGGTTTTGGGCGCGTAAGAAAGACTACTGCCCGCCGCCACCACCACTGCCCCCTTCTCCCTCTTCGTCTTCGGGGAGACACGCCAGCTTACTTTCGCAGTCGGCCGCGTCGACAATGCAGGAGATGAACTGCTCCGCTGCTTCGGGAAACATGGCCTCGATGAAGGCCGAGGTCATCTTGCAGGTGAGCGCCATTTCGTTGGCAAAGTCGGCGGGGGTGCACACATCTTCGAAGGTGTCGCACACCTCTTCAGCGTCTTCGGATACGGCCACCGCACAAAAGAGGAAGCCGCCGTCCCCGGGCGGGCACATATCGAGGCCCTCGAGGCACTCCGCAGTAGCGGGGTCATCCAGGGGGCGGAACAGTGCGGGCAAGCCCGCGACGACGCCGGCCATCTGCCAGCCACAAATCTGGTCGGTAAGCTCCCCCATGTCAGGCTCGAACTGATTGCCGCATTTTTCGTTCATCTGGCTGCAATATTCAGCGGCGCCGGCAGGCAGTTCGTCGGTGATTGCGAAGCAGTTCTGCACTATTTCAGAGCACTCCAGCGGCCACCCCTCGGTCATGTTGAGGCAGGAGGACACACCCAAAGTCTGTCCCGCGTTCCAATCGGTGCACTCAGCCTGGCAAGCTTCCGTTGTTTCCCACACCTCCCCGAGTCCACACTGGGTCACAAACTCCTCGGTGCAGGTCTCGGCGCAGGGGTCGGGCAACTCTTCGTCCCCGATGCAAAGGAAGAACTCAGGTCCATTGCATTCCTCCAGCGCAGCTTCGAAGCAGGCCAGCGCTTCCTCAGTGCCGTCGCCGAACTCAAAGAAGGCCGTACAGGTGACGCCACAGTCATCAACGTCATAACCCATCTGCGAATTGCCGAGAGCATTGCAGGCGTCCATCTGGACGCAAAGCTGCCCACACTCGGCGGTGGTTTCCCACTGTCCGGTGCACTCGTCCAACGCTTCGCAGTAGTCATCCGGGGTGTCTCCCCCTGTGGAGTGGGCGCACACGAGCTTCATAGTGAACTCGGGGTCAGCCGCCGCGTCGGCGAGGCAAGTTTCAAGGCAGTCGTCCGCGTCGGGTTCACCGGTACAATGGCCCAGGTGGTCGCACCAAGTTTTGCAAATATCGGCGGCGAGGTCTTCACTCACAGGGCTCTCCGGCACCAGTACTTCCTCCGCGGTTTCTCCGGTCCCATCGGGAACAACTTCACCGCTTTCCCCATCCGCGGCCGTATCACCAGCCACCACGTCGGTACCCGGTCCCACATCATCAGCGGGCTTGTCGGAGCCACCGTTGCCCCCACAACTAAACGCAAACAACACCACCGCGACAAACAGAGTGATGAGCCTTCTCATTTGTACCCTCCACCGTTCCCAAACCATAGTGTTCATGAGTGTCATCCAAACCTTCGTTCGGTTATGGAACAATCATACGCACATCCGTGCGCACGGTCAAAATTCAGTGCGGTCGATTCGCATGGCGCAAAAAAGGCCGTTTCTGGTATATTGTTCCAAACGGGTTCCTTTGGAGTTCAAAAATGAGATTCTTCTGCTACCTGCTGTTCTGTTGCTTCGCCGTCGTCCCCTCGGCCCGTGCCGACTACTCCGATGAGCACCCTGAGTGGTTCGGTCTTACCGCACCGCCGATGGGTGGCGTGCTGACGCCGGGATTCGAGTCAGCTTCCGCGTTCATTATCAGAGCCGGCCAGGGGGCCACGTTCAGCAAGCTTGTGGCCGCGCTGGCGGAAGATGGGGAGATGTTGCTCATTCATGCCGGGCCGGACGACAAGGCCAACACCGAGGCTTTCCTCGTTGACAACGAGATCGTGCTCGAGGCGTTCCGCTATATCGACGTGGAGGCCCTGGACCAGGGGCTTGCCGGAGACTACTCACCCTTTGTCGTGTCCACTCCGTCCGGCGCGGTATTCGTGGACCCGCGCTACTTCCCAAACAAACCTCATGACGACGCGGTGGGCAGCAAGGTGGCCATCGCGCTGGAGACCTGCTCATATCGCCCGCCGATTTTCATGACCCGGGGCTACCTGGACACCAACGGTGCGGGTCTATGCGTAGTCACTTCCAAATTGTATGGCACCAACCCGGGGCTCACCGCGTTCGAACTTGATCAGGTGCTGGAGAACTACCTCGGATGCACGAAGGTCATTTCCGTACAGGGGCTGCAGGGGGACTCCGAAGGTCGGTTGGACACTTTCTTCCGGTTCGGCTCCCCTACCCTCGCCCTGGCCGGCAAGTACGAAGCGATCCAGGATTCCATCAACAAGCTGATTCTTGAGAGTACCCGGGACAAGCTGGCCGCCGAACTTCCCGAAGAGGTGGAACTGAGCGTGGTCCCCATGCCTTCGACCGTCGATTTCGTGGGCACTGAATTGCGCCCCTCCTACCTGAACTTCATCGTCGGGGCGAAACACGTTCTGGTGCCGGTTTTTCCGGATGATACAGAGTTCGAGCAAGAGGCTTTCGATGCGATCCAAACGATCTTTCACCCGGGCCACCAGGTGCTGGCCTTCGATTCGTCGTCGCTGCTGACCGCTGAATCCCGCCTTACCAGCGCCCTGGGCACGGTTACGAGTTTGCAGGTGGACACCGGCTGCAGCCAGCCTGAACCGCTGTGTGACAGCGCCAGCCCGTCCGAATGCGACGTCTGCTTCGACGAATGTCTGGCCGGAGAGATTCTGTGTCTGTCCGACACCAGCGTGGGCGAATGCAGCGAAGGGGAAGACGGGTGCCTGGATCTGGTCGAGACCCCTTGCAAGGGTGACAAAATCTGCCAGGAAGCCGAGTGCGTGGCCGCACCTACCATCTGCGACGAGATGCCTCCCGGCGGAGTCTGTGACGACCTGACGCTCAAGAAGTGCGTTCAAGGAGCGCTCATCGCCATCGACTGCTGGGCATCGGGGCAGTTCTGCTCCATAAACCCCGAGACGGGGGACGCAGAGTGTATGGACCCTTGCGAAAGCGGGTGCCAGGAAGGGGAGCCTCCCAGTTGCAACGAGGACGGCCTGTTGTGGGAATGTAAGCTCGACCAGAACGGCTGCTTCAACCCGACCTTGACCGCCTGTGCCGACGGCGCGGAGTGCATTGACGGGGCCTGCCTCGGGGGAGAGGACATCGTGGCGGAACTGACGACGGAGCCCCCGGAAGACGCCGGGCCCACCGCAACGGTTGAGGATCCGGGCCTCACTGCCGGCTTCGGCAAATCCAACGACGGCTGCAGCTCGTCACCCCACGGTTCGGGCCATGGACTGTTACCGCTGCTGCTGTTATTCCTTGTCTTGGCGGCCGCGACTGAATACTCTGTCAGGCGAATCAGCTAGAGGAGATTCCAGATGACGTTTCCGACGCGACTCGCTGCCGCGCTCTTTGTGGTTGTCTTCACCATCTCTTGCGGTGAAGACGGCACCAGCCAGTTCTCCGAGGACAAAGACATCAAGGCTCAGCCGCCCAAGGACACCGGCGGCCCGGGAGACCCGGACCTGGCGCCCCAGGATCTGTGGCAGCCGCCTCCGGACACCGCGGAACCGAGCCCGCTGTTGGCCAAACTGGAAACCCACCTCCTGCCCGAATCGATTCTGGCGGGAGGTACTGCCGCGGCCTCCTGCAAAGGCCTTGACGCCAACGGCACCCCCGTCGATACCGGCCCGGTGACTTTGATTGTGCCGGAAGGTGTGGGCCACGCGAACTTCCAGGTTTCCGCCAACAAGGTGGGTAGCTACGAAATCAAGTGTCACGCGTCCAAGGTACCCGGGGCCGAAGTGGTTCCTGCAACTCTGACCGTCACCGCGGGGCCGCCCCTCAACTTCCAGATCGCGCTGAAACCGGTGAAGGACTACTACGGAATCGGCGACAAGGTAACAGTCACCGCGGCTGGAGAGGATAGCTACGGCAACTCCATCGACGAAGTCGAACTCGGCCCCATCACCATTTCCCCCCCTTCCATGGGGAAGGTGAAAGACAACAAGGTGGAGTTTCTAACCGAGGGCAAAGGAATAATCGAGGCGAGCGCGGCCAAGACCCCCTCCTTGTCGGACGGCGCGTCTGTAGCAGTGGACGAGTACCCGCCCATCATTGAAATATTTACCCCCGCCCGAGCCGCGGCGCTGCTCGGAGCCGGATCAGTGCAGGTGGAAGGCCGGATAACCGACTCCGCCGGGATCGATTCCGCCCATTTCGGCGGCTCGCCCCTGACACTGGACAACGCAGGTGGATTCACCGCATCGATTTCGCCGAAGATCGGCCTCAACCTCATAGAAGTAACAGCCACGGACGGGGCAGAACGCGAGTCGCGACACCTCCAATCCTTCCTGTTTTCATCCAAGTACTACCCCACGCCCAAGCTGCCCTTGGAGAAACTTCTGGTACCCAACGGCGTGGCGGCCTGGATCGACTACGACGCGTTCGTGGGGCCCAACGATGAAAACGGCCCCAGCTTCTCCTACCTCGCCCAGGAATTCCTGGTGGACATCGACGTCGAATCGCTGCTGCCCAATCCGGTGGCCAGCCAGACCATCCTGCTTTGCACCTACGACATCTTTCTTACCAACATCACCTATGGTGAAATCACCATCGAAGTGACGCCTACCCCTTCGGGACTCATGGTTCACGTCAAGATCCCCAACCTGGAGGCAGACCTGGACGCGCCGGCACCGTGGTGCCCCGATGTCTCGGGCCACGTCTCTGCGACTGCGCTTACCTTCGACGCTCTGGCATCCGTGGACATCTCATCCGGGGAACTGGACGTGACTTTGGGCGACGTCAACGCCGAGTTTGTGGGCCTGGTCATCGACCTGTACGGCTTCACCGGGAATATAGTTCAGGCGTTTATTTCTTTCTTCCAGGACAGCCTCACCGAAATGATCGAAACGCAGTTCGAAGAGCAGGTGACCTACCAGTTCGAAGCTCAACTCGGAACCATGCTGGGCAACATCAGCATCGAGCAGTGGCTGGACATCCCTCCGTTCATGCCCGGATCGCCGCCCTCCGAAGTGGAGGTGCATATCCATCCCTCAGGACTGGAGACCGGTTATGCCGGAGTCACCGCGTACATGGACGGTGCATTTACCGCGCTCGATAAGAAGGGCTCGTCGTTGCCCGGCTCCATTACCCGTTCCGGCTGCCTCAAAGGCGACTTCGCCACCACCAAAGTGGAGGGGCTCCACGTCCTGGAGATAGCTCTCCACCACGACCTTCTCAACCAGGTGCTCTACTCGGTGTGGCTGGACGGCGGTATCGACATGGAACTGGATGCGGAAACCATGGCCGCCATGGGCCAGGACCCGTCGGAAATGGGGGTGGAGAACATCACCATTACCACCGACGCGCTGCTGCCGCCGGTGATCCACGACTGCTCAGCGGACAAAGCGTTCCGCATCGAAATGGGCGAGATGAAGATGGACCTGAGCATGGAGATCATGGGCATGCCGCTGGACATGATCATGTACATGTATTTCTCCGCAGTCGCACAAATGGATATCACCGGCGAGCCGGGGAACCAGATCGTCTACTTCACCTATGACCAGCTCGACTGGATGGACCTGCACATCGAGTCGGTGAACGAGGAGTGGAAAGGCAAGGAATCGGTGTTCGCCGAGCTTATCCAGCAGACCTTCCTTCCCGAGTTCCTGAAGATGATGCAGGAATATCCCTACGCCATCCCGGTGTCTCAACTCCCCCTCGAAGAGTTGATGCCTTCCTTTGCTATGGACTGGACCTTTGTTCCGGTCATCGACTCCATCGTGCGCCAGAAGGGACAGACCTTCATCAAGGCCCACCTGCTCATCGACTAGACCGGTGCCCGCGCATCGCAGGCCCGTCGCTCGTTCCCCGGGTACTGTGTCTGTTCCATAGTAACCTGAATATGTGTATACTCACCGGCGGATTACGTGTGAGGTCATGCCATGCCTGCTTGCGCCAAGCGCCCGTTACTGTTGCTCGCCGCCGTCCTTCTCGCAGCCTCATGTTCAAGCCCGACCAAGAAGATGGTCGTGCAGGATACCGGGCCTGATGAGACCGCTGTGGACCTCGTGGGAGACGTAGTCCCCGACCCGGGAGTCGCTCCGGCCGACCTGGATGCCTCTCCAGCTCCCGATGAGCTGTCCGAGACGGCAGACACTAAGGAAGTTGGTCCGGACCTGGCAGACACATCTGATGCCCAGGACCTTATGGATCTGGAAGCGGAACTGCCGCCGCTGCCGGACATTGTGGAAGCTGAAGAAACCATCGATATCGTAGACCTGCTGGAAACGGTAGATCTGGTCGATGCGATGGACCTTCAGGATATGTCTGGGGAGGAGACGGAAGACTCTGCCGACACCTGGGAACCTGACGCGCTCCCTGACCTCTACGACATCACCGACAGCTACGACGGTTGGGGGGAGGCGGACGGAGACGTTTGGGAGGAAGATGGGGGAGACGTTTCGGGCGAATACGATGCTGGAGATGTAGAGCCCCCGCCGCCGTGCGAAGAGCAGACGGGAGCCGATGACCATCTGGTGCTACTGGCGGGCCAGGTGTTGTCCCACGACTTGTACCTGCCGTCCGGCCATGTGCTCATTGACCGCGAAACGCAGAAGCTCACCTGTGTTGCCGAAAACTGCTTCCCTGAACTCGACGGCATGGACCCGACGATAATCTGCACCGACGGCATCATCATGCCCGGCATGATCGATTCGCACAACCACGTCCACTACAACCACCTTCCGGTTTGGCAGCACAGCCAGAAATTCAACAACCGGTATCAGTGGCAAGCCAATAGCGGCTACAAGGACTTCAAGAAGCCCCACACCATGCTGTCCAACGCGTACAAGTGCGAGATGACCAAGTGGGGTGAACTGCGCTCACTCATCGGGGGCAGCACTGCGACCACCGGTTCGCCGGGAGGAGCCAACTGCATCAACGTACTGATCCGCAACACGGAGGAAGGGGCGGACAGCCTGGGCCTGCCCGGCGAAAACGGCATTGAGTGCCACGTCACCGACATCTCGGGGTACTCCGAGAACGACGCGGAGTGGCTCCTCGGCGCGTTTGCGGCCGGCACCATGGAAGCGTTCATCCCCCATATTGCCGAAGGGATCGATGAGTCGTCACGGGCTGAGTTCGACCAGTTGACGGAATTGGGCCTGATGGTCCCGCAAACTTCAATAGTCCACGGGGTTGCGGCCACAACGTTCGAGTTGGCGCAAATGGCGGCTAACTACACCCAGCTCATCTGGTCGCCCCAGAGCAACGTTGACCTTTACGGGCTGACGGCCCGGGTGACCACCGCGATCAACCTGGGCGTCCTGGTAACCGTCGGGCCCGACTGGACCCCTTCCGGCACCATGAACCTGCTGTATGAGTTGGAGTGCGTGGACCACCTCAACGAGGTCTACTTCGGTGGCTTCCTGACTCCCGAGTACATGGTTGACATGGTTACGTTCAACCCGGCAATGGCTCTGCACCTCGAGGACAAAATCGGCGTCTTAAAGGCAGGTTGGTACGCGGACGTCACCGTCCTCGACAAGTTGGGGGACGATCCGCACCGGAACGTCATCGAAGCGCGTCCCGAAAATGTGCAGTTGGTGTTCGTTGGCGGCAAACCTCTATACGGAGATGCAGCCGCCATGGCCCTGATGGAACCGGAGTATTGCGAACCTCTCGACGTGTGCGGAAGGGACAAGACCATCTGCGTGAAAGACGTGGAGTCCGACGCACCTGATGCGAACCAAACCCTGGCCGACCTTGAAGCGATACTCGTTGAGGCAAAGCTCGAAGCCAAGGCGGAATGGACTGCGGATAATCCGGGCAAGCCCACCTACCAGTTCGACCTGTTCCCCCTCTTCTATTGCGACCAGGAGGTCCACTGGTGTGAGATGGGCAACGACGAGGTGTCGGGAGTGCCGTCCGATGACGACTCGGACGGGGATGATGTGATGAACGAAGACGACAACTGCCCCGATATTTTCAATCCCGAGCAGGGAGACGGGGACGTCGATGAAGTCGGGGATGCATGCGACCCCTGCCCCCTCGATCCGGATACCGAAGAGTGCGAAGCCATCGACCCGCTGGATCTGGACGGCGACGGGTTTTCGTCGTTGGAAGACAATTGCCCCCAGGCGCACAACCCCGAACAGGAAGACGGTGATCAGGACGGCAAGGGAGACCTTTGCGACGCTTGCCCCGACTTCCCCAACCCCGATGCCATGGGGTGCCCGACATCGATCTTCGAGATAACCGACGAACAACATCCGCTCCACCCTGACGAGGGAGCGGCTGTGCTCCTGGCCGACGTCGTAGTAACCGCGGTGGCGTACAAGCCGTACTCGTCGGTGAACGGCTTCTGGGTGCAGGATACGGCCGGGGGCCCCAACAGCGGCATCTTCGTCTTCATGGGCGGCAACACTCCGCCCCCGGCCGAACTCCAGGCTGGCCAGATTGTTTCAGTCACCGGTGCTTACGTCGAATACTACGGCATGGCCGAGTTGCAGAACCCGGAAGTCTGGATCGTTGATGCAGACCCGGTGCACATGCCCGAGCCGGTGCTCTCCAATCCAGGCCTGCTGTGCACCGGCAGCCCCGATGCCGAGCAGTGGGAAGGCGTCTTCGTGCGCATCGAAAACGTGGGGGTCACCACTCAGAACCCCGATGACCCCAAAGACTACGACGAGTTCGAAGTGGGCGGCTGCTACCGCGTTGATGACTATATTTACCAGGACCTGGTGAAGCCCACGGTGGGCATCCAGTTCGAGTACATCGAAGGGATTCACAGCTACTCCTTCGATAACTACAAGATCTGGCCGAGGGGGCCGGACGACGTGCAAACCAACTAACGCAAATCCCCACCGGAGAGTGGCGGTCCGGAATGGGGACGGTGAGCGGTGAGCCATGAGCAGTAAGCAAAACCTCCAACAGACTATGGGCGAACCGGTCTGGCTCATCGATCCCAAAACATCCCTGTTCGGCTACTGGTTCATCTATGGCTGCGGAGTGCTGCAGATTTTCGCGGCCGTGGCACTGATTGCCACCGGGCAGGCCCCACCCGAATACGCCCTGGCTGTGGTGATCATCTTTTCCGCCCTACTCTTTCTATCGGTGGCCAAAATCGTCGGTCAGCGAAAGGGAGGAGTCGCCCACTTCCCTGCCGGCGACGTCGTGTCCGCTTTCGGAACCGGGGAGCAAGACCGGGCCGATTTTCCCAAAGCCGGGTTTCGGGGCGTCGCACTGGAACGGCGAAAAGAGCTTTGGGGCAAAACCGAAGAACCGGTCTTCGTATGGTCGGTGCACCTGCCTACCTATTCCGGCGTCTCCCTGCTGCTGCTCGAGCTTTCCTCCACTGACGCCGCTAACGAAGCAGCCCTGGTTATGCGCCAGGCGCTGTCGCTCCCCATCGTGAAAGACGCGGAGTCCCGGGATCAGCCTCAGCCGGCCGGCCGACTGAACGCCCCGGGTCTCGACGTCAAGCCGGGGGTGGAAGAGGTGATCGAATTCAGCCAGGGGATACGCTGGTCACTATCGACGCCGGTGCTGCTCTTGTCGCTGTTCTCCCTCGTCTCCGGTTCGCTGCTGCTGGCCGGGGTGAGTGTAACCGGAGTGGTGGGTTTCCTCTTCGGACCGATCTTCGCTTGTATGGGCCTCTTCCTGTTGGGCCTCTGGGCTTTCAAGGCGCTGGGGGGTGAGAAACTGGTTCTGACCAAGGAAGAGATCCGCCACTCATTCCGCCTCGGCAAGTTCTCCTGGGGCGCGAGAACCGTGTCCGCCGGCGAGCCGGTGTCCACCCGCCTGAGAACGAGAGGGGGTCTTGGGTTCTCCCTGGAAGTGCTGTCCGGCGGACGCATGCTGATCGTGGGCTCCGGCGGCACCCTGGCCAGCCGCACCCCGCCGGCAACGCTGGTGTTGCTCGGCAATCACATAGCTTGCCGCTACGCGGGCAAGAACGGAAATGAAACTGATGAGTAGCGGGTTAGTTGAAATACTCTCATATTGGGTATCATGTAGATAGAGACGGAGGAACCGGATGAGAGCAACTCGAATCACACTGGCACTCGCGTCGGCAGTTGTGCTGCTGACCGCGGCAACGGCTTACGCAGTAGTGGCAGTCCGCCTGCCACTGGACGACATTGTGCGAGACTCCACCGTCATCGTCCGGGGCAAGGTGCAGACATCCGAGTCCTTCATGGATGAGGAACTGGGTCGGGTCTTTACCAGGCACACGGTTGCGGTAGCAGAGTACTTGAAAGGCTCTGGAAAACTGGAGGTTACTGTGGTCACCATGGGCGGAGAACTGGAGAATATCGGCCAGCTCGTCCCCGGTGAAACCCGGTTCGACAAGGGAGAGGAGGTAGTTGTGTGCCTTCGGCCCGGCCGCCAACACCACGTTGTGGTCGGCATGTCCCAGGGTAAATTCCGGGTAGTGAAGCGGGACAAGAAGCTGTTCCTGCAGCGTAACCTGTCAGGGGTCAAGTTGGTTGGAGAACCGCAAGACCGGCCAAAGAAGCCCGAAGAGGAAGTCCCCATGGATACTTTCCGGAAACTCGTGGAGGGCCTCGCCAAGTGAAACCCGCGGCACTACTCGTCGGCCTGGCCGGAGCTGTAGTTATCTGCGCACCGGCGCAGGCATACGTGCAGAGCACCTCTTCAACCGGTGCAGGACTGCACTGGCCGACAAACTGCCTGGGCGTATACTACAACGAACGGGGCAGCGACGACATCGACGACAACAGCGATCTCGATGCGCTGGACAAATCGCTGCAGCCCTGGAACTCGGTGGAGTGCTCGTCATTCATCGTTCAGTTCGCGGGCATGACCAACGTCGAAGTCACGGGCTATCAAGAGGAGAAATCACCGGCCAACGTGATTCTCTTTCGCGAAACGAATTGGCCCTACTCCCAACGGCCCGTTGCCTTCACCAGCGTCACCTACAACCCGAAAGACGGAGTCATCGTAGACGCGGACATAGAGATGAACGGGGAGGACTATAGCTTCACGACCAACCCTGCGGACGAGCCGTGGCGCATAGACGTGCAGAATACCGTGACCCACGAGATGGGGCACTTCCTCGGCCTTGACCACTCCGACGACCCGGTGTCCACCATGGTAAGCCAGGCCGAACCGGGCGAAGTGACCAAGCGAACCCTGGAGCAGGATGACAAAGCCGGAGCCTGCGCACTCTACCCCATCGAAGATGGAGAGGAATGTCTGGAGATCAAGCGGGTCGACCTGTTCGTATACCCCACCCGCGGCGAAGAAGGTGGCTGTTCAGTCGGTTCAACCGGCGCCCCGGGCGCGTTAGCGCTGTTGCTGGTCGTGCTGTTAGCGTTGCTTCTCCGCTTTCGACCTCGAGCCTCGAGCCTCCGGCCCCCCGCCTGCCTTGCCTTGTTGTTGCTGTTGGCCCAGGCGGTGGGCGGCTGGCACTTCTACTCCACCAAGTTCAACGAACGGGTGCACTGGGAGCCGGGTGATTGCCACATCCCCTATTTCATCGACATCGCAGGTATGGACGGCATCGAAGGGGACACGGAGTTCCAACTGATCCACGACGCTTTGCAGGTGTGGACCGATGCGGAATGCTCCCCCCTGGCGTTCGAGTTCATCGATTACCTGGCGCAACCTGAACCGGCCGTGGACTGCCGGAACACAATCATGTTCATCGAGGAAGGTTGGACCGAGTTGGTGGAAGGGCTGGACGACCCGCCCCCAAAACCTTCGTCATGGGCTGCCTTCACGTTGCTCACCTTCGACCCTCAAACAGGCAACCTCGTCGACGCCGACATCCTGGTGAACCTGGTGGATTTCGAGTTCTCCTCCTGCGAGGAGGACGGGGAGGGGGATCGGTACGACTTCTTCTACACCATCTTACACGAGGCGGGGCACATACTGGGCCTGTCCCATTCCGAAGACCCGTTCAGCGTCATGCAGGACTCCGCACAGACCTGCGACAACGACCCGCCCCACCTGCTTACCACCGATGACCTCGGCGGGTTCTGCTGGTTCTATGGCGACGCGGAATGGATGGATGGGTGCGAAGCCGCAGCACCGGCAGAACCGTGGCTCGACTGCCCGGGCTCCGAAGACGGAGATCCCGAGTTGGAACAGGGAGAGGACTCCTTTGTTGAGCCGGCGGGAGGCGGGGAGATAGGTCCGGAAGTCGTGGAGCCCGGAGGAGAAGAGCCGGACTGCTGTTGCAAAGTTGCCGACTCTTCCGCGGTAACGCCGGAGCTTCTGCTACTGCTCCTTGCCTTCTTCACCATATTCCTTATGATCCGAAAGTCACGTGAGTTGAAACTACGTTGAAGCGCCTTCAAATAGATGTCCGCAAACTCATGTCGGTGGCATTGCTGACCGCGGCCGGGGCTCTGCTGGTGTTGATGGACTATCCGGATCGAGGGCTCACCTTCGCCCCCGCAGAAGACCGGCCGCTGGAAACCCCTTCGCAACGACTTTCGGAACTCATGGAGTTGACCCAGGCTGTCGGTCTGCTGCGTGAGCACTACGCGTTCCAGGCTCGACTGGACCCGGCGAAGATGCTCCTCGCAGCTCTTAGAGGCGTCGAAGAAGAGTTCGAATACGCGCTGGTGACCCCTTCTTCCGAGTTCGACCCGGTGACGCTGGAAGGGACCTCCGAGTTGCCGGAGACAGTGGGGGTGCGGCTGCGGGAGGCCGCCGCCCGCTTCGACGTGGACGAAATCGAGGATCTGTACCACATGACCTGGAAGCTCATGGAGATTCTCGAACGCTTTCCCACTGACGCGGAAACCGCCAAGCGCCTTGAAGACGCGGCGGTCGCAGGAATGCTGTCGATTCTCGACCCTCACACCGTCTATCTCGACGAGCACGAACTGCGGGAGATGAAGTTGTCCACCCGTGGCTCTTTCGGAGGCCTCGGCATCGTCATCTCCGTGCGCGACGGAAAGCTGAAGGTGATCTCGGTGATGCCGAAAACACCCGCGGCTCGAGGCGGCCTGAAGAAGTGGGACCACATCGTCCAGATCGGGGCCGAGAGCACCATCAACATGACCGTCACCGAAGCGGCCAACCAGATGCGGGGCAAACCGGGCACGCCCATTACCGTCTGGATCCTGCGCAAAGGCTTCGACATCCCGCGCGCGTTCGAACTGACTCGAGAACAGATCAAGGTCGAGAGCGTCCTGGCCAGAAACCTGGACGGAGAGATCGCGTACGTCAAGGTCAAAGGGTTTCAGCAGTCGACAGCCAAGGAAGTGGAGAGAATCCTCGACGAGTACTACCCCGACCGCCCCCCTGTCGGCGTGGTACTCGATTTGAGGGGCAACTCCGGCGGAGTCATGAACGCCGCGGTGAAATTGGCCGACCTGTTTGTGGGTGCGGGCGACATTGTAACCACCGTGGAGAAGCCGCGGAAAGGCACGGAAACCGACTCGGCAACACCGGGAGACCGGTACGAGGACTCTGCGGTGGTGGTGCTGGTGGACCACGCCAGTGCGAGCGCATCGGAAATTGTGACTGCCGCGCTGAAATACACCGACCGCGCCGTGGTCCTCGGGCAGCGCACCTTTGGAAAAGGGTCGGTCCAGTACATCAATGAGCTGGCCCGTGGCGCGCTCAAGATGACCGTCGCTCAGTACGTGGGCCCCAACATGGAAGTTATCCAGGGCACCGGCATCGATCCCCATATCGAGTTGCGCCGGGTTCGCACCGGCTCCAGGGTGCGCCTGCCCTCATTTGCCGATCATTTCGAAGGAGAAGGAGCGCTACCCCACCATCTTGAAAAGACCGGGGCAGTGCCCGTCTACGAACCCCCGGTTTTTGCGTTGCGCTACGTACCGGACAGGAAGCCGATCAAGGAAGACGACGAAGAGGAATACGACGCAGTTGTTATCGACGAACCGGTGCAACTGGCCTGGTCCATACTGAGCCTCCACGCCGACCCCGTGGCGAGCAAGATGCTCGACGAGTCTTTTGAATTTCTGGAAGAAATGAGCCAACTGGAGGACGAAAAACTCGCCGGCCTGGCCGAAGAAGAAGGGAAACGCTGGGCCCGTTCCGTGGTGCCGCCGGAGCCCAGGTTCGACATCGATGTAACCTTTGATACCGAACGGGTCGTAGCGGGCAAAAAGGGAGAGATCACGGTACAGGTCACCAACCGCTCTCCCGTTGAAGTGCCCAAGCTCTACACCCGCACCGAATGCACCAACTACAGACTTGACGGGAAAAGCTGCCTCATCGGCAATCTTGCCCCCGGGGAATCGTCCTCTTGCGTCATGGGCTACCGGGTCGGATACACCTCCCCCGACCGCACCGACCGCCTGTTCGTCGACCTTCTTACCGGGTTGGACGAACCGGTGACCACTACCTCTATAGTCGTGAAGACCGACTCGGCATCCCAACCGCTGCTGGCGCTCTCCTACCACATCGCCGAAACCGAAGGCAACGGAGACGGAAAGGTCCAGAAAGGTGAGACCTTCAAACTCGAGGTAATGCTGCACAACGTCGGCAAGGGGGCGCTGGAAAAAGGTCTTGCCATTGCCAAGAACCTCTCCGGCGCGGACCTCTTTATTTCTGAAGGGCGGGTGGACATTGCTCAGCTCGCCCCGGGAGGCCGTGAATCTGTGGAATTCGCTTTGAAAGCCCAGGAAGAACCGGAGGACGGCGCCTGGCGGTTCGAATTGGGGGTAGTGGACCTCAACGCCCGCACTCACTTCTCAAGCACTCAGGCGATTCCATCGGGAGTGGACGAAGAGGTCTCCCGCAAACTGGCAAAAACGGTGCAAGCCGGCCGCGATGCCTACCTGCATCCCGCTCCCGACTCGCGACTGCCCGCGTTCGGCGCCTTAGAGGAAGGGGGAGTCTTCCAGACCACCAGGCAGGTGGGAGAATGGCTGGAACTGCAGCTCACGGAACAACGGCGGGGATGGGTGCGCGCAGACAAGGTTGACAGCGCGGTACCCAGGGATGAGCAGGGCGGATTCAACGAGACGTTCGCTGCGGTAGAGCCGCAGATCTCGATCATCCGGCGCTCCCCGGGGGACCTCATGGGTGATGCCGAGGTGCTGGAAATCCTGGGCGACGTGAACTTCGGCGAAGGCCACGCCCCTCTCGAATGCGGAGTTGGTATTTACAACAACGGCGAGAAGGTGGACATGATGTACGCCGGCACCCGGCCCCGAGGGCAACACATGGTGCCGTTCCGCTTCGCTATCAAGCTGGAAGAAGGGCAGAATCGCATCGTTGTTGAAGCATACCAAAAAAACCAGTCGCCAGTTTACCGGTCGATGTACTACAATAGGGTCGCTTTGGGTCAATAGTAACAAGGAGACGATGATGAAGAAGGTCGCTCTGATAGCATTCTTGCTGTGCGTCCTACCTTCCCTGGCTTTCGGGGAAGACGTTGACAAGCTCATCCGAAAGGGGGAGCGCCAGGTGCAGTCGGGCAAGCTGGAAGCCGCCTACTCCACCTTCCAGAAAGTGCTGGAGTTGGAGCCAAACTACGGTATGGCCATCAACGCTCTGGCACAGATTGCCACTTTCCTGAAACGGCACGACGAGGCGGTCTTCTACTACAGTGCCTACCTCTACCTCGAAGCAGATATCATGGGGGAGACGGAGATGGTGAAAGAGGCTATCGCCAAGCAGGAGCGCCTGGTCGCCAAACCCGCGGACCTCATTGTGAAGACCGACCCGCCCGAGGCGGAAATCACCATCAACGGCCTGCCCATGGGCAAGGGGGAGGTCTCCCTCAAGGTCTCGGCAGGCAAGGCGCTGAAGCTCGAGGCTAGCCTTGAGGACTACCATCCCAATGAGGCCTACGTAACCCTTGAGGAGACTGAAACCAAAGAAGTGATCGTCCGGCTGAAGAAGATCATCTTCAAAGGTTTCCTGAAGTTGAAGACCACCCCTTCGGGAGGTGTAAAGACCTACATAAACGCAAAGTTCGTAGGCAACTCGGTGCGCAAGCTTGAGCTCACTGAAGGAAAGCACCTGGTCTGCTTCAAGAAGGAAGGGTTCGACCGCTGGTGGCGTTACGTCACGGTGCCGAGAAAGGACACCGTGATCCTCGAAGCAGCATTGAGGGAACAATCCCGCCCCGACGAATCCTGCGAAGTGATGCCCGACGAGTATTAGAATCCGTCATCCTGAGCGGAGCGTAGCGAAGTCGAAGGATCTCTACTTCAGCTTCTTCTTCTTGATGTATTTCTCGATGTCTTCTTCGTTCTCCAACGCCTTTCCGGAGCACACCTTGATGGCCCACAAGGCGATCCCCCGTTCCCTTCCCGTGGCCTTCTTGTAGGCCTCGAACAGAGCGGGGACATCTACCTTGCGCCCCATACTGGCCAGCGCTCTCATGGTTTTGACTCGACGCTTCTCGTCGGGTGAAGAAAGGTATGCCCGCAAAGGCTCAGACGACTTCTTGTTCCGGGCCATCGCGGCTGCGGCCAAAGCCTCAAACCTGGTGTCCGCATCCACCGTCTCATCGTCATGGAGCGCCAACAGCGCCTTGCCCGCCTTCTTCCCGCCAATGGCTCCCAACGCCTCAATGGCATAGGGTCTTAGATCCTTGTCCCCCAACATCTTGGCCAGCTTGCTCGCAGCCTTGGTATTTTCACTCCAGCGCAACGCCTTGACCGCGCCGATGCGAAATTTCAACTCACCTTCCGCGGCCAGCTCCAGCAACACCTCCACCGCCCGGTTGCTACCTGCCCGGCCCAACGCCTCCATGGCCGCCAGTCGGGTCGCTTCGGCCGCCTGGGCGTCCGTGGCCGCAACCACCAGCACCTTAACGCTCTCCTTGCCGCCCAACTCTCCCAGGGCCAGAAAAGCGGAACGACTCACCTTGCGACGCTCATCGGTGGACATCCGCAGGAGGAAATCCAGTGCCGGCTGGTAGCCCAGCTTGCCAATCGCCTGAATCCCCTTCAGCAATTCCCGCTGGTCGCCCCTCAAGGCCGCATCTTCGGCCAGCACCAGTATCGTGGGGGCCAGCTTGTCCTGTCCCGTGTTCGCGGCCAGACCGATGGCACCGAGACGAATCTCATCGTTGAAATCCTTCAACAACAACTCCAGGGTGCCGCGCTCCGCTCCGATACGGCCCATGATACGCAAAACCGCAGCCCGAACCTTCGGTTCGCCGCCCTCCACCAGCCGGCGCATAATCTTCTTCTTCTTTTTGCACAACTCGAGAAGCTCATCGAAACCGGGGCAGCGGTCCACGTTCTTTTCCGAACAGGTCGCGATACCCGCAGCCAGCGCATCCTCCGGTCTATCTTTGGCACTCAGCCCACCCGCGGCGAGCAACAACACACACACAGCAACTGCAAAACAAGCTTTTCTCATTTGGTCTCCATCACCCTTTAACTGAGCCGGCGGTCAGGCCGGATACCAGGTTCTTTTGAAGCACGAAAAACAGCGCCATCACCGGGATCGATACTATCACCGACGCAGCCGCGAACAACTCCCAATTGGTGTTCTGGGCCCCTACGTACTTCTGAATCTCCACCGGCAGCGTATAGGCCAGCGGGTCGGTCATGAAAGTGTACGCCAGCAGGAACTCGTTCCATGCAGTCATGAAACTGAACAACGCGGTGACCGCAATGGCGGGAGCGGCCAGGGGCACCATGATCTTCCAGAATATCAGGAACTTGCCGGCCCCGTCGATGACGGCCGACTCCTCCAGGTCCTTCGGGATAGTATCGAAGTAGCCCTTCAGCATCCAGACACAGAATGGTATGGCCGTCGTAGAGTAAACGAGAATGAGGCCGAGTTGCCGGTTGAGCAGCCCCAGCTTCTGCATGATGATGTAGAGGGGGATCATCATCATTACCCCGGGGAACATCTGTGAAACCAGGAATGAGAGCAATCCCGCTCGCCGGCCCGGGAATTTGAAGCGCGAAAACGCATAGCCCGCGGTGCACGCCAGAACAATTCCGAGGATGGTAGTGGCCACGGCCACCACCGCGCTGTTGAGCAGGTGATGCCCGAAGATCCACTCGCCACGTTCGGTGGCCGTAAGCACGGTCTTGAAGTTGGCGAACGTCGGTTTGGAAGGCATGAACGTGAGGGAGCCGAGGCCCTTGCGGTCCCCGGAGAACGCCAGTTTCAGCACGTACAACAGGGGGGTCAGCGTCAGCAAGGTGAAAACGATGAGAAACGCGTGCAACCCCAGGGTCGCCAACCAATCTTTGACGCGACGGTTCATTCGAACGCTCCCTGGGTAGCCTTGGTGACCCGGTCGGTTATCAATGTATAGCCCAGGAGGATCACGAAGATGAAGACACAGTAGGCTGCCGCCACACCGTACTGGTTCAACTCCTGGAAGAACCGGTACGCCTCGGTGATGAGGATGTTGGTCTTGTTGTCGGGATTGCCCCTGGTGACAAGATAGATGATGTTAAACATGTTGAAGGTCCAGATGGACCCCAGGATAATAGCGGGAAAGAGCGCGGGTTTCAGCAGTGGCAGAGTGATATTCTTGAACTTCTGCCAACGGCTTGCCCCATCGATATCGGCAGCTTCATACAACTCTCCGGGAATACTCTGCAAGGCCCCCATAGAGACAACCATCATGAAGGGGAATCCAAGCCACGTATTGGTGGCGAGCACCGCAAAGAAGTTGGTCCAGAAGCTCGGTCCGAACCATTGGGGCGGATTTTCCACGCCCAGCGCATTGAGCATCAGGTTTATGGCTCCCAGTTCCGAAGTGAACATCCACTTCCAGATGAGCGCGGTTATGTAATTGGGCACCGCCCACGGAATAATGAGCAGCACTCTGAACAACCCCTTCCACCTGACTTTCGGATTGATGAGTACCAACGCCATGAACAGGCCGATGGAGACATGGAGCACCACGTTGGAGACGGTCCACAAGATCGTGACACCCAGGGTGAAATAGAAATTCGTGTCCGACTCAGCCGAGGGAAACAGAATGTCGGAGAAATTCTCGAAACCCACGAACTCGTAGTCCATGTTGAAAAAGCCTAAGCCCACTCCCATGACGAAGGGAATGAGCACCAGCACAATCATGCCAATCATGGCAGGTGCGATGTACGCGTACACACCGGGCAGACGCACAATCCCCCAGACCACCTCCGACAGCCCGACCAGCACCGCGAGCCCGATGGCCAGACCCAACAACAGGATCACGAGCACCGGAAAGGAACGGTCAAACATCAGCCCGGAAATCACGTGGGGCCCTTCCCTCACCAGAAATGAACCGGGGGAGCCGGCCGCATCGATTTGCAGGTCGACCGCCGGGGATTTGAAAACCTTGGTCCAAACGGAATCCAACGTCTTCAAAGCCGCCGGCTTGTGCCACACCACCTCGTTCACGAACTTGTTGGTGACAGCCTCGCGACGTCCGACAAAGTCGGCTGCCGTACGACTGTTGTAGGACCACAGCGACACCGCGGTGACGGCAAGCAGCGCCAGCGCCGCGAGCGCGTATGCAGGCCGTGATGATTTCAGCCACACCAGCAAGAGCACCAGCAGGAGCGCGAAACCCGCAACCATCACAACAGCTTCCACCACCAGCAGCGCACTGCTGGAGACGAACTCCACCTCAACTCCCGCTATCCCCACGAACTCTCCGTCAACAAACGCGGGGTATGAGCCCACCACTATCGGCGCGGTTCCGGGCCGGGCCCACGACAGTTCCCGGACATTGAGGTCGGAGGCCTCGCCTCCCTCACGAAAGTGCGCCTCAAGCCGAGCGCAAAGGGTAACCAGCTTCTCCCGGGCCTCCCGGCTGGATTCTTCGTCCGTCGCACCGAAGTCAGCGATCACTTTAGCCGGCCGGGAAACATCCAGCGCCTTGATGCGCTCACCCTTCTTCACAAAGAAGGCGCGCCTCACCGTACCGGACTCCAGCAGCGGTTTCGCAGCCGCGCCCAACACCTCGCGCACCGTCGGCCCATCCGTAGAATCGACGACGGTAGACAACTGCAAGCCGCCCGCAAGAGCTTCGAAGGAGGTTAGCTTACGATCCTGCCCGAAATCTATGTACTTGATTGCCGCCAGACACAACAGCCCCATGCTGAGTACGACGACCAATGCAGCCACAACGATGTGGCGTTTGGTGGGGCTGGGAGTCAACGGTTACTTCCCCATGTTCTTGATGTCGTGCAACACCTTGGACTGGGCCTCGGCAAACGCTTCGGCCGGCTCGGAATCACCGAATATGGTCTTGCGCAACGCATTGTCAGCAACGGACCAGACCGCCTGCATTTCGGGACGGGAACTCATGACCACCGTATTCCCGGCCTGCCGCTTGAACACCTCCAGAGCCGGATTCGCTTTGTCGGTTAGTTCCTTGTCCTCGTAGACTGCTACATTGGGAACAAGTTGCTGCCCCTGCACATAGCGCACCTCGGCAGACTCCCGGCTGGTGAGAAAGCGCATCACCTGAAATGCCAACTCCTTGTTCTTTGAACAATGAGACAGATAGATCCCCTCGGATCCGAGGAAGGGGCGGGCAGGTTTCCCCGGGGCCACATCGGGAAGGGGAGCAACGCCGTAGTTCACCCCTTCGTCGATCTCGCCCAAGAACCACGGGCCCTTGATGACGAATGCCGCCTTGGCCGAGTTAAACAGGAAGGTGGCCATGGCATCGTTGAGGTCGGGAAGGATCTTGTGCTCCGCAAACAGCGACTTAACCAACGCTACCGACTCCACCATCTCCGCCGAGTCGAGGTCGGGCACACCCGCTTCGTCCAACAGAGTAGCGCCGAACCCGTTGGCCCAGGGGGCATGGTTGTACAGCAGCCCCGCGTCGTACACCAGACCGTACACCTTGTCCTCGCCCTCACCACCGGAAGCGGCGGCCGATTTTGCTGCGGTGATCAACTCGGCTACAGTGGTCGGAGCCTCGTCGATCAAGTCCTTGTGATAGAACAGAGCGTGAGACTTGAACGCCATGGGCAAACCGTACATCGTGCCGCCGTAGGCCAGAGCCTTCACCGTGTCCGGCATGAACCGCTCCAACGCCTCGAAACTGTCGTATTCGTCAACATAGGAATTCAGCGGCACCAGGATGTCACCCTTCAGCAACCAGTCGCCGATGTTGTTGTGCGCGTAGATAAACAGGTCGGGGCCCGTCCCCCGGGGGATTGTGACCACCAGCTTATCCCTCAAAGCCGAAAACGGCACCTCCTGGGCATCGATTTCGATCTTCGGAAATTTTTCACGCCACAGTGAAACAGCTTTTTCCAGGGCGTCTTTTTCGTTGCCCCGGTAGGCGTGCCAGAGCACAAGCCGCACCGGCTGTGGGGGTTCCTCTACAGTCAGCTTGAACTGCGCAGGGGCAACCTCCTTTGGGGGAACACCAACTTCCTTTGGGGGAACACCAACTTCCTTCGGGGGAACACCAACTTCCTCCGGAGAGACAACAGCTTCCTTCACTGGAGCGGGCCCTTCCGTCGCGGTCGGCGCACGGACAACCCCGGCTTCGATTTGCGTCGAGAGCAACTCGAGGCGCTCCTCAATCTTACCCAGGCGCGCCTCCATCGCGGTCAGTCGGTCCACCAACCCCGAACTCTTCACCTGCTCACCAAGTGAAGTCAGCGGCCTCGCTGCTTCCTCTTCATCACCGCCCTTGCAGGATGTCAGCCCCACGACAAGCAGAACCAGAGCCAAGAACCATGAAGTACGAATCATGCGGTTTCCTCCAAGTCGGCGAGCAGGTTTTCGCCCGACTCGCCAAACAGGTGTGCACGGCCCATATCCACCGCAAACACGGCAGGCTTCCCTTCTTCGACAACATCATCCCCCTCCAGCCGGGCCGTGTACATGGTCCCGCCCAGAGTGAAGTAGACATATTTCTCGGACCCCAGGTGCTCAACCACGTCCACGTCTGCGGTCAGGTGGTTGTCCCCGGCGACGCCTGCCACTCTCAGGTGCTGAGGACGAATGCCAACGCTGATCTTCCCGCGATAGTCGCCAAGGTGAGCAATCTGGGCCGCAGTGGGAACAAAGGAGCAGATATCGCTGCGGATTCCTGAACCGTCGAACTGTCCTGCCAGGATGTTCATGGCGGGCGAGCCGATAAAAGTGGCGACAAACAGGTTGTTGGGCGAACCGTAGACTTCCAATGGGGTCCCAACCTGCTGGATCTCGCCGTTGTGCATGATCACGATACGGTCAGCCAGCGTCATCGCCTCCACCTGGTCGTGAGTCACGTAGATGATGGTAGTCTGGAGCCGGTTGTGCAGCCGGCTGATTTCCACCCTCATCTGGACCCGCAGTTTCGCATCCAGGTTGGATAACGGCTCATCGAACAGGAACACCTTTGGATCCCGGACGATGGCCCTTCCCATCGCGACCCGCTGCCGCTGACCGCCCGACAGCGCCTTGGGCTTGCGCTCCAGAAGCTGGTCGATCTCCAGCACCCTCGCCGCCTCTTCCACCTGGGCCTTGATCTGGTCCTTGGGCACCTTTCGGAGCCGCAGCCCGAACGCCATGTTGTCGAAGACCGTCCAATGTGGGTACAACGCGTAGTTCTGAAACACCATCGCGATGTCCCGATCCTTGGGCGGTACGTCGTTCACCAGCTTGTCTCCGATGGAGATCTCCCCGTCGGAGATTTCCTCCAACCCGGCCACCATTCTCAGTGTCGTCGACTTGCCGCATCCCGACGGACCAACCAGGACAATAAACTCCTGGTCGCGAATGTCGAGATTGAAGTCCTTCACCGCTTCGAAGCCGTTGGGATAGCGCTTCCACAGATTCTTCAGCAATACCCGGGCCATGAGTACCCCGCGTTCATGGGCAGTTTATAACCCGACGAGTATACAGAACCGGCAACTTCCGTCAACCGCAGATCCGGGAGGGTTCCGGGAGAAGCCGTACAGGGGGCTGCAGACTATTCGGAATCCGGAAGATCTCCGCAATACACAGGTTCACAATCACCGCCCCAGACGTTGGTCTTGGGCAGAAACACCTCCCTAAGCCCCACGTACTCTTCACCCTTGGTCGTAGCGCTTCTGAACATCTGCCGCTTCAGGGAACCGTGAGTGCCCAGGTCGACCACGTGCTCGAAAATGACGCCTTCCGGACCGTAGGCGGGGCACACCACCCCTTCGGGATTGTCGGGATTGAAGGCGCCGGGGTCGAATTTCCAGTCCGGTTCGCACTCTCCGATACACGGATTATCAGCCGAGGAGTAGTCCCTGTTGCGGTCGAAGGTGAAAGCCTTGGAGCCTAGGCTGGAAAGCAGGTCGGATGCCTTCTGCAACACGCTGCTTCCCTCCTGGCTCAAGGTTCTGGTGGTAAACGAAGTAAACGATTTACCTTCGTCAGGATTGGAGAGCGAGCAGTAGTCGTATTTGTAAAACGCCCCCCGGTAGTTGACCCCCAGAACATGGCCTTGCTCCACTTCACCCATGAACGTTGATTGATCGATGGGATAGACCACTCCATCTATCTTGATGAAAGTATTGTCCGCGTTGGTGACACCCGGTTGCGGCGACAGCAAAGCTGGGCGATACCCCATGCCCAGATTCAGGAATCCTATCTGCCACTCATCCATCGCCGCGGCCGTGACCGTCAGACTGATCTCCACCGGCACAAGGTCGCCCGTGGAGGCTGCCTCCATGAATCCGTCAAAATGCAGCGACCACGGCACTGCCCCCCGCTCATCGGGAAGACTGGTAATGGAGAAACCGGTCTGCTCGTAGGCGACGTAAGAATAGCCCTCGTCACCCCACTTGAAACCGATACTGGCCCAGTTCCGGGCATCGGGCCAGGGGAAGTCGTCGGTATGCCAGCCAGCGAACAGTGCGAAATCCACCGTCACGTCGCCCGCAGTGGCCCGGCCGCTTGCCCCCATGTTGGTATAATCCGACTCGAACATGGTGCCGAACGCAACCAGATCGGCCTTGCCCGGATCCTTCCAGAAGCTCTCCAGGTCCTCTTGCTGCTCTTTCGAGTCCTTCGCTTCTTCCGCCCCACACCCAACCACCATCAGCGCGGCGCAACAACCGAGAATCAGCAGTCGTCTCATCGCTCCTCTCCCTTCCCTTGCTCTTGAAAATGCTCCCCTACTCGAAATCAAACCCTGACCTGTCCAGCCGGGGCAGGACATGGTCCAAGGCCGGAATATGTTTCTGCAGCTCCGTCAGCACCCAATCGGTACCGAAAACCGGGGCCTCCTTCAAAATCGTTTTCAGTTCCTCCAGCGGAAAGACCTTGGCCAGTTCAAGCGGTGGAATCCGATGGAGAACAGCCATCACCACGCGCATCGCGTTCATGTGAGGAATAGACAGCGTGAAAAGCTGCTCGCAAAGGAGGAACGGCACCTGGTTCTTGCCGTCTCCCCAAATGCGAATGAACTCGTCCAGCAGATGGGCCGGGGCGTGGGACAGGAACCGGGCCGCAACTTTGTCCAGCAGAACCTGGTTCACATCGTGAATCCCCAGGTTGACCAGCCCCGCCAGCGACTTCTTGGACAGCGGATCCCCGCCGCAACGTCCCGATTCACCCCGAAGCGCACCGGCTACCTTCTCTGCATAGCTCTTGAAGTTGCGCATGATGAAAGCCATGCCCCAGCCACACGGGGTGCTCCAGCAGCCTGCGTCCCCGATAAACGCGACGTGGTCCTCCGCAACCTTCTGGTTCAGCCCTCCCGAAGGATACCAGCCCCACTTCGACTCCGTGATCCTGGTGTCGTGAAACGGTGCGGTGGCCTTTTCCTTCCGGAGGATATGGTTGAACTCGGCCCGCATCACTTCAACGGGAACCTTGCTACTACGCAGGTAGAGAATCAACGGAAAAGAAACCGGCGGCAAGCGAGTGCCGTCGGGGGCAACACGCTCGTCTTTCAAAACCTCGTACTCGAACACCGGCCGGCCCGCAGAGAGTGACTCCTCCGCATCGGGGTTGGTGTCACGATAGGTACCCCACAGCAGGTAGTCACCCAGTTTCAGGTCATCCGTCAAACCACCCGGATGCTCAACCAGAGCGCCGAACACGGACCACCAGTACAAGCTTTCATCGCTAAGTTCGTATTTGTGCCGCACCATCGAATCATGGCCGGAAGCATCGATGAGCAGTTTGGCGTCGTAGGTTCCCTTGGAGGTAGCCACGACCACCCGTTTGCCGGTCGTTCCGGTGCTGTCCGCCGAGAACTTGTACTCCATCAAGTCGTGGTCGAAGTAAGTGCAGTTGAGAAGTACCCGGGAACCGGACTGCTTCCCGTTGGTCATAATGCGATCACCCCAGAACCGCAGCAACGCATGCTCCTCGAGGTAAGGATAGCCCCCCTCGAGTTCGCCGTCCCATTTCCCCTCGGGCCCGGTGTAGGTCTGGGTCAGGAAACGAAAGACACCGTTGGGAACATCGGTATCTTCTCTATCCCGGTAGACGATCCCCTTATCGAAGTCGAGCAACTCAGCGGCATCGCCCTCTTCAATCGCGAACCGGGGCACAAACCAACTCTTCGTGCAGTGCTCAATCTTCTTCTTGGAATCGACAATGAGCACCTTGAAATCCCGGGACAACTCGGAACCCACCGAGAGGCCCGCGGGACCGGCACCGATGATGATGACATCAAATGATTCGCGCACACCCATGTCCTCTCCCTCCGGTTCGCTTTGAAACCACTGACCGCCTGATTCTGGCCTCCAAAGGCCACCGAAGTCAAGAACGAGATGGAGGCCGGTTGGGCACAAACATGGCGAAGGGGAGACCAAGGAAACCCAGGAACGCGCAAACCGTGAACGTCGGGCGCATGCCCCAGGCGTCGCTCATGAATCCGACTGCAAGGATGAGAAGGCCCCGCACAGTGAAGCTGAACGCCATGTACAAACCGTTGCCCGTACTGCGGTTTTCTCCTGCATTTTCCAGCATGACAGCCATGAGCACCGGACCGCTGGACAGCAACGAAAAACCCAGGGCCAGGAGGGAAACGACCAGCAGTGGTCCTTCGAACGTCAGCATCCCCAGCATAGCTGCCGGTGCGATCACGGCCACGGCCACCAGCACGGGCCGGCGCCCGAAACGGTCGCTCAACGTACCGGAGGCCAGTGCGCCGGCAACCCCGGCCAGCTCCACCACCGCCAACGAACCGCCCGCCAGCCACAGGGTGTGCCCCTCCTGGTACAGGAAGGTAGGCAGAAAAATGGTTGCGGCGCCAACCATGAAAGCGCGACAGAGCAACATGCCTGCGACGTAGGGTATCACCTTCTTCATGTCGCGAATAACCGTCAGCAACGGGGCCGGCCTCACAGCCCCGGGCGTCCTCTCTGCCCGGGGCAGCCGCCACCAGAGGACGGCAGACGCGGCCACCCCGACAGGAATCAGTTGCCAGAGCCCCTCCATGGACAAGGTGGACGCAGCCCACACCGCGATAACCGGCCCCACGGTACGCGCCAACTCTCCGCCCATCATAAAAATGCCCGTTCCCCGGCCCACAGACCGGCCCGCGACCAGGGACACCATGACCGGTCCTGCCAGGTGCATCGCGGCAACACTGACCCCCGCCAGCGACAGCACCACCGCCAGAGCGGCGTAGGTCGGAGCAACTCCGATGAGACACATGCACACGGCGGTCACTGCAGGACTGACGGCCAGCAACGCGCGATTGAGCTGCTTGCGGTCGACAAATGCGCCCACCAGCGGATTGAGCAGCAGCGGCGCCTGCATGAAAACTGACAACGAGCCGGCCTGAGCCAGTGAAAGACTGAGCTTTTTGATAAGCAACGGCAGCAGCGGGGCCAGAAAGCTGGTGTAAACGTCGTGGACGAAATGAGCGGAAGCGACCGCCACCACCCTGCCCGTCTGGAATCTCTCTACCGGCTGCTCGGCCATCGGCGCGCTCCCCGTGCTGCTATGCCGTTCGACAATAGCGTTCCAGGGCACGCCAGCGCAACAGATTTGGTCACAGAGGAAAAGGGTTCTGTTTTCGTCGCCGGTTACTCGATAGTGCCGGTAGTCACCGCGCTAAGTTGGCCGGCCGGATCGAACTCGAGACTGATCGACCATCCGGATGAATCGGCTGCCGACGTTACCCGGCCGAGGCTGTCCCGCGCGTAGGAGGTTGTGCCGTCGTCGGGATGGACCATGCCGGCCAGGCGCCCACCGGAATCCCATACATACTCCGTGGTGAATCCTGACGGATCGGTGACCGCATCCACGGTGCCGTCGGCCGCGATCTCGAACTCGAAGGTCCCTTCCGCACTGGCAATCGATTCGATTCTACCCGTCGCGTGGTAGGTGAACTCCATCCAACTGCCGTCCGACCGCTCCACAAGAACGGGCCGCCCCGTACCGTCGTAGCTGCGGTATTCGGTGTACCCCGTGGGATAGACCACCTCAGTCGGGTCTCCCCTCTCGTTGCGCTCAATTCCCACGCCGACGCCGGCCGAATCCAGCACCGAAGAAACCTGGCCGTTGGCGTCGTAGGAATACTCTGTGTAGGAATCGTTGATAG
This sequence comes from uncultured Myxococcales bacterium, assembly GCA_964626565.1. Lineage (GTDB taxonomy): Bacteria > Myxococcota_A > UBA9042 > CAIXZC01 > CAIXZC01 > CAZVFX01. The sequence continues at coordinate 54,574 of CAZVFX010000025.1, forward strand.
AAGCCGAGACCAACTGTCCGTCCTCGATATTGAGGGTCGCCTTGTGGTACACCTTGTCTACCCGCCCGGCGGAATCCCGCAGAATGTAGACGTCCGGCAGTTCGCTCCGGCGAACGCCGATCAGTTGCCCGGAATTGCTGTAGTAGAACCTTGCGATGTTGCCACCGGGCAGTTCCAGTCCCGCCAGACGACCGGCGACATCGTATTCCAAGGCAGTTACCCGGCCTAGCGGGTCGACGGCAGCGGTAGGTCCCGACGCTCCTTCGAGGTACTCGTAGGTCGTCTCTCTTCCCAGGGGGTCAACAACCTTTGTCAGGTTGAGCTCTCCGTCGTAAGACAGCAGCACCTGGGCTCCGGTTGGGTCCACAATGGTGAGTTCGCTGCCCCCCGCAGCGTACTCGATGGTAAGCGACTCCCCGCCGGCAAGCCCCATTGAAATGGGCCTCCCCAGGAAGTCGTACTCGTTGGCGGCCGTCTTGTCGTTTGCGAGGCCTGCCACCAAAACCGGCACATGACCGGCATCGCTGGTAATGCTCACCGGCTGAATTCCCGGTTTCTGGATGGTGCTCAGGTTTCCCGCCCCGTCGTACAGGTACGTAGCTTCCGACTCATCTGTGGTGGCCGCGGACTCGACCCGGTCGGCATCATCATACGCCAGGGTGATGGTGTGACCGCAGGTGTGCTCCATGGAGACAAGACGGGCGCCATCGTCGTGGACGTAGGTCGTCCTGTTTCCGGATCGGTCCTCCTCGTAAGAAAGCAGAAGCTCCGGGTCGAAGGCCACGAGCCCGCCGCCATCCAACTCCATGGACCAGGTGTCGTCCTCATCGAGGTACAAAGTACCGTCTGCCTTGTGCGCAGGCCAATACACCAGCCTGTTGCCTTGCTGCCCTCCCAGGCTGAACGAAATATCGCTGTTGTCTCGACGATTGAGCCACGACAGCTTGGTCGGAATCTTGCGGCCCGCAGGTAATCCGGTCCAACCGATCGTCTTGTTCTGGCCGGTCTGCCGCAACGCATGGGGCCTCGCCTCCCAACAGTAGCCGAACATGGAGGGAAGGGCGTCGAAGGGAGCACAGAAACGCGCCAGCTCCAAAGGAACGGAACCCGGCACCCGCACACCGACGTCGCGGTGAGCAAGGTAGTCGTAGCCGGCCCTGGCCTCGGGTGCAGTGGCAATCGCCGCCGCGGTCAACTCCCCACCCTCCGGATTCTCGAAAGTCCAACCCTGGGTCTCGTCCGCGGGCCGGGCCTGGAGCGCGGCGCCAGCCGTTTCCGCCGCGACCGCGCCGTTCTCTTCGTCGTAGGTGTTCTCCACCCCCATGTCGACACCGCCCGTGATGGTGACGGTCAAAGTACCATCGGGGGTCGTGCCCGAAACCTCGTGGGTCGGAGTGTGATATGGAGTTTCGTACCCGGGCACAACGTACCTGGCAATCCAATCGGAATCGATGGGAACCTCTTCGTCCCGGATCCATTGCAGTACCGAAACGATCTTCATAACCCGCCGCATCTCTTCCAGCACCGGCGCCTCTTCCGCAAACAGGTCGAAATTGTCGGTAAAATGGGCGGCAAAGGCCTCCCCGTTGACGTTCTCGGTTACTTCACCCAACAACTTGCTCTCGGTTAGCACCTTCATGGACGCCTTAGAAAACAACATCACCTGCTCAGCGTCCGGCGAGGGCGTCAATTCCACCTCATCGGGAACGAACCACATGCGGTTCTGGACCTCCTCCTCTCCCGACGGATTGTCCAGCCCCCGTTGCAGCATGGACTTGTATCCCGGGACCGAGCTGTCCACCGGCTCGTGGGAAATGTTGTCCTCGCCCATCGAGTAGACCTTGAGCAACCGATCCGCTTCGAAGAACACCCACCCGACGAATGTGTTGTCCACGCCTCCGAAGTACTTTACTCCCTGCTCATCTTCGAACCCGGGAGGAGGTGGGACGTTGCCCATGGTAACGCCGGGGTCCTCCGAACTGTGGAGGAAGACAGCCCTGTACGAAGTAACGAAGTCGTCCAGGTCCATGGGCGGCAGACTCGCGTGGTCGGCAGGGCCGTAAAGAACAAGCTGGCCGGTGACCGAGTCGTAGGCCGCACCTTCGATGTCGGCCAAGCCGCTGATCACGTCCGCCGCCTTGTTCAAGGCGACCCCGCCCTTGGGCCCGTTCTTGGGCGTGAAGTTGTACGTCGGCCCGTCGCCGGTAGCCTTGTCGATAGTGGTGGCGGTGACCACGTGTCCCTTTACAACACCGCTGGCCGAGCCGGCAATATCGAGCCACACCTCCGGCGAAGCAGAGAACTGCTTTTCGAAGCTCTTGGTCACGGGAAACAATGTGAGTTTCTTCTGGTGGGTGGCCGGAACATTCGAGATCGGGACATCCTTGAGAAAAGGCGCCGCATCCTCCGGGCTGAGTTTCAGCTTGATCGGCTTCCAATCCCCCCACCCCAAACTAACGTCGGCCGGGCCAGTCAGTTCGCCATCGGCCTTGCCCTCGAAATACAGCCCCAACTTCGCCGGGCCGGCCAGTTCCTCAGCGGCCGCGGCGTTAAACTGTGAAACAACGGCTTCCTGCACCTGGTCTTCGAACAACTTCACGCCCAGTTTCGTGATCCCTGACTGCGCTTGCGCTATTTTGGCGTCTTTCCAGTCATTGATGTTCTGGCCCCACTGACCGAACTTGTCCTTCAGCTCCTTCAGAAGCCGGCCGTCGGAGTCCGCATAATTCACCGGGTCCGCACCCGCATACACGTAACGATCGAGGGTGCGCCCCGAAGCCAGTACCGGCAAGACGCTGTCCTTGGACAGGAACACGCCGGTGGCGGGGTCGTACTCCCTGGCCTTGAGATGTACAAATCCGGTGGACGAATCCTGCTCCTCGCCCCGGTACCCGATGGGGTAGTCGTCCCCGCTTCGTTCCCCGAACGCGGTGAACTCAGCAGAAGCCTCGACACTGCCGTCCAGCGCCAGAACCCGGGTCACGTTGCCCAGGAGATCCTGAATGACGATGCGGGCCGGCTGCCCCTCTCGCTCTTCGAGAAGCCAGTTGATGCCGTAGACGAATCGGGTCTTCTGCCCGCCGGTGCCCGACTGTGCCTCCCGATGGAGGATGTAGGGGATCCCGAACAGTAACGCCTGGTACAGCCTATCCTCGGACTCCCCCACCTTGACGGAACTGCGGGAGCCGCTGGGGGCGTAGCCGTACTCCAAGGTCTGTCCCCCAATCGAGACCGACTGGAGACGGTCTGCTCCGTTGGGAACGAAATCGGCAACTCCTTCAGGAGAGACGGCCTGGGTCCTTCTGCCGCGATCGTCATAACGATATACCGTCTGGCCGGCGCGAATCAGGCGTCCGTCCTGGTCGTAGTCGTAGCTCACAGTCTCATCCGACCCCGTTCTCTCCACCCTTCTGCCGCTCAAATCGTACGAATAGGAGAACTCCCCTTCCGGGCCCGACTCGTAGGAGAGGCGGCCCATGGAGTCATAGGCGAACTCGCGAACAGACTCGCCGTCGGACGTGATCTCGGCAAGCGAGGAACGCAGCCCGCCCGCACCGAATTGCTGTTCGTATCGAACGATCAGCTCCCCCTGAGGGCCGCTGGTTTGTTCCGCGGTCACCCTGCCCACGTCGTCATATTCAACCGCAAGGGTCACACCCCCCGGGTACGAAAAGAGGGAAGGACCGCCGGACAGTTCGTCGTACTCGACGTGTACCGTGCCTGAGGGGGAACTCACGGAAACCAGCTGGCCCACCGAGTCATACACATACTGCACGTTGGTGCCGTCGGGGTACTGGAGCGTCTTCAGGCGTCCCCACATATCGTAGAAATAGAGAAAGGAGGAAGAGTCCGGATAAGTGATCTCTTCGAGAAACCCGTCCTCGTTCCAGGCAAAGTCCATCTGTCCTGAACCGTCCGACATCTGCGTGACTTTGCCGGCCTCATCATACTCTCGGCCGGCAGTCGAGCCGTCAGGCCAGATCACGGTGGTCGGTTGGTCTCCCGGACCGTATTCGAACTCGGTTGACGTGTCGTCCGGAAACAGAATCTCGCTCAGTCGGCCCGCGTCGTCATAGCTGAACTGCGTGGTGAAGGGTCCTGCACTGCGGGACACCACCTCCACGGTGACGTCCAGAGTGACCCAATCCACTGCATCCGGCTCCGCCTCCACCAGGATCGTAGCTTCGTAGCTACCGGGTTCGTCGGGCAGGTTCTCTGCCGATACGGCGACCTCGAACTGAGCGCCAGCGTCTCCGGTCGCAGGTTCAATCGACAACCACGCGGCTTCGGTAGAAGCCTCCCAATACAGCGTCCCCCCGCCCGCGTTGTCCGGCAGTACATCCACAGGTGCTGACGCCCACTCCCCGGCTAACGCGGTAAACCTCAATTGATAGGTCGGGAGTTCGAGGGCCAGGGGAGGCTCCACGTGCAGAGCGACGGGAACTGCCAGCGGAGAATTGGCCCCGTTTATCGCAGAGAGGCCCAGCGACAGAGCATGATCGCCCGCAGGATATGTTTCATCCCAGACGAAAGACAGTTCTACCAGCGACGGCCCGATGCCTGAGTTCGGAACGGCAACGAATCCGGGAGGAACGTCCAGCATCCACTCCAGAGGCCCTCCGCCTCCATTGGAGATCTCCAGATACACCGGTTCAGGGGCTGGAAATCCGATAACATGAGACACCGATACCACCGGCGGATCCAGTTGAATGAGAGGCTGTGCCTCGACATGAAGAGTCACGGGTAACTCGGCCGGACTACCGGTTGCGTTCACTGCTTCGACAGTGATCACGAGGTCGTGGTCACCCGGAGCGTAGGAGCCGTCATCCAGGTACGAAATCGACACCTCGGCCGCAC
>CAZVFX010000025.1:59530-68721 GCA_964626565.1 uncultured Myxococcales bacterium
CACTATCCAGGGACAGACCTGGCTGCGCCTCGACGTGAAGAGTCACGGGAAGCTGCGCTGGGGAACCAACCGCATCCGCAGCCTCGACCTGGATCTGTACGTTGTAGACGCCGGGGGCGTAGAAGCCACCCTCAATGTACGACACCGACACTTCGGCAGCCCCTGAGCCGGCGGAAGGCTCGGCCACAAAACCCTGTGGAGTATCAACGGTCCATTCCAGCGACCCGCCCCCGTTGTTAGCAATTCCAAATGAACCCGGGTCCGGGGAAGGAAACCCCATGACGGTGAAGAAATCCAGACCGGCGCTCTCCACCGACAGAATCGGCTGGGCCTCGATGTGTAGAAACATGGGGACCTGGGCCGGGCTGCCCAATGATCCTTCGCTTACCACCAGGAGTTCCAGTTCGTGGTCTCCCGGCCCGTAACTGTCGCCGCCCACAAATGACACTTCCACCGCGGCAACCCCGGCCCCGAATGAAGGCTGTGCTTTGAAACCGACGGGCAGTTTCACACTCCAGGGTGCGGGTGGCTCACCGGTTGTTGCAACGGAAATGACGTGAAAATCGGGGAGAGGCAAACCGAGAATCGCAAAGAAATCCAGGGGGCCGCCCTCAACGATCAGGAGGGTTGGCTCGACCAATTCCGGTTCTTCGTACAGGTCACCGGAATCCTCCGGTTCCAAGTAGTCGGGAGTAATCTGGTCGGACAGAGCGTCCCAGGAATCACTGATTTCCGGGGCCACATCCGGCGCTTCAAGGTCTATTGGTCCCGTATCTGATATTTGAACGTCCGGGGCCAGTAGGTCCGGGGAGCCGGAGTCGAGAATCTGAGAGTCCTCAGGCGAGAGGTCAGGAGCCTGAAGGTCAAGGCTCTGGTGGTCAGCTTCCACCGCGTCGGCCCCGTGTTCGTCCGGCTGCTCGGCAACGTCCTGCGGAGCGGGCAATTCCGAGGGTTCCACCTCTTCGAAGGGAGCTTGCGGGTCCGCCTCCGGCATGACAGTCGTATCCAACGGTTCAGGTCGGGTCTCTTCTCCTCCGGCCTCCGGCTCACTTGCCGCCTCCTGCATTGCAACGTCACCACCGGGATTGGCTCCCTCTCCCGCCCCGCCCCCTGCGCCCCCACAAGCCGCGCACGCGGCCGCACACACCACGGCGCTAATCCAGACCTTGAGTCTCATGCTGTTCCCCGCCTGCGTTTCGTGTACACGGTGTAATAATACACCTGCCGGTATTTACCGACAACGCATTTCTGGGGAAGCAGTAATAATCAGTGGGATCGCCACAGAGGATCGGGGTGATTGAGATCGCCGTGTCGGCTCAGGACGCTCTCGCGGCAGCCGCCGCCGCAACGGTCGACCAGCGCGCATCCGACGCAATCGTCGGGCACCGTAGACATTCTTTGGAAGTAGTCCTTGCGGGCTCTTGAAAGCACCGCGTTCCACGACTCGGTCCGCAGGTCGCCCAGGACGGTGGAGGAGATGCTGCAGGCCTTCAGCTTACCATCGGGATCCATAGTGAATCCCGGGTTGTCGGTGGAAATGGCACATCTGCCAAAAGCCAGGTTGGGGTAGTCCGCCGGATTCACCGCACAAAGGGGCAGCGAAATCGCGATTGTGACCTTCATGCCCAATCTCGCGTTTGCCTCTTCGGCCACCTCAAGACAAGACGCGATCATGGCAGAGTCCGGTGCCAACTCATCGTGGCGCCGTCCCCCTCGCCCAGCCGAGCAGAACCGGCTGAAAGCAATTACCCGAACTCCCAGGGAAAAACACAACTCCACAACATCCCGAAAATGCTGGTAGTTGCGCCGAGTGCAAACAAACGAGACCGACACCGGCACTCGCAACCGCCGCAGCAGTGCGAGGGCGGAAACGGTGGCATTGAAACAGTCTGTCCCCTTTAATTCGTTGTGCACCTCGCGGCGGGCCGCAAGCAGAGTGGGCTGCACCGGAGCGACTTTCAGACGTTTCAACTCTTCGACCATGGTCTCGTCCAGCAGCCCGCCATCCGTAACCAGGGACACCTTTCTGCCGGGGGCGCGTATACTCTCCACCAACTGAATGAACCCGGGATAAAGAAGGGGCTCCCCGCCCGTGAGTTGGACCGACCCGAAACCGCTTTCGTCCATGACGCGGTTGATGAGGTCACCCAACTGCTCCGGGGGCAACTCCCGGTCGGTATGGTCCGCATCATCCCGCCACTGATTGTAGCAATAGACGCATGACCGATTGCAACGGGAGGTGAGTTCCACTGCCAGAGTGCCTCGGCCGGAACCGGACGCATCGCAGTCTGAGCCGTTCGGAGAGAGACTAGGCGATTTCATTGGGCAACACTCCCCGTTCCACAAATCTCTGCCGGAGAGCGCTGGAAAGGGCCCGACGAGCGTCGGCCGGAGATCCGCCGTGGGCGTCGATGAATTGCACCGGACTTACGACACCAAGCGTAAGCCAACGGGCAAGCCCGGCCAGCCGCAATTCCTCCAGGTTCCGAAAGTGCGCTTCAGGATTTTCGAACGGCTCCCCCGGACCGTAGGGTGCTGCGTTGGCCAGGTCGATGTCATCACACTCGTCACCAATGCCATCGCCGTCGAAATCCCACTGGGTCTGGTTGGGCGTATCTGGGCAATTGTCGCACGCATCCCCAATGCCGTCGCCGTCCCCGTCCTCCTGGTCCGGGTTGGGCTCAAAGGGGCAGTTGTCGTCGTACGCCATCAGATTGGGACAACCCCAGCCCTCATCCGCGATGAAGCCGCCCGCGGCACCGTCGCCGTCCGCGTCGTAGCAGCACGGCTCCCCGCAAGGCGACAGACAATCGTTGCCGTCGCAAAGGTCGCAGGCATCACCGAAGTGGTCGCAAATACCACCATCATCGTCGGAGTTGGTCTGGTCCGGATTGTAGACTCGGGGACAATTGTCGTCGATGTCCGCGACTCCGTCGTTGTCAAAATCCTCGGTGTCGTCACACACGTCGCCGACACCGTCGCCGTCACTGTCGGCCATTGCCGTGAACTCATCATCATTTACGGTCCAGGGGCACAACTCCAGCAAGTCGGGCAGCCCGTCCCCATCGCTGTCCAGCGCACATTCCGGACCACAGCACGGGGTCAACGCGAAAGGTTCGTTGCACGCGTCGCCATAGCCGTTGAGGTCTTGATCCTCTTGTTCAGGATTGGGCACCAACGGACAGTTGTCCTCGTAGTCGTAGAGGCCGTCTCCGTCGGTGTCCGGAGGGACCACCGGACCCTGGTCAACGCCGGCGTCTTCGTCCGGTTGAGGCCCGGGTCCTTCGAAGTCGGCGGTGAGTTCAGGATCACCGCTCACCGCATCGTCGGTTACTTCTTCCAGTGGCTCGTTGGGATCGCCTCCAAACGGGGTGCGAGTACCGCTGCCGGTACATCCTCCCAACCAGATCCCCAGCGCCAGAACCAACGAGACAATCAGCCCCAGCGCGGAGCCTGCCCACGGCACCGCCGCACAGCCGGCCAGCATGAGGACCACCACCGCGGCAGAAGCGATCCGCCTTCTTCCCAAACCCTTTTTCGCCATGTCTCTCCCCTCAGTACCAAACGCTGTGCCTAACACTTCGCCGACAGATAATGGGAACAGGCTACGGACCTGTACCCGGGGTGTCAAGAAGAGCTGGTTGCCGTCGTGTTTGATCTTGGTGCGCGATATGGGTAATCTCAGAAACGGTCATCAGCCAACCGGGGAGGCTAGTCGAGTGAAGGCGATGCTTGTTGGTCTAGTTGTGGTTTTCATCTCAGCGTTACTGACAGCAAGCTGCTTGGAGAGCAACCCGCAGCCTGCACCCTCCACGACAGGCACCGTCGATGAAGGGGAAGGAGGCCCTCCCAACAAGGGCGGAGGCGGGGGCGACGAAGAAGATCCGATCCAGGCCGCGGCAGATGTCAACGTCGACTCAGGGCTACCCGCGAGCCTGGACAACGGCGCCGCAGACTGCAGCGGAGAGTACGGGCTGGACCTGGTTGCCGAGATCGGCGGGTGGTGTGATGCAGCCGAGCCTGCCGATTGGTGGGAAACCACGGCCGGCGACATGGGCGAAGTCCAAGACGATGACCAGATTGATGCAGAGGAAACCACTGCTCAGAATGATGCCGCGGACCTGTCCCCGGAGCAGATGGACTAGTCGAATCCCCCCGTTCAGGGCTGACCAGAATCACGAAAACAGTATTGATTGAAGTGCGAAAGCTACGAGGTTGCCGCTTCCAGCTTCTTCGCTATGCTGAACATGAACGTTGCCGATGCGGCGCAACATGCTACAAACACCGCCCAGACTACCCACAGGTCGAAGGCAACCCACATGGAGCTACCCACAAAGAGCAACTGGTTGCCGACCGCGGTGGCGCCGAGCCAACCACCCTGCATGAGGCCCTGGAACCGGGGCGGAGCGACCTTTGAGACGAACGAAATACCCATGGGACTCAGGAACAGTTCGGCCACAGTCAAGGTGAAGTAGGTGGACATGAGCCAGTACGGGCTCACACGCCCGGGAGCAGGTGCGCCGGCAAGATCTGCAGGCGAGACGAGGCCAAATGACCCGCCCACCAGGATCACGAATCCAAGACCGGCCAACACCATACCGATACCGATCTTCTTCGGCGTCGACGGCTCTTTGCCGCGGGCCCTCAGCCAGGCGAACAGACCCACAATTACCGGCGTCAGGAACACCACAAAGTAGGGATTGAACTGCTGGAAAATCTCCGGTTCAATGGGGTTCACTTCAGGATAGCTGTTGATAAGCCAGTAGGTAAGCGCTGCGCCACCGCCAACCAGGAGTACTCCCAGTCCCCGGTGCACGGCGATGGACGCCTTGCGGATCAAGAGCCACAGACCGATGATCATGGCCGCCAGCAACAGCAGGCCCTTGATGTCGAAGACATAATAGTTGAGTGCGTTGACCGTCTTGGCTGTGTAGTCACGAGCGAAGTAGGTAAGAGTAAGGCCGTTCTGGTGGAACGACATCCAGAAGAAGATGACCACCAGGAACACCAGCCCCAAAGCCACCAGACGTTTCTTCTCTTCGGCCCACGGCATTTCCACCGCGGCTTTGCCCTCGGCAGCCTGCTGGCGGCGATCGGGAAGTTTGCTCTTGAACAGCATGTAGATGGACAGGGAAACCAGCATGGCCACTGCCGCAATTGCAAAAGCGTAGTTGTAGCCGGTAGAGAAGATGTCCAGATACGACTGGGCGAATGCGCCGAGGTCGGCAACCGGAGCAGACGATACCTTGTCCGCCAGTTGCTGGAGCGTGGCGGCTTCCTTCATGTCGCCGCCCAGGTACTGGTGGCACAACGAAGGCAGGCTGGGGTCGTAGCCGACGCCCTGGGTCTCCAGGTACCAGTTACGGACGGTTTTGGCCGCGTTGGGTGCGAATACCGCGCCGATATTGATGCCCATGTAGAAAATGCTGAACGCCGAATCCCGCAGCTTTTCGTACTTGGGATCGTCGTACATCTGGCCTACCAACGCCTGCAGGTTGCCTTTGAACAGGCCGTTGCCGAACGCGATGGTGAACAAGCCGGTGAGCACGAAGGGCAGCGCCATGTTGGGGATGGCCATGAGCACATACCCGAGGAACATGACCATTATGCCCGCCATGATTGTGCCCTTGTAGCGCTGGGTGCGGTCCGCGATGAGACCACCCACAAGCGCAAGGCCGTAGATCAAGAAATAGAATATGCTGTAGATAAATCCTGCCTTGTCCTCGGCCAGACCGAACCTCGCCTGCAGAAACAGGACGAGGATGGCCATCATGGTATAGAAGCCGAACCGCTCCCCCATGTTGGCGAAGAAAGCTACCAGCAGTCCTTTGGGATGCCCTTTCAACATGCGAAACCACCTCCATGACTTTGTCAGCGAGTATCCAATATCACACCCGGCAGATCATTGCATGGTTTTTCTGTGCCTGAGGGATGATGGCGCGGTTTGTCTTGACGGCGAAGGTGCATTGGCGGTCAAATAGGGAGAGTTGAGATTTGGGGAGGATGACGATGCGAACTAATCGATATCTGGTGCTGGTTGCCGCGGTTGTCATTGCCATGCTGACGACGGCCTGTTCGTCGGGAAGCGGCGGAAAGCCGGGCGCCGACACCAGGGTTCCGGACATCACAGCCGAGTTGCCCGGCGCCGCCGATGTTGCCACCGACGTCCCTTCCGGGGACGTGGCGGAAGTGGTCGCACCGCCTCCGGAGTACCTGCCCGGATACGTGGAACCGATGATCGGAACCGGGGGACTATCGTACCGTCTGGGCAGTGTGTTCGTCGGTGCGACCGTGCCCTTCGGGTTGGCTAAGCTCGGGCCCGACACCAAGCATGAAACCTGGGGAGAACCCGGCTTCACCCACTGCGAAGGCTATTTCTACCCCGACACCCACGTCGCCGGGTTTTCGCACCTGCACATCCACGGCACCGGGGCGCCCGACTACGCAAGCCTCCTGGTTCAGCCTTCCATCGGCATGGACGAAAGCAAGGTCACCGAAGAGGGTTACATGCTGCCTCTCGACCACGACAAAGAGCACAACGAGCCCGGCTACTACTCCATCAATATGGGCTTTCCCGGCATCAATGCTGAGCTCACCGCGACCACCCGTGTCGGAGTGCATCGATACAAGTTCCCAACAACGGAAGAAGCGGTGATTATCGTCGACCCCTCCCATGAAATAGCAAGCTGCGACGTCGACGACTCTGACCTTAGCATCGACGCCGATGCCGGCACTTTCGAGGGGTGGCTTCACACCGGCTGCTCTTTGTCGGGCCGATTCGGCGGATACAAGATGTTCTTCTATGGCGAATTCCGAAGGCAGCCTACGGACGGTGGAGTGTGGCAGGACAACGCACTGGTAGACGGCGCCGCAACGGGCGGCCCCGAAGCGGGGGCCTGGTTCCAATTCGACGCCACCAGCGACAAGGTGGTGGAGTTGGCTGTAGGCCTCTCGTTCGTCGATGTCGAACACGCCCGGGACAACGTGTCGGCAGAAGTCGGCGACACCAGCTTCGACGAAATCCTGGCCGCGGTGCGAGAGCAGTGGAACCAGCACCTGGGCCTGGCCAAAGTCCACTTCCCCGAAGACACCCCCAACGACGTGCGCATCCAGTATTACACGTCCCTGTACCACGCCATGCTCATGCCCACGATCTGGTCGGAGAGCGATGGAAAATACCTCGCCTTCGACGGCTCGGTCAAAATCGCGGACGGCTTCACGTTCTACACCGATTTCTCCATGTGGGACACCTATCGCAACCTGCATCCACTGCTGTTCCTGCTGGCCCCGGAACGAAGCGAGGACATGATCCGCAGCCTGCTGGAAATGGCGGACATACACCAATGCCTGCCCAAATGGGTGCTGGCCAACGGGGACGGGGGGTCCATGATCGGCCGCCCCGCCAGCATCATCGTGGCCGACGCATGGCTCCACGGCCTGCCAATCGCTGATGAGAACGATATGTACCGAAAACTCCTCAACTCCCATGCAGTCGCGGTGGACGGTGAAACGATCCCCGACTGCAGCGGCGGCGATGGCTATCACACTTACACCCAGTACGGCTACCATCCCTACGACCTGGAGGGCGGTTCGGTATCCAAGACCCAGGAAATCGCCTGGGCCGACTACTGCGTGGGCAAAGTGGCCGAAGAGATGGGCAAGGAGGACGACTCTCTACTGTTCTATCAGCGGTCACTTAATCCTTACAATCTTTACAACCCGGAGACGGGGTTCTTCATGGCCAAGGACAGCGGGGGAGAATGGCATCCGAAGTTCGTTCCGACCTTCTTCCACGACTACTACACCGAGGGAAACGCATGGCAGTACCTGTGGTTGGTCCCTCACGATGCGGGAGGCCTGGCCGAGATGTTGGGGGGAGGTGAGGACTTTTTCGCTCGTCTGGACGAGTTCTTCGACGAAACCAAGGCGTGGGAGAGCGATATCGCACCACCCGAGCACTACTTCATGGGTAACGAGCCGGACATGCACGCACCCTTCCTCTATTCAGCCATGGGACGGCCCGCTTCGTCCGCGGAATGGTCACGTTGGATCATGGACAAGGAGTTCTACGTCGACCCGGAAGGCTTGTCGGGCAACGACGACGCGGGGACAATGGCCGCCTGGTACGCGTTCACCACCCTCGGCTTCTATCCCATTCCGTGTACTGAACGCTACATGCTCGGCTCGCCCCGGGTGTCGGAAGCGTGGCTCAACAGCCTGGGCACGCCACTCCACATCCTGGTGGAGAATCCGTCGGAGTCCAGGCCGTTCATCGAGTCGGTCACCTGGAACGGCGAGCCGGTCACTACACCCTGGTTTACCATTGAACAGTTGAAAGCAGGCGGCGAGCTGGTATTTACCATGTCGGCCGAACCTACCGATTTCGGCACCGGCGACAAATTCGTGCCGCTGGCGGAGCAGTATCCCCTCGACTAAGGCAAACACCGATGAAGGTAGCGGCATTCTTCGACATGGACAAGACGCTAATCACCAAGAACGGGGCCAAGACCTGGATGATGCGGGAGTACCGGCTGGGGCACCTGGGAGTCGGACACCTGGTCCGGGGCACTTTTCATCTGCTGCTGTACCACTTCGGGATCGTCAACATTGAGCACGCCATGCGCCAGGCTATCTCCACGCTGAAAGGGCTAACCGAGGAGGAGGTGATCAGGGCGACTGAAGAGTGGTTCGCTGAGGACATGGTCCCCCACGCTGCGCCGGGCGCTCAAGCCGCCGTGGATGGCCACAAGAAACAGGGCCACTTGACCGTGCTGCACACCAGCAGTTCGCCCTATGCGTCGAAATGTGCGGTGGAGCATTTCGGACTCGACGATTTCCTGTGCAGCACTTTCGAGGTCGTTGATGGGAAACTCACCGGGGATTTCGTGCCGCCGCTGTGTTATGGCGAAGGGAAGGTTGGGTATGCGAAGGAGTATGCTGAGCGGGAACAGATCGACCTGTCCGCCAGCTATTTTTACACCGACAGCTTCACCGATCTGCCCATGCTGTTGGCCGTAGGGCATCCAATGATCGTGCAACCCGATCCGCGCCTGAAGCGAGAAGCGGAACGCCGGGGTTGGCCCATTGTCGACTGGACGTAGGAGACGAAACTCTTCAACGGATCGCGGCCAAACGTGCTAGTGACGCGAAGTAGTCAACATCCCCGATACACCCACCTTCGCAGGTGGAGG
>CAZVFX010000026.1:0-67286 GCA_964626565.1 uncultured Myxococcales bacterium
GTTGAGGACAAGCCGGTGGTCAGGGACGGCCAGATCGTGATCAAACCCATGTGTGTCATAACCGCAGTGTTCGATCACCGCATCATGGACGGCCTGTCCGCGGGCAAGCTGGCCACCACTTTGAAGAAGTACTTCGCGGACCCCGCCGGGTGGGAGGCGGGGGCCAGCGCCGGTCAGTAGAGACAAGCCCCCAGAACGGAGAGCACCTCTTCCACAAGTTGGTCGGATGCACTGCCCATAGGCTTGGCCTTACGGGCTCCAAAATCAAGTGATTTCACCTGCTCCACCATGACAAAGCCGGTGACTGAAGTGTCGTCTCCTAATTGCACGTGGAACGGGAACTTGCGATCGGTGTTGGTTATTGGGCAGGCGATGACGAGACCGGTGCGCTTGTTGAACAGGTCGTTACTCACGACCAGGGCAGGCCTGCGCCCTTTCTGCTCGTGACCGGTCTGAGGGTCGAAACTCACGGCAATGAAGTCGCCTTTTCGGGGAACATACGAGCCCATTTACCAGACCTCTCGCCCGACAGGTTTTCCCCAGTCGACTTCCTCGGGTTCGTAGTCGTCAGGAATGCGTGACACCAGGTTCTGCAGGCTGTGCTTGCTGCGTGCGCCCGTGGAAAGAAAGAGTTGCAGCAGTTCCTGGAGCAAAGGCTGTGCGCCAGGGCTTTGGAGGTGGCGAATCTCGTGCACGTGGTCCGCAGCGGGCCTGTCGCCCACGTGCAGCTCCAGTGCGTACAGGATTTCCTGGTTCAGAGAGCGCCGCGACTTTCTGGCCCTTTGTTTCAGTAGCTGGTGCAACTCGGGGGGGAGGTCTCGCAGTGTAATGGCAGGCATGGCTCCTCCTGGGCTGCAACCACTTTACAACCATTATGTAACTACTATACAACCATGAATAGGGTTGGTCAAGTGGAAAGGATGTGGGGAAGACTCTCTTCGATGACGACCGGATGTGGGGCAAGGTCACCAGCCCTTCGACTTGCCGCCAGGGCGGCTGCGCTCAGGGTGAGCCCTTTTTCAACCACAGCCAATCCCAAACTTCTGTTGCGACCGCCACCGGCGGCCGACTGAAGAACTTAGCGTTTACCCAGAGCGCCGCGGCTTCAGCCGCAAGTCGAAGGGCTGGTGACCTCGTTTACACATCCTGTCATCATGTTCAAGCGGCATCAGCCACAAGCTGCAGCGACCGCGGTCAGCAGTTATCGGCGACGATATGGACGCACTCTCCAGTCTCGATGTCGCAGGTATCGTAGGTGCACTCATCGCCATCATCGCAGTCGATGGGCGGGTTGTAGCAACTGCCGTTTGCTGGATCGCACTGGTTGAGAGTGCACAAATTCTCGATTGTTTCTTCCTCGTCGACAAAATCGACGCACGACTTGGGCAGGTTGACACAGTCACCCAGGCCGGGGATGCATTCGTCATCCGTGCACCAATTGAAGTCGTTGCAGTCAACCGGGACATTCTGGACACCCTCAACGGGGTCACAGTAGTCGATGGTGCAATCGTCGTTGTCGTCGGGGTCAAGGTAAACATGCTGGCAATTCCCAGTGACAGGGTCGCACCAATCGTCGCTGCAGTCATCGGCGTCGGAGCAGTCCTTTGGCGCAAGTACGCACTCGCCGTAGGGGAAGCCGGTTTCAGGGTTAACCTTCGCGATGCAAAACCCGACGGTGCACTTGTTCACCGGGTCCTCACAGTCCATGGGCAGGTTGTGGCAGAAGCCGGTATTCCCATCGCACTTGTCCACTGTGCACGGGTCATCATCAATGCAGTTCTTCTCCTGCCAGATGCACTGGCCGTTGCCGTCTCCATCCACAATTTCCGGGTCGCAGAACTCGACGGTGCATTTGTCGCCGTCGTCGCAGTCTACCGGCGGGTACCAGGGGCCCAGGCCCGGGTCGCAAAGATCCTGGGTGCACGGGTTTGCGTCTTTGTACTCCTCCAGGGGAAAGGGAACATAGATGCAACCCGAATCGGGGTAGCAGTAGTCATCGGTGCACTGGTTGTGGTCGTCACACTCCGCCGCAAAATGCAAGCAGAACCCGGTGGGCTCGTCGCACATATCGATAGTACACAGGTTGTAATCGTTGCAATTCACCGGAGTGAAAACGCACTCGCCGGTCGCGGGGTCGCAAGCGTCTGTTGTGCACAAGTTGTCGTCGACACACTCCTTGGCCGTCTGGGTGCAGAGTCCGTCGATGCAGAAGGACGGAGAGTTGGGAAGATAGGCGGTGCAAAGGCAAGTGTCCAAGGTACAGAAGTCGCCGTCTTCGCACAGGGCGTCGTTGGTGGTTCCGCTGTCGACATCCACGCACGCGCACTTAGCGCACCCGGGCGGGCACTCGCCGGGCAGGTAGGCGGCCGCGACGCACACTCCGGATTCCCAGTCGCAGTAGTCAACGGTGCACGGGTCACCGTCGTCACATTCCTCAGCCAAGTGCAGGCAATCCCCTGTTTGCGGATCGCAGACGTCGGTTGTGCACGCGTTGCCGTCGTCGCAGGGGACTGCTGCGTGGAGGCACTCCACGATGCTGGGATGGCAGACGTCGATGGTGCACGGGTTCCCGTCGTCGCAATCCATCATCTCGTACACGCACTTCCCTGTGCTGGGGTCACAGAACTCGGTGGTGCACGGCTGATTATCGTAGCACACTACCTCCTCGAATACGCACTCCCCTGTCAACATATCGCAAACGTCGTAGGTGCAGGGGTCTCCGTCGTCACACAAGATGAAGAGGTAATTGCAAAGCCCGGTATCGGGATCGCAGGTACCGCCCTTGCACGTCTTCTTCGGGCACTCCAGCAGCGGGTGAACGCACCCGGTGTCCGGCACGCAGTAGTCAGCAGTGCACTGGTTTTCATCCGAACAAGAGGCGGGCGGGTGCTGACAGCTTGCGAAAGCGCACTTTTCCGGCTTCTCGGGGTCAAACAACTCGCACTCGCACAGGTCTTCGGTGCACAGGTCGCCGTCGACACACAGATCGTGGAGCGGCACCCCGGTGACCTGGTCGAGGCACCCGGCACAATCCAAGGAGGAAACAGGGGTGTGGAGACACCCCCCTTCGTCCTCTCCGCACACGTCCGCAGTGCACGGGTCACCGTCGTCGCAGATGAGTTGGCCGTATACGCATTCGCCGGTGGCGGGGTCGCATGCGTCCACAGTGCAGAGCAATCCGTCGTCGCAATCGACGACAGAAGTATTCGTACACGAACCGGAAAACGGATGACAGGCGTCCACGGTGCAAACGTTGCCGTCATCGCAGTCGTTCCAGTCATGCTGACAGGCCTCGCCGGCAGCGTCGCACCAATCCGTGGTGCAGAGGTTATCGTCGTCACAGGTCAGCAATTCGTGGTAACACCCGACATCGGGGTCACAACCGTCGGCCGTGCACCAGTCGCCGTCGTCGCAATCCACCGGTTCGCCCATACACTGCCCGGCGACACAAACTTCGGCGACTGTGCACAGGTCGTCATCGTCACAGGCCGCCCCTTCGTTGACGAGGGTCCAGACACACTCCCCGAGCACAGGGTGGCACAGGTTTTTGCGGCAGGGGGTGTCCAGGCCGGGGTCGCAATCAATAACGGTTTGAGGGGCCGGGTGGCATTGGCCCTGAAGACAGAAGAGTACGCCGTTACACAGATCGCCGTCGTCCCATTCGAGGCAGTCGCTGTCACTCAAACACGACTGTGGTACGGCTTCGGCTGCATCGTGATCCGCGGGTGCGAGGTCCACCGCATCCAATTGGTCAGCCGGTGTATCGCCCCAATCCCCGACGGTGATTTTGTCTGTGGCGGTGGTTTCGGGGAAGCGTGCATCGAGCCCCCCGTCCCCGCCCTGGAGCTCGTCACCGACAGCTACCTCTTCGACGGTCACGACGCCGTCTCGCCCGTCAGGGGCGCGGAGGTAGCACCCCGCGCAGAGAGCGCTCACCAGCAGGCAACCTGCTACGGTCCGGCCCATTGGGCCTCCTCTTTGCGTAACACCACTAACAGTGTACCTGTCCTGAAGAGGGGCAACAAGGGAAAGACTCTCTTTGGTGACTTTCGTCTACATCCTGCCATCATGTTCAAGCGGCATCAGCGACAAGCTGAAGGGGAGGCGAGGTAGTAGTTAACGACCCCTCGCCAAAAGACTTTAGCTTTTTTTTACATTTTTTTTTAGCGTCGAGGAAAGGGGAAATGTTAGAGTGTTTCTGAAAAAAAGATTGGGGGAGTACTATGGGTTTCTTGTTGAAGCCGCTGGAGTTGGCGATGAGGGCTGCGGGAAGGGTGGCGCAGCCGGTGCTGGATTCGTTGCCGGGAGCGAGTGAAAAGGACAATGCATCGCCCGGACTGAATGAGGTGCTGGAAGCAGGCGCCCGGGTGATGTGGGTTGCCGCCCACCCCGATGACGAGTCGCTGGCGGGCCCGGTGCTGGTACGAGCCGGCCCGGGCCTGGGCAACCCCCTCTACTTCCTGGTGCTGACCCACGGAGACGGTGGAGAGTCGGCGGTGGCGGGCGTAACTTCGAAGAACCTGTGGCGGGTGCGGGGCGAGGAGATGAAGAAGGTGGCTCGCCTGTACAACGCCGAGCTGCAGCACGAGCGTTTCTGGAACGCGCCGCTGCCGGTAGAGAGCTTTCCGAAACGACAAGAGATCGCGGCGCTCTGGCGCGATCACAAGGACCCCGTTCTACTGATCGCCGAGGCGATTCGAAAGTTCCGGCCGGACGTATTGCTGACCCTGGCGCCGGTGTACGGCGGCACTGGCCATCCGGAGCACCAGCTTACGGCCCGGTTCGCAACCTCGGCAATCCAACTGGCCGCCAGCAAAGGAGAGGCGTTAGCTGGAGACCCCCATCGAGTATCTCACACCTACTACCTTCTCAACCGCCTGTGGCTGGCCCGTCTCATCGGGCTGGGTGTGGACCCGCTGCCTCACACCGAGGTTTTTGACGTGCGCTGTCCGGCCGGGGGCGGCAAGAGCTGCGCCGAAGTAGCTGCGAACAACACCCTTCCCCATCGCACCCAGGGAAGAGACATGGGGCAGATGCGCTTCCTCTTGCGTTCCATTCACAAACTCCACCTGCGTCGAACCGACCCATTCACTGAAGGGATGGACCCGTTTGAAAAGCGGGATTGCGGAGGGATGGGGTAGTCCTTGACATCGGCCTTTCCCGAAGCCTACACTGGCACCTCGATTCCAAGGAATCGACGCAGAACTCGAAATAGATAGGGAGGCAAGAGCCATGAGAAAAGCGCTGCTGGTTACGCTATCCATCCTGTTTGCTTTGGCAGTCGTGTCCCTGACCGGCTGTAAAAAGGAAGGAGAAGAGGCCAAGAAAGACGAGGCCAAAAAGGGAGAGGCCAAGAAGGAAGAGGCCAAAAAGGATGACGGCGACCCGACTGTCAAGGAGGGCCCTGCGCCCAAGGAGGACGGGCCGGTCATCGAAGCGGAGAAACCCAAAGTGGATGAGCCGGCCCCGAAGCCGGCGGCCAAGGTTGACGCCCTCACCGCGGCTTTCCCGGAGGGCAAGTCCGCTCTTACCGGCGTAGGTGCGCTGAAATATCTGCCCGGCGATACGTTGCTGCTGGCGGTGGCTGACAACCCCATGGCGCTCATCGAACAACTGGGGTGGAAGATGCTCACCGAGAAGTACCGCAATTGGTACGAACTGGGCGTGGCGGAAGTAACCCAGGCGGTGGGTCACAACATCCTGGACCCCAACAACCTGGCCGAGATCGGCTTGGACGCGACTAAGCCGGTGGGGTTCGCCTGGCTGAGCCTGAAGCAGGAGTCCTTCGTGGTTTTCGGCAGCCTTTCGAGTCCGGATAAATTCAAGACGACGGTTTACAGCGTCGCGGGAAGGATCGGGGCGAAGCTTGAGCCGAGGAGTTTCGGCAACGCATTGGTGATCGCCCCCCGGCGCGACACGGAAGGGTGCCTCGTCATCATCGGTGACCACGTCTTCTTCACCTTCTCCGACCGCGGTGACGAAGAGGGTCTGGCCTTGGCCAGCCGCATCTCCACCATGGTTGAGAAAGACTCGTTGGCGGTGAGTGAGAAATACAAGGGTCTGGTGGAGAAACTGGCGTTCGGCAAGGACTTCGGTCTGTATGTGGACATCGACGCAATCGTTAAGGCGATCCTGGGATTCGAATCGGAGCGCATGGCCGACCAGGGCAACTGGGCCCAGAAGGAGTTGGACCGCCTCAAGGCCGAGAAAGCCGATGCGGAGACCATCAAGGAGTGGGAGAAGCGAGCCGCGGAGGAAGCGGAATGGCAGACGAAGTGGAAAAAACGCCAGGAGGCTGAGTCCAAGCTGGTGAAGGATCTGCTGGGTGCGATTCCGGGCGCGGTGCTCGGCCTGGAATTGGGCAAGGCTTCCCTGAAGATGAAGGCTTTCACTTCGGTGGCTGAGGATTCCCTCGTGGCCGACATGGTGAAAGACGGCGGCGGTATTCCCGAGTTCATTCCGGCGCTGAGCGGCAAGCCGCTCTACCTGGTAAGCGCCAGCATCGATCCGAAGGCGTACATGCAGCTCATCGAGCAGGTGATCGCGGCGGAAGGGGTTGAGGCTGCGGAGATGCGCGTCGGATTCAAGGCGTTCACCGGACTCGACCTGGACAAAGACCTTATCGGGCTCCTGTCGGGCGACTGGGCATTCGCGGTAACCGGGGATCTGGCGGGCAACCTGGACGAGAAGGCGTTGCTCAACGCGTTGGGCGGTGCGGCGCTCCTCGGAGTTGTCGACGTTGCGCGGGCGAAAGAGGTGCTCGGCAAGCTTGCGGACAACGAGATGCTCAAGCCCCTGTTGCACGAGAACAAGGAACTGGGCGGCTACACATTCGTGGTGCCGGAATGGAAGCCGGTGTTCATCAAGGTCACGGGAAAATACCTCGGGGTGTCTACCGATGCCGCCTTCTTCACACGGGTGGAAAAGGGAGAGAAGGGTGATTTCATGGATTCGGTGACCAACCCCGAACTCAAGGCTCTCCTGAGCGCCGAGGGGAAGGGTGCGACGTCGATGATGGACATCGGGGTCTTCGGACTTATGTTCATCGCGGGCAAGAGTAGCTGGTCCCAGCCGGCAATGCCGGAGCCTGCCGGCGTTGTCTACTCTGAAGAGTACAAGAAGACGAAGGCGGAATATGAGCGGGTCAAGAAGCAGGCGGACGAACTGCGGGACAAGCTGGAGGCTGACCAGCAAAAACTGTTCATGGACATCGTAAACCGCATCGGCACAACGGCCGCACTGGGCCGGAAAGTCGAAGGCGGCATGGTCGCATACGGCGGGCAGTACTTCGGCAGCAAGGACCTGGCCACTTTCATCACCGAGACCGCGGACGACGCGTTGAAGGTCCACGAACTGGATGAAACACGACGCAGCGAAGTGTGGAAGCTGGAAGACAAGCGGTGGGAACTGGAGCGTAAGCTGCAGGACCTGCGGCAGCGGGACGAGTTGAATGAACTGGAGAAGAAACCCAGCAAGATGGGCGGCGACTTTGGCGGCGCAGTCGGCAACGTCATCGCGCCCATGCCTGCACCGGCTGAAGGTGAAGGGGGAGTCGTCGGCCAGGGAGTAGCAATCGAGCCGGCGCCCATCAAGATCAGCGAAGATCCCGTACCTGTAGAGTAGCAATCTGAAACCAACCAAATGAGGAGTTGTAATGAGTAACAAGACCCTGTTTACCAACGGGACCATCGTCAGTCCGGGCGATCCCGACTACGTACTTTGTGACGGCGCCGTCCTTGTGGAAGGAAACCGCATTGCGGAAGTGGGACCGTCTGCGGAATTGAGCAGCAAGCATCCTGACGCGGCCGTTATCGACGCGGGCGGAAAAGTTGTAATGCCCGGCATGGTCAACGCACACATGCACCTCTACTCGACCTTTGCCTGCGGTCTGGCCGGGGAGCCGGCTTTCAATTTCCCCCAGATCCTCAAGAAGCTGTGGTGGAAACTCGACCGGGCGCTGGTCATGGACGACGTCTACTACTCGGCGCTCATCCCGTACCACCGGTCGATCTGTGCAGGCACCACGACGGTTATCGACCACCACGCTTCCCCCTGGGCGGTAAAAGGGAGCCTGGATGTACTTGCCGACGCGGCCGGGGACGCGGGGATCAGGAGTTGTTTCTGCTACGAGGTATCGGACCGGGACGGAGCCGAGTCGCTGGCCGCGGGGTTGCAGGAAAACGCGGACTTCATCGAGAAGACCTCTGCCCCGGATCAGCAGATGCTGAAAGGCCTGTTCGGCCTCCACGCTTCAATGACGATTTCCGAAGATACGTTGAACAAGGCTGCCACCACGGCCGCTGAGTTGGGTTCGGCAATTCACGTACATGCGGCAGAGGACATTTCCGACCAGGAAGACAGCCTCAAGAAGTACAACAAGAGAGTTGTGCGCCGTTTCTACGATGCCGGTGCGCTGAACGAAAAGGCGATCCTGGCCCACTGCATCCACGTGGATTCCGAGGAGCGCGAGCTGTTGAAAGAGACGGGCACCTTTGTCGCGCACAATCCCCAGTCCAACATGAACAACGCAGTTGGTGCGGCCGACGTCCTGGGACTCCTGGAGATGGGGGTCAACGTGGGCCTGGGCACCGACGGCATGACTGCAAACATGATGGAAGAGGCTCGCATCGCCATGCTCAAACACCGGCTCGTCAAGGCCGACCCTACCGTGGCCTTTGGAGAGGCGGTGGACATGCTGGTGCGCAATAATGCGAAATATGCCTCCGCTTTGTTCGGCGTCAAGGTGGGGGTCATCGAACCGGGTGCGGCCGCGGACATCATCGTGGTCGAGCACTATCCGTTCACTCCCATTTCGGTGGACAACTGGTACGGCCATTTCCTGTTTGGCGCCCAGCCTTCCCGGGTGACCCACACCATGGCCGACGGGCGACTGCTCATGGACGATGGGAAGGTGATGTCCCTCGATTTGCAGCGCATCGCGAGCGATGCCCGGAAGCTGTCCCCTTCCACCTGGGAGAGGTTCGGGGGCATGGAGGAGCATCAGGATTAAGAATGGCAGGCTTGGGCCTGGGGCTTGGGGCTTGAGGTGAAAGATAGGCTGGAGAAACTGTTGAAAGGTGGTCTGGTACCGGCGCTGACGCTGGTGCTGCTGGCGAGTTGTGCCCAGGCTCCTTCCGCAGGAGGGGAAAGCGAGGGGGCGGCTCCTGCCGCGTCGCAGGCGGCGGAGATGCCGGAGCCGGTTGCCCCGGAGTGCACTGTGGGCGAGGTGGTGCCCGAGGTGATCAGGTTCGGGGTGACCCCCTACTTCGGCTATTCCGTCATCGAAGAACAGTTCGAGCCCATCGTTGAGTACCTTGCCGAAAAAACCGGGCATCCATTCAAGCTGGTCCGGGCGGAGAGCTATGCTCGCCTCATCGAGATGGTGGAGAACGACGAGGTTGACATCTTCTCCATGTCGCCCCTTTCCTACGTCCGTACCAAGCGGCGGATTCCGTGCCTGCAGTTGATGCTCTCGCAGTTTGCCGGAGGGTCGGTGTACTACCGTGGCTATATCGTGGTGAGGGGCGAGTCGCCCTACGAGTCGCTGGAGGATCTCAAGGGCACACCCATCGCGATGCTGCATGAAAACTCCACGTCCGGCTACCTCTTTCCCCGCGCGTACATGTTGGAGCGGGGCATCGACGTAGACCGGGATTTCAAGGTGGTGACGGCAGCCAACCATACCGAGGCAATAAAGCTACTGGTTGAGGATAAGACGGTGGAGGCGGCCGCGACCTTTTCCGCGGTGTTTCAGCCTCTGCGCGAGCGAGGCATCGACGCGGGCAACGTAAGAGTGCTGGCCATCACCGGCCGTATTCCCCACGATGCGGTGTGTGCCCAGCCCCACCTTGCCCGCCGATTGGTGGTGGATGTCGCACGCCACCTGTACCGGCTCAATTCCACGACGACGGAGGGCCGCAGGATCATTCGAAACCTCATCGACTTGAACGGCTGGCTGTTCACCAGGGACTCCATGTACGACCCGGTAAGGGCCGCACTGAAGCGGTTGGGACAATGAAGACACGCCTGAAAGTACTGATTGCCGGGGTCGGCATGGTTGTCCTGGCCATGGGGATCATGGGCGTTTTCATGATGACCGGACAGCGCGAGCAGCACGAGCGCGAAGTCGAGAATAATGCGCGGGTTTTGCTGGCGGCCATCTCCGTCCCCTGTGTCCGGGCGCTCTCTTCCAACCGCATCGAGGAGTTGGACCGGGTGATCGAGGAGTTCGCCGAGGGAATGGTGGAGAGTGCGGACGTGGAGTCGGTGGCGGTGCTGGACAACCAACTCCGGGTGGTGGGGCATACCGACAAGGACCTGTACGGCCGCCGGGCGGACGACGAGTTTTCCGTCCTCGCCTCCTCCCAACCGGAGGCGCTCATCAAGGTGGATGGAAAGGGCAAAACACGGGTGATGCTGGTCTCCAAACCGTTGGCCGCCGCAATCCACGGACTCCCGGGCATCAGGTGGGGCACCCTGGTGGTGCGCATCGGGCTGTCCCGAGCCGACCGCGAAATCCGACGATCCCTGCTGGTGGGGCTGGAAAGCGTGGGGCTCTTCGCAATCATTACCGCGCTGTTGCTATTCTTCGTTCTGGAACGGCTGTTCCTGCGGCCCATCGCCCGCCTGTCGGAGGCTGCCGAGTCGATCAGAGGCGGAGACCTCACGGCCAGGAGTGGCATCGAAGGGAAGGGAGAGCTGGGCGAGTTGGGCGCCACATTCGACGGCATGGCTGACGAGCTGAAGAAGCACACTGACCACTTGCAGAAGCTGGTCTATGAGCGCACCGAAAAGCTCAACCGCACCAATCAGGAACTGGTGCGCACCGCGGGGCAGTTGAGGCTGGCCAATGAATCACTGGAGGAACTTGCCCGCACCGACCCGCTCACCGGATTGAGCAATCGCAGGCACCTCACCGAGACCCTCGGGTTCCACTTTGCCCTGGCCAGGCGGGGCGGTCGGCCCATCTCATTTGCCATGCTTGACGTCGACTTTTTCAAGCACTACAACGACACCAACGGTCACCCTGCCGGGGACGAGGTGCTGAAATCCCTGTCGGATCTGCTCCAGCAGAGGGTCCGGAAGACCGACATCGCGTGCCGATACGGTGGTGAAGAATTCGCGATCATGTTCCCGGATACGGATCGGGAACAGGCCTTCGCAGTCGCCGAGGAGGTACGACAGCTAGTGGAGGAGCACGCCTTCCCGTTGGAGGAGAAGCAGCCCGATGGCCGGCTCACGGTGAGCATCGGCGTGGCGGCAATTGACAAGGGAATGGCGAAGTTCGGCGATCTTATCACCCGCGCCGATGAGGCCTTGTACGAGGCCAAGGCCAAGGGACGGAATCGAACGATTATGGCTGATGAAGACGACAAAACAAGTGACGAGGTATACGATGACTGACGACAAAAAAACGACGGACGGCTTTCGCCAGTGGAAAGAGAAGGTCCTGGACCCTGCCGAAGCGCGGTTCAAGCCCCGCAAAGAGCAGTTCACCCGCTCGGACGGCGCTCAGATCGATTCGCTTTACATGCCTGACGAATCGTTTGACTACGAGGACAAGCTGGGGTTCCCGGGACAGTTTCCCTTCACCCGCGGCGTCCAGCCTAACATGTACCGCGGCCGCATGTGGACCATGCGTCAGTATGCCGGCTTTGCCACCGCGGAGGAATCCAACGTCCGGTATCGTTACCTTCTGGACCAGGGACAAACTGGACTCTCGGTCGCCTTCGACCTTCCCACTCAGATGGGCTACGACTCGGACCACCCGCTCTCCCGGGGGGAGGTGGGTAAGGTAGGGGTAGCCATCGATACGCTGGAGGATATGCGGGTGCTCTTCAGTCAGATCCCGCTGGACAAGGTTTCCACCTCCATGACCATCAACTCCACCGCGGCCATTCTGCTCGCCATGTACATCGCGGTGGCCGAGGAAAACGAGGTGGCTCGGGACAAGTTGCGGGGGACCATTCAGAACGACGTACTCAAAGAGTACATTGCCCGGGGTACCTACATCTATCCGCCGGGGCCATCGCTGAAACTGATCACCGACATCTTCGACTTCTGCTCGAAAGAGGTGCCAAAGTGGAACACCATCTCCATTTCCGGCTACCACATCAGGGAGGCGGGCTCCGACTCGGTCCAGGAAGTCGCATTTACCCTGGCCGACGGTATCACCTACGTGGATGCGGCCATTAAGACCGGGCTCGACGTTGACGCATTCGCGGGACGGCTGGCCTTCTTCTTCGGCGTGGCCAACAACTTCCTCGAGGAGATCGCCAAGTTCCGGGCCGCACGCCGCGTATGGGCCAAGATCATGCGCGACCGTTTCGAGGCCAAATCCAAGAAGAGCATGCTGCTGAG
This sequence comes from uncultured Myxococcales bacterium, assembly GCA_964626565.1. Classification (GTDB taxonomy): domain Bacteria; phylum Myxococcota_A; class UBA9042; order CAIXZC01; family CAIXZC01; genus CAZVFX01. The sequence continues at coordinate 12,361 of CAZVFX010000026.1, forward strand.
GTTCCACACTCAGACCGCTGGCTACACCCTCACTGCGCAGCAGCCGATGAACAACGTAGTCCGGGTCACTCTGCAGGCTCTGGCCGCGGTGTTGGGCGGTACTCAGTCGCTGCACACCAACAGCTACGATGAGGCGCTGTCGCTTCCCACCGAGGAAGCGGTGACCGTGGCGCTGAGAACCCAGCAGATCGTCGGTTTTGAAAGCTCGGTGTCCGACTTCGTGGATCCGCTGGGCGGGTCGTACGCGTTGGAAGAGATGACCGACCACATCGAACGGGAAGCGCTGGCTCTTATCGACCGCATCGACAAGATGGGCGGTATGCTGAGAGCCATCGAGTCGGGATTCGTGAAACGGCAAATCTCCGACACTTCGTACCGCTACCAGCGGTCGGTTGAAGACGCAGACACCGTGGTCGTGGGGGTGAACAAGTTCAAGACCGGCGACGTGACTCCCACCGATATCCTGCGGGTCGACCCTGCAGTGGAAGAGAAACAAAGACGCAGTCTGGCTGAAGTCAAGGCGACCCGGGACAGCGCGGCGGTTGACGCTGCCTTGACCAAAGTCACCGAGGCGGCCCGGTCGGGCGAAAACCTGGTGCCCTTCATTCTTCAGGCGGTACGCTCCATGGCCACCCTGGGCGAAATCTCCGCGGCCATGGAAAAGGAGTTTGGCCGGTTCGAAGAGATCATCGAGATCTGATGACCGGGATCCGCCTTTCCGACATCTCTCTTCGCTACGGACGAAAACAGGTGCTGGACCGCGTCTCGCTTAGCTTCGACCCGGGAGACATCGTCGGGCTGTTAGGGCCTGGAGGCGGCGGTAAGACACAGCTCATCAAGGTGATAACCACCCTCAAGCAACCCCGCCGGGGAAAGGTGGAGATGTTTGGAGTGCGCATGCACTGGGCCAATCGGACTGCGCTGAAAAGCGCGCGCCGCAGAGTGGGGCTGCAGTTCCAGAACTTCGCCCTGTTCGACTCCATGACCGTATTCGACAACGTGGCCTTTTCCCTGCGTCATGGAGAGAAGATGGCGGAAGAGGGCATTCGCAACGCAGTCCATCGCACCCTGGAACTGGTGGGTCTCGGGGACGCGGAAGAGTCCTTCCCCGTGGAGTTGTCCGGCGGAATGCGCCGACGGGTAGCCATCGCCCGGGTTATGGCGGCTCGTCCGGACCTGGCGGTATTCGACGACCCCGTGGCAGGATTGGACCCCATCAACTCCGCCAAGATCATGGTTCTGCTTAAGGATTTCGCAGGGGAAACCGGTTGCGTCACCGTAATCGCTACCCATGATTTGGAGCGGCTGCTGCCCATCTGCACACGGGCGGTGGCGATATTTGAAGGAAAGGTGCTGTACGATGGCCAGTCCGCCGTCGTAGAAGAGGCCCCGGACGACAGGGTCAGGGACTTCGTGCGAGCCGCCACGCACCATTGACCGGTCGACTTTCGAATGTCGAGCCGGAAGGCATGTCATCCAGGGAGAACAAGATGTCCTGGTATAGCCCCATCTCGACGATAGGAAACAAGACCCTGAGTCTTGTGGAGCGCGTCGGGGCCATGAACATCATGTACTTCGATACTTTGCGCGCCCTGGTGCCGCCCCGTTTCGACCGCAATGAAATGTGGCGTCAACTCCATAAGGTCGGGGTGCAGTCCCTCCCACTGGTGAGCCTCACCGCTTTCCTGGTGGGAGTGATCATGGTGATCCAGGGCATCGTGTATGTGAAAAGCACCGGCGCCACCAGCTTCGTCGGTGCGGCTGCCGGGATCGCAGTGCTGTCCGAACTGGGTCCATCCCTCATCGGCATCATGTTCTCGGGAAGAGTAGGCGCCAACACCACCGCAGAGTTGGGCAACATGGTGGTCTCGGAACAGGTAGAGTCCCTGCGCGCACTGGCCATCGACCCGGTGCGCTTCCTGGTGGTCCCGCGTTTCATCGCCATCGTCGTGAGCCTGGTGATGCTCACCATCGTGGGGGACCTATTCGGCCTCATAGGCGGCGGCGTAACTTGCCACTACCTGTTGGAAATCGACTGGCGCACGTTCGTGTCAAGCCTGCTGGACACCGGGTTGATGGATGAGTTGATTGTGGGGCTTATCAAGGCAGCCGCGTTCGGAATAGTCATTTCCACCGTCTCCACCACCTACGGCCTCACCGTGTCCGGCGGTGCCAAGGGAGTGGGGAGGGCGGTGAATGGATGCGTTGTGACCACCGCGCTGGGGATATTCCTCAGCGACTACATAATCACCTGGGGGTGGTATCAGTGGATGGAGTGGTAGAGAGGCAATTATCAATGTTCAATGTTCAATGTTCAATTGGAGGCCACGATTGGTACCGGGTCGGTTCCTGCCTTGGATTGATAATTGATAATTGGGAATTGGTAATTGACGTAGCTATATGAGCTTGTTATCGAAGATGTTGCAGCAGTTGGCGCTTTCTTTATGGGCGATTGTGCGCCTGAAAGTCAGCTTCAAGGAAACCGCTGCGCAGTTCTTCGAAGCGGGCAACAAGTCCATCGTATTCGTCACGGTCACCATGGGCTTCATCGGCATGATCGGTATCTACCAGACCGCGTCCCAGATGGCGAAAGTCCTTCCCGAATACTCAGCACTCGGCGGCGCGTTCATCCAGTTTATGGTCCGTGAAATGGGCCCGGCCATGACCGGGCTGCTGCTGGCCGCCAGGGTAGGGACCGGTATTGCCGCGGAGTTGGGCTCCATGAAGGTCACCGACCAGCTCGACGCCATGAAGCTGTCGTCGGTAGACCCGGTGGAGTTACTGGTCGCTCCACGACTTATCGCCGCGGTCGCGGCGTGCATCTGCCTGGCCACCCTGGGCACGGTGGTAGCCATTATCACCGGATGTATCGTCGCCTACACCGGCTTTTCCGTCCTGCCCGATACTTTCATGTCGCTGAGATTCGTGCGAGTCCCCGACCTGCAAGTGGGGCTGGCCAAGTGCGTAATCTTCGGCCTTACCGTTCCCCTGGTTGCCTGCGCGTGCGGCTTCGACGCCCGGGGCGGATCGGAAGGTGTGGGTACCGCGACCACCAGGGCGGTGGTATTCGGCTCATTCGGAGTCATTCTCCTCGATGCGATAATCTCCTTCTCATGGGAGGTACTGATGAAATGATCCGGGTCGCACAAGTGGAGAATCTGCACAAGTCATTCGGTGACCACAAGGTCCTCACCGGGGTTTCGGCCTACTTCGTTGAGCACCGGTGCACCTTTGTGGCAGGTCCGTCCGGAACCGGTAAGAGCGTGCTGGTAAGGCACCTGGTGGGCTTGTTGCATCCCGACTCAGGGTCGGTGCACTATCGCGACCAGCGGGTGGACGAATTGTCGGAAAGAGAGCTGTTTGACTTGAGGCGGAAGTGCGTCTACGTCTTCCAGCACCCCACTTTGTTCGACTCCATGTCGGTGTTGGAGAACGTCTCCCTGGTGGTGCGCCATCACTTCGGGGTCCGGAAACGGGAGGCGGACAACATCGCCATGGCTCAACTCAAAGAGTTGGGAGTGGACGGAAGGGCTCGACTCCAGCCGGGCTCGCTTTCGGCCGGAGAGCAGAAGATGATCTCCCTGGCCCGCGCCCTGGCGCTGAAACCGGAGACCCTCATCCTGGACGAGCCCACCACCGGGCTCGACCCCTATGCGGCTCGGGAGTTGGACCAACTTGTAGATGGCCTGTCGGGAAAGGGCATGAGCCTTATCATCATCTCTCACGACCTGAGAAGCATGCGTCGTCTGGCCGACGACGTACTGTTCCTGGTTGGCGGCAAAGTCCGGCTGGCCCTTCCGTCCGAACAGTTCTTCGCCAGCCGCGATCCTGCGGCGTACCAGTTTGTGAACGGTTTGGTTGAAGGGGTCCTGTAGAGGCAATTATCAATAGTAAGTCGGCCTTTAAAGCGTGATGGGCCGGGCGCTAAGCACCCGGCCCATCTAGGCCGCAGTCACCTTGGAAGGAGGAAGTGCCTCGTTGGTTGGAAGGAGGGTTCAACCATCGAAGCAAAGGATTGTCAAACAGCCGTTCAACCTTTAGTGCAAGCCGCGTGCCAGCCAGATCTGCTCTCGTCGAGAGCCTCGTCACAACAGGGGAGAACCGGATCAACGGCAGATCAGACAGCCTCCCCTGACACAGAAATCACGGGCTGTGGATATTTTCTACACTACTGTGAGCGCAGTCTGGTCTCCAGGTCTACGAGCCGCCCGGAATTGGGGGTGAGGTTCCGGGCCAGTTGGGTTTCGAGCAGCGCGGCCTCGTAGTTCTCCTCGTTGATGAAGTAGAGCGCGTTGCGGTAGTGATACCATACCAGCAGTTTGGACAACTCCGGATGCAGCGGCGTGCCTTCCATGTCCTGGTAAAACGCAGTCCAGAACTGCTTCTGGTGGGCCATTTCGACGGCCGGCGACTCGGCGGACAGATTCAACTGCACGCCGGGGCCGCGGAAAGTGAGGATGGACATGGGCAGAGGCATGCCGCCTGTGCCCAGAGAGAAGGGGGCAAATTCGGCCAGCGCAGGGTCTACCTCCAGCACATCCGTTTCCAGGACTACCTCTCGGGTTTCCGCGATTTTCAAGAGTGCGGCAAGGGGGAAACCTCCGGTTTCGAAATACTCGGCAAAGAGGGGCTCGGTTTCCGGCCAGTCAGCGGCCATATCAAGGGCGTACCCCTTTCCCCCTTCGAAACGAGAGTAAAGGGACTGGTGAACCATGGCTACGTCCGGCCGGCGTTGTTCCACCTCCCGGAAATAGAGGTGGTTGAAGAATGTGGCGTAGTAGCTGGGCATGAACAAGGCGTCAGGGGGCAGGCGCTCGTGAAAGTGCCGGTTCAGCACATCCCCGCCGGAAAAGGCGGAGAGGTCTGCGTGGGAGACGTTCTGCCGGTAGAGCACCGACCCGCTCCAGGCGGTGAGCAGGACCAGCACTGCGGCGGTCACCCACGCGGTGGTGGCAGCCTTGCGCCCTGCCCAACCGATGATGTGCGGGAAGTGAACCAGGGCCACGGCAGCGACGGCCAGCCCCTGCAGGCCCATGAGGAAATAGGCGTGGTCGTCGGGATTCTCCACGTCCAGGTACATGATAGCTTTGGAGGTGCCGCCGGCAATGATCAACAGCAGTAGCAGCCCGCCCATTTTGGGATTGGCGATGAAGGCGAAGATCAGGCCTACTGAACCGGCAACGAACAGTGGGAAGCCGGCCAGGTCCACCCATTTCTCGAATATGGTGAGCATGGCCACCATGAAGGGTGCTTTGGGCATTTCAGTGACTGAAATGTGGAACGCCTCAGCCGACAGCAGCGAATAGAAGCCGGACGGAGTCGACGGGTCCCCCCACATGAGCCAGCCGTCCGCGGCTCTTACGGGAAGATAAACGTAGACCAGCAACCCGGCCAGGGCGAGGAGGGCCATGGGTATGAGGAGCTTCGACATCAGCCTGGCCCGGACTGCGGGAAAAAACGTAAGATAGGCAACGCATGCGAGGGTGCCGAGCACGGTAAGAAAGTGGTGATTTCCCAGACCCAACCCAACCAGGAGCGAGGCCACCAGGGCGTAGCTGACGCGGTCCGGCGCCGCCGCCCACCGGATCGCGCACAGCACGATTCCCAGCATTATCACGCCGTTGAGGGTATACACTTCTGCCCTCACCGATTGGAACCAGACTGCAGGTGACAGCGTGAAGACTGCGGCCACCGCGGCCGCGCAGATGATACCGGGCAACCCGGGCCCCTCATTCTCGTCTCCTGTCGCCCGCGCCACCTCCAGACCCACCTTGAACAACAGGAGGGCGTGGAGGCCGCCCAAAAGGGCGTTGAACAGGTGTACCCGGAACGCGGCTGCCCCGACGGGTATCAGCGTGAAAAGACCTGACAGAATGACGTACAACGGAGTGCCTGGAGGGTGGGCGACTCCGGCGTTGTGCGCGACGGCCACAAACTCGGCTGAATCAAGCCAGAAAGAGTGTTGCCCGGTATGGAAGAGATAGAAGAGCGAGGAGGCCAGAAACACCAGCCAGCCGGCCACTGTGGCGGCATAACGTTGGCTCACTCTCAATCTCCCCGGTAGGTGCACGATGACGAGTCGGTTTCCTTCACCGTCACCGCTTTTAGATCCGGCAACAGGTCTTTCACTTCCTCCCAGATGAACACGGCGAGCATCTCCGCGGTTCCAGCCTCGAGTCCCGGGATCTCATTGATCACTTTGTGGTCCAGCCGGGCTTTCACCGGTGCGCAGGCCTTCAAAATGTCGCCATAGTCGACAACCCATTTGGCGTGGTTGTCTACTTCCCCTTCAACCACGATCTCCACCAGATAGCTGTGCCCGTGCAGTTGCCGGCACCGGTGCCCTTCCGGCGCGTTGGGCAGTTGGTGTGCTGCTTCAAAACGAAAGCTCTTCCTAAGTTCGATTTTCATGATATCAACCCATACTTCTTCAGCCTGTAGTACAAGGTGGTCCGGTTGATGCCCAACTCGGCCGCGGTGCGGCTCACCGAACCTTCGTTGCGGTCCAGGGCCTCTTTCAACTGGTGTTTTTCAAGATTCTCGAGCATTTCCGGCAGCCCGCCCTGCTGCTGTTCCTCCGGCACGGCTGCCGGCCCGAGGAAGGCGAGGTCCGGGCCTTCCAGCCGCGGCCCGGCGGCCAGGATCATCGCCCGCTCCATGACGTTCTCCAATTCCCGCACGTTGCCCGGCCAATCATAACCGAGCAGCACGCCCAGCGCCTCGGGGGTCAGCTCGCTGATGGACTTACCGACCCGGGATTCGAACTTCTTCAAAAAATGGTTGGCCAGTGGCGGTACGTCCTCTTTCCTTTCTCTGAGCGGAGGCATGGGGATGGGGAAGACGTTGACCCGGTAATAGAGGTCTTCCCGGAAAGCTCCCTGTTGCACCAACTCATCCAGGTTGCGGTTGGTCGCGGCGATGATGCGGACATCCACCCGCACTGTTTCGGCCCCGCCCACCCGTTCAAACTCCTTTTCCTGCAGCACTCTGAGCAGACGAATCTGGATTTCCGGAGGAAGGTCGCCGATTTCGTCGAGGAAGAGGCTGCCGTTGTGGGCCAGTTCGAACCTGCCCAGGCGTTGAGAAATGGCGCCGGTGAACGCGCCTTTTTCGTGGCCGAACAGCTCGCTTTCTATCACTGTTGGAGGAAGCGCGGCCAGATTCACGCGGACGAACGGGCCGTCGCGCTGAGGACTGGAGTTGTGGATGGCCCTGGCCACCAGTTCCTTGCCGGTGCCGCTCTCACCGGTGATGAGCACGGTGGACTGTGTCGGAGCCACTTTCTCGACAGTGTCGAGCACTTCCTGGAGCTTGGGTGAATCGCCGACGATGTCGCCGTAGTTGTACTGCCAGTCCACCTCTTTGCCCAGGTATCGGTTCAGCTCTTCCAGCCGCGCCACGAGGCGGCGGTTTTCGTCCTTGACTCCAAAGAGTTCGAGGGCCTGGTCCAGCACCACCACCATCTCCCGACGGTCCCAGGGCTTCTGGACGTACCGGTGCACCAGCCCGGAGTTCAGCGCTTCCACCACTACCTCGATGTCCCGGTATGCAGTCAGCAGTATGGCGATCGCTTCCGGCTGAATCTCTCGAGCCTTCTCCAGGAACTCGAGTCCGGTCATGCCGGGCATGCGCTGGTCCACGACCAGCACGGAGAATTTGCGCTCAGCCATCATCTCGAGGGCCTTTTCCCCGCCGTCAGCCGCGGCCAGTTCGAAGCGGTCTCCGAAGTTCATGTCGAAGGTTTCGAGGTTATCTTCCTCGTCGTCAACATGCAGGATTGGGAACCCAGTGCCCATCTCTTCCACCATAAACCTCCGACCTTCGCGGAAGATAACAGGGGCCGGGTTTTAAGTCAAAGCCGCGCGCAGCTCCTCCTCCCACGTCTCCTTGTCCTCCGCGGAGACCACGAAGAGTGGAAGGTCGGGACGGGCGGAGGTGATGCAAAGCACGTAGGCGCCGCGGTATTTGCGGGCCCGTTTGTGGCGGGTTTCCGCGGTGCTTTCCAGGGTGTATCGCCTTACGGTCTGCAACGGGATCTCACCTCGCGCCGCGATTATTGTGGAGCGGTAGATGATGGTGTCGTTGACCAGGGCCAACACTCCCGGCGTACGGTTCATCCCGGAGACGATGCCGCAGCCGGTGAGCAGTTTGATGGAGTGCCCGTACCGCTGCCTCAACTCTTCGGCGACCTTTATGCCCTTGGCGGAAAACGCCTTGAAGAGAAGATAGAAGAAGAGGAGGAGACCTGAAGGGAGCGCGACTGCGTAGATCAGCCAGTTCATCTGTCCACCTCCCATTCTTGAAAAGCCTCCCTCGCCTTGGCGAGTTGGAGTTGGCGCCGTTCTTTTTTGCGGCGGGCTTTGGCCGGCGGCAGCAGGCCCCAGTGCATGTTGCTTGGTTGAAGGGGCACGGACTGGCTCGACGTGATGTGGTGGAGCAGTCCGCCCAGTGCGGTTTCCGGGGGGGGAGGCTGTGCCGGAGAACCCGCGATTTTGTCCAGCACGAACCTGGCTGCCAGCAGTCCGGAAGCACATGACTCGACATAACCTTCCGCACCTGCGAATTGGCCTGCCACAAAGACGTTGGGCATGGCGTTCAGCGACAGGTCTGAGGCCACCAGGCGGGGAGAATCGATATATGAGTTTCGGTGCAATGACCCGTAGCGTAGGAAACGGGCTTTCTCGAGGCCCGGGATCAGGCGGAATACCCGCTTCTGCTCGCCCCTGGTGAGCCGGGTCTGAAACCCCACCATGTTGTAGGCCGAGCGCGCCCGGTTCTCGGCCCTCAATTGCACCACGGCCCACAGTTTCCTATCGGTGCGGCGTTCATCGCCAAAACCGGTGGGGCGCAGCGGCCCATGAGCCAGCGCGGTCCAGCCCCGGGACGCGATGGCTTCCACCGGCTCACAGCCGCCGAACAACGGGAGCTTATCCAGTTCGTCGAAACCGCGGGGAACAATCTTCTCGGCGAGAATGAGCGCCTTCATGAACCGGGTGTACGCATCTTCATCCATGGGTGCGTTGAGGTAGTCTCCCTCACCTTCTTCATGGCGTGAAGCTGAGAACAGCCGTGACCGGTCAAGAGAATCGGCGTCCAAGATGGGCGCAATGGCGTCAAAGAAGAAGCAGCGGTCTGCTCCCACCAACTCCAGGACGTGGCTCATGAGCGCGTCGGAGGCGAGGGGTCCGGGGCACAGAATGGTCAACTGGTCCGGAGAGAGACTGGTGACCTCTTCACGACGCACATCCACCAGCGGGTGGTCTTGCGCCAGGGAGGTGAGTTCTCTCGCAAAAGCTTCTCTGTCTACCGCCAGGGCGCTACCCGCGGGGACCGCGGTGCGGTCCGCAACTTCCATTACAGGAGAGCCCAGCTTTCGCATCTCCTCTTTGAGCAGTCCCACCGCGACTCCGGGGCTGTCGGAGCGCAACGAGTTGGAGCACACGAGCTCGCCTAGTAGCGGTGTCTCATGAGCGTCGGTCATGCGGGAAGGGCGCATTTCGAAGAGGGTGCTCGCCACGCCGGCGCGCGCGAGGGTAAGCGCGACCTCGGTGCCGGCCAGTCCTCCGCCAATTATGTGGACATCTACGACCGTGGAGGTCATCTCTCGGTGTGACCGCACTTGGGGCAGCGCAAGGTCTTCTGCTTGCCCCTTCCCTTCTCTTCCATGTACGCGTTTCCGCACGATGAGCATTCGGTTTCCTTGGGCCGGCCAAAGAGCACGAACTCACAGGTCGGGGACGCCGAGCAACGATAGAAGGTCGCACGTTTCTTGGACTTTTTCTCCACCAAGGTCCCTTCGCAACCATCTTTCGGGCACGCCAATCCGGTGGAGAAGGGGCGGGTGGTCTTGCACTTGGGATAGTCGCTGCACGCCCAGAACCGCCCGTAGCGACCGTCCTTCAGCACCATGTCGCCCTTGCAGTTTTCGCACTTCTCTTCCGCAACCTGCTCTTCCACCACCACGGGGACTCCACGATCATCCCGGAAGAAGGCCAAGGTGGTGCGGCAGTCGGGAAATGCGGAGCAGGCGAGGAACGCGCCGTTCTTGCCGAACCGAATCACCATGTTGCTCTCGCACCGGGTGCACTTCAATTCGGTAGTCTGCGGCTGCTGTTTGACGTTCCGCATGTCGGTCTTGGCTGTTTCCAGCGACAAGGCGAACTTCTCCCAGAACGGCTTGAGGATATCCTGCCGCACTGCGTCGCCTTCTTCGATGCGATCCAACGCCTCTTCCATCTTGGCGGTGAATTTGGCGTTCATAACGTTGGGGAAATTCTCGCGGAGCAGGTCGGTGACCACATAGCCTAATTCCGAGGGTTTGAACCGCGCCTTCTCCTTGAACACGTAGTTCTTCTCCTGGACGGTAGAGAGGATGGTGGCATAGGTGGAGGGACGACCGATGCCCTGCTTTTCGAGCTCCTTGACCAGGGTCCCCTCGGTGAATCTGGGCGGGGGCTGGGTGAAATTCTGCTCGCCGTCTACGGAGAGCAGGTTCAAGTCCTTGCCTTTTTCCAGGGGCGGCAGCGGGGGCTCGTCCCCGTTTTCCTGTGCCTCAGCCTTAAAGACTTTCAGGAATCCATCAAAGAGCAGCACCCTTCCGGTGGCCTCGAAAGTCCACTTGTCGTCCGCCATGATCGTGGCGACGGTCACATCGTACCGTGCGGGGACCATCTGCGAGGCGAGGAACCTGTTCCAGATGAGGCGATACAGCCGGAAGCTGTCCCGATCCACAAACTGTTTCACCTTGTCAGGGGGGAAGTTGGTGGAGGTGGGCCGAATGGCTTCGTGCGCGTCCTGGGCCGACTTCTTGTTCTTATAGAAGTTGGGTTTGGACGGGAGGTATTGCTTGCCGTAATTACTTTCGACAAATCCGCGGGCCGCGCCGATGGCGTCGTTGGACACTCTTAGCGAGTCGGTCCTCATGTAGGTGATGAGTCCGTGGGTGCCGTCGCCCGCCATATCCACGCCCTCATAGAGCCGCTGGGCGATGGACATGGTCTTTTTGGCCGAGAACCGGTAGAGCCGGTGCGCGTCCTGCTGCAGTGTGCTGGTGATGTAGGGCGGTAACGCGTAGCGTTTCTTCTCTTCACGAACCACCTTGGTGATGTGGTATTTTGCTTTGCGCAGTTGGTCGAGGAGCGGCTTGGCCTGCTCCTCGCTGCCCACTTCCGCTTTGTCGTCGCCGATACGCACGAGCCGGGCGCTGAATTCCGGTGGCTCGGTCGAGCTGAGCTGGGCTCTGATGACCCAGTACTCATGCGCGTCGAAGCCCTGAATTTCCCGCTCCCGGTCGACCACGAGGGCGACCGCCACGGACTGGACACGGCCGGCGGACAGGCCGCCGCTCACCTTACGCCACAGTAACGGACTCAACTCATAGCCTACCAGGCGGTCGAGAATTCGACGGGCCAGTTGCGATTCGTAGCGACGCTTGTCGAGTTTGCCCGCCGCGTCCAACGCCCGCTTGACTCCGCTGCGAGTAATTTCGTGAAGCAGCACCCTATAGAACTTGGGCAGCTCTTCCTTACTCTTTCCTTTGGCAATTTCCTGGGCCACGTGCCAGGCGATAGCTTCTCCCTCGCGGTCGGGGTCGGAAGCCAGGTAAATCGCGTCCACGCCGTCGGCCGCCTGCCGCAGCCGCTCTACCACCTTGCTCTTGCCGCGAATCAATCGGTAGGAAGGTTGAAAACCCTTTTCGACGTTGACCCCGATCTGATTCTGAGGAAGATCCTTGATGTGGCCAACAGTGGCGCTGACCTGAAAATCGCTTCCCAGATATTTGGACAGGGTACGCGCCTTTGCAGGTGACTCTACTACCAGAAGGGACTTAGGCATTCATCTACCTCTCAAGCCGAACGTTGCAGATATATTGATTTCCCGCCCTCTTTTCCACCCAACCATTCAATTCAAGTTCGCAAAGCAGAAGGCTGAGTTCTCCGGGGCCGATGCCCAATGATGCGACGAGGTCATCCACATGAGTCAGACCTTCGGCAACGGATTCAAGGGCTATCTTCACCTTTTTTTCAAGCCCTTTGAGCGACACCGTCTGCTTTTTCACCGCCAGATCCAGCCTGGGGGAAACCGCTCCGGGAGGGCCATTTGCAAGCTCGCCGTACAAGCTTGCAAGCGCCTCCGTCCCGACGAGTGGAGGCACGCCTTCAGCCAACAACTTCAACCCCCCGGCGCATGCTGCCACGTCGATGGGTCCGGGCACTGTATACAATCTTCGATCGCATTTCAACGCAAACCTTGCAGTGTAGAGTGCGCCACTGTTCGCGCGTGCCTGAACGATTATTACCGCTGCCGCCAGACCGGCAATTATTCGATTTCGCTCCGGGAAGGAGAAGTGAAGAGGGGCTCCCCGCAGGGGAAGTTCGGAAACTAGGGCGCCGCGCTCGGAAATTTCTGCGAAAAGCTCGCGATTGCCGGCCGGGGAGGGCTTTAGCAGACCTGAGCCCATGACCGCAACGGTCACGCCGTTGCGGTCGAGGCACCCCCGGTGCGCGGCCGTGTCTACCCCCCGCGCCCCGCCGCTCACCACTACCCCGCCCATTTGCGCCCACGCAGCCGCAAATCCATAGGCTATGCGTTCGCCGTACTCCGCCCCGGACCGGGAACCCACCAGCGCCAGCCCCGGGGCGCCGGTCAGGTCGGGCAAGAGGCCCTTGACGTAAAGCAGGGGCGGCGGTCGCAACGAACTTATCAAGGCCGGGGGCCATCCTTCCGAATCCGGAGTGAGCAGCCGAATCGAGTGCCGGTCCAGCAACTTTAACTCCTCCTCCGCCGCTTTGGCGAAGCTATCCGCACTCTCCCAGCGCGCCAGGACCGAATCGGGCGCCAACTCCAGGGCCGCCCGCGCCCCGCCGTACGTGCGCAGCAGGTTGCCCAACTCCAGGGGGCTCTTCACTCCTACCAGGACCAATGCCCGGGCCACTGTTTCATCGAGCGGCCCCAGTCTTCTTTCCAACGACTCGATCATCGCGTTGCCTTTGGCTGACGGTTTCGCTAAACTGTCTACCTGTTCTTATCGGGGGTTTGGCATGCGGTTGTACCATTTTTTTTCAACTTTTTTGCTCCCGCTCCTGATTTCGTGCAGTTCGGGCGGGGACCCGTCAGTGCTGGAAACCGACACCTCAGGTCCCGGCAATTCCGACAAGGTGTCGTCGGCGACCGACACCGGTGGAAACATCCCGGAGCCCAGCAACGTGGCGGTGGAAACGGAGTGGGTGGAGGCGTCGGGCAACCAGATCTTTGTTCAGTACTACAGCCCCATACATTGCACCAAGGACACTCCTTGCCCCGGGCTGGTTCTGGTTCCGGACAAGCTCAACGCAGGGGTTGACGAGTTCTCCTGCTGCGGGGCCAAGCTGGCCGCGGCGCTGGACCTGACCGTGATCACCTACAACCCGCCGGGAAGAGGCGTTGAAGGCGAAAAGAGCACAGGCGAAGAGGACTACGGCGGGAGAGACGGCCAGGACATGTTGAAGGATGTGGCGAATGCCATGCGCAAACGCCTGTTCGTCGACCAGACCAACTTCGGAATCGTGTCGCTGGGCAACGGCGTAGCAGATGCATCGGGCGCGCTGGCCCGCTTCCATGCCACTTCATTGGATTTCGTCGGCTACTACATCGACATAGAAGGTCCCACCAACCGTTGCTTCATCACCCAGTCGCCCTTTTTCGTCAGCGACGAAGGGTGGTACATCAACGCAGACGGACCCGGGGTATCGACTACCAGATGTGACTTCGACTTCAACAAGAGATCGTTAAAATTCCCCGCGGGAACCAGCTCCGACGGCAAAGGCACCGATGGCACGCCCAACAGCTACATCTGCCATCAGAACGCGCCCATCATCAAGGAAACGGGCAACTTGTGCGATGAGGACCTCTGGTGGAATGAGCGGGAGGCCAAGCACTATCTACAGAAACTGGACCTGCCTTACCTTCGGCTGCAGTTCAAGTACGACCACGAGCAACCCACACGCTATGCGGCCAGGGAGGCTTTGCGCTGGCTCACCATTGCACCGACCGATGAGTACCAACTGAACAGCGTCACGGAAGGCAGCAACCTCATGGGTTACAGCGAGGATGAAGTGCTGGCTTTGGGCGCCTACCTCGATTTCGGCAACGCAGGCAACGGCTTCGGCATCTCCCTGTTCGACGCCACCGGGGAGTTCAAGAAGATGTCGAAGACTGCGCTGCTGGTGAGTGTGTTGCCCCAGTACGTGAAGAAGATGCAGAAGAAGATCCCATGAGCAAAAGCCTCTACATCGGCTATGGCCGCGACGACTTTTCGCTGACTCTGCCCTTCCCCATGGCAGGCATCACCAGTTTCAAGGAGCGCCTCGCCGGCTGGCAGCGAGACCCGTTGGGTGCGACCGCGGTGGTCTTGCGGACCGGAGGCCGCAAGCTCGCCCTCATCGGCATAGATCTGTTGATCATAGATGAGGAGTTGTATCAGCGAATCTTGGAACAGGCGGCGACCCTGGGTATCGAAGGCGTCTTCATCAACGCGTCCCACACCCACTCCAGCGTTGGCGGGTATGTAGACCGCCCGGGGGCGTCTTATTTCATGGGCGGCTTTGAGGAGTCTCGCCGGCAGCAGATCATCGATTCCGCGGTGGCCGCAATGGAACAGGCCCTGGGTGAGATGAGCCAGGTGGAGGAGTTGGTGCGAGGCGCAGCCACGGTCCCGGGCCTCACCATGAACCGGCGGGTGACTGCGGGCGCCACGGACGACCGGGTGGCGGTGGTGCTGGCGCGCCGCAAAAAGGGAAAGCCGGTGCTCATCTACTCGGCGGCCGGGCACCCGGTGTCGGCAGCCTTCATCGAGTTGGATGCAGCCAGCGCGGACGTGCCTGGTGAGGCGACGGCCAGGCTGGCGAGGAAGGGGTACGCACCGCTGTATCTGTCCGGCCCGCTGGGCGGACTCAACCTGCTCTTTCCCGAATCGACGACGAGACTCGAGACCCATCTGCCGTTGATTGGCGGCCTCATTGAGCGGGGAGTCGAAGAGGCGATAGCCGCCGCGACCCCGGTGGCCGCACCCACGCTGGCCATTGACGTGGCGCCCCTGGATTTTGAGCTTGCCTTCCCGCCGCTGGTGAAACCTGGCCTCAAGGTGGCCGCACTGTCCCTGGTATCTGCCGGCATCGGACACCTCTATTCGCGCCTGCTGGCGTACTCCGGCATGACTGCACCGGTCACCGTCCTTCGCCTGGGCGACGTCGCGTTCATCGGCATGCCCGCCGACTTCGGCGTGGTGGCCGCGCTGGATCTCAGAGACCGTCTCGCGGCCGAAACCACTCCGTTCTCCATCGTCACTTCCCACACCAACGGCTATGCCGGATACACGCACCTGCCCCACGAGTACGAGTGGACCCCGGACGCGGAGCGGGAAGTATTCCTGTACGAAAACGCCATGAGTTGGTTCGGCCCGGACGTCGCGGCAAGGCTCAACGACGCCGCACTGGACCTGTGCCGGAAACCGACGGGCTAGATTGCAGAAGAATCAGGAAACAAGACGCTACTAAACAACGCCCTGGTCGAGCATGGCGTCGGCGACTTTCACGAAGCCGCCGATGTTGGCGCCGTCGACGTAGTTGATGTAATTACCCTGGGTGCCGTACTGGACGCACTGCTCGTGGACTGCCTTCATGATGTTATGCAGCCGCTGATCCACCTCTTCCCTGGTCCAACTCAGGCGCAGGGCGTTCTGGCTCATCTCGAGACCGGAAACCGCCACGCCGCCGGCGTTGGCCGCCTTGCCCGGGCCGAACAGAAGCTTGTTTTCCAGGAACACGTTCACCGCGTCGGCGGTGCTGGGCATGTTGGCGCCCTCGCTCACAACCTGTACACCATTATTGACCAGGTTCTGGGCGTCGTTGGCGTTGATTTCGTTCTGCGTCGCGCTGGGTACGGCGACGTCGGCCTGATGGCTCCACAACGGGTTGTAGTTGAGACTCCGGTCAACCGCGGTGTAGATGGCTGAGGGATACTTGTCAGCGTATTCTTTGATCCGGCCGCGGTGGACGTTCTTCAACTCCTTAATGTACTCCAGCTTCTCCCGGTCAATGCCCGTCTCATCATAGATGTAACCGCCGGAATCGGATGCCGTGACCGGCCTGGCGCCGAGGTCGATCAACTTTTCGATGGCGAACTGAGCGACGTTGCCCGACCCGGAAACCAGGCCGGTCTTGCCTTCGAGGGTGGAGTTCCGGGTCTTCATCATTTCGGCTGCAAAATACACCGCACCATACCCGGTTGCCTCGGGGCGGATCAGACTGCCGCCCCAGGTCCGGCCTTTGCCGGTGAGTACGCCCGTGAACTCGTTGCTCAGCTTCTTGTACTGGCCGAACAGGTAGCCTATCTCGCGGCCGCCCACGCCGATATCGCCGGCGGGCACGTCGGTGTCCGCGCCGATGTGCCGGTACAGTTCGCTCATGAAAGCCTGGCAGAAGTGCATTACTTCGTTGTCTGACTTGCCTTTGGGGTCGAAATCGGAGCCGCCCTTGCCGCCACCCATGGGCAACGTGGTCAGCGAATTCTTGAATACCTGCTCAAACGCAAGGAACTTCAGGATGCCGAGGTCCACTGACGGGTGGAAGCGCAGCCCACCTTTGTACGGGCCGATGGCGCTGTTCATCTCGATTCGGATACCACGGTTGAGTTGGGTTTCGCCGCTGTCATCCACCCACGGCACACGGAACATGATGACTCGCTCCGGCTCGCAGATCCGTTCGAGGATCTTGGCCTTCTTGTAATGCGGATTCTTGTCAAGGAAGGGTACGAGGGACTCAACAACCTCCTCAACTGCCTGGTGGAACGCCGGTTCAGCCGGGTTCTTTGCGGTCAGTTTGTTCATGAATTCGGAAACAGCGTTGGACATGTGCAACCTCCCAGAATTGCTGCGTATTTTCAATGGCAAAAAGGTGCATCACCGACGCATCATACGAAACTAAGGGTAATTTGCAAACGAAATACTGGGGTGACCACTAGTTTTAATTTATTCCCGGGACGCACCCGCCCACAGACCCCCTAATCGTCGGGCGGTTGCACTACCGGATATCCCCGTTTTATGATCCCCTGGCGGGTGGTGAGGCTGTGGAAAGAGGAGGCAGAGTGTGTTAGAGGAATCCCCGGGAGGTGGTTGACGATGCTAAAACGGAAGGGACCCGCAACCGCGGCAACGACGGCTCTGGCAGTACTGATGCTGACCGGTGGGTGCGGCGACTCGCCCGCGGGTCACGACTACCACGGTGGCCCAGCCGAAGTGGTGGAAACAGACTCGTGGAAGGTACCCGACCTGCCGGCTCCCGACGCGCCCGGAAAACCGGACGTCCTCGCGGACCTGGCCGATTCTACCTCCGAAACGGAAGCTCCTCCGGAGACGGTGGGCGACCAGCTCACCACCGTCGACAGGTTGCGGGAATGCAAGGCGCTGTTCTCGTTCGCTCCGCCAGACGGCTCAGCCGTATTTGTGGCCGGCGAGTTCACCGATTGGGCCGACGGTGAGGTCCCGTTGGCGGATGACGACGGAGACGGCAACTGGGAGTTGGAGCTGGACCTGGCTGCATACCCGCCCGGCAGTTACGGATACAAGTTCCACACCGCGGCTGACGGTTGGTTCCTCGATACGTCCAATCCGCTGGCCAAGTGGGTGGATGGGGTGGAGAATTCCAAGCTGGTGGTCCCCGATTGTAATCTCCCTGAGTTGAAGTTGGCTGAGGCCCATGTCGATCCAGCGGCAGGAACGCTCACCGCGTTCGTTGAAGTGTTCAACTCCCCGGCCAGTACGGGCCTCAAGGCCGGAACCGCATCCCTGCTGGTGAACGGCGAACCCCATGAGTCCGGATTTGACCCCGAGACCGGGGTCTTCGAGGTCGAGTTGACAGGTCTGGAAGACAACACCAAAGTGACCCTTGCCTTTGCGCTGGAGAACGAGTTCGGGGAGGGTAAGAAATATCTGCCTTTCTGGTTGTCTTCCGACGATTGGAGTTGGGCGGATGCGGCCATCTACTTCGCCTTCACCGACCGCTTCGCCAACGGCGACGCAGCTAATGACGCACCTGCCCAATGCACCGAGACGGATGCCACCAACTGGTCCGGCGGCGACTTCGCAGGAATCACCGAGAAACTGGAAGAGGGATATTTCACCGCGCTGGGCATAGATGTGCTGTGGTTGAGCCCCGTCATCGATAATCCCAACGGCTGCGTGACAGGAACCATCCCCGGTGTTGTCTACACCTCCTACCACGGCTACTTTCCCCTCGACATCAGCGCCACGGAAGAGCATTTCGGCACCATGGCCGAGTTGAAAGAGCTGGTCAGCGCAGCCCATGCCCGCGGCATTAAGGTGATCGTCGACTTCGTGGCCAACCACGTGCACGAGGATTGCCCGTTCTGGACAGAGCATTCCGGGGACGGATGGTTCCACGAATTCTACCCGTGCGAACCGGCCTGGGACAAGCTCATCGAATGCTGGTTCCAACCCTATCTCCCCGACCTGGACTACACCAATGACGACGTGGTGGAGGTGATGACCGACAACGCGATCTACTGGATTACGGAAACCGGCATCGATGGTTTTCGGGTAGATGCAGTGAAGCACATGGTGCACAACTTCATGAGGACGCTCAGGTGGAAGATCGCGCGGGAAGTGGAGACCACGGGTGTGCCGTTCTACATGGTAGGCGAGACATTCACCGGGGATTGGGGCGGCGGCGCGGGTTCAGCAGAATTGGCCATCAAGGAGTATATAGGCCCCTGGGAACTCAACGGCCAGTTCGACTTTCCGTTCTACTGGCAGATCCTCAGAGCGGTCGCCCGGGACGAAGGAGATTTTGGCGACCTCTTCTCATTCATCAAGGAGAGCGAGGGGTACTATGGTCCGGACGCACTGATGGTGAGCTTCATCGGCAACCACGACGTGCCGAGATTTGTTTCCCATGCTGCGGGACAAATTGCCGACGCCTGGGGCAACGGCTCCAAGGAGCAGGGGTTGAACACGCCTCCGCCCCAGCCGGTAGACGCGGAGCCGTATCTGCGGCTCCGGCTGGCGTTGGGGTTGATGTTCGCACTGCCGCAAATTCCTCTGATCTACTACGGCGACGAAATCGGTCTGGCCGGAGCCGGGGATCCGGACAACCGCCGCACGATGGCGTTTACCGGGTTGTCCCAGCATCAGGAAGGGATCCTCAAATGGACTGGTGAAGTTGGCGATGCTCGCAGGCAGTTGGCGCCGCTGAGGCGCGGCACGCTGGAGGGAATCGAAACCAGCCCCGACTTCCTCGCCTTCAGGCGCGACTACGAGGGTCAGGCGGTAATCGTGGCGGCAAATCGCACGGCGCAGCCCTTTGCCGGCAGCCTGGCCCTGCCTTCCGAAGAGGGCAAGAATCTCGTCGATTATCTTACCGACAAGAAGTTCGTGGTGGATGGAGGCGAAGCAGACATCGAGCTCCCCGCATTTGGCCTTTCACTCTTAGTTGTTGAGTAATTGGCCGTGATGTGCACAAAATAGGGACCATGAGCGATACACCGCAGAAGTTCGGCAAGTACACGCTGCTCGAGAGGATCACTACCGGGGGAATGGCCGAGGTGTTTCGGGGGATGCTCGCGGGTTCAGAGGGCTTTCGCCGGCAGGTCGCGATTAAGAAGATTCTGCCCTGGTACTCCGACCTCCCGGACTTTCGCAAGATGTTTGTCGACGAAGCTTCCATCGCCGCTCGCCTTAATCACGCCAACATCGCACAGATCTACGAGTACGACCTGGTGGACGACGTGCCGTACATCGCCATGGAGTTTGTCGAGGGTAAGGACATCAAGTCGATCCTGACCAAGTGCGTGGAAGAGGACAGGGTCATCCCCTATCCCATTGCGGTCTTCATCGCGGCGGAAGCGGCAAAAGCTCTTTTTTACGTCCACTCCCGTAGGGAAGCCAGCCGCCCCCTCAACATCGTACACCGCGATGTGAGCCCCCAGAACATCATGTTGAGCCACTTCGGCGAAGTGAAGCTGGTGGATTTCGGCATCGCCCATGCAGTAAAACGACGTGCGGCGACTCAGGCGGGTGTCGTGAAGGGGAAATACTCGTACATGTCCCCTGAGCAGGTGATGGGTAAGCCGCTGGACCATCGCACCGATGTGTTTTCCTTGGGCGTCGTGCTGTGGGAGATGCTCACCGTACGGCGTTTGTTCACCGGCCAGAACGAAGCGGACACCATCGGCAACGTACTGAAAACCCGGGTTGAGCAACCTCACAAAGTTGCTCCCGGTGTGCCTCCGAAACTGTCGGCCATCGTGATGCGGGCGTTGGCGAGAGACCGGCACGATCGGTACCCGACCATGCTCGCTTTTTACGAGGAATTGTCGCGCTTCCTCTTCGAAACGGGCAGCTTCCCAGACGTAAGCGCGGTGGGTGATTTCGTCCAGGAACTCTTTCCGGAAGAGATGGAGCGCCTGGTGCAAGGAGAGCACCTGACCTTTGACGAGGAGGCGCTGGCGGACACCGACCCGGCTCCCGCCGATGCGGAGGGCGAGCCGGTTTCTTTTCCCGAGCCCGAGGTCGAAGACGAGACGGCCACAGAGCCCGCGCCCCGGCTGCTTCCGTCGTCACGCCGGAAGTTGATAACTTTCCGCGGTCTGGCCACCGCGGCCGGGACCCTCGTCGCTCTGGCCGCTGTCGTTCTGCTGATCTACTTCGCCCTGATATTTACGGGCAAAATCGATCCGGCAGGCGAACCGCGGGGAAGGCCTGAGGCCAAAACGGTGGCCGCAGCCGACCTCAAGACGGAAGAGACCGGGCCCACAGCTATCAACGCGGCGGCTCCGGACATTGTAGCTAAGGAACCGGAGGTCGAAGTCCAGCCGGCCGAGGTCATTGCCACCGCTGCGGTGGTGGCGGATGTGGAGGCTGCGCCCCTGGCCGACCTGAAGCCCCCGGGCCTCACCGTTACCATAGTCACCGAGCCTCCGGGGCCTCGCGTCCGCATCAACGACAACGCCTACGCCCAGGGCGAGATATTCCTCGAGGGAACGAGCGAAGGGGAGGAGTTGACCGTCCACATTCACGACGGCAGATTCAAGGATATTGATGACAAACTCGTAGCCACGGCAGGACTGGAGAAAATCTACACTTTCGAAGCCCGGAAGGCCTACCTTGAGTTAAAGGTTGTTCCCGACGACTCGCAGATCACCATCAACGGCAAGAAACAGCCCCGCCATCCCCGAGGCAGTTACGGCTACACCGGTACGTTGGGTGAAGACGTCGTCGTGTCCGCAACCCGGGGCTATTATTTCCCCCGGGAAGAGACCTACACGCTAAAAGCGGGCCCTGGTGACGACGGCCACAACACCCGCACCTTGAGGCTCAAGCCCAAACCTTCGGGCAGCGGCAAGGAGACCGACCCCGGACGGCAGGACCAGGGGATCGTCCAGCTCCAGGCCAACCCTTGGGCAGAAGTCTGGTACAAGGACAAGAAACTGGCCGACACCACCCCGTTCAAAAAAGCCTGGCCGGTAGGCACCTACACGTTCGAGTTGAGACACATCGACTCCGTCCACAAGTGCAAGGTGACCGTCGTCCAGGGCCGCAGGGCCAAATGCCGCCACGATTTTTTACCTGTCGACTAGGTCAAAACAACCCTTGACAGCAGTTTTGCCCTCCGGTATACAGCCCTGCTCTGTACATGTTTACGGACAAAAGAATGTGCGCGGGGGAGGCCCTTCGCCACTGATGGAATTTGAGGAGGAGAAAGATGAGAAAAGATGGTTGTTTCAACACACTCCGGGCAGGTTTTACGGGGATCATGCTGGCGCTATGCCTCGTGCTCACCGGGTGCCCCGATGAGAAGAAGGACAAAGACGCGACGGCGGAGCCGGACGTGATCGCGGACGTAGCCGGCGATGTGGCTCCCGAAATCGAGGGTGACACCGGCGACCCGTGCGATCCCGATCCGTGCCAGAGCCCCATACCTGCCGCAGTTTGTGACGACGACGGCGTCACTTTGAAGTGGGCTGGGCAGGGAAGCTGCGAAGTAAACGAAGAGGGCGTTGGGGAGTGCGTATACCCCGAAGGCACCACCGACTGTTCGGTGGAAGGCCAGGTGTGTAAAGACGGCGAGTGCGTGGACCCAGTGATCGACCCCTGCGACCCCGACCCGTGCACCGTAACGCCGCCGGACCTTTTCTGCGAAGATGACGGCGTGACGTTGAGCTGGTCCACCGGGCCGGGCACGTGCTCCGTCAACGAAGAAGGCGAAGCCGAATGCGAGTATGGCACCGAGAGCGAAGACTGCTCCGCCGACGGCCAGGTATGCAAGGACGGCGCCTGCGTGACTGAAGGCGGCCCGTGCGACCCCAACCCCTGCACCGAGCCGCCCGCAGACTACTGCGAAGACGACGCGGCCACCGCGGTGACTCACGAAGATACCGGAACCTGCGACGACGCCACCGGCGAAGCTGTGTGCGAATACCAGGAAACCTCCACCAACTGCGCCGATGAGGGCAAAATATGCCTGGAAGGTGAGTGCGTGGAAATAACCGACCCGTGCGACCCCAACCCCTGCATCGATGTCCCGCCGGACTACTGCGAGGACGACGCGACCGCGATCCAGTACTCTGGAACAGACGGCGTGTGCGGCGTTACCGTTGACGGTGAGACCACCTGCGATTACCCCAACCAGCCCGTCGACTGCGCAGGCGACGGCAAGGTGTGCCAGAACGGCGAATGTGCCGACCCGGGTTGTAACTCCCATTGCGATTGCGACCAGGGCTGGTCCTGCAATGACGGCGAGTGCGCTCTCGCCGACCCGTTGGTGTTCTGCTGCGGTCAGGAAGGATGCCCGGAAAACGAGACCTGCTTCAACGCGGCAGGCGACCAGGGTCTGTGTGGAGTAGAAACCAGCTCCGCGTTCGGAAAGGTCCTTTTCAACGAAGTGCTCACCGATGGCTCCACCGATATCGACCCCAACGGGGGTGAGGATTCAGGAGACGCGGTAGAGGACGAGTTCATCGAGTTGGTCAACGCCGGGGACGCCCCCATCGACATCGGTGGTTTCACCATCGTCGAGTTGACGGTGCCCGCAGTGCCCCGCCACACTTTCGCGGACGGTACGGTGTTGCAGCCGGGTAAGGCCGCGGTCGTCTTCGGCGGCGGCGACGCCCCCGACGCCACCGACGGGGCTGTGTTCTTCACGGCCAATGCCGAAGACCCGGCACTGCCCTTCGGGCTGAGCCTTAACAATGACGGCGACGCGGTCAAACTGCTTGACGCCGACGGAAAGCTCGTCGCCGAGTTCAACTATGGTGGCGACACGGGCGTTGAGCCTGCGTTCGACGAATCCCTCACCCGGTCCCCGGACCTCACAGGTGAGTTTGTGCCGCACTCCCAGGCTGCAGGAGCCGCAGGGGCAATCTTCTCCCCCGGCGCCAAAGCCGACGGCACAACGTTCTAATTGGAGGCAAACGATGAACTACAAAATACTGCTTACTATTTTTGCCACGCTGCTTCTGGCCGCAGGCTGTTTCACCGAAGACAACGACCAACCCTCCAGCGGAGCTTATGCGCTGGGCGAAGATGACGGGGCCGAGAGCGACGGCATCGGCGCGCCGGGCGACATCATCAACGTACCCGGGGACTATGAAACGATTCAGGCTGCGCTCAACGGCGCCGAAACCGGTAACACGGTTAAGGTAGCCCCCGGCCTCTATTCCGAAAATCTGACCATGCCCTGGGGAGTCAACCTCGAGGGCGACAAAATCGACCCGCCGGTGCTCTACGGCACTGTTGCGTTCAACAACCTGGAAGACTCGGCCATCAGCTACTTTGTGGTAGACGGCATCCTGGGCGACGCCGAAGTGGGAATCCTGCTGAAAAACTCAGCGGCCACCGTCCACGGCGTGACCGTGAAGGGCTTCGATACCTGCGTTTCCATCGAGGGCTCGCTGGGGCTTTCCGTGGTGCGCAACAGCGACATCATCGACTGCGCCACCACCGCGGTCAATATCGATGGCATCGCCGGCGCCCAGGTACACAGCAACGTGGTGTCCAACTCAGGTCGCGGCATCATGCTGTCCGCCGCAGACGTGTCCGACGTCGAGGTGCTCAACAACACCGTACTCACCACCGGATTCGGCGCCATCGCCGGAGCCGCCCTGGAACTGCACACCGATGCGGGCTACGTGGCGTACAACAACGTCCTGGTTGGCAACGCGCTGGGCCTGTTCTGCCTCGACTTCTCCTGCCCTGCCGACTACAACATTGTCTGGGGCAACAATATCAATTACGAAGAGCTGACTTTCCTGGGCGCCAACGACATCACCAAGGATCCGAAGTTCGCCAACTGGGCGGAAGGCGATTTCCACCTCATGTTCGATTCTCCCGCCATCGACGCGGGAACCCTGGACGCCTACGCCCCCACCGACAAGGACGGCTACGAGCGCCCCCAGGGCGGCGGCGTGGACATCGGCGCGTACGAGTACGTGGTTGAGAACAAGGACATCACCCTCGCGATTAACGAAGTAATGGCCAACCCGCTGAATGAAAAGACCGGTGAGTTCATCGAGTTCTACAACTACGGTTCGGAAGCCATGGATGCGGCAGACCTGGTTATCGATGACGGCGACAGCAAGGATATTCTCACCGGCTGGCAGGAGGGCTCCACGCTGGTACCCGCCGGCGGCTACGCCGTGGTCCTCGACCCGGATTATGCCGGCGATTACGAAATCCCCGGCGAAACGGTGCTCCTCACCGTAACTCAGACAGTGACCCTGGGCAGCGGCCTGTCCAACTCGGACCCGGTAAAACTCATTGACCCGGCCACCAACCTCCCCATCGACTCCTACTCGTTCCCGTTCAACCCTGGCAACGGCGTGTCGGTTGAGAAGGACTCAGTGGAAGAGGGCGACGTAAACAACAACTGGAAGGCGAGCCCCTGCGGCTCCACTCCCGGCGCCGAAAACTGCGCCAGCCTTCCGCCCAACGTTTCCAAAGAAGTCTACATCGCGATTAACGAAGTGATGGCCAACCCGCTGGACGAAGGCACCGGCGAATACGTCGAACTGTACAACTTCGCAGATGAAGCTATCGACGTGGGCGGGTTCTTCATCTCCGACGGCGACGCCACCAGCGTCATCGCCGGTTGGGAAGGTGGCTCCACCCTGCTGCTCCCGGGCGAATTCGGCCTCATCCTCGACCCCGACAATGCCGGGGAATACGACATCCCGGCTGAGACGGTTCTGCTGGCCCCGGCCACCGGTTCAAAGATCGGCAGCGGCCTGGCCGTCAATGACCCCATCACCCTGTTCGACGAGTCGGGCCTCACGGTAGTGGATTCCTACACCCACACTTTCAATCCGGGCAACGGCAAGTCGGTTGAGAAGGTTGACTTCATAATCGGCGACATCCAGAGCAACTGGACCACCAGCCCGTGCGGCGCCTCCCCCGGGGCGGCCAACTGCGCATACGAGCAGGGCATGGACCCGGTCACGGGCGTTACCCTGTCCATTACCGAGGTGATGGCCAACCCGCTGAACGAAGACACCGGCGAGTTTGTGGAACTGTACAACTATGGTGCGGATGCGGTGGACGTCACCGGGTTCCGCCTCAGCGACGGCGACGCGGAAGATACGATCTGGGGGTTTGAGGGCGGACCTGCAGTGATTCCTGCGGGAGGATTCGCAGTGATTCTCGATTCCGAGTACGCCGGCGATTATGCGATTCCGGGCGGGGCTACCCTGCTTACTACCGACGATACTACTCTGGGCAACGGTCTCTCGACCACCGATGACTTGAGCCTGCGCAGCGACAGTGCGGCCTCGGTAATCGCCTCCTACAACTTCCCCTTCAACCCGGGCAACGGCATCTCCGCCGAGAAGATCGACCTGGTAGTCGGCGATGTACCCCAGAACTGGGTTGCCTCGCCCTGCATGTCGTCCCCGGGCGAGCTCAACTGCGCGTCGGGAGGTGAAAAATCTCCCTTCGCCACCAGCATCCTCATTATCACCGAGGTGATGGCCAACCCACTCTCGGAAGGCTCCGGGGAGTTCGTGGAACTGTACAATGCGGGCAACGACCCGGTGGATGCGGCGGGCATGTGGCTCACCGACGGAGCGGGCATGGACCAGCTCCAGGCCTACGGCGCCACCGGCACTATCGTGGCCCCGGGCGGATTCGCCCTGATTCTCGATTCCGGATACGCGGACGATTACGAACTGCCCGACGGCATCACGGTGCTCACCACCGGCGACGCCAACCTGGGCAACGGGCTGTCCACCTCTGACACGCTGACCCTCTACGACACCGACGGCATCACTGTGGTCTCGACCTTCTCCTTCCCGTACAACCCGGGCAACGGCAATTCGGTGGAGAAGGTGACCATGAATGCGGAAGACGTGCAGGCCAACTGGCTCACCTCCTCCTGCTCCCTGGACGCGGGGGACGCCAACGACGGCAGCTCCCCGGGCGAACGCAACTGCGTAGACCCGTACGGCGACGTTACGGGCACCAACACCCTGGGGCAACAGTGCCCCAACGGTGCCGCGGATTGCCTCAGCGGCCTGTGCGCCATCGATCTTCTGACCTGGATCACCTTCTGCACGGCCGACTGCTCGGTAGATGCCTGCCCCGATACTTTCGAGTGCGTGCTCACCGATGATATCAACTACCCGTTTGTGTGCGTTCCGACCGTGTCGATGTGCGAAGACGAATGTGTTGGCGGGGAAAAAGCCTGCGTGGACGGCCAATCCTACGCCACATGCGCCGACTTTGACGGCGACGGCTGCATGGAGTGGGGCGGCGAGTCTCTGTGCCCGCCCTGGGGCGCGTGCGAAGAAGGCGCCTGTGTGCAGGGTGCGGCCCCGGAGGTGATCATCAACGAGGTGATGTACGATGCGACCGGCGCCGACACCAACGTGTTCGTAGAACTGTGGGGTGCTCCGGGCCAGCTTCTGGACGGCCTCTCCCTGGTTGGCATCAACGGTAACAACGGCGCCGTGTACAACGCCATCGCGTTGACCGGTGTAGTTCCCGCTGACGGCTACTTCGTCGTCGCCCGGGCCACCGCTGATGCCTGGGTGCTCGACCAGGCAGACCTGCTGACCAACGACGTCGACTATCAGAACGGCCCCGACAGCATCGAACTTCGCTGGGGCCAGGACGAGATTGACGCGTTGGGCTACGGTGAGTTCGACATAGACGAGATCTTCGCGGGCGAAGGCTTTGCCGCACCCGATGTTAGTGCCGGCGACAGCCTTGGTCGTGACGCTGCTCATACCGACACCGATGACAACCTTGCCGACTTCTACGTGTGCGAGGCACCGACTCCGGGCGCCGACAACGATTGCGTCGTTGAATAGCTTTCCCCCATTCAGTACAATCTATCCCGTGGCTGACTAGATTTCCCCTACGGGAGTACCTCATGCATGTGATTCATGGACTCATGGAGTCGTGGACTGACGTCTACGGATTCTTCTACATTTTGGGCATTGGTGCCGCGGTTGTCATGGTGATCACCGACGGGACACGGCGGAAGATGCCGCTTCTGCCGCTGCTCACCCTGGTTGGTTGGGCCGTCGCGGGCGGGATTATCGGCTCGAAGTTGCTGGTGATTCCCCTTGAGCAGTGGGCTCCAGCGCTGACCGCAGGGTCGATTCCCGGCACCACCGCCAAGACCTACCTCGGTGGCGTCCTGGGCGGTACGTTCGCAGTGGTGGTTGTGCGCCGGATTATGAGATTCAACATGCCTTTGGCCGACTCATTTGCTCTGGCCCTCCCCGTAGGTCTGGCTATCGGCCGCATCGGCTGCTTTGTGGGCGGCTGTTGCTTCGGTTCGACCACGAGCCTGCCCTGGGCCATCACTTACCCGGCCCATACCCACCCACACATGACCCAAGCGGCCGCGGGTCTTATCGATGCCGCCGCCCCCGCCACGATGGCAGTCCACCCGACCCAACTGTATGAGATTGGCTTCCTGGTGGCGCTGGCCCTCGTGCTGTTGCGTTTGCGCAATCGATGGCGGCAGCCGGGCAGCCTGTTTCTGCTCAGTGCAGGCAGCTACGGGGCCTTTCGTTTCCTGGAAGAGTTCGTCCGCCATGGCAGCACATCCTACGCCGGCTTGAACCTGGCCCAATGGGGGTTGCTTCTTGCCGTGCCTTCACTGTTCGCCGCACTATGGTTCAGGGAACACACAACAAGGTCTGTCCCCTCCCAGGTACCGACGACAACCGAGCCGCCCGGGCCGTTCGTTGCGGCGGCCGTCCTGGGGCTTGCGGCGCTGGCCGTGATCGCACGGAACTGGTTCACGGAGTTGGAGATGATGGCGTGGGCGATGGCTTCCTTCCCAGCGCTCCTGTATGCCGCGACGATGACGGCTCGGACCGTAGCGGGGCGGCTGAACTGCAAGCCCGGAACCGCGGTGGCTGCGACCGCGGCTATGCTCGCGGCGCCGGCACTGTTCAGCCCCGCTCAAATCGCGCCCAAAGACAAGAAGGGCGATGTGGTGTGGCAGGCCGGCATTTCCGGGGTGACCGGCCAGTGGGAGTACGAAACGTGCGACGACAACTATCTCGACCGCTACGCGGCCGCGGGATTCGGATTCTCCGGAAAGCACTACTTCGAAGATTGGCTCTCAGGGGAATTTGGATTGAGGGCGTTCTGGGGGAAAGTGTGGCGCGAAGAGGGCCCTGCCGGTGGCGACGGAGATCAGGACAACTCTTCCGTCATGGATGCCGCGGCCAGGGCTGCACCGTGGCAGTACGTGATGGTAGGGCCGTTCGCCGAACTGGATTTCTACTATGCCGCGATCGGCGCTGGCTTCTATGCGGTTCTTTTTGACGAGCGACAGAACTCCTTTGTCCCCGGGGCAATGTTACGTATCGGACCGGAGGACTTCCTGTTCGCTGAGGGACGCCTGCTGTACGGCGACTATCCCACCTATCCCCGACCCCTGCTGGAACTTCTCGCCGGTTTCGGCATGGGCGAATTCGGGATCATGCGAGCAGGTATCTCTCCTGCCGGCTACCAGGTGAGCCCAACTTTTCACATCCCCATGGAAGGGGTAAGAATGCTGTTCTCGCCCCGAGCTGCCATAGGCGGCGACAATCTGGATGACCGGGACACCTACTACTTCGGAGCGACCATCTCCCTGGAAATGGAAGCGGAGTAACGGTTACTCGCACACCGGGACGCAGAGGCCCTCGGGGCTGCCCGCGGTGCCGGTAGGATCGGCAGGCGCAAACTTGCGCAGTCTGACGTTGTCGAACCAGGCGGTGCAGTCGTGGGCCGCGACCCCGGTATAGCTGCTCACCAGGTTGGCAATGTTGGAGTTGTCCGCGTTGATATACAGTTGGCCATTAACCCAAAGCTTGGCGTTCACCCCGTTCACCGCCAGCTTGAAGTCGTTCCACTCGCCCCCGATAAGGGGCGGCGGTGGATCCAGGTCCTTAGTGTCGTAGAAGGTGCCGGCACCGCCATATTCCACCGTGATCCCTGCGTCCCCGCTGGTGTAACCCGACCCTCCCTGATAGATGAGGCCGTAGACGTCGTTGGACTCGTCCTTGTATTTGATGTGCATCCAGCCCATGTCCCAGGGCTGGTCGCCGCCCGACTTGGTCCTCATGCGCCCTTCCATTACCCGGCTTTCCTCTGGAATGACTGCTGCCGAGCGGGTCACCGCGTCGTCTCCGGTGCCGATGAATATGCCGTCGGAAACTGACCAACTGCCCAACACCGTATTCCAGTTGGCCGCGGTCCAGTCGGAATCCTCGAAATCGTCCCCAAACAGGAACGCAGTGTGAATATCCGACAAGTTGGCCGCCTGCGCATTTCCCCAGTAAACATAGATGGTAGTGCTGCCCGGCTGAGCGGGAATGGAGTCCACCTCGACCCAGAAGATGGCCGACGCTGACTCGGAATACGACTCGGTCCAGAAAGACAACAGCGTCTTTCCGTCGGCTGCGGTGAATCGTAAATCACCAAAATCGGCCTGCATCCCGTCCTGGTGGTCCAAAGCCACCCTCACCTGGAAGTCGGTGAGTTCCCAGGACGCGGTTCCGTCGATGACCACCGGCATGCGAGTAGTGACGTCGTCCAATTCTCCACACGGCAGGAGCAAGGTGTTGAAACCCTCGTCCACTTCGCCGTTGCAGTTGTTGTCGTGACCGTCGCAAACTTCATTGCCGCCTTGAACGGTTTCTTCCGCGGTTCCGCACGGACCCGTAACTTCATCGTCGGCGGGACACACCTGGCAGCGCCAGGTTTCGCACTCTTTCGTCTCGTCGTCGGCGACCTCGCCGGAGTCCGCTCCGGCAACCAACTCGTCGTCCTTGAACCAGGAGAACGCATACTCAATGTTGTCGTCATCGGCATCGATGGACGGGTCAGCCACGGAGCAGGTGAGAGCCTGGGTGGTTTCCGGAGCGTCGGGGGTTACACTGACCACCGGCTTGGACGGTATGGAATTGAGCACCTCGGAAGGATCTGAGGATACGGCATCTCCGGTCACCAGCCCGTCGTCGGGTGTGACTTCACAACGCACCGCCTGGTGCTTGGCGAACAGGTCCCCTTCCAGGGTTTTTAGAGCCTCTCCCGGCAGTTCGACTTCATCGACGAACCAGGCATACGCTAACGTCACCTGGTCGGATTCGAAGTCCTCCACCCCTTCCGCGGTGCAGGTCAGTTTCGTATCGGTGTAGATCTCGTCGGGTGACAAGGTCACCGACCCGATGGAAGGGGCGGTGTTGCCCAGGACCACAGCTTCGCTGGTCACCGGCTTGCCCGACTGCTCCCCGTCGTCGGGCAGCACCACACAGGAAATACCGGTGCCTGCGACTTGGGAGGAAGGCAGCCAGGTCGCGGCGGTCTGCCCGGGCACGGGCAAGCCGTCGGCCAGCCACTGGAAAGCCACCGTCACATCGTCACCGTCCGCGTCGCTCGCTTGCCCCGCAATACAGGTGAACGTGTTTCCCTTGGTCCCTTCCGCAGGGTCCACCGCGGCGGAGGCTACCACCGGAAGGGAGTTGGCTACTTCTACCGGCGGAGCGATCACCGGCTCGCCGTCATCGTAGCCGTCAAACGGCGTGGCAACGCAGTGGACGAACTGGTGTTTAACGAAAGAGTCTGCGGCCAGCGAATCCCCAACCTCACCGGGCAACTCACCGCCATCGACAAACCAGTCGAACTTGTACTGCTCCGGGTCATTATCCTCGTCGAGCCAGCCCTCGGGCAGACACTGGGAAGAGGTGTCGGTGTAAAGGGGGTCCGGGCCCACGGCCACCCCGGTGATGGAAGGCAACTTGTTAAAGATGACTGCAGGACCGGCTGCCACCGGCGCGCCCTCATCGTCACCGTCAAAAGGCGTCACCCGGCAAACCACCTCCGACCCCGGCTCGGCAGCCGCGGGCACGAAGCTCTCTTCTTCTTCGCCGGGCACCAGTTCTCCGTCAATGAGCCACTCGTAAAGTGGTTCTACTTCGTCCTCGTCCAGGTCAAACACCTCGCCGGGGAGACAGGTGAGCAGGTCCAATCTTCCGGCACTGCCCGGATTCAGCGCGGCATCGTCCATTGCCGGCGGAGTGTTGATAACCGTAACCGCGGGTGAGACTACCGTCTGGCCCTGGGACAGACCATCGGTGGGGGTAGCCGCACATGAAACCTCATCGTGCTTGACAAAATGCTCACCCGCCAGCGTGTCCCCTTCTTCCCCTGGAACTGCTTCATCGTTAACGTTCCACTGGTACAGATATCCCTCTTCGTCACCATCCGGGTCCGACCATCCGGCAGGGGTGCAGATAAGCGTAGCATCGGTAGCCGGGGCCACAGGCGAAACGGTCACTTCAGCCAACTCGGGTGTCACGTTTCCGATGGTCAGTTCCGCAGTGAACACCGGCTGTCCCTCATCGACGCCGTCGAAGGGGGTTACCCGGCAGGCGACAACGTCGCCCTTCTTGATGAAAGGGGTCGTGATAGTTGCCTCGCCGTAGTCGGGCACAGGGTCGCCGTTGACTGTCCACTGGTACAGGTAACCTTCCGGGTCGCCGTCCAGATCGAACCAATCCAAAGGCAGGCAGGTGAACACCGTTTCCGCGTTCCCTTCCGGGGGCGTCAACCCGGCTGCTCCGAGCACGGGCGCCGTGTTCTGGATGACCACCGGATTGGAAAACACCGGGACCCCGTCGGCCCAGCCATCGAACGGAACAACCCGGCACTCCAACTTCTGGCCGGCTACAAATTTATCGGGCGCCAACGTCGACGAGTTCTCGCCATCCATGAAGCCCTCGTTCTTCACCCATTGATAGGCATACTGCTCCGGATCGCCATCTGCGTCAGACCATCCGAACGGCTCGCACGACAAAGTGTCCTCAGTGAAGGCAGGCGCAGGTGTCAGCTCGACCCCTTCGATGGATGGTGCGGAATTCACCACCAGGGCCGGCTCGGAAGTCATGGTCATCCCCTTGCCGATGTCGTCGGTGGGCGTGGCTTTACACACGATCTCCATGTCCGGAATAAGCTGAACGCCGGATAAAAGCGGCTCCTCCAGCCCTTCCACGAGTTGACCGTCAATAAACCACTGGAACTCATAGGTGGGCGGATCGCCGTCAGGGTCAAGCCAACCGAAGGGAACGCATTCATACTGGTCGTAAATACTGCCCGACTCCGGCTGGACCGAAACCGACAAAATGTTGGGTGCGGTGTTCACCACCATGGCCGTACCGCTCTCCACCGGAGTACCGGGCCCTTCCTCGTCGTACGGGGTGACAAGACAGGTGAGAATCACACCCTTGCCTGCCGCGGAACCGGCTACCGTCTCTTCGGTCTCGCCATCAATGGTCTCGCCGTTGGCCAGCCACTGGTATTCGACCCACGGCTCGTCCACCGCATCGGGATCGCCGAGCCCTTCGGGGACGCAGTGGAATGTTATGGTCGAGGGGCCGGCCATGGGATCCACCGACGCGGAGGCGACGAACGGCGGGGCGTTCCCCACCAGCGCCGGCTCAGACGACACGGACGGACCTGTTTCGTCACCGTTCTTCGGGGTCACAACGCAGACCACCTCGTCCCCCTTGTCAAACTCTTCGCCCGACAGGAATCCCTCCCACGCCTCTGCCACTTCCTCACCGTTGACCTTCCACGAAAACGCGACCTCGAAAATGTCGCCGTCGGGGTCCTCCCAGCCCTGGGCTGTGCAGAAAAACAGCTCCAGTTCGTTGCCGACTTCGGGCTCCACCATTGCAGCTTTCAATGAGGGAGGTGAGTTCGCGATGATCAGGGGTTCGGCGGTGACCACGGTGTCCCCCTGCTCTTCTCCATCGTATGGAACGATAAGACAGGTAACTTCGTCGTCCTTGGCGAAGTGGTCCGGAGAAAGTCCCGGACCGGTCTCCCCTTCCACCAGCACTCCGTTTACGTACCAGCCGTAGATGTAGCTCAGGTCATCGCCGTCCGCATCAAAGGGGTTGACCGGGTCGCACACGAGGGGAGTTTCGCCGTTGGCGCCTTCCGGCCCCGGCTGCGCCCCTTCCACCGTTGGTGGCGTATTCACCACCGCGGCGGGATTGCTGTCGAATTGTTCACCCTCACCTTCACCGTCAACGGGAGTAACGAGACAGTAGAAGTTCTTACCCTTCCCAACAGCCGAGCCGAAGATGCTGGGAGCTTCGTTGCCGGGCAAGACCTCATCGTTGACGACCCATGAGTAGAGATAGGTGACCTCGTCGCCGTCCAGGTCAGTGGAGCCTTCGGGCGAACAGGTGAACTCCGTATCCACGGTTCCCAACTCCGGCGCCAGCGCGGCTGCACCCCCGCTCGGCAGAGTATTCTGCACCACCACGACATTGCTCGCCACCGATTCCCCGTCCCCCTCTTCATCAAAGGGAGTGAGCTGGCAACTCACTTCGTCCGCCTTCTTGAAAAGACCCGGGGCCAGGTCGGCCGTGGTTTCGCCTTCCACAATCAAGCCGTTGAGACTCCAAGCCACCGCAAACTGCTCCGGCGCGCCGTCGGGATCCACCCAGCCTTCGGCTGAGCAGGTAAACGTCGTGTCCACGTAACCTTCCTGAGGCGTGACCACCGCAGCGGCCAGAGACGGCAGGGTGTTCTGGATCGAGACCTTATCCTGGGAGACTGCTCCGAATGCGTAACCATCGTTGGTTTTCAACACCGCGGACCAGGTCTGTCCCTTTGCCGTGTGTACCGGGGGCACGACGTACTCTCCGGTCAATTCGTCCTGTTTGTCTCCGTCCTTGAACCACTCGACGGTGGTGGTCACTTCATCACCGTCGGCGTCACTCGCCTCACCGTCCGGGATCGCGGTAAGCTCGTCGGTAGTAGCGGGCTCGGCGGGAGTGATGGTCAAACCGGGAGTGACGGGCGGCGTGTTCATGAGCAGAGAGATTGATACGTCATCGCCCTCCACCGCATCACCAATGAGGCGCAACGTAATCTCGTGAGTTCCCGCGGTCAGATCATAGCTGTCAAACTCGATGAAGCCTTCGTCGTCGGTCACTCCCTGGTGAAACTGACCGTCCAGATCCGAGACCCACTCGACCTCAACTAAGACCCCGCCTCCCTCTTCGTCCGTGGCTTTGCCCTGGAACGGCACCGCCTCTCCAACGCTGTTCACCGCATCCTGTTCCGGCGCGAGGATTTCCAGGATGACCACAAGGGTCACCAGTTCCGCTTCCTCCAGTTCGGCCGCGTCCAAGTCCTCCGGTGCGTCTACCGCTTCCACCGCATCGACCATCTCAGTAGTGTCAACCACATCGGGCGTCACCACCTCGAGCACCGCTTCCAGCCCGACGTCTTCCACGGGCGCCGCCGTCTCCTCCTGGGAGAGATCCTCGCCCCCGGCCTCGCCCGCCTTGCCCCCGCAGCCGGCGGTAATCAGCGCGCACATAATGAGTGTCTTGATCCATTTCATGTTCATCACCCGGTCCTAACGGGATTATAGATTGCCGGGGCTCCGGACACAACAGTCAATGGATTCCTCGACAGGCTCGGAATGACATAATGGGGTTCAAGATGACAAGTGCAACTCAGGTCCGTCGGGGTCTCCCAGGGGCTGGCCCTGCTTGCGGTGGATTTCTCCACGCGCCGCGAGATTAGCGAACAAGAAGAGGGCTGCGTTGCGAGGGGATTTCAGGTTGGCTTTGAAGTCCCGGCTGCGGCTGAAGATACCTGCGATAGCATTGAACCGCTTGCGTGCGTGAAAGCACCCTTCGGAAAGCTGTTCCGGCGTCATGAGAGAAGGCTTGAACGGGGCCTGGCCGAACCTGTACTTCGGATGAAGCCACCACTTCTCGAACAGCATGCGGCCCTCTTTCAGCAAGCGCTCGTAGACCGGCGCGCCCGGATTGGGGTTGAGCAGGTTGAAATTGCAGAGGAAGAACTTCGCCTCCAGTGCGAATTTCGCAGCCCGTTCAAAGGAGTCGACGGTATCGTGGTCGTATCCCAGCACAAAGGACCCCCAAACCATGATGCCGTGGTCCCTGAAGACCTGCACCAGGTCCAGGTAGTCGCCGTGGCGGCGATGCCACCCTTTGCGCATCTGCTTCAGCGTCCCGTCTTCCAGCGACTCGAAACCCACCAGCGCGCACATACACCCGCTGTCTCGCATCAACGCCATCAGTTCCGCGTCCGCCGCGACGTCGAGGCTACACTGGCAGCCCCACCGCACACCCAATGGAGCCAGCGCCCGGCACAACTCCTTGCCCGTCTCCACGTCATTGAACAGGTTGTCATCGGTAAAGAACACCTGCTTGCGGCCGAGAGCACCAACCTCAGCCGCGACCTCGGCCACCGGCCGATGCCTTACGTTGTTGCCGTAGAACGACTTGATGGAGCAGAAATCGCAGGAAAACCGGCAGCCTCTTCCGAATTGCACCAGCGGGACCTTGATATACCGTTTGCCCCTGAATATGGAGCGGTCCACGACAAGTCCTTCCAAGGAAGGAAAGCGGCTTTCGTACCGAGGTTTCAGCACACCGCCTTCGGCATCCTGGAGCAACTGTCCCCAAACCCCTTCGGCGTCGCCGATCACCACCGAATCAGCGAACTGCGACGCCTCGTCCGGCATTAGGGTCGGATGCACCCCGCCCATCACCACTTTTACACCGCGCTGCCGATATTCCGTGGCGATCTGGTACGCGCGGCGGGCCGTGTAGGTCTCAACACTCAAAGCCACCAAGTCGGTGGGTTCGTCGAAGGGCACCTTCTCAATGCGATCGTCGTACAGCACCCGATCTATGTCGGAGGGAGTAAGCGCGGACAGAATGCCGAAGACGAGGGGTTCCAGCGAGTCTTTTGGTTTCCCGACGACCAGAGAAGGGCGTATGAAGGTGACCTTCATTGGCGGACAAACAGCCGAGGCGATACCGGGCAGGCCCCTCCTTCGCAGTCAGGGTACGGTTTCATATGAGTTTTTCAGGATTGAGGCTTTCCAATTCGGGGATGACGAAGCGGCCGTCTTTGCGTACGAGGCGGCCGTCAAAGTGGATCTCACCGCCACCTTTCTCCGCAGTCTGAATGGAAACCAGATCCCAGTGCACCGCGGAACGGTTGCCGTTGTCGGTCTCGTCGTAGGCATTGCCCGGAGTGAGGTGGAAAGAGCCGCCGATCTTCTCGTCGAACAGCACGTCGAGCATAGGTTCTGTGATATGGGGATTAAGACCCAGCGCAAACTCCCCGAAATAGCGGGCCGACTCGTCGGTATCCAGCACCCGGTTCAACCGATCGCTGTCTCCGGAGCACGAGGCCTCAACGATCTTGCCCTCTTTCACTTCGAATCTCACGTCCCGGAATAACACCCCCTGATACATTGAGGCCGCGTTGTAGGTGATCACTCCGTTCACAGAGTCCCGCACCGGGCAGGAGTAAACTTCGCCGTCCGGGACGTTACGTCGGCCGTCGCACTTCACCGCCCCGATTCCCTTGACGCTGAACGAAATATCGGTGCCCGGCCCCTTTATCTCCACCCGGTCGGTGTTGGCCAGCATATCCACCAGCGGGGTCATGGCCCGGGACAGTTTCGGATAGTCCAGGGTGCAGACGCGATAGTAGTACTCCTCGAACGGCTCGGTGGCCTGCTGAGCCAGAATGGCCATGCTGGGATTGGGGTACCGGAGCACACACCACTTGGTGTTGCTCACCCGATAGGAGTGGACCTGGCTCCAGTACGCGGTGGAGTACCATTTCATGCGGTCTTCGTCGACATCGGCATGGTCGAACGGATTGGCGCTCCCGCGCAGCGTAATGTAGGCGTCGGCCTTCTCCATGATGCCCCGATGGAATTCGCCCCATTTCTTGAACTGATCCTCGCCTGCATGCCGGGCAAAGTGGCGACTGACGTTTTCGTCGTTGTAGTACCAGAACGGTACGCCACCGGCCTTGGTGGCGCACTCGATGAGCTTGCGGCCCAGATCGAGAGTCTCCAGCCCCTTGAATTCGAAGTAGATGATCTCGCCCTGTTTCAGCTCAACGCTGTAGTCGATGAGCATTTCAGCCAGTTTATCCATGCGCGGGTCTTGCATAACTCCCTCCTCAGCTTGTGCGAATACACATATAGCAATCAGGCCCTCATTTGTGAAGGTAAATTCAGGCCCGGGGCTCAGGGAATTGAAAATTGATAATTGCCTCTACCTGCCTCTAATTACATCCCCCGCCGCCGTTCCAGCTTGCGCAGCAGTGCTTGCAGTCCCAGGCGGCCCACTGTCCGCCGGCCTGTTGAGCCTTGCAGCCGCCACTGCAGCATCCGGCCCCGTCGTCAGGCAACCCGTAGTAGCTCAACAGCTTCCCGCAGGAGCCCTTGCACTGCCCCCCGGACCACTTCCAATGGGGAGACGGCCCGCACTTGCACTGACTGCCCGAGCAATAATATCCCCACGAGCAGCCGCCGCAGCTCCCGCCACACCCATCGGAACCGCATTGCTTGCCGGAACAGTTGGGCTGGCAGATGCAGTTGCCGTTGCCATTGCAGTTGTGATTGGCGGGACAACCTCCGCAACTGCCACCGCAGCCGTCGGGACCGCACTGTTTTCCCGAGCAGTTTGGCTGACAAACGCACGCTCCACCCTGGCAGGTGTAGTTGCCCTGACAACTTCCACAACTGTCGCCGCAGCCGTCATCACCGCACACTTTGCCGTCGCAGGAAGGCACCGCCGGGTTCAGCGGCTCACAATCCTGGGAGTCGAGGACGCCGTCGTTGTCGTCATCAACGTCGAGGCAATCCAGCTCACCGTCATCGTCGCTGTCGGGATAACCTTCGTCTACCTGACCGTCGCAGTTGTTGTCGTCTCCGTCGCATTCTTCGTCCGCACCGGGGAAGTGGCTCGGGTCAGTGTCGTTACAATCGTCGCCGTTGGCAACGTAGAAGTCAGGCGCCTCGCAGGCGACGACTGCAATCAAGGGATTGCCATACCCGTCCCCATCTCCATCGCCGTACCAGGGCTGCCCGTCCATGGCATCCAAATCCACATCGCCGTCACAGTCGTTGTCCACGCCATCACACACTTCATCTACCGCCCCTTCCAGCGGGTCACAAATCTGGGGCACGCCCTCCGGGCAGTTCTCGACGGTGTGTTCGCACGGCCCCAGCCCGCAGGTCGTGGTGCCCATCTCCTCGTCATCAGCGCCGTCGCAATCGTCATCTTCGCCATTGCAGAGTTCAGGCGCACCCGGGAAGGCCGTCGGATCCTGAGGCTGGCAATCGTCCAGGTCGTCAAATCCGTCATTGTCGTCATCGTCGTCACACGCGTCGCCCTGACCGTCGTCGTCTATGTCCGTCTGGTCGGAATTGGGCGTTGCAGGGCAATTGTCCACCAGGTCCTCCAAACCATCGTCATCATCGTCGTCGTCAACGCAATCGGCCACGTGATCGTCATCAAGATCAGGGAATCCGTTGTCGGCAAGACCGTCACAGTCGTCGTCTTCGCCGTTGCACACCTCTTCAACCCCGGGGTAGATCGTTTCGTCCAACGGTTTGCAGTCTCCCGCCTCAATCGCGGTGTACAGGTTCCCCGGCTCGCACAGACATTTTGACTCCTCCTGCACACCAAAGCCATCCTGGTCCAAATCGAGATAATAGGTCTGACATCCTTCCGCACCGTCTTCATCGATTGCAAAATCACAATCGTCGTCCACACCGTTGCACGCCTCTGCCGCCAGGTGGGACACGTCGGGGTTCATCGGCTCACAGTCGTTGACGTCGTTTTCTCCATCGTTGTCGTCGTCGTCGTCGCACAGGTCGCCCACCCCGTCCTCATCGTTGTCCAACTGCTCTGGATTGGCCAGAACAGGGCAATTGTCGTCGACGTCGAGGATGCCGTCGTTGTCATCGTCCGGGTCGTTGCAGTCTACCAGCCCGTCCTGGTCGAGGTCCTCGAGGTTCTCATCGATGTCCCCGTCGCAATCGTTGTCCAGCCCGTCGCAGGTTTCCGGCTCCGACCCTTCGAACGGGTTGCAGATCGCCAGTTCACCATCTTCGCAGTTGTCCACCGTGTGCTCGCATTCTCCCAGTCCGCACGAGGTCTCCCCCATGCCTTCATCCTGTTCGCCATCGCAGTTGTCGTCGATGCCGTTGCAAAGCTCCGGCGCGCCGGGATGGACGCCCACGTTGAACGGCTCGCAGTCCTCTTCGTCAGCAACCTGGTCGTTGTCGTCATCGGGGTCGCACGCGTCGCCCACGGTGTCCAGGTCGAAATCCTCCTGGTCTTCATTGGCGATGGAAGGGCAATTGTCCAGGCCGTCAGGGATGCCATCACCGTCGTCGTCCTCGGTCAAACAGTCGGCCACCCCGTCTTCATCGGTATCCTGGTAACCTTCGTCGGTGGCCCCGTCACAATTGTCATCGGTGCCATTGCACAGCTCTGTTCCAGCCCCTTCCAGGGGGTCGCACTCCACCGGAGACCCATCTACACAGTTGTCCACCGTGTGAGCACAAACTCCCACTCCACAGCCGGTCTTCCCCAAGTCCTCGTCCACTTCCTCGTTACAGTTGTCATCAATCCCGTTGCACTCTTCCGGCGCCGGGATCGGCGCATCGCAATCGGTGAGCCCTTCTTCGGAGCAGTTTCTGGTGCCCGGACAAACTCCATCTTCGTTTTCCGCAAAGCAGTTGGTCCACGAGCTCTTGTAAATGGCAAATTCGCTGCATTCGCACTCTCCGGAATCAGCAGGAACGCACTGCATGGCCGTCTGTCCGGAGATAAGGTCGGCCTCCACACACTCGTAGCCTCCGGGACAGACCCCGATCTCCTCACACTCCGCGCCGCAGAATGCGCCTTGGGAGCCCGCGTCCACGCACCTCGCCCCGGTGTCGATGCCACTGGAATAGCACTCCAAATGAGTGGTGCACGGCATGCACAACGACAGGAATTCCGGCAGGCAGACGAACACCAGGTCGGGTGCGGCACCCATATCCTGAACGCACTGCCACCCCTGGGGGCACTCAGTGACGCAGGTGCTGGTGCACACCTGGCCCGAATGACTCTCGACGCAGTAACCCGAGGTGCAGTCGTCTTCATCACTGCACGGCCAGCCGAATGCCCCCGGTTCGATGCTGTCCAGCCCGGCATCGGCGCCAAAATCGGCGGTCATCCCGTCCGCGAGGTCAAGGCCCAGGCCACCGTCGGGCAGCAGCGGCTCGGTGTCGGTCTGCAGGGGGCCCAGGTCCGCGGTTCCGGTATCCAGCAGCACCGGCGCACTTTCAGAGGCCGAAGAGCAAGACCAGATCAACATAACTATGGCTAGAATGAACGCCGCCGGGCTATTCCGCATGTAGCACCTCCCCATCACTCGTGGGCTGCCAGAGTCGAATCAAGCATACCGCTCCGGGGTAGCCACCGTCAACGACGGCGACGAATGTTAACGCGGTGGTTGCGTCATGGGATGCTGATTAGTAATATTGATTCCTGAGTTTGAAAACTACCGGTGGTTTCCTGGAGGTATCTTGACAGTGTCGTTGCCCCGCCTGTCGGTCTTGTTCGTCGTGTTGGCCGCACCCCTGATCCTGTCCCAATGTGAGTTCGTCGCCGAAGAGGACAACCTTCCTCTGGAAACTGCGGCACAGCCGATTATCGGTGGACAGCCCGACAGCGGCCACCCTGCGGTTGGCGCGGTGCAGATGACCCAGCACCTGTGCAGCGGCACCCTCATTTCACCGAAGATCGTGCTGACGGCTGCCCACTGTGTGGCCACCGATACCCCGGTGCAGTTCGGTATGGGGCCGTCCACGAGCAAC
Source organism: uncultured Myxococcales bacterium (assembly GCA_964626565.1). Lineage (GTDB taxonomy): Bacteria > Myxococcota_A > UBA9042 > CAIXZC01 > CAIXZC01 > CAZVFX01. Next base: position 53,589 of record CAZVFX010000026.1, read on the forward strand.
GCCACCGCCATCTACAACATCGTGAAATCGATCCCCCACCCTCAATTCGGGCAGCAGGTCATTGACAACGCGGTGGTTCAGGTCCACGACATTGCAGTGGTCGTGCTTCAGCAGGCTGCATCGACGCCGCCCATCAAGTTCCGGACCCAGTCCATAGTTGGGATGGAAGGCTCGCCGATCACCTTCGTAGGGTACGGCCAGTCCAGCCTCACCAACCCCTATTCATCGGGCAAGAAGATGTACGTCGCATCGACAATTGGCGACGTAAATGCCCAGGGCTTCTGGAACTTCACCACCCCGGCGAACCCGAAGAACACCTGCGTGGGTGATTCGGGAGGGCCTGCGCTGCTCAGCACGGGCGGCGTCGAGGAGGTGATAAGCGTAGTGTCGGCAGGTGACGAAGGGTGCGTGCAGAACGGTTGGAACACCCGCGTCGACATTCACGCGGCCTGGATCCAGAACCAGATCGAGGCTTACGACTCGGGAAGTGTCAACCCGGTGTGTGGCAACGGCCTTTGCGAAAGCAGCGAAACCGAGCAGAGCTGTCCGGCTGACTGCTCCGGCGGCCAGACGGGATTGGGCGACCCGTGCAACTCACCCAGCGATTGTAACTCGCCGCTGGTTTGCGTCACCGCGTCCGACGGCTCCTATTGCACCCAACTCTGCCCCGACCCCAACGGCGGCGGGGGATGCCCTTCCGGCTGGACGTGCGCGCCTCTGCAGGACCCGCCGCCCAGCGGCGAAGGAGTGTGCATCAAGACTGGCGGAGGCGGCAACTGCGGAAACGGGGTCTGCGAATCGGGCGAGAGCAGCCAGAGTTGCCCCTCCGATTGCGGCGGCGGAGGCTGCGGCAGCATCACCTATCAGGGTTGTTGCAACGGTGAGACTCTCACCTGGTGCGAGAACGAAGAACTGCAGGAGATGAACTGCTCTAACAACCCGTCCTGTGGCTGGAACACTCAGGCCGGCTTCTACGATTGCGGCTCAAACGGCGGCGAGGACCCGTCGGGAGCGTACCCCAAGGGGTGCGGCGGTGGGCCGGTGGACCCGGTGTGCGGAAACAACAAGTGCGAACCGGGGGAAAGCGAGCAGACCTGCCCCGCTGATTGTGGCGGCGGAGTGGGCGGCTGTGGCGATGGTGTTTGCGGCAAAGCGGAGAACTACGAAAGCTGCGCCGCGGACTGCACCGCCGCCGACTGCGGAAATACCTCCTACGAAGGCTGCTGCGCCGGAGAAGTACTCACCTGGTGCGAAAACGGCGGCCTGCTTATGATCAACTGCGTTACCAACGAAAAATGCGGCTGGTTCTCTGACGGAGGATACTACAACTGCGGCACCGCTGGGGGCAGTGACCCGAGCGGTCAGAACCAGCTCAGTTGCGATGGGGGAGGCCCCCCGCCGGTGTGCGGGAACGGCATGTGCGAAGCCGGGGAAAATGAGCAGGTTTGTGCCGCGGACTGCGGCCCCAATCAGGCGGTGTGTGGTAACGGGGTTTGCGAGACGGGCGAGAACATCCTTGTCTGTGCCGCTGACTGCGGCATTACCGAGCCCGAATGCGGCGACGGCACCTGCGATGAAGAAGAAACGGCAACCTCCTGCCCGGCCGACTGCGGCAGTAAACCTGTCGACCCGTGCGGCGACGGCACCTGCGCCGAAGGTGAAACCGAGGCCTCCTGTCCGGCCGACTGCGACGACACCAAACCAGACCCCACGAAAAAGTGCGGCGATGGGACGTGCGGCAGCGATGAGAACTGCGCCTCCTGTGCCGAGGACTGTGGCATATGCATCGGTGGCGGCGGCAACAGTTCTTGCAACATGAGCCCGGTCCCCGCATCACCGTGGCCCCTCCTGCTGCTCCTGGCCCTTTGCCTGTTCACGCGACGAAGGACCAATGCTTGACCGCTATGCACGCCACCTGATCCAGCCAGCTATCAACTCCCTGGCCCGGCCGCTGCAAAAACTCGGCATTACCCCCAATCACATCACCATTGCCGGCCTCCTTTTCGGGGTCGCCTCCGGAGCCGCGTTTTACCTGGGAAATAGCTGGCTGGCTCTCATACTGCTACTGCTCTCCGGCCTCCTGGACCTGCTCGACGGCTCTCTCGCTCGCCTCACCAACAAATCCGGAGCCTGGGGAGGTTTTCTGGACGTTGTCTCCGACCGGGCTGTGGAAAGTGCGGTGATCATCTTCTACGCTTTCTCCTACCCCGACGCGGCTCAAGGACTCACGGTTCTGGCTTGTGCCATAATCCTCAATCTCACCGCGTTCCTCACCGTGGGAGCCATCGCGGCGCGGGAAGGAGAGAAGGAATTCTACTACCAGGCCGGCATCACCGAACGGGCGGAGACGTTCGTCTTCTTCGTCCTTTTCTACTCCTTGCCCGAATACCGGCACCTCTGGATCTACCTTTTCGCCGGACTCGTTTTCGTCACAGTTGTCCAAAGATGTGTGGAAGCGGCGAAGCTGTTCAGGCAGAGCTAGTTATTCCAGAAAAGCAGTGACTGGGAGAACGCGTTGACCACTACGATCTCCAGGTAACCGTCGCCGTCAAGGTCAACCGCGGCGCTGTGGCGGGAGTCACCGCCGTTCTCTGCAAAGGGGGAAGGAGAGAAAAGCTGATTGGGACCGCCGGGACCGCCCAGGAGCAGCAGGTTCTGATTGAATCCACTGGTCGTGCCGCTGCACGCCAGAAAGATATCCTGGTGGCCATCCATGTTGATGTCCCCCGGCTCAGCGTCGGCAGCCATTACGATTCCATCTCCCGCAGGTCCCAGATTGGCCGGCACTCCACCAATCTTCTCGGTGAATTTTCCGGCACCATTGTTCAACAGCACCCGTTGGACGTTCATGAGGTTGGCCTCGAACAGGTCCAGGTCGCCATTGCCGGTCAGGTCAACCAGCACCGCGTCGAACCCCATGCTCTCGTACGCCGGTTGAATGTCCGTGGTGTGATCTGAGAAGGAGGCCTGGCCATCGTTGATCCAGAGCGTCGTCAGTTGACTCGAAATGAAGTTGGTGAAGACGAGGTCGGGGGGGCCGTTACCGTCGACGCTGCCCAGACTGCCGGACGACACCATCAAGCTGTCCACCGGCATGCGGCCAACAGTTTCGTCCGTCAGCAGTCCTTCCCCTGCGTTGAGCAACAGGCGCTCCTGCTGTGAACCGGAACAGAGGACCACAAAGTCCTGGTCGCCATCTCCGTCCAGATCTCCCGGCAACACCCGCTCCACCTGGTAGGAGAATTGACCGAGGAGTGACTCCGACTCGTCCACAAAGCTGCCGCCGCCCTCATTGATCAGCACCTGGCTGGGCTCGTTGGTATTGCCCACGAAGAGGTCCTCCATTCCGTCGCCGTTAAGGTCAACTGTGACAATGCAATTGGTGGGCCTCTTGCCGCCGGGCAGTTCGGCCGCGGCAAAGTGGCCGGAGCCGTCGTTGGAAAGCAGCACGTTGTGGTCCGTGGCCACCGCCAGCACCAGGTCCTCGTCGCCGTCCTGGTCGAAGTCGCCATGGTCGACATACCGGGAATCCCCTGCCAGGGGCGGCAGCCGCAGTTCGGTCTCGTCAATGAGTACCAGCGGGTCCTTCGCAGGCAGCGACTCCACGACCTCCACCTCCACCACCTCCACCTCCTCCACTATCTCCGGCTCTATGGGGGGAAGTTCCGCAGGCCCGCCATCCTGCAGGTCGGTGACCGCGTCTGCCGCCACCTCTGCCAGGGTGTCCGAGTTTGACTGCCACACGTCGGATGCGTCGGGTGTCACTTCCCCCCGCGGCACAACCTCCGGGGCCGCGTCGGGGCCCAGATCGCCGGCGATGCCGTCTTCAATTCCGCCCGGATCGGAAGCGGTAGACACATCGGCGCCGGAATCGCCTGAACAGCCGCTGAGCACCAGACATGCCCAGTAAAACGACATGAGTAGTCTTGCCTTCATGGAGCCTCCGTTCGGTGACACTTTACACGTTATACCGTCCTTGGAACGCGCGCAACGCCGCCGCGGCCACCTTGCGCAGGCCCATGCCTTATGCTAGTTAGAAGACAGGGGCAAGAGCAGCGAAAAAGGAGCGCTTGTGAAGGTCGTCGTCGTCGGTGCCGGTCAAGTTGGGGCGAACCTTGCAGGTTACTTGTCCCAGGCCGGAAAGCAGGTGGTGGTCATCGAAGCCGACGCGCTGAAATGCGCCGAGTTGGAAGCAGAACTGGATGTCAACGTCATCAAGGGCTCGGCGACCCAGCCGGGAATCTTGAAACGCGCCGGGCTGTCGGAAGTCGACCTCTTCATTGCGGTTACGGACAGCGACGAAACCAACATGATGACCGTGTACATGGCTTCCGAATACCTTCCGGAGCGGGCCACGACCATGGCTCGAATTCGTAACGCGGACTACCTTACCGACACGTCGGTAAAACGCCGTTTCAATATTGACGTGGTCATCGACCCCGAAGCTCTTCTCACCGGCAAGGTGCTTAGAATCCTCTTCATTCCCGGCGCCAAGGATGTGCTGCTGTTTGAGGAAGGCAAGGTGTTCGTAGTTGCCCTCCGAGCGGCGGCAGGGGGGGTGTTGGTGGAGAAGCCGCTGTGGAAACTGGCCCGGGAATTCGAAGGCATGCAGATCATGGTCGGCGCGATTTTGAGACATTCACCCGATTCGAAGACGGGGCACAAGGTCGTGATCCCGGGAGGAAAGGACGTCATTCGCGCCGGGGACCTGGTGTACTTCCTGGCCACGCGCGAAGCGCTTGATTCGCTGGTGTCTCTCCAAGGAGAGGACAGGCGACCCGCCCGCTCCATACTCATCGGAGGCGGAGACGCCTTGTCCATCAAGCTGGCGGAGGCGCTGTCCACAGCCGGTTACACAACCCGCGTCATGATCGGCGACCTCAAACTGGCCGAAGCCGCGGCCGACCAGTTGGAGAGGGCTATCGTAATCCAGGCGGACCCCGGCGAGTTGGACGTTCTGGAGACCCTCCTCGCCGAGGGCGTGGATACTTTCATCGCCTCCTGCAAAGAGGAGGCGTTGAACATCATCACCGCCCAGATTGCCCGCAAGTTGGGCGTCTCGCGAGCGATTGTGGTAACCCGAGACGCAGACTTCATGCGCCTGGTGCGGGCAGTGGACAGCGACGTCGTGCTTAACCCCTTCGAACTGGCCGCCTCATACGTCCTGCGCAAGGTCCATCAGGTGGACGTCCTCGAAGTGAACCTGTTTGCGGGAGAAGACGCCGAAGCCTTCGAGTTCGTGCCGCCGGCCAACTCCCCGGTCCTGGGCAAACCGTTGAAAAACGTCAAGTTCCCGAAGGGGACTCTCATCGCCATGATTTTCCGGGGCGACGCCACCATCATCCCCCGTGGAGACGACACCATTGAGCCCGATGACCGGGTGATTGTGTTTTGCCGAAGCGGTTCGGTCCAAGCGCTGGAGCGGTTGTTTAAACCCGGTTTCTGGGCGTAATCGCCATGCATTTTCGCACCGTCCTCCATATTGTCAGCGTGGTTTTGATCTTCTTAGGGATCGCCATGCTTCTGCCTTTGGGGGTCGCGCTGGCCGATGGCGCGGATGACGTCTTGCCTATCATGCTCTCGTTGCTGGCCACCGCAGTCGCCGGGGCCCTGACCTTTGTGCTCACCAGAAATCGTGGCGAGCGGCCGCCGGTGACTCACCGGGACGCCTACCTCGCCGCAGTGCTCGGCTGGGTGGTGGCGTCGGCCGCAGCCGCGCTCCCGTTCTACCTTTACGCCCACCTCTCCTGGGCCGACCCGGCCTGGATAGGAGGCGGCTCCCCGGGTGAAACCTCCCTTTGCGACCTTCCGCCGGAAACCCTTCATCCGGGAAGGGAGTTCTGCTCTTTTACCGACTCCATGTTCGAGTCCATCTCAGGCATCACGACCACCGGGGCGTCAGTGATTCGAGCGGGGCTGTGGGATGGGCTGGAGGTGCAATTGAGCGGCGGCCTTTCCGCCCTGCCGCGGGGATTCCTGCTCTGGCGCTCTCTCATTCAGTGGTTGGGAGGAATGGGGATTCTAGTGCTCGCAGTCACCGCGCTGTCGCTGGTAGGCGGCGGCGGAATGCAACTCATGCGCACTGAAGTGCCGGGACCGACGCCGGGCCGCCTGAGCCCCCGCATCGCGGATACGGCCCGCCTGCTGTGGAAGCTCTACGCGGTTGTCTCCGCGGTCCAGATACTGCTACTCATCTTCGGCGGCATGGATTGGTACAATGCGATCTGCCACACCTGCACCACCATGGCAACCGGGGGGTTCTCCACCCTGTCCGCGAGTGTGGGAGGCATGAAGAGCGCGTACTTTGAGTGGGTCTTCACTATCTTCATGGTCGCGGCGGGCGCCAATTTTGCCCTTCACTACGGCCTGGTGTTCGGGAAGACGTTTGCCTACCACAAAGACTCCGAATTCAGAACCTACTTTGCATTCTTCGTTTTCGGGGTGTTGTCCATAGTGCTGTTTCTCTTTCTAGCCGGCCAATGGGAAGGCTTCGAACCCACGGTACGCAGCGCCGCGTTCCAGTCTGCCAGCATCCTCACCACGACCGGCTATGCTACCCGGGACTTTGCCCTCTGGCCCGTCTACCTGCAGCTTCTGCTTCTCGCATTCATGTTCATCGGCGGCTGTGCCGGCAGCACCGGCGGAGGCATCAAAGTTGTACGGCTTCAAGTAATGTTCAAGTTCGCCTATCGGGAACTGTTTCGAATCGCGCACCCCCGCTCGGTTTCGGCCGTGCGCTACGGCCACACCGTGGTCCCCAACTCGGGAGTGCAGGCAATCTTAGGCGTCGTGATTCTTTTCGTCGGTGGATTCGTGGTTTCCTCTCTCATCATGGCAGCAATGGGGCTCGACCCGGTAACCGCGGTTTCGTCGGTGGCAGCCTGTATCGGCAATATCGGACCCGGCCTGGCCAAGGTGGGGCCGGCGGAGAACTACTTCCTCATTCCCCAGGCAGGGAAGTGGGTGCTCATGCTCAACATGCTGGCAGGCAGATTGGAGATGTTTACCGTTCTGGTTCTCTTCTCCCCGCACTTCTGGCGGAGGTAAAGAAATTGTCTTGGCCGTTGCGACCCTTTGCAGACCCCAGTCCTACTTCGCCGAAGGCTGGGAAGGACAGGCTGCTCGCTCTCGGCGTGCTGATACTGCTCGCGCTGCCGGGTACGGTGGCGGCCGAGTGCGCGACCCCCGCAGGATACGCAATCCTGGTCTCACCGCGGTCGCCGGTCCCCGGCGACACGTTGCGAGTGCTGGTGGCAATGGAAGAGCCGCCGGACCGCGCCACCGTACATCTGGCCGGACCCGATGGCAAAACCCCGCTGCAGGCGGTACGCCAGGGCGGCGGCCCGCCCTACTGGGTGGCCGGCCAACTACCAGCGGCCACCCTCGGCAACCACCAGTTGCTGGTAGAAAACGGGGGACGGGGGGCTGCCTGTGCGCCGGTTTTTGTCGTCGAGAAACGGCGCCTCAGAAAGAAGAGCAGAATCGCCTGGGCTACCGAGCGTTCCTGGACCCGGGACATGGAGAATCTCTACTCGGCCTGGCTGGAGATTCTGTTCGATGCGCCGGAAGGGACCTCATGGCGGCCGTTGCACCAGATAACCAGGGACGGGGGGCGTAATTTTCTGCACAATTATCTGGGTCTGAACGAAGACAAAGATGCTCGCGGTGGGCTAAAACTGACGCCCGACTGTGCGGACAATCCATTCTATCTTCGAGCCTATTTTTCCTGGAAGCTCGGGCTTCCCTTTGGCCACCACAAGTGCACTCGAGGGAACCGGAAGAAGGGGCCTGAGTGTACCAAGTGGGTCTCCAACGAGACTCCTCGCAACAAGGGAAGCCGGGTCGGCTCGTTCTACCGGTTCCTCCGGCGAGTCAAGTGTGACGTGCATGCAGCCTCTGCCAGGTCGATCCTTGACTCCAACGCCACCGACCTGTATCCGGTGGAACTGACACGCAAGAGCCTGCGGCCCGGCGTTGTGTTCGCCGATCCGTTCGGCCACACCCTGATGCTGGTTAAGTGGCTTCCTCAGACCAAGGACTCACCCGGAGTCCTCCTGGCGGCCGACGCCCAGCCTGACGGAACAGTAGCGATTAAGCGATTCTGGCGTGGCAACTTCCTGTTCACGACGAAGGACGTCATTGGCGGCCCCGGGTTCAAGGCGTTTAGGCCGGTAGCCCGGCGCCATGGCGTGCTGAAACCGCAGACAAACCGCCAGGTCGCGGCAAACCCGGACTACGCTGATTTCTCCCTCGAACAACAGCAGATGAACACCACCACCTTCTTCGACCGTATGGAGCGTGTGGTCAACCCCGACCCTCTCGATCCGGTGAGCGCTTTCCGTCTTCTCCACGAGGCTCTCCATGAACAACTCCAGACGCGGGTGGGGTCGGTGCGCAACGGCGAGGAGTGGAAGAAGGAACATTCGGGCAAGGTTATCGACATGCCGTCCGGCATACGCATCTTTCGCACCAGCGGCCCGTGGGAGGATTTTTCAACCCCTGCCCGCGACATGCGACTACTTATCGCGATGGACGTTCTAAAAGACTTCCCCGATCGTCTGTTGCGCACTCCGGAGGCGTTCAGCCTGCCGGAGAACAAGACGCCGAAACAGGTGCGGGAGAAGCTTGTCGAACTGCACGCCGCGTGGGCTGCCGAGATGACTATCACCTACGAACGCTCAGATGGTTCAAGCCAGACCTTGACGGTCCTGGAAGTGTTGGCCCGCTCCGCCGCGTTCGAGGCAGCCTACAATCCCAACGATTGTGTTGAAGTCCGTTGGGGAGCCTCTAAAGAAAGTGCGGAGGGTGCAACCTGTAGTCGCCGAGCACCAAAACGACAGCGGGCAAAGCAAAAAAAATACCGCGGTTGGTTCGAGAATCGCCGCCGCCCGAGTTGGTAGTTCGCTATCCGGTTGCAAAGGCTCAAGCCGTACAGGTATCATCTACCCCATGAAAGGCGCTGATTTCAGGAAACTGGCCGAGGACGGTTGTCGTATTTACGGCGACGACCCCTGGTTCTTCTTCCGGGAATTGGCCCAGAACGCCAGGGACGCCGGCGCCTCCCGCATCGACATTGAGGCCCGCCGCCTGCCATCGGGCGAGGAGTACCTTCGTTTTACCGGTGACGGAACGGGAATGGGGCTTGAGGAAGCGCGTCGTTTCCTCTTCAGGCTATATTCCTCCAGCAAGGGAAAGGACCGCTTCGCCGCGGGCATGTACGGTATCGGTTTCTGGTCGGTGCTCCGCTTCCGGTCGGATCACATCGTCGTAGAATCGGATAACGAGAAAGAGCATTGGGGAATCGCCATCGACTCGGCCTTCGAGTTGCGTCGGGTGGACTGCCGGAAGGAGGGAAGGGGCACCCGGGTGACCATGGTGCGAAAAGCTCACTACTCTACCGATGCCGAGTACGTTTCCGAACTAACCGGAGCAGTGCGCCGCTACTGCCGATTCTTGCGCCGCAACGACCGCAGTTCAACGCCGCTGACGGTGTACGTGGAAGGCAGGAAAATAAACGAATCGTTACGCCTGTCCGGCCCCATGACGCTATCGTTTCGGGAGGGGGCGGTGGAAGGGGCGGTAGGTCTGGCTGAGAAACCCAAAGTGGAACTGTTCGCCAGAGGGCTTCCCGTCTGGCACGGGGTGCTCTTGGATGAGTTGTCCCACTCTGCCGCGCGGCAACGGTGGCGCAGCCAGGTAGCCAGGGGTCTGTCCCCCGTCTTCCTGCTGAACGGTAACAACCTCGACGTCATCATGTCTCGGAACGCAGTTATCGACAACCGGGCTCTGGCCCGTGTGCGCAGGGCCGCCCGCCGCGCCCTCACGCGCCTGGTGGACATCCATCTGCGCCAGGCTTTTCCTGTGGGCTCCCGGGGGAAACTCACCAGGATGGCCGAAGGAGTGATGGAGTGGGCTCGAAGCATCAGGGCTGTCTATCTGCTCGGCGCCGTCGCCTTGACCGTGGTTGCCTTACTGGCCTACAGGTTCGCCCCGGTGCCCGGCGAGCTTCCCGCGAGCGCCGTGTCCCGTTCGGAGTCCACCGAAACGGAGCCATCGGATGCCGTTCCCGTTGCCGGCGCCGGGCCACGCTCAAAGGTGGAGATTCTCCCCGACGGCTATCGCGGCGCGGTAGTAAACGAGGTGCGCCAATCTCTGTCGGTGGACATGAGTTTCGACCCGCCCGTTTCCGCCTGGTTCAAGATACTTACAGCCGACCGGTACGAGCCAAACGTCGGGTTGCTCCCGCGAGACGGCGACACCCAACTAGCAAGCTCAGACTTTACCTGCGGCGGGGATTGCATCACGGTACGCCTGGCCCTGCCTTCGGGCGGAGCCACGGTGCTGCCGGCGCCATCCGGATTTCGAGTTGATGTCAACAGTATCCGCCTGGATGGTGCCGCGGCTCCCGCACAGGTGCGCACCGTAGACGGCGCAGTCTTGGTGACCTTGCCTCCAAAAGGCGGCGTGGTCCACTACGTAACGGGCCCGGAGCGAGAGCCACGGGCGCTCACAGAAGAGGCCAAAAAGGCACTCACAGCAGTTCCCGGCGACCTCCCCTGGCCCGAAGGCCTGGACGAAACGTTGGCAAAAACCACGGCGCTCCCCACTGATCACCGGGTACTCGCTGCCGTGACCATAACGAGGCGGCTGCTGGACTACGACGACTCCAGCGAATCTGCCGCACTATATCGTGACTTGAAGAATTCGCCAGGATGGCTGCAATTCGTGCTGGCTACAGGTCGGGGGGACTGCGATGTCCTCAACGGTGTGACTATCCTGCTGTTGCGCCGGCTTCAGGTTCCTTCTCGCCTAGCGGTGGGTCTGGTGGGGGCGAAGGGGAAACTCGCCCCGGGTCTCCACGCCTGGACCGAGTACTACGACAAGGGCTGGCATGCAGTGGATGCTTCCCGTCCGGTGGTGGAAATGACTGAGGGAGAAGAGGCCGACCGACTGCTGGAGAAGCAGGGAACCGAAGGGGGCGGCGCGTCACCGCTGCCGCCCACGCTGGTCGCGGTGGGGGAGGGGTTGACATCGGGTGCGGACACGCTACCCCCCTTCCGTCCCGCCAGCAGGCCTGCGGCCGGCTCGTCGGGACACCTTCCCCCGCCGGGGAAGGATACCTATTCCACCGCCACCACACCCGTTGCCTCTGAGGCTCCTTCCACCGCCTCGCGGCGGCAACCCGGGTGGTGGCCGAAGAAGTCTATTCCCCCTGCGGTGGGAGAGGGCACAAGCGCCGACCAGAGGTCTAGCGAGGGCCCAGCGGGGGGGAGCTTGTCGCAATCGATCCGCCAAAACCTTACCCCCCGCAACGTGGTCCTCGTTGCCGCCGGCCTCGCCGCGCTCGCCGCGCTCCTCATGCTTCTGATGGGCGTCAAAACCGACCGCTGGCGCCAGTCGGCGAGTCCCGCGGACAGGAAGACCGCCGAAAAACTGCTGGGTCAGATCGCGGTGGCCGCGACTGTGAACCCGCGGGCATGGTCTGAGGCCCGAGCCATCTGGTTCCATCCAATTCTGCCGACGCTGTCGGGCAAGCGAGTTTCCATCAAGAAGGCGGGCCGTTTGGCGAAACGAGGGAAGCTGTTCTCGGGGCGGCAGTCGAGCCGCCTGGCTCGTCTGGCCACCGGAGGGGGAGCAGTGGTTCTGGACCGGGACAGTCAACCCTTCGCTCCCCTCATCGACAGTCTGGCCGGGACCGTCGACCTCGACTTGGTGGAGGCGCTGGAGACAGAGAGCTCTGCCGTCGGCACGGGTGCTCCCCTGGACAGACTGCTGGGAAGGGTGAACGAGTTGCTTGAGGATGCAGGGGCGAAGAGCGTATGCCTCGCGGCTCCGGGACTTACGGCTCGGGACTTTCAGGATGTGGACCTGAGAGGATTGTCGCTGCCTTCCGAATCTGGCTGGGCCGAGTCGTTTATCGCGGTCAATCCACATGGTCACCTGGCGCGGCAATGCGTCAAACTGTTCGAAGAAGACGAAGGCGTGGGCTCGTTCCGTTTCATTGATGCCCTGGCCAGGGATTCGCGACTGCTGTCCGACCGGGGCGAACAGTTGCGCTGGCAAGTCTCGCGCCGAGTAGTGGAGGATGCCTCGTGAGGGGAGAAGAAATCACTTCTCCGGGCATTCGCACCGGAGAACTGGTGGAGGAGAGCTTCCTGTCCATCGATGTGGACGCGCAGTTAAAAAAACTGCCCTCCCACACTTTCCGCTCCCGCCACGAATACCCTGTGGAACTGGTGCGGGATGCCTGCCGCCGGGGTGCGCAGAGGGTCGACGTAACCATCGGTCGCTGGCGAATCGACGTTGTGGATGACGGCAAGGCGCTGTCCAACGATACACTGGGCCAACTGGCTACACTCTTCGATCGGCAGGAGCCCCCTTCGGGTCGTCAAAGTGCGTTGGAGTGGTTCATGGCCCGGAGAGGGATCGGCGTGTTGGCCGCGTTTGCCCCGGACCCCAGCAAGGTCGTGGTGGAATCGGGAAGCGCAACGGTGGTGATACGTCGTCGCGGAGCACCGGCTCAACAGCCGCCCGCCGACCATTCGTTGACGAGGGTCACAATCCATCGCACGGGTGGAAAGCCGCGCCGGGAGAGGGAGGAATTGAGGGACCTGTGCAGGTTCGCTGCGGCAGACATCCGCCTTGATGGGAATCGGGTATCTCGCGGCGGCGAACCGCTGAACGAGTTGGCCGCTGGCCCCCTGTCTCCTGCGGGCAATGTAACTGGCGCCATGGTGTGGATCCCCCCTGCGGGAGACGTCTGCCGAGTGCACCTGTTGGAAAACGGCATCAGATGGCACCAATCGGTGCACACTCCGGGGCGACACGGGCTGGTCTACGAAGCCGCAGTGGAGTGCCCGGCCAAACCGCCTTCCGATCTGCGAAAGCGTATTCGAAAAGCAACACTGAGGCTCTATTTCATGGCTCGGCGACGCTATGCCGGCTACCCGTCAGCGGTGCGGGACCGCATCGACGAACTGGTTTTCGGCCACTACCAGGCCACCAAAGACCAACTGCTCCTCGAGGATTTTACACCCTTTGGAGTTCTGGGTTCCGATTCCAGATTGACCTTGGGCGAAGTTAGGAAGCAACACGCGGCCGGCGAGTTGACGGCGCTCACCGAGAGTGACGATCCTTCGAGGTACTCGTTGGGAGTTGGTAGCACTCTTGTCCTCACTTCTCGCCAGTGGGAGTTTCTGGCGGAACACGCCAAAGTCCAACTGCGGCCACCGCCACCGCTGCCACGTCCGGAGTCGCTTTTTGTGCGGTTCACGGGCACGCTACGGCACACCTTGCACTGGTTGGTAAACCGAATCCGGCTGAGCGCGGCTCCAGCGATGGACCCGGAGCTTCTCGCCGAGGATGAAGCGGCACTGTTGGACCTGGTCCAGGTGATGCTCGACCAGGGCCGCTTCCGGCTACCGTGGGTGACATCCACCGTACGCAAGCGTGTGATAATGATCGATCGTTCCCGGCGCTGGCCTTCCCGGGTGGTAAAGGGAAGGGAAGAGGCAGTCCTGATACTCCCTCGCCACAACGGCCAGGTCCAGGCCGCAGTCGCCGCCATCAGCCGCGACCGGCGAAACATCTATCCCGTCCTCCCCATGCTCACTCACGGGCACGATGGGTGGGACGATCCGTTTGCCTAGAGAAGCGAACAGGTAAAATCACACCGCCACCTGCAGCTGGTGTTCCTGA